>NZ_JBTLRF010000001.1:0-816976 GCF_054482575.1 Roseivivax sp. CAU 1753 | reverse complement strand
GTGTCCGGTGCCAAAGGCACAGAACACGATCGCCACCATCCGCCTCACTCCACCTCGTAGGGCAGCACCCCGCGCCGGTGCGGCGAGATCGACAGCGTGCGTTCCAGCGGCGGCACCGAACGCTGGTGGCACATCTTGCGCTCGCAGATGCGGCAGGAAATCCCGATCGGTTCGAACGCATCGGCGCGGTTGACATCCAGACCGTCGGCATAGACCAGCGCGTCCGCGTGCGTCACCTCGCAGCCCAGTGCGATGGCGTAGCGCCGCACCGGCGCGCCGAAATGGCCGCCCGGTTTCGACACGTCCCGCGCAAGGCTGATGTAACGCACCCCGTCCGGCGTCTCGGCCAATTGGCGCAGGAACCGGCCCGGCGTCTCGAAGGCGCGGTGCACGTTCCAGAGCGGGCAGGCCCCGCCGAACCGCGCGAATTGCAGGCGTGTGGCGGAATGGCGCTTGGTGATCGTGCCCGCCTGATCGACGCGCACGAAAAAGAACGGGATGCCCTTGGCCCCGGGGCGCTGCATCGTCGACAGACGGTGCGCGATCTGCTCGACCGAGGCATGGAAGCGCGCCGACAGCAGTTCCAGATCGTGCCGCACCTCCTGCGCCGCCTCGAGGAAGGCGCGGTAGGGCATCAGGGCGGCCCCGGCGAAATAATTCGCCAGCCCGATCTTGGCGATGGCGCGGGCGCTGTCGGACTGGAACCGCGCAAGATCAAGCGTCGCTTCCAGCAGCCGGTCATGCTGGACCAGCGCCACCTGCAAAAACAGCTGGAAGGTCTGGGTTTCGGGCGGCGCCAGCGCCGAGATGGTCAACCTGCCTGCCTCGGGTTCGAAATGCCGCAACGGCGCATCGCGCAGGAAACGTGTCTCGATGCCGATACCGGCCAGATGCCGGACCAGCGCGCGGCGCGGATTTTCCCCCGCCGTCACGACCTTCGAAACCGACTCGGCGGCACGGTCCACCGCGTCGATATAGTTGTCGCAGTAATGGAAGAAGTCGCGCACCTCTTCCCACGGCGACGGGGCCAGTTGCGCGCCTTCCCGCCCCAGCGCCTCATCCAGAGATGCCAGCCTTTCGTGGGTCTGGCGGTAGGCGCGGTGCAATTCCAGAAACGCGCGCGCCAGCGACGGCGCGTTCGACGCGGTCAGCCGCAGGTCGGCCAGGGGGGCGGTGTCCGAAAAGACCGGATCGGCCAGCGCCTCGCGCATGTCGGTGATCAGCCGCTCCGCATCGCCCTGGCCAAGCTCGGTCACGTCAAAGCCGAACTCCTGCGCCAGCGCCAGCATCACCGTGGTCGAGACCGGGCGATTGTTGTTCTCCATCTGGTTCAGATAAGGCAGCGACACGCCCAGCTTGGCGGCAAAGTCCTTTTGCGTCAGGCTGACCCGCTGCCGCAGTTCGCGCAGCTTGGCACCGGCATAGAGTTTTTGTTGGGCCATCCGATTTGCGCCTTTGCAGTTCGTCGGCTGCAAGTTTGCAAAAAGCTCAGGCCGGGTCCAGCCTCTTGAGGTGGCGTTCGCGGCGGATCACCAGCACGATCGACGCCACCCCGAGGCACGCGGTGCCCAGTTGCAGCCACAACAGCGGCCATGGCCCGGTGCCGGGCTGCAACAGCAGGCCCGCCAGCGCCGAGAGTGCCGCCCCGAGCCCGATCATGATGGCACCGGACAGGCCCGAAGCCGTACCGGCCAGGTGCGGACGCACCGACAGCGCGCCCGCGGTGGCATTGGGAATGGTCATGCCGTTGCCCACGCCGACAAAGCACATGAAGCCGAAAAACGACAGCGCCGAGCCTGCGCCCGCGGCGAAGATGGCCATCGAGGCGACGATGCCCGCGCCGTTGATCAGCGCGCCCACCAGCACCATGCGGTTGACGCCGACATCCTGCGAAAACCGTCCCGAGACGTAGTTGCCCATGAAATATCCGACCGCCGGCACGCCGAAATAGATACCCAGGATCGCGGGCGAGAGGCCGAACACCTCGGAGCCGACGAAGGGCGCGCCGCCGAGATAGGCAAAGAACGCCCCCGAGGACATGCCCGCCGCCATCGCGTAGCCCCAGAAACGCGGCGATGTCAGCAGCTCGGGATAGGTGCGGAACTGCTGCGACAATGTCAGGCCGGACGGCGTCGAGGTTTCGCCGAGATCGCGCCAGGTCAGCCAGAGCAGCGCCAGTCCGAGGATCAGAAGCAGCCAGAAATTCGCCTGCCAGCCGAACATCTCGTCCAGCACCCCGCCGATCGCCGGGCCGATCATCGGCACCACGGCCATGCCCATGGTGACGTAGCCGATCATCGAGGCGGCCCGGTCCTGTGGCACCATGTCGCGCACCACGGCCCGGCTCAGCACCATGGCGGTGACGATCACGGCCTGCATCATGCGGAAGGCCAGGAACACCCAGATATTGGTGGACAGCACGCAGCCCAGGGTGGCGAGGCAGAAGATCGAGACACCGCCAAGAATGACCGGTCGCCGCCCGATCTTGTCCGACACCGGCCCGACGATGATCTGCAGCACCGCGTTGACCGCAAGATAGACCGCCACCGACAGCTGGATCAGCCGGTACTCGGTATCGAAAAACTCCGTCATCTTCGGCAGGCTGGGCAGGAAGATGTTCATCACCAGCGCCGAGACGCCCGCCAGCAGGATCAGCGTCGCGATATGCGGCGGCGTGGAGCGGTCGAGAAACCTTATGTGATGCGGCTGGGTCATGGTATCCGGTCTAGGCGCGAGGCCGCGCGAAGTCCATCACACCCGACCGGTCGGTCATGAAAAGCCCGGTCTTGCGGGAAGATTTGCGGTTATTCACTTAGCGTCGCAGGTATTTTCCAAAATTTGCAAATTTGCCGAATTTTTCTTGTCGCCCGCGCGGCGATTTGGCAAAGCCGTAGGGACGAGACAAGGGAGCGGGCGATGAAAGACATTCTTCAGGTACTCGAGACCCGGCGCGCAGAGGCGCGTCAGGGTGGCGGCGAAAAACGCATCGACGCGCAGCACGCCAAGGGCAAGCTGACAGCGCGCGAACGCATCGACCTGCTGCTCGACGATGGCTCTTTCGAAGAGTTCGACATGTTCGTCAGCCATCGCTGCACCGATTTCGGGATGGAGAACCAGCGTCCCTACGGTGATGGCGTGGTGACCGGCTGGGGCACCATCAACGGCCGCATGGTCTATGTGTTCAGCCAGGATTTCACCGTCTTCGGCGGCTCGTTGTCGGAAACCCACGCCCAGAAGATCTGCAAGATCATGGATATGGCGATGCAGAACGGCGCACCGGTAATCGGCCTCAACGATTCCGGCGGCGCGCGCATCCAGGAAGGCGTGGCATCGCTCGCGGGCTATGCCGAGGTGTTCCAGCGCAACATCATGGCCTCGGGCGTGATCCCGCAGATCAGCGTCATCATGGGCCCCTGCGCCGGGGGCGCTGTCTATTCGCCCGCCATGACGGATTTCATCTTCATGGTGAAAGACAGCTCCTACATGTTCGTCACCGGCCCCGACGTGGTCAAGACCGTCACCAACGAGGTCGTCACCGCCGAGGAACTGGGCGGGGCCTCGACCCATACGCGCAAGTCCTCGGTCGCCGATGGCGCCTTCGAGAATGACGTCGAGGCGCTGGCCGAAGTGCGCCGTCTGGTCGATTTCCTGCCGCTCAACAACCGCCAGAAGCCGCCGGTGCGGCCCTTCTTCGATGAGCCGGGCCGCATCGAGATGTCGCTCGACACGCTGGTGCCCGAGAACGCCAACGCGCCCTATGACATGAAGGAACTCATCCTGAAACTGGCGGACGAGGGCGATTTCTACGAGATCCAGGAAGAATTCGCCAAGAACATCATCACCGGCTTCATCCGCCTCGAAGGGCAGACCGTCGGCGTGGTGGCGAACCAGCCGATGGTGCTGGCCGGGTGCCTCGATATCGACAGCTCGCGCAAGGCCGCGCGGTTCGTGCGGTTCTGCGATGCCTTCGAGATCCCGATCCTGACGCTGGTCGACGTGCCGGGCTTTCTGCCGGGGACCAGTCAGGAACTGGGCGGCGTGATCAAGCACGGTGCGAAACTGCTATTCGCCTATGGCGAGGCGACGGTGCCTAAGGTCACGGTGATCACCCGCAAGGCCTACGGCGGCGCCTATGACGTCATGGCCTCCAAGCACCTGCGCGGCGATTTCAACTATGCCTGGCCGACCGCCGAAATCGCGGTGATGGGGGCCAAGGGCGCGACCGAGATCATCCACCGCGCCGACCTTGGCGATGGCGACAAGATCGCCGCCCATACCGCCAGCTACGAGGACCGTTTTGCCAATCCCTTCGTGGCCGCCGAACGCGGCTTCATCGACGAGGTGATCCAGCCGCATTCGACCCGCCGCAGGGTCAGCCGCGCCTTTGCGTCGCTGCGGAACAAGACGCTGCAGAACCCCTGGAAGAAGCACGACAACATCCCGCTCTGAGGTCGTGCGCGCCGGGTTCGCCGATTTGGCGCAGCCGTCGACCGCGTCGGGGGAAAACGAGGGACGATATGCCCAGAATGCATGCCAGATCCGCTCTGTATGGGCTTGCCGAGGCCGCGGGCTTTGGTCAATCTCCGCGCGAATGCCGGGGGCGACCAGGCAGCGACGATTCCCGCCTTGTTCCGGGTGATCCGATGCTTGCCGAGACCATGCGCGGCGCACGAGACGCGGGCACGACCCGCACCAGGACAGCCCCGGCGGGAGGAGCCCGGAAACGGGGCCGGGGCTGTCGTTTCGCTTTCGCCGTCCTGATCTTTGCCGCCGCTGGTCCGGGCGCGCCCCTGACAGCCGGGGCGGGCACCGTCGCGATGCTGGACGCGCCCATCGCGCTGCCGTCGGGGATCGTGGCCGATTTTCAGGAATTCCGGATCGAGGAGCGGGACGGGCAGGGCGCCCTTGTCCGCTTCCGCTTTGTCGCCGACGAGATCGTGGAGGCGACCGCGGCGCTCGAGGTGCTGGCGGCGGACATGGACTATCTGTGCGATCAGGTGGCCCTGCCCGCGATCACGGCAGAGCATGCCGATCCCGCGCGGATTGTCATCTCGATCGCCGCGGCCCCCACCGAGTTCGGTGTCTCGCGTCCGGATATCGTGCAGGTTTTCGAGGCATACCGCGTCGATCAGGGCCGCTGTATCTGGGAGGCTTTTTGATGTCTCTACAATATGTTGTTTCAATTGAGGGCGTTGCCGACCGGTTTGCGGCTTTCGCACCACAAGTGGCGACGGTTGCCAGCGTGGCGTGTATTTGCCAACCCATTTCGTCTATGCTGGCCGTCGGTCACACCCAAGTGATCGATACGTCCTCTAGATGCGGGCCGATGGCTGAGGCAGCGTTTCGCCCGTTACACGTCAACAGGAGACAGGAATGTCCAAGAGCATCAAGCTTCTCGCCCTTTTCGGCTTCGTTACCACTCTGGCCGCATGCGGTCAGCAGTCCACGACGGAAGAGTTCATCATCGTTGAGCCCGAGCCGATCTCGATGGAGCCGGTCTACACCGGCAAGTACAAGTAATCGTACTGCGGGGCGGCCTTCCGGGGCCGTCCCGACCCCCGGCCCCACGCGGCCCTTCGCCTTGGCGGAGGTGGGCCGATGATCAAGCACCGCGGTTTTCCCGGGCGTCTGCCCGGCACCGACTACCAGTTCACCCTGCGACGCGCGAACCCCAAGGGGGCCACGCCGATCACCCGGCGCGACCGCTTTGCCGACCGCCGTGCGCCTGACCGGCGCGCCGATCTGTGGTTCATGGCGGCACTGTGGGATGCCTTTGGCACCGAGCCGTTCGAGCGCGGCAATCTCGATGCCGGGCGGCTGTCCTGGCTTTTTGGGCGGGAAGTGCTGCCCTTCGACGACCCGTTCGACCCCACCGATTACGAAGCGCGCCTGGTCATCGACGAAAACGCCGCCCGCGCGGCCTTTCCCGAGGCCATCGACGGGACACTCTGGGCATGAAGTTGCCGAGAGACATACACTCTTGGCGGGAAAAGGCCGATATGCGCCGCACCGGCGACGCGCGGGTTGCAGATATCGTCGGGAATGGCAGCCTGTGCACGTCCCCAATGGGGTCGCACCCGGTACGGCGGTCTTGCGCGTCGAACCTACACCGTAACCCTTCCCTTACCGGGCGTGCCAGCACATCCCCGAGCTGGCCGCCCGGTCTTTTCCCGCCGGTTGGTTCACCGCATGCGCCCGGTGGGCGTGGCGCATGTCTGCGGAATTCCGCCGAATTCGCGCCGTTCTGCGCCTTTTGCTGGAACCCGGCCAAAACTCTGTGCGTTCTGTACGGAGCCATAAAACAACGACATCAGAGGGAGCATCTCGCATGCGCAATCTTGCAAAGATCACGGCCGTTCTGGCACTTACCGGCCTTGCCGCTTGCGGCGACACACTGGGCGAACAGGCTCTTATCGGCGGTGCCGTCGGTGCGGGCACCGCGGCCGCGGTGGACGGCGATGTCACGACCGGTGCGGTTGTCGGCGCGGCGGGCAACGTCGCCTATTGCCGGACCTATCCGGAACGCTGCTGATCTGACCTTCCGGGCGGCATCGCGCCGTCCGACAGACACCAATTTCAGGACCACTCGGGCAGACCGCCCGGGTGGTCTTTTTCGTGGGACACCTGCCGGCGGGGCTCTGCCTCGCGGGGACAGCTGAAAGGGACAGCCATGTTCAAAAAGATCCTGATCGCCAATCGCGGCGAGATCGCCTGCCGGGTCATCAAGTCCGCCCGGGCCATGGGCATCAAGACGGTCGCGGTCTATTCCGACGCGGACAGGAATGCGCTGCATGTGGAAATGGCCGACGAGGCTGTCCATATCGGCCCCTCCGCCGCGAACCAGTCCTATATCGTGATCGACAAGATCATGGACGCGATCCGCCAGACCGGCGCCGAGGCCGTGCACCCGGGATACGGCTTTCTGTCCGAGAACCCGAAATTCGCCGATGCGCTTGAAAAGGAAGGGGTGGCGTTCATCGGGCCCCCGAAGAAGGCCATCGAGGCGATGGGCGACAAGATCACCTCGAAAAAGCTGGCCAAGCAGGCAAACGTGAACACCGTGCCCGGCTACATGGGGCTGATCGGCGATGCCGATGAGGCGGTGAAGATCTCGAACGACATCGGCTATCCGGTGATGATCAAGGCCAGCGCGGGCGGCGGCGGCAAGGGCATGCGGATTGCCTGGAACGACGCCGAGGCGCGCGAGGGCTTCCAGTCCTCCAAGAACGAGGCCGCGGCCTCGTTTGGCGATGACCGCATCTTCATCGAGAAGTTCGTCACCCAGCCGCGCCACATCGAGATCCAGGTTCTGGCCGACAAGCACGGCAACTGCATCTACCTCAACGAACGCGAATGTTCGATCCAGCGCCGCAACCAGAAGGTCATCGAAGAGGCCCCGTCGCCGTTCCTCGATGCCGAAACCCGCAAGGCCATGGGCGAACAGTCCTGCGCGCTGGCGCAGGCGGTGGGTTACACCTCGGCGGGGACGGTCGAGTTCATCGTGGATGGCGACCGCAACTTCTTTTTCCTCGAGATGAACACCCGCCTGCAGGTGGAACACCCGGTGACGGAACTGATCACCGGCGTCGATCTTGTCGAGCAGATGATCCGCGTGGCTTACGGCGAAAAGCTGGCGATGACCCAGGCCGACGTGCCGATCAACGGCTGGGCGATGGAAAGCCGGCTGTATGCCGAAGACCCGTATCGCGGCTTCCTGCCCTCCATCGGGCGGCTGACCCGTTACCGCCCGCCGGTCGAGGGCGCACTGGGCGACGGCATCGTGCGCAATGACACCGGCGTCTACGAGGGCGGCGAGATCTCGATGTTCTATGACCCGATGATCGCCAAGCTCTGCACCTGGGGCAAGGATCGCGCGACCGCGATCGAGACCATGCGCACCGCGCTCGATACCTTCGAGGTCGAAGGCATCGGTCACAACCTGCCGTTCCTGTCGGCGGTGATGGATCATGACAAGTTCGTCTCGGGCGACATCACCACGGCGTTCATCGAGGAAGAGTATCCCGAAGGGTTCGAGGGCGTGACGCTGGACGATACCGCCCTGCGCCGGATCGCGGCGGCAACGGCGGCGATGAACCGCGTCGTGGAAATCCGCCGCTCGCGGGTGTCAGGTCGACTCGACAATCACGAACGAAAGGTTGGAAACAACTGGAACGTCGCGCTGCAAGGCGTTGATTTCGATGTCGATATTCGGGCGGATCACGAGGGGGCCACGGTCCGGTTCGCCGATGGCGACACGCATCGCGTGAACGGAGACTGGACCCCGGGCGACCACCTTGCGCGGATGAATATCGATGGCGAAAACCTGGTGCTGAAGGTCGGCAAGATCTCGGGCGGGTTCCGCATCCGCAGCCGCGGTGCCGACCTCAAGGTGCATGTCCGTTCGCCCCGACAGGCCGAACTGGCGCGCCTGATGCCGGTGAAAGAGGCCCCGGACACCTCCAAGCTGCTGCTTTGCCCGATGCCGGGCCTCATCGTGTCAGTGGCCGTCGCGGAAGGCGACGAGATACAGGAAGGCCAGGTGCTGTGCACCGTCGAGGCGATGAAGATGGAGAACATCCTGCGCGCCGAGCGCAAGGGCGTCGTCACCAAGATCAATGCCGCGGCGGGCGACAGCCTCGCGGTGGACGACGTGATCATGGAGTTCGAATGAGGTGACAGCCGACCCGGGCCTTACCATGCGCGGCTGTTGCGCGGGCATCGCGGTGCCCGGCGCAGCGGCGACGCTGTCGGTCTGGCCGGTCGCCGGGATCGGAGCGATTGAAATGCAGGAACCCCGCGCCTCGGCCGCGCCTGCCCACGCCCCGCCTGTCCGGTGCCCCGGGGGTCAGTCCCGCAGGGTGCCTTGCCGGTCGCGGATTTCCTGCTGGCGCGAGGGCAGCTTGTCGATCGAGCGCGACAGTTCCCGCACGTCCCAGGGGAACGGCTTGCGCAGCACCCGCGTGCCATCCTTGTCGATGACCACCAGCATGAAACCCCTGGGCCGCAATTCCAGGCGGATATCGGTTTTCAGCGACGGATCGGTGTCCGTCAGCACCACCACGTCGCGATCCTCGAGCGCGTCCATCCGCTCGAGGATGAACTGCATCTGCTGGACGTATCGCGGATCGGCCGGATTGTCGGCAAAAACCACCACGGGGCGCTTCAGCCAGAGGAAGTCCTCGAGGTTTTCGCCCTCCGCGCTCCGGATCAGGCCCGGCGCTTCCTCGGCACCGCCATCGGCGGCGGCAAGGGGCAGGGCAGGCAACAGCGTGGCAAGGCAAAGCGCGGCAAGGATATGTTTCATGTTCTGTGATATATGCGCATTTCTCCGGGTTTCTAAGGGCCACTCTGTCGCGGCAGGGGAAAAAATGGCGGTTAAGCTGCTGACAACCCTTCGTGGCGTATCGTCGCGCGTGACTGACGCGAGAAGGAGCGGCGCGGGCGATGGACATTATTCTGCATCTCGGGGCGCATCGCAGCGCCTCGACAAGCTTCCAGCGCTACATGCGCGCGGTCGCGGACGACCTGCTGGCCGGGGGGACGGGCTTCTGGGGGCCGTGCCGTACGCGCAAGGGGCTGTTTCACCGCATCGATACGCGCGAGGCACAGGATCGCGACCGGGGGCGGGTGCAACTGGCGCTGCGCCGGGCGGCGGATCGCGGGCTGGCGCGGCTGGTGATCTCGGACGAGAACATGATCGGCACGGCGCGCCGCAACATCGCCAAGGGCGAACTCTACCCCGATATCGGCGAACGGCTGGCGCGCTACCGCGCGGCCTTCGGGCCGGTGGCGCGGGCGCATCTGCAGATCCGCTCGCTCGATCTCTACTGGGCGTCGGCGCTGGCCTATTCGCTGCCGCGCGGCATGCCGCTGCCCCGGCCCGACGGGCTGATCCACGTTGCCCAGACCGCGCGCGGCTGGCGCGGCGTGATCGAGGACGTGGCCTCGGCGCTGCCCGACACCCGGATCACCGTCACCCCGTTCGAACGTTTCGCGACCCAGCCCGACCGGTTGCTGGCGGCGATGGCGGACACGCCCAAGGCGCCGCGCGACGCCGACGGGCTGTGGATAAACCGCTCGCCCGACATGGCGACGTTGCGCCAGGTGCTCGAGGCGCGGGGCGAACTGGCGCTGTCGCTGGGCCAGGGCGAGGGGCGCTGGATGCCGTTCCTGCCCGAACACGCCGCGATGCTGCGCGAAACCTATCAGGACGACATTTACTGGCTGCGTGCCGGGGCCATGGGCCTTGCGCGCTACGAGGACGCGCCCGACCGGGCAGGATCGGCACAGAACCGACCGCCGGCGACGCAAACAAGAGGACAAAGCGATGACACCGACGACCAACGATTGGCGGGCACTGGCTGAGAAGGAGCTTAAGGGCAAGAGCGTCGACAGCCTCACCTGGGAGACGCTGGAAGGCATCGACATCAAGCCGCTCTACACCGAAGAGGACGTGCGCGACCTGCCGCATATGGGTTCGGTCCCGGGGTTTGCCCCGTTCACCCGGGGCGTGAAGGCGACGATGTATGCGGGCCGCCCCTGGACGATCCGGCAATATGCGGGCTTTTCCACCGCCGAGGAATCGAACCGATTCTATCGCCGCGCCCTCGATGCCGGGCAGCAGGGCGTGTCGGTGGCTTTCGATCTGGCCACCCATCGCGGCTATGACAGCGATCATGCGCGGGTGACCGGCGATGTCGGCAAGGCCGGTGTCGCCATCGACTCGATCGAGGACATGAAGATCCTGTTCGACGGCATCCCGCTCGACAAGGTGTCGGTCTCGATGACCATGAACGGCGCGGTGATCCCGGTACTGGCCAGCTTCATCGTCACCGGCGAAGAGCAGGGTCACGACAAGGCGCTGCTGTCGGGCACCATCCAGAACGACATCCTGAAAGAGTTCATGGTGCGCAACACCTATATCTACCCGCCGGAACCGTCGATGCGGATCATCGCGGACATCATCGAATACACTTCGGCGGAGATGCCAAAATTCAACTCGATCTCGATCTCGGGCTATCACATGCAGGAGGCGGGGGCGAACCTGGTGCAGGAGCTGGCCTTCACCCTGGCCGACGGCAAGGAGTACGTGAAGACCGCGATGGCGCGCGGCATGGATATCGACAAGTTCGCCGGGCGTCTGTCGTTTTTCTTCGCCATCGGCAAGAACTTCTTCATGGAGGCCGCGAAACTGCGCGCGGCGCGCATGCTCTGGCACCGGATCATGACCGACCTCGGGGCGCAGGATCCGCGCTCCAAGATGCTGCGGACGCATTGCCAGACCAGCGGGGTCAGCCTGGCCGAACAGGACCCCTACAACAACGTCATCCGCACCGCCTACGAGGCGATGTCGGCGGTCTTGGGCGGCACCCAGTCGCTGCACACCAATGCGCTTGACGAGGCGATGGCCCTGCCCACCGATTTCTCGGCCCGGATCGCGCGCAACACGCAGCTGATCCTGCAGGAAGAGACCGGCGTGACCAATGTCGTCGATCCGCTCGCGGGGTCCTATTACGTTGAGAAACTGACCCATGATCTGGCCGAGAAGGCCTGGGCTATGATCGAGGAAGTGGACGAGATGGGCGGCATGACCAAGGCGGTAGAGACCGGCATGCCGAAGCTGCGCATCGAAGAGGCCGCAGCCCAGCGCCAGGCCAAGATCGACCGCGGCGAGGATGTGATCGTGGGGGTCAACAAGTACCGTCTCGCCAAGGAGGACGATCTCGACATCCTCGATATCGACAACGCCAAGGTGCGCGATGGCCAGATCAAGGCCCTCGAACGGATCCGCGCGACACGCGACCAGGCCGCCTGCGACGCGGCCCTCGCGGAACTGAGCCGCCGCGCGTCCGAAGGCGGCAACCTGCTTGAAGCCGCGGTCGAGGCGGCGCGTGCCCGTGCCAGCGTGGGAGAGATTTCGATGGCCATGGAGAAAGTGTTCGGACGTCACCGCGCCGAAGTGAAAACCCTCGCCGGTGTCTATGGCGCTGCCTATGAAGGCGACGAAGGCTTCGCCGCGATCCAGAAATCGGTCGAGCAATTCGCCGAGGACGAAGGCCGCCGTCCGCGCATGCTGGTGGTCAAGATGGGGCAGGACGGGCACGACCGGGGGGCCAAGGTCATCGCCACCGCCTTCGCCGATATCGGCTTCGACGTGGATGTGGGGCCATTGTTCCAGACCCCCGAAGAGGCCGCGCAGGACGCCATCGACAATGACGTCCATGTGATCGGCATCTCCAGCCAGGCGGCGGGCCACAAAACCCTGGCTCCTCAGCTGATCCAGGCCCTGAAAGCGGCGGATGCGGACGATATCCTGGTGATCTGCGGGGGCGTCATCCCGCAGCAGGATTACGCGTTCCTGAAAGACGCCGGGGTGAAGGCAATCTTCGGTCCGGGCACGAACATTCCCGAGGCCGCGCAGGATATCCTTCGATTGATCCGCGAGGCTCGCGCGTGACGCATTGACCTGCCGCCGCTCTGGCGGCGGTCGGTCGCCAGAAGGGCGTTTTTCTGGAAAGATGAAGCGGGACGCCGCGCGCGTTCTTCGGCGATGCCGCGCGCGCGGAGATGTTGAAGCCCCGGCGCGGCCGGACGATCGCGACGTCCACCCCGCGCCGCGGCCCCCGTCGCTTCCGGGCAGTCGGGGCAGGCGGCACGGGGCTTCACCTTTCACATGGCTCGGGTCGCCACTTTGCCATGCACCAAAAATGTCGCGCATCAAGATGAAGGAATGATGAACGCTGGTACTTGTTTCGGCCGATCAGATACAAGGCAGCCGCTTCACTTTTCCCAAAAAAACGCCGGGCGTGAATTGTCCGCCCCCCTGGGCGGACAAGAGAGGGCAGGGCCCTCTTGCACCGCCTGCCGGGGCCTTGCCCCGGAAGGCCAGAGATGCGCGGGCAAGGCCCGCTCCGCCGGATCAGGGGATGATGCGGGAATATTTCGAGCCTTCGAGCGTGGCGCCGACGCGCAGACCGGCCTGGCCGAAGATCACCGCGATCACGGGCGCGGTCGAGGTCAGGGTTTCCGCCCCCAGCGTCTCGCCGCCTTCCGGGATCGCGTATTCCACGTTCGCGCCCGCCGACCATCCCGGCGATCGACGGAAGTTCATCAGCGATTCCTGAGTCATGAAGAACAGCACATGTGCGTATTGCTGCGCGCCGATCTGCAGGCCGCCCGACGCCTTGGTCACCGAATAGTAGTCCACAGTCACGCCACCGACGCGCAATGCGCCGCGCCCGTATGCGCCGCCGAGGCCAAGCCCGGCTTCGGTCACCAGCGGCATCACCAGGATGCCCGACGACTTGTCGCGCAATTGCGTCGTGCCGGGGTAGTTGGCGTACAGCGTCGCCAGGGTCGCATCGACCCGGGCGTCGATCACCGCGGCCCCGTTGGTGCCCACGCCATTGTTGCAGGCGGCTGTCAGCCCCGTGGCGCCAAGCGCCAGGGTAAAGCCGCGTCGGGTAATCTGTGTCATGCGTTCCGCTCTTTGCTCGTGCCTGGGAATGGGCCTGGGCCCGCCCGGTCTGGATGCCGGTTGGCGCGCAAATTACCGCCCCTGCGTCGCAATGTCACCCGATATTGGGTTTTTTCGGCGTGAAACCGCTAGCCATTGAGCAATTTCGCGGCAGCGGGGGCAAAATAGGTCAGGATCCCGTCGCAGCCGGCGCGACGGAACGCCATCAGGCTTTCCAGCATCACCCGGTCGCCATCCAGCCAGCCGCGCTCTGCGGCACCTGCCAGCATCGCGTATTCGCCCGACACCTGGTAGGCGAAGGTCGGTGCACCGAAGGCCTGCTTCACCGCCGCGCAGACATCGAGATAGGGCATGCCGGGTTTGACCATCACCATGTCAGCGCCTTCCGAAAGATCGCGCGCCACCAGTCGCAGCGCCTCGTCGCGATTGGCGGGGTTCATCTGGTAGGTGGTCTTGTCGCCCTTGAGCGCGCCGGACGCGCCGACGGCATCCCGGAACGGCCCGTAGAAAGCCGAGGCATATTTCGCCGCATAGCTCAGGATGCAGACCTTGTCGAAGCCCTCGGCCTCGAGGCCCGAGCGCATCGCACCGATGCGCCCGTCCATCATGTCCGATGGCCCGATGATGTCGGCGCCTGCGCGGGCCTGGCTCAGGGTCTGCTTGACCAGCGCCTCGACGGTGCGGTCGTTGACGATCTCGCCGTCCTCCACGAAGCCGTCATGGCCGTCGATGTTGTAGGGGTCGAGCGCGACGTCGGTCATCACCGCGATGTCGGGCACCGCTGCCTTGATGGCGCGGGTGGCGCGGTTCGACAGGTTCTCGGGGTTCCAGGCTTCGGCGCAATCGGCGGTCTTCAGGGCCGGGTCGGTGTAGGGAAAGAGGCAGATCGCCGGGATGCCCAGGTCCCACGCCTCGCGCGCGGCCGCGACCACCCGGTCCACCGACAGCCGGTTGACCCCGGGCATCGAGGGGACCGGTTCGGACACGTCCTCGCCGTCGCGCACAAAGACCGGCCAGATGAAATCCGCCGGAGCAAGCGTTGTCTCCTGCACCAGCGCGCGCAGGGCGGGCGATTTGCGCGTGCGGCGCAGGCGCGTGGCGGGGAAGGGGGCTTGAACGGGCTGCATGGGGGCCTCCGGTCTTGACGGTCGGGTTCCCCGGAGGCATGCCCGTTGACGCGCGCCAAGTCCAGCCTCGAGGCCGACTTGCGCCGGAACGACACAGGCGGGACGCGCCGGGGTTTTGCCCTCTGGGCAAGCCGCCGGTGCGCCGCTAGACAGAGTCGGAACACCCGAGGCCCGGAGCACGTATTGGACTGGCATCTCAGAGTCTTCGAAGTCATCGACATGCGCTCGTTCTCGAACCTGTGGTTCTGGATTGCGCTTGCGGTGATGTGGTCTTCGGCCAGCCATTGGGTTCTGGGCGTGCCCTTCGACATGGTGGCGCGGGCGGCCAAGCGCGGCGGACAGGCCGAGATCGACCTCGAGGATCTGGTCCGCATCAACGCCAACCGCATCCTCTACATCGCCGCCGAGGCGGGCTTGTGGCTGACCGGGCTGGGGGCCTTCATGCTGTCGATGCTGTGCCTGTCGGGTTTTGTGTTCGGCGTCGAACTGGCGCAGGCGCTGTTCCTGTTGGGATTGCCCATGTCGCTGGTGGGACTTCTGAGCATGCGCACATCCCGGATCATTCGTGAAAACGCGCTTGAAGGGGCTGACCTGCGGCGCAAGCTGACCCGGCACCGGGTGGCGGTGCAGGCCATTGGAATGGTGTCGATCTTCATCACGGCACTTTGGGGCATGTATCGGAACATGTCGGTCGGCCCCTTCGGCGGGTGACTTGACGCCCGCGTCCCGGCGCGCCATGTGCCCGTGCATGGCAGATGACACACAGCTGATGATGGGCGGCGCACCCGAGGGCTTCGATGCCACTCTGGTCTTGCGCGAGGTGGCGCGTGCGGAAGGTCCGGTGATCTTCGTGGCGCGCGACGACAAGCGGCTGGCGCGCATGGCCGAGGCGCTGGCCTTCTTTGCGCCCGACATGCCGGTGCTGTCCTTTCCCGCCTGGGATTGTCTGCCCTATGACCGGGTTTCGCCCAATGCCGACATTTCGGCGGCGCGGATGGCGACGTTGGCCGGGCTGACCCATGCCATGCCGAAGCGGTTCGTGCTGCTGACCACGCTCGGGGCCGCGATGCAGCGCATTCCCGCGCGCGAGGTGCTGCGCGAGGCGTCCTTCACCGCCGAGGTGGGCCGCCGTATCGACGAAGCGGCGCTGCGCGACTTTCTGGTGCGCATGGGCTTTTCACAGGCACCGACGGTGATGGAACCGGGCGACTACGCCATTCGCGGCGGCATCATCGACGTGTATCCGCCGGGCGAAGGCGGGCCGGTGCGGCTTGACCTGTTCGGTGATGTTCTGGACGGCGCGCGGCGCTTCGACCCGGCGACCCAGCGGACCACGGACAAGCTTGCCACGGTCAAGCTCGCGCCGGTGTCCGAGGTCATTCTCGACGAGGCCGCGATCACCCGCTTCCGGCAGAATTACCGTATCGAGTTCGGGGCCGCGGGCACCGACGATCCGCTCTACGAGGCGGTCAGCGCCGGGCGCAAGCACCAGGGGATCGAGCATTGGCTGCCGTTCTTCCACGAAACGCTGGAGACCTTGTTCGATTACCTGCCCGGCGCTCCGCTGATGCTCGACCATCAGACCGGGCCGTCGCGGACCGCGCGCTGGGACCAGATCGCCGATCAGTACGAGACGCGACGGCTGGCGATGACGGCGAAGAAGCACCTCGATTCGGTTTACAAGCCCGCACCGCCGGGGCTGCTCTACCTTGACGATGCCGCCTGGACCGCGGCGGTCGCCCAGCGTCGCCGGGTGCAGATGTCGCCGTTGCCGCAGGCTTCGGGGCCGAACGCGGTGGATGCGGGCGGACGGCTCGGACGCAACTTTTCGCCCGAGCGGCAGCAGGAAAGCGTCAGCCTTTTCGGCAGCCTGGCGGCCCATGTGAAGGCAAAGCTTCAGGACGGGCCGGTGATCATCGCGTCCTATTCGCACGGCGCGCGCGAACGCCTGACGGGCCTGATCGAGGACGAAGGGCTGGGCGAGGTCATCGAGATCGCCAACGGCACGCGGATCGGAAAGCGCGGGCTCTATGTCGCGGTCTGGGCGCTCGAGCATGGTTTCGAGGGGCCGCTCGGCGACGGGCATGCGACCTTCATCTCGGAACAGGATGTGCTTGGCGACCGGCTGATCCGCGCGCCGCGCAAAAGGCGCCGGGCCGAGAACTTCCTGACCGAAGCGCAGTCGCTGGCACCGGGCGATCTGGTCGTGCATGTGGATCACGGCATCGGTCGGTTCCAGGGCATGGAGGTGATCCAGGCCGCCGGGGCGTCGCATGAATGCCTGACGCTGGAATACGCCGAAGGCGCACGGCTCTATCTGCCGGTCGAGAATATCGAGCTTCTGTCGCGCTACGGCCACGAAGAGGGGCTGCTCGACAAGCTGGGCGGCGGTGCGTGGCAGGCCAAGAAGGCGCGCCTCAAGGAACGCATCCGAGAGATGGCCGACCGGCTAATCCGCATCGCCGCCGAACGGGCGTTGCGCAAGGCACCGGTGCTGGAGCCGCCGCAGGGCGCCTGGGAGGCATTTCTCGCGCGGTTCCCCTATCAGGAGACCGACGATCAGATCCGCGCCATCGAGGACGTGATCGCCGACATGACCAGCGGTCAGCCGATGGACCGGCTGATCTGCGGCGATGTGGGCTTCGGCAAGACCGAGGTTGCCCTGCGCGCGGCCTTCATCGCGGCGATGTCGGGCGTGCAGGTCGCGGTGATCGCGCCCACCACGCTGTTGGCCCGCCAGCATTTCAAGAGCTTTGCCGAACGGTTCCGGGGCTTCCCGCTCGAGGTGCGGCCGCTGTCGCGCTTCGTGTCGCAGAAGGACGCAAACGCCACCCGCGAGGGGGTGTCCAAGGGCACCGTCGACATCGTCGTGGGCACACATGCCCTGTTGGCCAAGTCGGTGAAGTTCCAGAACCTCGGGCTGGTCATCGTCGACGAGGAGCAGCATTTCGGGGTCGCCCACAAGGAACGGCTGAAGGCGCTGCGCTCGGACGTGCATGTGTTGACACTGACCGCGACGCCGATCCCGCGCACGCTGCAGCTGTCGCTGTCGGGGGTGCGGGACCTGTCGATCATCGGCACGCCCCCCGTGGACCGCCTGGCCATCCGCACCTATGTCAGCGAGTTCGATCCGGTCACCATCCGCGAGGCGCTGCTGCGCGAATACTATCGCGGCGGGCAAAGCTTCTACGTCTGCCCGCGCATCGCCGATCTGCACGAGATTGAGGAGTTCCTGAAAGAGCAACTGCCCGAGCTGAGCCACGTGGTGGCGCACGGGCAACTGGCCGCGGGGGAACTCGACGACAAGATGAACGCCTTCTACGATGGCAAGTACGACGTGCTGCTGGCCACCACCATCGTCGAGTCCGGTCTCGATATCCCGACCGCCAACACCATGGTCGTGCACCGCGCCGACATGTTCGGGCTGTCGCAGCTTTACCAGATCCGGGGCCGGGTGGGGCGGTCGAAGGCGCGGGCCTATGCCTACCTGACCACCAAACCGCGCGGCAAGCTGACCGCTACGGCCGAAAAACGCCTGCGCGTGCTGTCGTCGCTCGACACGCTGGGGGCGGGCTTCACGCTGGCCAGCCAGGACCTCGACATTCGCGGCGCGGGCAACCTTCTGGGCGAAGAGCAGTCGGGCCAGATGCGCGATGTGGGCTATGAGTTGTACCAGTCGATGCTGGAAGAGGCGATTGCCAAGATCCGCTCGGGCGAGATCGAGGGGCTGCAGGATTTCGATGCGCAATGGTCGCCGCAGATCAACCTGGGCGTGACGGTGATGATCCCCGAGCAATACGTGCCCGACCTCGACGTGCGGCTGGGCCTTTATCGCCGCCTGTCGTCCCTGACCACCAAGGTCGAGCTCGAGGGCTTTGCCGCCGAACTGATCGACCGGTTCGGCAAGCTGCCGAAAGAGGTCAACACGCTGCTTTTGATCGTGCGCATCAAGGCGATGTGCAAGCGCGCGGGCATTGCCAAGCTGGATGGCGGGCCGAAAGGCGCCGTGGTCCAGTTTCACAACGACCGGTTTTCGGCCCCCGAGGGGCTGATGGATTTCCTCAACGCGCAGAACGGTCTGGCCAAGATCAAGGACAACAAGATCATCATCCGCCGGGATTGGGCGCAGGACAAGGACAAGATCCAGGGGGCGTTCGCGATCGCCCGCGACCTGGCCGAAAAGGTCCGTGACGCGAAAAAGGCGCGCAAGGCCCGGGACGAGGCGAAAGCCGCCGAGTGAGGCGGGGCCGGGGGCGCGGACCGGGTGACGGCCGGCATGCGGACCTTGGGCGACGGGACCCGTGGGACGGTTCGGCAGGCGAATTTCGAAAATGGAAAGAGCCAGGGGCGGTGCGTCGTGCCGCGCGTCGCACCCGGGCGGCGCGGGGTGTGACACGAGTTGTGGACGCCGCGCGGAGGTCAGGGTGGCGCTGGCGCGGCGTCGGAGATCGCGGCGCGCTCAGGCCCGGCGGCGGCGGCGTCCCCCGCCGCGTCCGCCTTCGAGGGCGGCACCGGCGGGGCGGTTGAACTGGATCCAGGCGGCGCCCGAGGGGTCGTTGTCGGTGAGGTAGTTGGCGGCGCGGATCGCCTCCATTTCGCGGCCCGTGCGATACTGCGTCGAGCCGAGGCCGAACATCTGGCAGAAGGCTTCGTCATCCATGTCGTCGGGCAGCACGATCCCGGCGGCGGCGACCTGGCCGCGTTTTTCGGCGATCTTGGCGGCGGGCACCGGCAGCGCGATGGGGTTCATGATGGCGCTGGTCATGCCGCTGGCCATTGCCATGGGCAGGAAGGCGTTGTTGATGCCGTGGCGGTTGGGCAACCCGAAGGAGATGTTGGAGGCGCCGCAGGTGGTGTTGACGCCCAGCTCGTCGCGCAGGCGCCGCACCAGGGTGAAGACCTGCAGGCCCGCGGTGGCCATCGCGCCCACCGGCATGACCAGCGGGTCGACCACGATGTCATGCGCGGGGATGCCGTAGTCCGCCGCCCGCTGGACGATTTTCCGGGCGACGTTGAAGCGCACTTCGGGGTCTTCCGAAATGCCGGTGTCGTCGTTCGAGATCGCCACCACCGGCACGTTGTACTTCTTGATCAGCGGCAGGATCTGTTCCAGCCGCTCTTCCTCGCCGGTCACGGAATTGACGAGCGGGCGGCCATGGGCCACTTCCAGCCCTGCCTCGAGCGCGCCGGGAACCGAGCTGTCGATGCAGAGCGGCACGTCGACAAGCCCCTGCACCAGTTCCAGAACCTTGCGCATCAGCGGCGGTTCGGTCTCGTTCGGGTTGGGGTTCGAATTGTAGACCACGCCCGCGTTCACATCGAGCACCGTGGCCCCCGCCGCCACCTGTGCCAGCGCGTCCCTCTCGACGGTCGAGAAGTCGCCCGCCTCAAGCTCGGCGGCGAGTTTCTTGCGACCGGTCGGATTGATCCGCTCGCCGATCACGCAGAAGGGCTGGTCGAACCCGATGATCGCGGTCTTGGTTTTCGACTCGAGAATGGTACGGGTCATGAAAGGGTGGCTCCTGTGTCGTCTGTGAGGCGTGCGAGAGCGGTCTCGAGCGCGGGATCGGTGAAGTCTGCAAGCGTCAGATTCGCGCCGGCCTGACGCAGGGCGTGATCGTCGAGGCTGGAGCGGATGCCGACGGCAAAGGCCCCCGAACGGCGCGCGGCGCGCATCCCTGAAGGGCTGTCCTCGAAGGCGATGGCGCGGTCGGGGGAAACTCCGAGGCGGCGCATGGCCTCCTGGTAGGGCAGCGGGTCGGGCTTGGCGCGGGCGCATTCGCCGCCGATGATCAATTCCTGCGCCACGTCCGTCAGGCCCAGCGCCGCAAGCATCGCCTCGCCGTTGTCGCGCGGCGCGTTGGTCACGATGGCGATGCCCCAGCCCGCGTCCTGCGCGCGCGCCATCAGGGCGTGGACGCCGGGCATGGCCGGGGCCGCGATGCGCGACAGCCGGTCGCGGAACCGGGCTTCCTTTTCGTCGCCGAGCGCATGGGGGTCCTCATCGGGGAAGGCCTCGGAGAAGATGGCGACGTTCTCGCGTCCATGGATGCTGTCGAAATAGTCCTGTCGGGTAAAGGGCCTGCCGCGTTCGCGGTAGAGATCGCCGAAGACCTCGACATGGATCGGATCGGAGTGGATCAACGTCCCGTCGAGGTCGAAAAGCAGCGCGGCGTGCATGGGCTCTCCGTTACAGGCTGGCGCGCGCGGGCGCGTGGGAGGCGTGTGCCTGGACCCAGTCGGCGCTGGCGCCGATGCCGCCCAGCGGAAACACATGCGCCGCCTCGATCAGGCTGTCCGGATTCGTGGCCACGTGCCGCGCAAGGTCGGCGGCGACATCGTCAGGGGTGTAGGGTGTGACGAGCTTGGTCACGTCGCGCGCCCGTTTCTGCAGCACGCGCAGCGACGGGCCGACGCCGCAGGTGATGGCGAACCGGATCAGCGTCTGCAGCTTGGCGGGACCGGCAAGGCCCACATGCACCGGCAGGTGCACGCCGTTTTCCTGCAGCCGTTGCGTCCAGTCGATGATCGGCTGTGCCTCGAAGGCAAACTGCGTGACCATGGCCATGCGGGCATCGGTGCGTTGCGAGAAATCCTGTTTCCAGCGCGCGGCCTGCATCACCGATGCCTCGCCGCCCGAGGTATCGATGTCGCGGTTGCCCTCGGGGTGGCCCGCCACGTGCAGGCGCGTGAATCCCGCCTTGTCGAACAGGCCGGTCTCGAGCAGCTGCATCGAGCTGTCGAAGTCCCCGCGGGGATCGGACAGGCCCCCGGCGAGGATCAGGCCCTGGGTGACACCGGCCTCGCCCTGATAGCGCGCGATCCAGTCGGCCAGCGTCGGCTGATCGGCGATGATGCGTGCCGGAAAATGCGGCATCACGGCAAAGCCTTCCGCCGCCAGACGCCTGGCGGTGGCGACCATGTCGTCGATGGGGGTGCCGTCGATATGGGCGATGTAGACGCGGGTGCCGGGCGCGAAGAGGGTGCGGAAATCCGCGACCTTCTCGGCGGTGCGGGGCATCACCTCGACCGAATGGCCCTGAAGGAAGCCACCGATCGCGTCGGTGCCCGGGTGGCCGGTGGTTTTCTTGCGGAAGGGAAGCAGCGCCATGAGGATCTCCGTCGCGCGCCCGAGCGAAAAACTACGCCCGGCCATGATTGTCGATCAAGACCTTGAGCCGGGCCTGATCAAATTCCGCATCGATGCGACGGGCCTCGGCCTGTGCCACCTCTGCGGGGTTGCCATCGACGGAATAGGGGTCGGCCTTGCGCCACTCGGCCAGGTAGGCATCGGTCCCGGCCGCGCCGGACGCCATCGCCGCGCGGTCAATGGCCTGTTCGAAGCGTTCGGCAAGCTGGACCTTGTCGGCCCGGCGGCCTTTGCCCACGATCACCTGAGCGGGGATATCGCGCCAATAGACGATGGTGACGTCGGGCATCTTTTCGCATTCCTCTTCCGTGTCGGCATATCTAGCGCGGCGCTGGCGCGCGGCGGGGTCGATTATCGACCCTCGATGATCTGCGGGCGACGCTGGCGACATTAGAGGACCGGGGGGCGAAGGGCCACCGGGGCGCAGTGGAAAACCCCTCAGCTAGATGCTGAGCCGCGCTCATGTCGCGGGCTGAAACCCCGGCATCTCGACCCCGTCCAGGTTGGAGATGCGTTTGAGGTCGCGCGCATAGCGCGCCTTCAGGGCCTGCGCCTCTTCGCGGGGGAATTCGGCGATGGACGGCCCGCTCTTGTCGTCGGCATAATCCGCGATCAGCCGCCGCGTGGCGCCGATGCCCAGCTTGCCGCCGTCGGCAAAGATCGCCTGCATCGCACGGCAGGCGGCATCGGTGGGGCTGACATTGACCTGTTTCGCGATATTGGCCAGCGGCAGGTCGCGGGTGTCGGGCACGAGGTGATGCATCATCTCGAAATGGCTGGGGCGGTCTTCCTGGCGCAGCACGATCAGGCGTTCGGGGGCCAGCGCGCGCAGGATATCCCCCGCAAGGTCGAACCAGCCGCGCCGGGCCTTCATCGCGTGCGGGATATAGTCCGCGAAGGGGTCGATCGCGCGGAACTCGCAGCGCTTGCGGTAGGCCGATGTCAGAAAGCTGTCATAGGACCGCACCACCAGCAGCACGCAGCGCACCGGGCGGGTCAGTTCGCTTTTCATGAAGACGAGGCGGTCGTATGCCGCGCCATAGGGCCGGTCGGTGAACAGGCCCTGAAAGCCCGACGGGATGTTCTCTTCCGACAGGATGGTGCGGGGGGCCGCGTTGATATGGTGTTTCTCGATCTCCTCCAGCAGCCATTCGCGGCGCTCGTCCAGATCGCCCCGGCGGAAGTGCCGCGGGTCGGGCAGGCGCAGCTTCAGGCTCGACAGCGTGGCGGAGTCGCGGTTGGCCACGGCCAGGTTGAACCCGGCGGACTCCAGCGTCGGCTGGTTCAGCGCAAGAAATTCCTGGAACGACGATGTGCCGGTGCGATGCACGCCGAGATGGAAATAGAGACCGGTTAGAACTGCGTCGTCGGGCATGGGAACAAGGGCTTTCGCTGGCTTTGACGCATGATCGCGACCCGCCGGACGGGCAGCAAGGGGCAAGCGCCGGATGCACCGGATTTTCATCAAGGATGCGACTGCAGCGTGACATGCGTATTGCCCGCGGGCGCAGGAATGCATATCCTCTGTTTCAAGTAGAAATCAAAAAAAGGCGCAAGATCATGGCGCCTGAGCGTCCCGGTGGTGCGGGCGCTTTCCCGAAACCGGTTGAGAGCCTCGCGCCCGCAACCCCGGATCCCGCAGAGCTGTATGCCGCGTTGGATCTGGGTACGAACAGTTGTCGCATGTTGATTGCCCAGCCGAAGGGCAGTCAGTTCCATGTGGTCGACAGCTTCTCGAAGTCCGTACAGCTTGGCCACGGGCTCGAGCGGACGGGTCGGCTGTCGCGTGGGTCCATGGGGCGCACGATCGCGGCGCTGCGCGTCTGCGAGCAGAAGATCAAGCGCCACAAGGTCAAGAACATGCGGCTGGTGGCCACCGAAGCCTGCCGCCGGGCCGCCAATTCGCGCGAATTCATGCGCCGCGTCAAGCGCGAGACCGGGCTCACCCTCGAGATCATCCAGACCGAGGAAGAGGCGCGGCTGGCGGTCATTTCCTGCGCGCCGCTGGTGTCGACACGGACAGAGCAGCTTCTGGTGGTCGATATCGGCGGCGGCTCGACCGAGCTCGTTTGGATCGACCTGTCCTCGGTGCCGCACCGCGACCGGCCGCGCGCGATCATGCGGCTGCACGCGGGTTTTCACACCCCCGAAAGCCCGTTTCCCGCGGCCAAGGTGGTCGACTGGATCTCGGTGCCGCTGGGGGTCGCGACGCTGCGCGATCAGTTCTCGGACGTGCAGGACGACGCCGCGCGCTACGCGCTGATGTCCTGGTATTTTGAGGAAAACCTCGCCGAGTTCGCGCCCTACAAGGACGAACAGGCGCGCGAGGGGTTCCAGATCGTCGGCACCTCGGGCACGGTCACCACGGTGGCCGCATCGCATCTGGGGCTGCGCCGCTATGACCGCACCAAGGTCGACGGGCTGCGCATGACCTCGGACCAGATCGAGACGGTGATCCAGAATTATCTGGCCATGGGTCCCGACGGGCGCCGCCGCGATCCGCGCATCGGGCAGGACCGCCAGGCGTTGATCATGTCGGGGGCCGCGATCCTGCAGGCCCTGCTGCGCTGCTGGCCCACGGACCGGCTGTCGGTCGCCGATCGCGGCCTGCGCGAGGGGTTGCTTTATGCGCAGATGTCGGCGCATGGGGTGCTGGAAGACGCGCCTTACTAGGGCTGTGGACAAAAGGCAGACGCGCCATGACCAAGAAGATCGGTGAACGGAAAAGCTCGGGGCGCGGCCAGCGCGACCTGAAGGTCAAGGTGAAGTCCGCCCGGGGCCGCAAGATGTCGTCGACCCTGTGGTTGCAGCGCCAACTCAATGACCCCTACGTCAAACGCGCCAACGCCGAGGGCTATCGCGGGCGCGCGGCCTACAAGATCCTCGAACTGGACGACAAGTATCGCTTTCTGGTGCCCGGCGCCCGGGTGGTCGATCTGGGTTGTGCGCCCGGCGGCTGGTGCCAGGTCGCGGTCAAGCGCGTCAACGCGCTGGGCGAACGCACGGGCAAGGCCCAGGGGCGCGTGCTGGGCATCGACCTGCAGGCGGTCGACCCGGTGCCGGGCGCCGAGATCCATCTGCTCGATTTCCTTGACGAAGGGGCCGACGACAAGGTCAAGGAATGGCTTGACGGCAAGGCCGATGTGGTGATGTCGGACATGGCGGCGTCGTCGTCCGGGCACAAGCAGACCGATCACCTGCGCATCATCACCCTGTGCGAGGCGGCCGCCGACTTTGCCTTCGACGTGTTGGAAGAGGGCGGCACATTCGTCGCCAAGGTGCTTGCGGGCGGGGCCGAGGGCACGCTTCAGGCGCTTCTGAAAAAGCGGTTCACCAAGGTCGCCAACGTCAAGCCGCCGGCGTCGCGCAGCGATTCGTCGGAAAAGTTCGTGGTCGCCACGGGATTTCGCGGCGCTATCCGGTCCGCGGACGATTGAGGCTGTCGCGCGCGCCCTCGCGCAGCCGGTAGAGCCCTTCGGGTGTCAGCGGATGGTCGCGGTCGCAATCGGCCATGCCGGTCTGGCGCCAGACCTGTCGCTGGATCGCGAAGAGACGCTGCAGCCGGTCGCTGCGCGGGCTTGTCGGGGTCGTGGGATGATGGCGCATGACGGGCTCCGCTCTGACAGACGCCAGCATGGCGGATCAATGCGGCCAAATCGGGCCGGTCCCGGGGAAAGCTCCGGTCTTTGCGCGCCGGGGTTTTCAGCCCCGCAGCTCCGCCTCCAGCGCTGCCAGCACCTGCGCCACCGCGGGCCCCGGGTCGACCGTCGTGCGGTCGAGCGCGAAGCGCAGGTAAAGCCCGTCGACCAGTCCCGCGATCCGTTCCGCCGCCGCATCCGCCCTCGCGCCGATCTCGGGGCGCAGGGCATGCACCAGGTTCGAATGGAACCGGCGATGATACAGTCGCAACAGCCGCTGCGCCTCGTCCGAGGTCTGCGCCAGCACATAGAAATTGAGCCAGGCGGCAACCGCACCATCTTCGAAATGCATCGCGTCGAAGCATTGCCGCAGGATTGCCTCGAGCCGTTCTCGGGGCGTTTCGCACTCTTTCAGGGCCGCGCAGATCGCAACCCGGAATTCGCGCAGAATGGTGCGCATCGCGGCCAGAAACAGCCGCTCCTTGTCGCCGAAATAGTGAAACGCCAGCCCTGAGGAGACGCCCGCACGCTTGGCGATCTGGCTGACCGTGACATTCAGCGTGCCCTTGGCGCCGATTTCCCGCAAGGTGGCGTCAATCAGTTCGTGACGTCGCTGGGTTTCCTTGGTCATCATGGGCCGATACCGGTTCTGGTCTGGCCCGGTCAAGTCCGGACCGCTGCAAGACTGGGCTTGCGCCGTGAGGCTACGCTGTGGTTAATTGACCCGTCAATCAACATACATCTCCTCCGGCGGCACGCCGGTCAAGGAGGCCGCGTGAGGGACCGTGACGATGCTTGACTGGCTTACCGAATACAAGATCCCGGTCGGCGACACGGCCGAGGCGATCTTCGACTGGATCCGCGAGAACCTGGGCTTCCTGCTCGACGGGATGTCGCTGGTGATGGAGGGGTTGATCGACGGCATCCTCTGGGTTCTCGAGACGCCGCATCCGTTTTTCATCATCGCGGCCTTCGTGGCGATCACCTGGGCCTTGCAGCGCAACTGGAAGACCTGCGTCTTCGTGGCGCTGGGATTCCTGTTCGTGCTGAACCAGGATTACTGGGGCGAGACGCTGGAAAGCCTGACCCTGATCCTGTCGGCCTGCGTGGTCTGCATGGGGGTCGGCGTACCCATCGGCATCGCCGCGGCGCATCGTCCGAAGCTTTACGTCTGGCTGCGCCCGATCCTCGATCTGATGCAGACGCTGCCGACCTTTGTCTACCTGATCCCGGCGATTGTCTTTTTCGGTATCGGCATGGTGCCCGGCCTGATCGCGACGGTGATCTTCGTGGTGCCCGCGCCGATCCGGCTGACCTATCTCGGCATCTCCTCGACACCTGTCGCGCTGAAAGAGGCGGCGACCGCCTTCGGCGCCACCCCGAGCCAGCTTCTCTGGAAGGTCGAGATGCCCTCGGCCTTTCCGCAGATCATGGCGGGGCTGAACCAGACCATCATGCTGTCGCTGTCGATGGTGGTGATCGCGGCGCTGGTGGGCGCGGACGGGCTGGGCGTGCCGGTGGTGCGCGCACTCAATCAGGTGAACACGTCGCTGGGCTTCGAATCGGGTTTCGTGATCGTCGTCGTCGCCATCATGCTCGACCGCATCCTCAACATGGGAGACCGCAAATGACCCATGCCGTGGAAATCGACAACGTGTCCATCGTGTTCGGCGACGCGCCCGAAACCGCGCTGCCGCTGATGGACCAAGGCATGTCGCGGCCCGATATCCAGCAACGGACCGCCCAGGTGCTGGGTGTCCACAACTGCTCGATCGATGTGGAAGAGGGCGAGATCCTCGTGCTGATGGGGTTGTCGGGGTCGGGCAAATCGACGCTCTTGCGGGCGATCAACGGGCTCAACCCGGTGGTGCGCGGGACGGTGTCGGTCAATGACGGCGGCACCATGGTCAACGTCACCGATGCCAACGCCGCCGAATTGCGCCGCATCCGGCTGGGTCATGTGGCGATGGTTTTCCAGCAATTCGGCCTGTTGCCGTGGCGCAGCGTGCGCGACAACGTGGCCCTCGGGCTCGAATTCGGGGGGCTGTCGAAGGCCGAGCGGCTGGCCAAGGCGGACGCGCAGCTTGGGCTTGTGGGGCTTGACGGCTGGGGTGACCGCAAGGTGGGCGATCTGTCCGGCGGCATGCAGCAGCGCGTCGGCCTGGCGCGGGCCTTTGCCACCGATGCGCCGATCCTGCTGATGGACGAGCCGTTTTCGGCGCTCGATCCGCTTATTCGCAACAAGTTGCAGGACGACCTGCTGGATCTGCAGCGCAAGCTCAAGCGCACGATCATTTTCGTCAGCCACGACCTCGACGAGGCGTTCAAGATCGGCAACCGCATTGCCATCATGGAAGGCGGCCGGATCGTGCAATGCGGCAAGCCGCAGGACATTTACTCCAATCCGGCCAATGATTACGTCGCCGAGTTCGTCGCCCACATGAACCCGTTGGGCGTGCTGACCGCCCGCGACGTGATGGAACCCGTCGACGGCGCGCCCGAGACGCAGGTGCCCGCCGACATGCGCGTCGAAGAGGTCATGCGGCGGTGCGCCGACGCCTCGGCACCGGTGGGCGTCGAGGACAAGGGCCAACTGGTCGGACAGGTCAGTGAGACCGGCCTGCTGCGCCGTCTGCTCGATCCGCGCGGGCAGGGCTGACGCCGCGCGCCTGCGCCGCTAAGGTGGCGCGCAAGAGACCGATCAGAGGCCCGAGAGCAGACATGCAGACCACCGCCGCCGCGCTGACCATGGTCAGAGACGACGCCTTCTTCCTCGACAAGTGGCTGCGCTATTACGGCGGGCTGTTCGGGCGCGAAAACTGCTATGTCATCAATCACGGGCGCGGCGAGATGGTCGCGGACATGGCGGCAGGCTGCAATGTCATCGGCTTGCCCGGCGATCCGCATCCGCAATTCGAGCGCAAGCGCTGGCGGCTGCTGAACAGCATGGTGACGGGGCTTCTGGGCTATTACACGCATGTGGTCGTCGGCGATGTGGACGAGGTCGTGGTGATCGACCCCGAGACCGGCCATGACCTGCTGAGCTGGCTCGAGGCCAAGCGGCGGCCCCGCGTCTACACGCCCGTTGGGCTGGATGTGACGCACCGGATCGATCGCGAGAGCGATGAGATCGGGGACCACGTGATCGGCCCGCGTCGGCATGTGAAACTGCTGCCGCACCATTCCAAGCCCTGCATCCTTGGCAAGCCCGCGCAGCTGTCGCGGGGCGGGCACTTCGCCAAGGCCGAAAAGCTGAATACCCCCGAGGGGCTCTATCTGCTGCATCTGAAGTTCTGCGATTTCGGCCAGTACGTGGAGGCGATGAACCGCCGCAACGCGGTGATCGAGGCGATCGGGGTCGATGTGAAGGAGACCTCGATCGGGCGGCACTGGTTCGCTGACGCGCGCGGCGAGGATCGCGCGGTATTCGAGGCGTTCGAGACGTTGGACGAACGCGACGGGTTCGATCTGGGCTGGCTGCGCGCCGAGATGCAGTCAAGCTGGCAGCCACGCGGCCAGACCGGGTTCTGGCAGTTCGACCGGCCCGAATACGGCCTGCAATACCAATTGCCCGCGCGCTTCGACGGCATCGTCTGACCGCGCGGTGATCCGAGGCCGCGGATCGGGTCCGTTGCCATGGTCCCGCCGGTCCCGGCGCGCCGCCCTGTCCCGGCCCCGCGCCGGGACCTCGGATCACGGCGCTAAAACCGTTCTCCGGCCCTGCAGGAACGCCAACAGCGCCGCCACGGTCTCTTCGGGGGATTGATCGGGGAAGAAATGTCCGCCCGGGATCGCCTGGCTTTGCATATCCGCAAGGCGCGGCTCCCAGGTCGCGGGAACGTTCATCGCTTTCGCCATCGCGCCATCTGCACCGTAGAGCACCAGCGACGGGCACTTTACCTGCCGGTTCAGGTCTTGGGCGTCATGGACGATATCGACGTCGATCGCCGCGCGGTAATCGTCGCACATGGCGCGGATGGTTTCGGGCCGCCGCCATGCAGCGCGATATTCCGCCAGCAGGTCGGCATCGAAGTCGGGCAGTGCGGCCTTGCCGAATCCCAGCAGGCACCGCTCGAAATAGGTGTCGGGATCGTGGCCGATCATGGTTTCCGGAAACGGTGCGGGCTGCGCCAGGAAGAACCAGTGGTAATAGGCGCGCGCCACCTGGTGCGTCAGCGTTGACAGAAGATGCTCGGTCGGCACGATATCCATCACCGTGAGGCTGGCCAAATGTTCGGGTGCATCCAGCGCCATGCGGTGCGCGACGCGCCCGCCACGGTCATGTCCGGCCAGATGAAAGCGGGAAAACCCCAGCCCGTGCATCAGCCCCAGCATGTCCGCGCCCATGGCGCGGAACGACATGTCCTCCATGCGGTCGGGCGTCCAGCTGTCGCCATAGCCGCGCAGGTCGGCGGCGATCACGGTGAAATGCGGCGCGAGACCGCGCATCAGGGGGCGCCACATGGCGCGCATCTGCGGGAAACCGTGCAGCAACAGCATCGGCGGGCCCGAGCCCGCGCGCTCATAGGCGATGCGATGTCCGTGGATATGTGCAATTTCGGGCATGGGCGTCTCCTTCCGGCGCAGGCTAGCGCAGGCAAGGGGCGCGTCAAACGTCCCGATCAGTCAGTTGACCGGTCACTTGATCGGGCTGCGGACGTAGCGGATCTTGTCGATGTTGATGCCAATGGCACCCTGTGCCGTGTCGGACGCAGAGGCCAGCAATTCGCTGGTTCCGGTCAGCGCCGAGAAGCTGTCCTGGATCAGGCCATCCGGCATCTGGGTAAGCATCATCGCGGCGAGCGCGCCGATCACGATGCTGCCGGACGCGCCGCGGTCGCCACGGGCCTTGAACAGGCACCGGATCAGATGAAACCCCAGCGCGACGGTGGACACCATGATCAGCGCGGTCAGCCCGTATAGCAGGTAATCGCGATGCTCCGCGGACAGCGTGCCCTGCATCAGGCTGTCGCTCAGGTAGTCGTGGTTACGGGCGACAGAGATCACGAACAGGAACCAGACCAGACCGATGATCGCCCAGAATACCGGGTGCTCGTTGCGGTTGCGGATGTTGGACTTGCTGCGACCGGTGCGGGCGAAATGTCCGTCGATGCGACCGACCCGTGCCCGGAATTCATCCTGTCCCATTTTTTTGAATTGTCTGCTCATGTGACCACTGAGCGCGAGAAATGTGTTCAGATCGTGAAGCGATCACGGCGCATCTGGGAATACGGACACGTTGTTGCACCGTTACCTTACGGAATGGTTAATCCGGAACAGGACTTCCGGATTTTGGGAACGGACCGACCGGGCACCAGCATCCGGTCCCTGCCGCGTCAGTTAGACTTCATCGCATCGAGGATGCGTGCCCAGCTTCGGATCCCCTTGTGGAAGCTTTCGACGTTGTACTTCTCGTTCGGGGAATGGATCGCGTCGTCGTCATTGGCAAAGCCGATCAGCATCGATTCCATCCCCAGGATGGTCTTGAAGTACCCGGCGATCGGGATCGAGCCGCCCATGCCCGCAAACACCGCTTCGCGGTCCCATTCCTCGGACAGGGCGGTGCGCGCGATCTCGAACTCGGGCCGCGACGTGTCCATGACCGAGGCGGGCGCGCCCTCGAGGCCGCCGTGCCAGACCAGCTTGGCATCGGTCGGCAGATGCGCCTCTATGTGGGCGCGCAGGCGGTCGCGGACATGCGCGGGGTCCTGTTCGCCAACGAGGCGGCAGGTGATCTTGCAATGCGCTTCGGCGGGGATCACCGTCTTGGTGCCTGCACCGGTATAGCCCCCCCAGAGGCCATTGATCTCGAGCGTCGGGCGGGCCCAGACCTGCTCCATCGCGGTGAACGCGGTCTCGCCATGGGCGCGGCTCATGCCGATCCGGCCCAGGAACGTCGCCTCGTCGAAGCCCGCATCGGCCCATTGGCGGCGGATGTCGTCGGACAGTTCCGGCACGCCATCGTAGAAACCCTCGACCGCAACGCGGCCCGCGTCGTCATGCAGCGTCGCGATGATTTTCGATATCTCGCGCAGAGGGTTCAGGGCCGGGCCGCCGTAAAGCCCCGAATGCAGGTCCATGGCGGGCCCCTGCAGGGTGAACTCGTCCTTGACCATGCCGCGCAATTGCGTCGCGATCGAGGGCTGGCCCGGGGCCGCCATCGAGGTATCGCAGATCAGCGCGATATCGGCGCGCAGCTCGTCCGCATGGTCCTTCATGAATGGCACCAGTGACGGCGACCCCGACTCTTCCTCGCCCTCCAAGAAAAAGGTGATCTTGCAGGGCAGGGCGCCGTTTTCGGCGATATAGGCGCGGCAGGCCTCGACAAAGGTCATCAGCTGGCCCTTGTCGTCCGACGCGCCGCGCGCGCGGATCACGCGGCCCGACGGCGTCTCTTCGATGGCCGGATCGAACGGGTCGCGGTGCCAAAGCTTCAGCGGATCGACCGGCTGCACATCGTAGTGGCCGTAGAACAGAAGGTGCGGGCCGGGTCCGTCCACATGCGCCACCACCATCGGATGCCCGGGGGTGGGGCGTTTCGCGGCGGCGATGCCCATGGATTGCAAATCCGCGACCAGCCAGTCCGCGGCCCTGTCGCAGTCGTCCCTGTAGGCGGGATCGGTCGAGATCGAGGGCACCCGCAACAGCTGGAACAGCCGCTCGAGTGCGGCGTCGAGGTCGGTGTCGATGCGGGACAGAACGGCGTCGAGGGACATGATGCGGCCTTCATCAATGGGTGCGGTTTGCCCGCGACGGTATCACCGCGATCCGGCGTGTCCAGCCTGACCGGCGGGACCACGCCACCGGTCGCGGCATCGACAATTGGTCCCGTTTGGCGGCCTGCGGCATTGTTGTACTTGGCGCGGCGCTGCAAAATCGGTAGTTGAAGCGACAAGACCCATGCCGGGCACGCGGGATCAGCCCGCCGAACGGGTATCCGGGTCATTGTCATGGTCGGTCACGGGGGGGATGCGCCGCGATCGATTGATCGAAATCAAGGATGTAATGCCGTCAACTGGCATAGGCAGTTGCCAGGAAGGCCACTAGTCTTTAAGCATTCCAGAACTTGAATATTGGATCTTGTGCGGTCCGACCCGATGATGGAGGCACACACCGTGGATTATGCGGCGCAATTGACCAAGGCGATCGACCGGCTTCACGAAGAGGGCCGCTATCGCACCTTCATCGACATCGAGCGTCGGCAGGGCCAGTTCCCCCACGCGACCTGGACCCGGCCTGACGGCACCGAACAACCGATCACCGTCTGGTGCGGCAACGATTACCTGGGCATGGGCCAGCACCCCGCGGTTCTGGCCGCCATGCACGAGGCCATCGACGCCACCGGCGCGGGGTCGGGCGGGACGCGCAACATCTCGGGCACGACGGTCTATCACAAGCGGCTCGAGGCCGAGCTGGCGGATCTGCACGGCAAGGAAGCCGCGCTGCTCTTTACCTCTGCCTATATCGCCAACGACGCCACGCTTTCGACGCTGCCAAAGCTGTTTCCGGGGCTGATCATCTATTCCGATGCGCTCAACCACGCCTCGATGATCGAGGGCGTGCGCCGCAATGGCGGGGCCAAGCGGATCTTCCGGCACAACGACGTGGAACACCTGCGCGAACTTCTGGCCGCCGACGATCCGGCCGCGCCGAAGCTGATCGCCTTCGAATCGATCTACTCGATGGATGGCGATTTCGGCCCGATCGAGGCGATCTGCGATCTGGCGGACGAATTCAACGCGCTGACCTATATCGACGAGGTGCACGCGGTGGGCATGTATGGCCCGCGCGGGGCAGGGGTGGCCGAACGCGACCGCCTGATGCACCGGCTCGATATCATCAACGGCACGCTGGCCAAGGCTTACGGCGTGATGGGCGGCTATATCGCGGCATCCGCGAAGATGTGCGATGCCATCCGGTCCTACGCGCCGGGTTTCATCTTCACCACGTCGCTGCCGCCGGCCATTGCCGCTGGGGCCGCCGCATCGGTGGCGCATCTCAAGCGCGACCAGGACCGCCGCGACCAGCACCAGACGCAGGCGCGAATCCTCAAGCTGCGGCTCAAGGGCATGGGCCTGCCGATCATCGACCATGGCAGCCACATCGTTCCGGTCATCGTCGGCGACCCGGTGCACACCAAGAAACTGTCGGACATGTTGCTGGAAGGCTATGGCATCTATGTCCAGCCAATCAACTACCCGACGGTGCCGCGCGGCACCGAACGGCTGCGCTTCACGCCGTCGCCGGTGCATGGCCCGGACGAAATGGACAAGCTGATCCACGCGATGGACGATCTTTGGGCGCATTGTGCGCTGAATCGCGCCGAATTAAGTGCGTAGTCGCTAAACACGTTAGAAATCCATTGTGATGTGCTATCTTCTCCGCAATCAAGCAAGCGGCACGAATCGTAATCGTGTCGCGCCGGGGCAGATTGGGGCGCGTGCTATGGGAACGGTAGGGCAGACGCGATGATCGGGCGGAAATCCCGAAAGCAGGAACAAGACGTTGTCGTCGTGCCGCAGGGCTACGACGCGTTTGAGGTGCGTCTTGGTGATGTCATGCGCGGCGAACGTGCCACGATGGGCAAATCCCTGCTCGACGTGGAGCGTGAGATCCGCATCAAGGCAAACTACATCGCCGCCATCGAAAACTGCGATCCGACCGCCTTCGACACGCCGGGCTTCATTGCCGGTTACGTTCGGTCCTATTCGCGCTACCTGAATCTCGATCCCGACGAGGCCTTCGCGCAGTTCTGCGCCGAAAGCGGTTTCGAGACGGCGCATGGCATGTCCGAGGCCGCGTCGATCGTCAAGCGCAAGGACCGGCTGCCCGAGCCTGCCGCGCGCGATCCCTTTTCCGAACCGCGGATTTCCTTCGCGCCTCCGGGCGACGGGTTTTTCAGCCGGGTCGAACCCGGGGCCATCGGCTCCACGCTTGTATTGCTGCTGCTGGTGGCCGGGATCGGCTATGGCGGCTATTCGGTGTTGCAGGAAGTGCAGCGCGTGCGCCTGTCGCCGGTCGATCAGACGCCCGTCGTGCTGTCCGATCTCGACCCGGTGGATGTGGCCACAGCACAAACCGACACGCCAGAGGGCGGTGCCGGGGTCTTCACGCCGCCAAGCTCGGATGCGCTGGATCGGCTCTATCGTCCCGAAGCGCTTGACGTTCCGGTGCTGATTGCCCGCGATGCCCCGATCTCGACCCTTGATCCCGCCAGCGTCGGTGCCTTCGCCGACGCCGGGTCGCGCCGTCTGCCCGCCCGTCCGGGCACCGAGGCACCGCGCGATTTCGACGGCCTGACAGTGGCTGGCAACTCCGCCGCCGCCGGTGTCGAGACCGCGCTGGCAGAGGCATTGGACCAGTCGCCGCCCCTTGGCCCGCAGGTGCTTGAAGCCGCCGGTCCGGGCGTGACCATGATCGCCGTGCGTCCGGCATGGGTTCGGGTGCGCGCCGCCGACGGATCGGTTATCTACGAGGCGATCATGAACGCGGGCGACACCTACGACGTGCCCCGCACCGAAGAGCCGCCGACCCTTCGCATCGGCGAATCGGGTGCCGTCTATTTCGCCATCAACGGACAGACCTTCGGGCCCGTCGGTCCGCGCGGGTCGGTCACGTCCAACCTGCCGCTGGCCGTTGCCAGCCTGACCGAAACCTACAGCGTCGCCGAATTGGAGCAGGATGCCGATCTGGCCCGCGTGGTGGCCGAGCTGAACGTGGCATCGGACCTGCCCGCCGCCGACTGATCCTTTCGCCAGTGCACCGCTTGCAAGCGCCCGGTCCGGTGAATAGCTAGGGCGGGACCTGTGCTGCATGTCCCGTGGCACGTCCTCTGGCACCATGACGAAAGGACGCTCGATGAGCCTCAATCACGTCCGCCCCTGGCGCAATATCTATCGTCGCAAGTCGCGGCAGATCATGGTGGGTTCCGTTCCCGTGGGGGGCGATGCGCCGATCACCGTGCAGACCATGACCAATACCGCCACCACCGATGTGGCCGCGACCGTGGCGCAGATCCAGGCGTCGGTCGATGCGGGGGCCGATATCGTGCGCGTCTCCGTGCCCGACCAGGACTCGGCCAGGGCGCTGAAGGAAATCGTGCGCGAAAGCCCGGTGCCCATCGTGGCCGATATCCATTTTCACTACAAACGCGGCATCGAGGCCGCCGAGGCCGGGGCCGCCTGCCTGCGGATCAACCCGGGCAATATCGGTGCGCCCGATCGCGTCCGCGAGGTTATCCGGGCGGCCCGGGATCATGGCTGCTCGATGCGGATCGGCGTGAATGCCGGGTCGCTCGAGAAGCACCTGCTCGACAAGTACGGAGAGCCGTGCCCCGACGCGATGGTCGAATCCGGGCTCGAACATATCCGCATCTTGCAGGACAACGATTTTCACGAGTTCAAGATCAGCTGCAAGGCGTCGGACGTGTTCATGGCCGTCGCCGCCTATCAGCAACTGGCAGAAGCCACCGATGCGCCCATCCATCTTGGCATCACCGAGGCGGGGGGCCTGACCTCGGGAACGATCAAATCCGCGATCGGTCTCGGCAACCTTCTCTGGATGGGCATCGGCGACACGATCCGCGTCTCGCTTTCGGCCGATCCGGTCGAAGAGGTGAAGGTCGGCTACGAGATCCTGAAATCGCTGGGCCTGCGCCACCGCGGTGTGAATATCATTTCGTGCCCGTCATGTGCGCGGCAGGGCTTTGACGTGATCAAGACCGTCGAGACGCTGGAAGACCGGCTCGCCCATATCAAGACGCCGATGTCGCTGTCGATCATCGGCTGCGTGGTCAACGGCCCGGGCGAGGCGCTGATGACCGATGTGGGCTTTACCGGCGGTGGTGCCGGGTCCGGCATGGTCTATCTGGCGGGCAAGGCCAGCCACAAGATGTCGAACGACCAGATGGTCGAGCATATCGTCGAAGCGGTCGAAAAGCGCGCGGCAGAGATCGACGCGGACGCGGCCCGTGAGGCCACCGAGGCAACCGAGGCAACCGAGGCGGCAGAGTAAGACGCAAGCGTCGTTGCCCACGGCAATGTCAGATCCGCTCCGTTCCGGTCAGCAGGCTGTCGATCAACACGCTGAGCAATTCGCCCCGGTTGCGGGTGCCGGACTTGCGGTAGATGGCGTTGAGATGCGCCTTGACCGTGCCTTCGGCGCAGTTGCGCATCCGGGCAATCTCGGCGATATCGAGCCCCTTGACCAGAAAGGTCGCCACGTCGGTTTCGGATGGCGACAGCTTCCAGTTGGCGAAATGGGCCTCGATCACCTCGTATACTGCGGTGTTGGCGATGGACAGGCTGCGTTCAAGATGCGCCTTGCGCCGCAGCAGGTCCCTGAGGACGCGCGCTTCGAGGGCGATGGCGGCCAACAGGCTCAGCGTGGCGACCAGTTCGATATTGCGGTGGATGGGCGCGCTGTCGGCGGCGCCAACCAGGTAGAAATCCGCGATCACGTCGCCCGTGAAAAACACCACGCACAGGGCTTGCACCACCATCAAGAGCGCAAGCCCCGCGGGAAACTTCGTGGTCGTATCCAGCGGTATCGTCATCGCGACGCATACTAGCCGGAAGGAATTTCCTTGTAACCCCGCACCATCGCCCGTGGCAGATTGACGCCCGTGCGTCTGCTTTCATAAAGGACCGCAAGTACATGGGCCACAACCGATATCTCGGTCCATGTCACAGCCGCTTCGTGCAGGTCCTCGGGCCATTCCAGCCCCCAGAACACGTCGGTTGTCATCAGATACCCCGACAGCCCGATGACCAGAAGCGCCAGCAGCAGGTTGTAGATCATCAGCGCCCCGAGCGGGGTATGGCCGAGATGGATGGTCTTGCGGCCCGTGGCGATGTCGGTGACCTGATTGCGCGCCGCCGCGACATCGGGCGGGAAGCTTGCGAACCGGGCATAGCCCCGTCCGACAAAGCCCCACAGGATGCGGAGGAGGATCAGCGCGGCGATCCCGTAGCCGACCCATTCATGCAGGCCGCTGTCGTCGTCGATCACCAGCGCGTTGGCCCCGAAGGCCAGCACCAGCGACCAGTGGAAGATGCGGACCAGCGGGTCCCAGACGTGCACACGTTTCATGGTTCGATCTCCGCCATAAGAGAAGGGGGGCGCGCGCGGCGGGGCGGCCCGTGGTCCGCCCGCACCTGCGCGGTCGCGTCAGTCGTCCGCCTCGGTGCGCACGATGTCGAGCTGGGCGTTGAGGAACACCTCGTATTTCTGGCCGTCCTTTCTGGCATAGGCCTCGTAGAGCCCATCTTCGATCTTGATCTTGGCGACCTCGAAGCCCTGTTCGGTCAGCATGGTGCGGATCCGGGCGGTGCTTTCGTCCGTCAGAGCGACGGTGTCGCCGGCCTGGGCGGACAGGGCGAGGGAGCCTGCGAAAAGGGCGGAGAGGAGGGTGGTCTTGAGCATCGGTCAGTCCTTTGGGTTATCCGTTTCAGCGTCCCGCATCCTGTGCGGTTGCCGGGATCAGATAGCCATCGGACCGCCCGACCGACCATTGGCCCGCGGTTGTAGCGGGCGCGTCTCGACCGGAAGTTCAGGCGTCTATAACCGGGGTTTAGGGCGCGGGGTGCCGCGCTTGGCCGTGGCGCGCTGCCGGGGCCGCAGCGACGGCCGGGCGGGACCGACGCACCTACAGCGTGGTGACCTCGACGCTCTGGCGCAGCAGGGTCGCGCGTCCGTAGCTGGTCAGGAACGCCACATCCGTAGCGTCGCGTCCGACGCAGATGCGTGCGATCCCGCCCGGTTCGGCCATGCCGGTCGGGTCCATGATATGCCACCGCCCGTCAAGCCACAGCTCGGCGACGAGGTGAAAATCCTGCGGCGTCACGCCGACGCCATAGGCGCTTGCCACCCGGGCGGGGATCGTGCCCGCGCGCGCCAGCGTCACCAGCATATGCGCGAAGTCCCGGCAGACGCCCTGCCGCGTCACGAAGGTTTCGAGCGCCGAGGTCTCTGGCCCGGACGCGCCCGGAACATACGAGAAGTTGCGCCGCACGAAGTCTTCCAGCTCGACCGCCAGCGCGCCACCGGCCAACCCCGGAAAGGCGGTCGAAAGATAGGTCATGAACTTGTCGGACGGACAGAACCGCGACGGCAGAAGGTATTTCACCACATCGCGCGGCAGATCGGCGGGGCTGTCGGCGTGCAGCTTCGCAATGTCGTGCACATCCCGCTCGATCCGCACCTCGGTGGTGTAGTCCAGCGTCAGCGCCTCGGCCTCGTGAAACCAGAGCCTGAGCCCGATCTCGTCCTCGGCGGGGGTGACCCAGGTCTCGGCGCCATGGGCATTGAGCCGCTCGTGGCGCACACGCTGATCGGGCAGGGCGGCGGCATTGATCTGGACAAGGCAATCGGTCGGCGCATCGAGCGCGTAGTCGAGTGTGACGTCGATCTTCAGATGCATGGCGGCTCCGGGGCGACAGGAAAGGGGCGGGAAGCATGGCGAAGACAGCCGGACGCGCGCGGCCCGGACTACTGGTCGAGATAGCGCCCGAGCACGAAGGACGGCATCGCGCCACGCACCATCATCTCTGGCAGCACGTAGGACGGCAGCGCATCGAGCGTCAAGCGGTCCATCAACGCGCGGCCCGGCGCGGTCGTGGCGTCGATGATCCGCGCCCGCGCGCCCCGGTCGGTCAGCAGCGCCTCAAGCTCGGCCTGCGCCGCGATGCAGGCGGCGCAGTCCGGATCGGTCAGAAACGCCAGAGCCACCGGCGCGCCCGCAGGTCCAAGCGTCGGGCCCGCACCGAACAGCAGGTCGGTGTCGGCGGCGATCAGGGCCAGGTCGGCATTGCGCGCGTCAAGGTAGAGGTCGGCGGCGGATGGCGCGGGCGGGTTGAGGGCGCGATCGACGATTTCGGGGTCCGCCAGAAGGGCCGCACGCAGCTCGGCGGCAAAGGCCGCACGCTCGGCATCGGTCTGGAACAACGGACCCGCCAAAGCAGGCGCGGCGGCCCAAAGGACCGCCGCCGCAGATGTCAGGGATCGACGCATCAGCCGTCGGCGCGCTCTGCCGCGACGATATCGCGCATCTCGTCGAGGGTGACGTAGCCCCGCACCAGCGCATCGCCCATCACGAAGGACGGGGTGCCCTGGATTTGTAGCTGCTCGGCCAGCGCCCGGGTCTCGGCGATTTGACGGGTGACGCTGTCCGACCCCATCGCGGCGAGGATCGCATCCGCATCCAGTTGCAAATCGTCCGCCACCTCGCGCAGCACCGGCTCTGTCGGCTCGCCATTGATCGACATCAGGACGTCGTGAACCTGCTTGTAGGCATCGTCGCCCGCCACCCGCTGGGTCGCGATGGCAAAGCGCGACATCGTCAACGACGCCTCGCCCAGGATCGGCAACTCCTTGACCACGAAGCGGATATTTCCGTCGCTCGCAATCAGTTCCTCGACCTCGGGCTTGGCGCGGCGGCAGTATCCGCAGCGGTAGTCCATGAACTCGACCACGGTCACGTCGCCATCGGGATTGCCCCCGACCCAGGACAGGCCGTCATCGCTCAGCGCTGCGGCATTCGCCGTCACGGCGGCCTGCGCGGCCTGCTCCGCCTCGGCGGCCTGACGATCCTCAAGCGCGTTGACCGCCTCGATGATGACCCCGGGGTTCTCCATCAGGTAGGACCGGATCTCGGTCCGGAAGGCGTCGCGCTCGGCGTCGGACATGTCGGTGACATCGAAGCCCTGGGCATGGCTGCCCGAGGCCGTCACGAGGGCCAGCGCGGTGATTGCGGATTTGAACATGTAAACTCCCTGCAGGATCAAAACGGTTGTGTGTCGGGTCAGCGCCTCTGGGCGGCGCGGGCGGTGATGGCCACGTCTTCGGCCCGGCGCCATGCGGCAGAGCCGCGCGGCAACAGCGCCATGGCGCGTTCGGCATGAAGGGCGGCATCCTTGAGTCGGCCTTGCAGCGCGTATCGCTCGGCAGTGGCGACAGAGGCAAGCCCTGTCTGACCGGTCTGGGCATAGGCCACCGCGAGATCGCGCAGCACGCGTGGATCCTGCCCGTCCCGCGACCGCGCCCGGTCAAGCGCCTGCAGTGCCGCCTTGGGTTGGCCCGCCGCCAGCAATGCCCGGCCAAGCCCGCCCTGTATCAGCGCGTTCCCTCCGGCGAACCTGACCGCCTGCTGGTAGGTGGCGACCGCGGCCTTGGCCTGGCGGCTTTCCAGCAGGATCTGCCCCTTGAGGTCGAGCAGGAACGGATCGTTGGGACGCAGCCGCAGCGCGCCGTCGATCGCCGCCAGCGCCTTTGACAGGTCGGCGCGCTTGTGATGCGCCACCGCCTCGCGCATCAGCCGGATGTCCTGGGCACCGCTGTCGCCCGCCCGGCGCAGCGTCCAGGCCGGGTTGCGCTGAAACGCCGACAGCTTGCCCTTGGCCCGCTGGAACCAGTACTCGGCCCCGGGGTCGCGCGGGATGTCCTTGCCATAGGCATTGGCAAATCCCTGCAGTGCCCGCAGCCGGTCGCGGCTCAGCGGATGGGTCAGCATGTAGGGATCCTGCCGCGCGACCGACAGGGCCTCCTGGCCGCGAAAGATCTCCATCACCTCGACCGCACCGCCGGGGTCGATCCCGGCGCGCACCAGATAGCGCACCGAGCTTTGATCGGCGGCGGCCTCTTCGGCCCGGGTATGGGCCAGGAAGTTGCGCAGCACCGACGATTGGGTGCCGATCGCAAGACCAAGCCCCGCCTCGGCATTCTGCGTCGCGGCCAGCCCCGACAGGATCAGCCCCAGCCCGACCGCCGTGCGCGCGTTGCGCATGTTCGCCACCCGGCGCGAGATGTGGCCATTGGCGATATGGGCAGCCTCATGGGCCAGCACCGCCTGCAACGCGCGCGCGCTGTCCAGCTTCAGGATCATGCCGGAATGGATCAGGATGTGGGAATTGTCGGCGACAAAGGCGTTGAGGCCGGGATCGTCGACCAGCAACACCTGCACGTTCGACGGCGACAGCCCCGCCGCGGCAAAGATCGGCTTGGCCAGTTCGCGCAGCGCATATTCGATATCCGCATCGCGCAGCACCGAGATCGCACGCGCGGGGCCGGCCGCGACGAAGGCGAGGCAAACGCTGGCCACCAAAAGCCGGATCCATGGGCTGCTCCGCATTGACGCTTGCCTTTCCTGCCGCCATGTCTTGGGCCGAACCATAGAGAGACGGTCATGCGGAACTCAAGGCGGGGCGATGTCGATCCCTTCATTGTGATGGACGTGATGGAGGCGGCGCGGGCAGCAGAGGCGTCGGGGCGTCGCATCATCCACATGGAGGTGGGCCAACCCGGCACACCGGCCCCGCAAGCCGCACGCGATGCGCTGGCCCGCGCCATGCAGACCGATGCCCTGGGCTATACCGTGGCGCTGGGACTGCCCGCCCTGCGCGCACGGATCGCGCGGCTCTACGGCGAATGGTACGGCGTCGATCTGGACCCCGCCCGCGTGGTGGTGACGCCGGGCTCGTCAGGTGCCTTCATCCTCGCCTTCACCGCGCTCTTCGATGCCGGTGCGACGGTGGCTCTGGGGCGCCCCGGCTACCCGTCCTACCGCCAGATCCTGCGCGCGCTCGACCTTCATGCGCTCGAGGTGGACAGCGCCGATGCCAACCGCCTGCAACCCACGCCCGAAGACCTCGCGCCGCATGACTGGCAGGGCCTGCTGGTGGCCTCGCCCGCCAATCCCACCGGCACGATGCTGGGCCGCGATGCGCTTGGCGCGCTGATCGGGGCGGCCCGGGACCGGGGTGCCGCCTTCATCTCGGACGAAATCTATCACGGTATCGAATACGAGGCCAAGGCCGTCTGTGCGCTCGAGATCTCGGACGATGTCTGCGTGATCAATTCCTTCTCCAAATACTTCTCGATGACCGGCTGGCGGGTCGGCTGGATGGTGGTGCCCGAGGCCCAGCTGCGGCAGGTCGAGCGGCTGGCCCAGAACCTCTTTATCTGCGCCCCGCATGCGGCCCAGGTGGCGGCGCTGGCGGCAATGGACGCGGATGACGAGCTTGCGGCGAACATGGCGGTCTACCGCCGCAACCGCGCGCTGATGCTGGACGGCCTGCCGAAAGCCGGGTTCACCCGGATTGCGCCGCCCGACGGGGCCTTCTACGTCTATGCGGATGTGTCGGACATCACCGATGACAGCCGCGCCTTCGCCGCCGAGATCCTCGACAAGGCCGGCGTCGCGGTGACCCCGGGTCTCGATTTCGACCCGGTGCGCGGGGCTGCAACGCTGCGCTTTTCCTATGCCCGCGCCACCGCCGATATCGAAGAAGGTCTCTCCCGGCTGACCGATTTCATGCGGCACCGCCCCCGGGTCCCCACCGACCCTTGACCGCGCCCACGCGACGACGCGCATGCCGCTTGCGCCTGCTGCCCAGCCCTCCCGTTCACGATCGGACCAAAAATACCTCTCGGGGGGTCTGGGGGGCAGACAGCCCCCCAGCCTTTCCGCTATGCTCCGCCGAAACAACAAAAGCGAGGCGGGATGAGCAGGATCATCGCCATATTTCTCGGTCTGGCCTTGTGCGCGGGACCATGTCTCACGCCAGCGGCCGCGCAGGGGCTGGGCGGGCTTGCCCGACTGGATCCCGCGGCCAGCGCCATCGAGGATGCGCGCTGGGGCGACGGTGTCACCATCGATCTTTCGCTGAGCCAGGGGGTGCCCTGGCGCGTCTTCACGCTCGACGGGCCGCCGCGACTGGTGGTCGATTTCCGCGAGGTCGACTGGGGCGCAGCCCGGGCCGACACGCTCGACCGTTCCGAAGCCGTGACCGATCTGCGCATGGGCGCCTACCGCGCGGGTTGGTCGCGCATGGTGGCGGTGCTGGCGGCCCCCTACCGGGTCGAGACGGCGGGGCTGCGCGTGGCGCAGGACACCGGAGCGGCACATCTTTCCATTGCGCTGGTCCCCAGCGATGCGGACAGTTTCGCCGCCGCCGCAGGCGCGCCCCGGGATCCGCGCTGGGATCTGCCGGCCCCCGCGCCGGTCCGGGCGCTGCCCCGGGGCGGCCAGGACGGCAGGCCGTTGCACGTGGTGCTCGATCCCGGTCATGGCGGCATCGACCCCGGCGCCGAACACAGCGGTGCCACCGAAGCCGACCTGATGCTGGTGTTTGCGCGCGAGTTGAAAGAGGTGCTGCTGCGCGCCGGTGGCTTCGAGGTCACGCTGACCCGGGACGCGGATGTCTTCGTCTCGCTCGAGGCGCGCGTGGCCGCCGCCCATGATGCCGGTGCGGACCTCTTCATCTCGCTGCACGCGGATGCGCTGGCCGAAGGCATCGCGCGCGGTGCCACGGTCTACACCCTGTCCGACGATGCCTCCGACGCGGCCTCTGCCGCCATGGCCGAGCGGCACAACCGCGACGACATCCTTGCCGGTCTCGATCTGGCCCGCACCGACGACCGGGTGGCCGGGGTGCTGATGGACCTTGCCCGGCTCGACACCAGCCCGCGCAGCGCGGCGCTGGCCGAAGCGCTGGTGACCAGCATCGAAAACGCCACCGGCAACATCCACAAGCGGCCGCTGCGCCAGGCAGGTTTCTCGGTGCTGAAAAGCGCCGACATCCCGTCGGTGCTGCTCGAGGTCGGCTATCTGTCGACCCCTGTCGAGCTGAAAAACCTGCGCGATGCCGCCTGGCGGGCAGGGATGGCGGCGGGCATTCGCGACGGGCTGTCCGCCTGGGCGGTCGAGGATGCGGCGCTGGCCGGGCTCAGGCGGCAATAGGACGCGGCGTAACATCGCCGATCCTGCAAGGCTTCGTGTTTTGACCCGGACGTCAAAGGTCTATAATGCGGGCCGCAACTGACCTGTAAGGCACGGTGCCATGACCCGTATGATCTTCTCTTTCTTCGGCGCGATCTTCTCGCTTCTGACGCTGGGCGCAGCTGCGGTCGCGATCTCGCTGGGGGCGATCTTCTGGATCTACGGGCGCGATCTTCCCAGCCACGAAAGCCTGGCGCAGTACACCCCGCCGACGATCAGCCGGATCTATTCGACCGAAGGCCGGATCATCGACGAATTCGCCGAGGAGCGCCGCCTGTTCACCCCCGCGCAGGAGATCCCGAAGCTGGTGAAAGAGGCCTTCATTTCGGCGGAAGACAAGAATTTCTATGTGCATGAAGGCTACGATCCGCGCGGCATCGCGGCTGCCATCGTCGATGCGGTCCGGTCGCGCGGGCAGGATGTGCGCGGTGCGTCGACCATCACGCAGCAGGTCATGAAGAACTTCATTCTGGGCGGCGACCGCCGGGCCGAACGCAAGATCAAGGAAATCATCCTCGCGACACGTCTGGAAAGCACGCTGTCGAAGGACAAGATCCTCGAGTTGTATCTCAACGAGATCTTCCTCGGGCAGAATTCCTATGGCGTCACGGCGGCGGCGCAGACCTATTTCAACAAGACCCTGTCGCAACTGGCCCCGCACGAAGCGGCGTTTCTGGCGTCGATGCCCAAGGCGCCGTCGGATTTCCATCCGGTGCGGAACGCCGACAGGCTTCTGACGCGGCGCAACTACGTGCTGCGCGAGATGCAGGAAAACGGTGTCATCACCAAGGCCGCCTACGAGGTCGAGCGCGAGATGCCGCTGCGATCGGTTCAGGCGGGCGACTATGAGCCGTTTCAGGCGCAATTGCCGCCGCGCGACTATTTCACCGACGAGATCCGCCGTCAGCTGAGCCGCGATTTCGGCGAGGGCGAGTTTTTCTCGGGCGGCTTTTCGGTGCGTGCAACGCTGGATCCCGAAATGCAGGACGAGGCCGCCAAGGCGCTGCGCGGCGCGCTCGAGGCCTACGATCGCGGCATCGGCGTCTGGCGCGGCACCGGCAAGACCATCCCCGACGATCAGCTTGGCAACTGGGACGAGGCGCTGCGCAACCTGACCATCGCCCGGGACATCGACCTGGAAAGCCAATGGTATCCGGCGGTGGTGCTCGGTGTGGCCGAGAACACCCTGAGCCTTGGCATCGAGGGGCAGGGCGAAGGCACCGTGCCGCGCGAGGACATCAAGTGGATGCGCGGCAACTTCGTGAACACCTTCAGCCGTGGCGATGTCGTGCATGTGCGCCGGATGATCGCCGACAGCGATGGCAGTTTCATCCGGTGGACCCTGCGCCAGGTGCCCGAGGTCGAGGGCGGCTTCATGGCGATGGACGTCAATTCGGGCCGCGTTCTGGCCATGCAGGGCGGGTTTTCCTATCAGCATTCGGTGTTCAACCGCGCCACCCAGGCCAAGCGCCAGCCCGGCTCCAGCTTCAAGCCCTTCGTCTATGCGGCGGCGCTCGATTCCGGCTATTCGCCCGCGACGATCGTGGTTGACGCGCCGATCGAGATCAACACGCCGCAGGGCGTCTGGCGGCCGCGCAACGCGTCGAACCAGTTCTACGGCCCGACGCCGCTGCGCACCGGGATCGAGCGGTCGCGGAACCTGATGACCGTGCGCCTGGCGCAGGAGATCGGAATGGATACCGTGGCCCGCTACGCCGAGCGTTTCGGCGTCTACGAGGACATGCAGCGGGTCCTGGCCAATGCCCTGGGGTCCGAAGAGACGACGCTGTTCAAGATGGTCGCGGCCTACGCCATGTTCGCCAATGGCGGCGAGCGGGTCGAGCCGACGCTCGTGGACCGGGTCCAGGACCGGTTTGGCAACACCGTCTACAACCACGAGAAAGAGCGCGGCAACGAACGGGTCTGCGTCAATTGTTCGGATCCGAACCTGCCTGCGGGCGAAGCGCCGCGCATCGCCAACAACCGCGAACGGGTCATGGACCCGGTGACCGCCTACCAGCTGACATCGATGATGCGCGGCGTGGTCGAGCGCGGCACCGCGTCGAAGACCGTCAACCTTCCGGTCCCGACCGCAGGCAAGACCGGCACCACCAACGATGCCAAGGATGTCTGGTTCGTGGGCTTCACATCGTCCATCGTCGCGGGTTGCTACATCGGGCACGACCAGCCGCGCAGCCTGGGCCGCGGGGCGTCGGGCGGGGGCATGTGTGGCCCGGTGTTCCAGAAGTTCATGTTGAAGGCGACGGCGAAATATGGCGGCGGCGACTTCCGCGTGCCGTCGGAATGCATGTTCATCAAGATCGACCGCTCGACCGGCGCGCGGCTTGGCGACGGTGCCTCCGGGGCGAACGTGGTGTCGGAGTGTTTCCGCGAAGGGTTGGAGCCGATGTTCGGGATCCAGTTCGATGGCGGCTGGGCGATGGGCTCGGGCTTTGACATCATCGAGCCCAGCGGACGCGCCAAGGAGGTCACGACCTCGACCGGCAAGAAGGCGGTGGTGGGCCCGAAGGCATCCTTCGGAACCCTGTCGACAGGCGGGCTTTACTGATTGTGTCATATCGACCCGGCCTTGCCGGGCCGACCGGCGCCACCCGGGGGGGTGGCGCGCCTGCCTTGGCGAACGGCGTGCCCTTGCCTATTGCCCGGCCCGGCGGCTGCTTGCGGAATGCGTTTTTCTGGAAAGATGAACCAGGGGGGACGCGCAAGGCCGGGATCGTTGCGCGCGCGGAGAGCAGGGGCGCGGCGCAATCGGTGCCGCGACCGGGGGGCCTGATGTGGACGGCGCGCGAACCGGGGCAGGGCGGCGGCGGGCCGCTTGTGAGGCCTCGGGACATGCGTTATCACGCGCCTCATCCACACAGAGACCTGGAGCCTCCATGCGCGCTGAAGCCGAGAACAATGTCGAGCGGATCGAGAAATCGCTGGCTCTTCTGCGCCAGCGACTGGATTGGGACACCGCCCAGCACCGGCTTGAGGAGTTCAACGCCCGGGTCGAGGATCCGACGCTCTGGGATGACCCCGACGCGGCGCAGATCCTGATGCGCGACCGCCAGCTTCTGGTCGACGCGATGGAGACATATCGCAGCATCTCGCAGGAAAAGAGCGATCAGGTCGAGCTGATCGAGATGGGCGAGATGGAAGGCGACGAGGACATCGTCGCCGAGGCCGAAGCGGCGCTGCGCGCACTGGTCGACAAGGCCGCCAGCAAGGAGCTGGAAGCGCTGCTCGATGGCGAGGCCGACAGCAACGATACCTTCCTCGAGATCAACTCGGGCGCGGGCGGCACCGAAAGCTGCGACTGGGCGTCGATGCTGGCGCGGATGTATGTCCGCTGGGCCGAGAAAAAGGGCTATGACGTCGAGTTGCAGTCCGAAAGTCCGGGCGAAGAGGCGGGCATCAAGTCGGCCGCCTACAAGATTTCGGGGCACAACGCCTATGGCTGGCTGAAATCGGAATCGGGGGTGCACCGGCTGGTGCGCATCTCGCCCTATGACAGCGCGGCTCGGCGGCATACGTCGTTCTGTTCGGTCTGGGTCTACCCGGTGGTGGACGACAACATCGATGTCGAGGTGAACCCCGCCGACATCCGCGTCGACACCTACCGGTCATCCGGGGCAGGCGGCCAGCACGTCAACACCACGGATTCCGCCGTGCGCATCACCCACCATCCGACCGGCATCGTGGTGACATCGTCGGAGAAGTCGCAGCACCAGAACCGCGACATCGCCATGAAGGCGCTGAAATCGCGGCTCTACCAGATGGAGCTTGACCGGCGGCACGCCGAGATCAACGCCCAGCACGAGGCCAAGGGCGAGGCGGGCTGGGGCAACCAGATCCGGTCCTACGTGCTGCAGCCCTATCAGATGGTCAAGGATCTGCGCACCCAGGTTGAAACATCCGACACCCAGGGCGTGCTGGACGGCGATCTGGATCAGTTCATGGCGGCCACGCTGGCGCTGAAGGTGTCGGGCAAGAGCCGGTCGGACGCGCAGGGCGACTGAGCCTAGACCAGCGCTTCGCCAAGCTTGAGTTGCCGGCGGTGGAACGTCGGCAGATCATCGGCCTCGCACAGCCCAGATCTGCGCGCCGCCTGTATTCCGCAGGCCAGGCTCGGTCCGAGGTATTCGTAGACCTGCCGGGCAAACCGTGCGCCGCCGTCGGTCTCGGGGATGGTGCGGGCGGTGTAGCCCACCCAGAAGTTGTTCTCGAATGTTGGCACGCGGCTGAGGAAATTGAAGCTTGTCGTCTGCCCGCCGCGGCGGCTGATCAGGATGGCCACACCGTTGAATTGCGGGATGACCAGCCCCCGGAACTCGCGCATGCGCCGGTCCAGCGGAAGTCCCTGCTGCCGCATGGCGTCGCGGGCCTCGAGTCCGCGCAGAAAGGCCTGATCGTTCTTGCGATAGATCATCACCAGACTGATGAGGAACTTCTTGTCGTCGACAAAACTGGGGCGCGTGAAGCGGTAGAAGCCCGACGGAAAATCGGCCTCGTCCGGCGCGCGCACGTTGTCACCGCCAAGAAAGTCCCGCAATTCGGTCGCGCTGGTCAGCCCGTTCCGGTCCTCCTCGATCTCGGCGACGGGAACCAGCAGTATGCGCGCGTCCACTTTGAAGAACTGACAGATCCGGAACAGGATGTCGGGACGGGGAAAGCTCTCGCCCGAGAGGTAGCGGTTGTACTGCGTGCGATTTATGCCGATTTCGCGACACAGCGCACTGATCGACGGTGCTCTGCGGCTGAGGTGACGCAAGTTAGCGCCAAAGCGGGTCCGGAGTTCAGACGGATTCGGATTCTCTGAACTCTGCATAATTTGTTCACTATCATCAAGGGTTTGGGGGATAATAGGGGGCACTTTTTACACTTGGGCACATCGTGAATTGACGCGGATACGATACAGCATTGACGCTGTTCAGCAACATGTCGCCCCGGGAATGGCACATTTTTTCACGAACAGTGTCAGCTTGGTGCATAGGCCCCGCGGGAAAATTCGCTGAAAGTAATTGAAAAACGCAAAAAAAAGGAAAGTCGAAATGACTGAAAAAGAAGTTTACGGTGTCGTGCTCTGGGCCAATGCGCAAAATGGAACTGCAGTGATCTGGTGCGAGGATCAGGGCGAATTGGCTTACGTTACGGCAGACAGCGACAGCACCCATCTGGGTGCCGATATCGACGCGGGCGACATGATCCTGTGTTGCGTCGATGATGATGCCGCGGCGTATCGGCGCGCCCGCAATCTGCGCCGTATCGAGGTGGGATCGCACAAGGCCTTGCCGCGCGTTCTGGTGCGCCGCGAGACGTCCGAACGGTCGTCCAATGTCGTGCCGATCCAGACCGCGCGCCGCGACGCGCCACAGCGCGAAGAAAGCTGCGTCGCGTGACGTGACGGATCAGGTGCCGCGCGCCAGTGCCGCAACGCCGGTGCGCGCCACTTCCAACAGCCCCAGAGGGCGCATCAGATCCGCGAAGGCATCGACCTTTTCAGGCGTCCCGGTGATCTGAAACACGAAGCTTTCCAGCGTTGAATCAACCACTTGCGCACGGAAGATATCCGCGAGGCGCAGCGCCTCGAGGCGTTTCTCACCGGTGCTTTCGACCTTGATCAGCGCCAGTTCCCGCTCGACCGAACGGCCTTCGACCGTCAGGTCGTGCACGTCGTGGACCGGCACGATGCGGCCAAGCTGCGCCTTGATCTGCTCGATCACCTGCGGCGTGCCGGTGGTGACGATGGTGATGCGCGACTGGTGCCCTTCATGGTCGATCTCGGCGACGGTCAGGCTGTCGATGTTGTAGCCGCGTCCCGAAAACAGGCCGATCACCCGGGCCAGAACGCCCGGTTCGTTGTCGACGATCACCGCGAGCGTGTGGGTTTCGAGATGCTCGGAAAAGGTCGGGCGCAGGTTGTAGGCCGAGTGCTTGTTCGAGCCCTTCTTGATCTTCAACGGGGACATGACGGTTCCTTTCGGATGGCGCGGCGCGCGCGCCGGTCGTTTGAAATGCAAGCGGATCGGGCAGGGGGCGCGCGGTCGCACCCCCGTCCTGTCAGACCATGACCGCGCCCTTGGCGCCGATGGCGTCCTTGGTGGACGCCTCGCCCAGAAGCATCTTGTTATGCGGCTCGCCCGACGGGATCATCGGGAAGCAGTTCTCGTGCTTTTCGACAAGGCAGTCGAAGATCACCGGGCCGTCGTAGTCCAGCATCTCCATGATCGCATCGTCGAGGTCGGCGGGATCGCTGCACAGGATGCCCTTGCAGCCGAACGCCTCGGCGAGCTTGACAAAATCGGGCAGCGCCTCGGACCAGCTGTGCGAATAGCGCTCGCCGTGCAGCAACTCCTGCCACTGGCGCACCATGCCGAGGCGTTCGTTGTTCAGGATGAACTGCTTGACCGGCAGGCGGAACTGCACCGCGGTGCCCATTTCCTGCATGTTCATCAGCCAGGACGCCTCGCCCGCGACGTTGATCACCAGCGCGTCGGGATGCGCCATCTGCACCCCGATCGACGCCGGGAATCCGTAGCCCATGGTGCCGAGACCGCCGCTGGTCATCCAGCGATTGGGGTCCTCGAAACCAAGGTATTGCGCCGCCCACATCTGGTGCTGGCCGACCTCGGTGCAGATATAGCGGTCGCGGTCCTTGGTCAGCGCCTCGAGCCGGGACAGGGCATGTTGCGGCCGGATCGATTTCTCGAGAGGGGTGTATTTCAGGCAGTTGACCTTCTTCCACTCCTCGATCTCGGCCCACCAGCGTTGCAGGCCCTCGCGGTTGACCTTGCGACCGCGCGCCTTCCAGATCTTGAGCACATCTTCCAGCACATGCGCCACATCGCCGATGATCGGGATGTCGGTGCGGATCACCTTGTTGATCGACGACGGGTCGATATCGATATGCGCCTTCTTTGAATTGGGCGAGAAGGCATCGAGCCTGCCGGTGATCCGGTCGTCGAACCGCGCGCCCACATTGATCATCAGGTCGCAGCCATGCATGGCGAGGTTGGCCTCATAGAGACCGTGCATGCCCAGCATGCCCAGCCAGTTGCGCCCCGAGGCAGGGTAGGCCCCGAGCCCCATCAGCGTCGAGGTGATCGGAAAGCCGCTGGCCTCGACCAGTTCGCGCAGAAGCTGGCTGGCGGCGGGGCCCGAATTGACCACGCCGCCGCCGGTATAGAATACCGGGCGCTTGGCGGTCTCGATCGCCTCGACCAACCGGGTGATCATCTCCATGTCGCCCTTGACCTGCGGCTGGTAGCGGCGGGTCTTGGCCTGGGTCTTGGGCTGGTAGTCCGCACTGGCGAATTGCACGTCCTTGGGTATGTCGACAAGCACCGGGCCGGGGCGGCCGGCGGTGGCCACGTGGAAGGCCTCGTGGATGGTGGCCGACAGCTTCTCGGTCTCCTTGACCAGCCAGTTATGCTTGGTGCAGGGGCGGGTGATACCCACGGTGTCGGCCTCCTGAAAGGCATCCGAGCCGATCATGAAGGTCGGCACCTGACCCGTCAGCACGACGATCGGGATGGAATCCATCAGCGCGTCGGTCAGGCCGGTGACCGCGTTCGTGGCCCCGGGGCCGGATGTCACGAGGCAGACACCCGGCTTGCCGGTGGACCGCGCATAGCCCTCGGCAGCGTGCACGGCACCCTGTTCGTGCCGCACCAGAACGTGGCGGATGTCGTTCTGCTGGAAGATCTCGTCATAGATCGGCAGCACGGCACCGCCGGGATAGCCGAATACCGTGTCCACACCCTGATCCCTCAGTGCCTGAACCACCATTCTCGCTCCGGTCATCGCCTTGCTCATCGATCCACTCCATCTCGGCGTTGTTCTGTGTTGCGCGCATAAAAAAGCCCCCGGATTTCCGAGGGCGCATGGGGTACCGTTAGGGTGTCCGTTACCGGCCCATGCGCCATGATCCTACGATGACGACGATGTTCGGGGTCATGCCCTGAGGCTCCTTTCGCGTGCGCATTACCTCTATGCCCGCCAAAAGGAGGCGTCAACCGCGAAATCCACGAAAAAGTTGCCGTGGCCAGGGTAAAAACATGGCGAAAGTTGCGCTGATCCGCATTCCCGCGACCGGAAGTGAAAGGTCCGAAGCGGATCGACCGCGATTCCCGATCCATTGGAATGCGCGCAAGCGCGCATGCCGGTCGTGTCCGCGGCCAGGGCCGCGGACGGATCAGGGGGCCAGCCCCCTCTTGTCCCGCAAGCGGGCCAATTCACCCCCGGCGTTCAAGGGAAAGATGAAGCCCTTTGCCGACGCGCGCAGCCCCCGGTGCGAGGCGCTGTCCCGTCCCGCTTCATCTTTCCAGAAAAACGCCCTTCTGGTGGACCGATGCCGCGCGCGGAACGGTGGGTCGGCTTACCGCCGCCGTCTGCGCCGCCCACCTTCGCGGTCGCCTCCCGCGCCGAAAGCCACCACCGGCAGATCGACGATGCTGCGCAATTCGGGGAAGGGATCGGTCTTGTGCGGGATCGCGTTCGCGGCCACGAAATGCTCCTGGAAGCGCGGCTCGATGGCGGTCTCGACCTTGGTGATCTCGTGCACCACCTGTTCGATCTCGCGGCGCGCGGCCAGATTGCACAGGGCGATGCGCGCGCCGGTGCCGGCGGCATTGCCCGCAGAGGTCACCTTGTCGAGCGGCACATCCGGGATCATTCCCAGCACCATCGCGTGTCTGGGCGAGATATGGGCACCGAAGGCCCCGGCCAGCACCACGCGGTCGACCTTGTCGACGCCGCGTTCGTCCATCAACAGCCGTGCGCCCGCATACAGCGCCGATTTCGCCAGTTGGATGGCGCGCACATCGCCCTGCGTGACCGTGATCCGTGGACCGCCGGTGGTCGATCTGTCCCAGATCACGTATTCATGCGTCCGCCCGTCAGGAACAAGGCGCGTGGTGCCGGTCTGTTCGGCGGAGCCAATGAGTCCGCTGTCATCCATCAGGCCCGCGAGCCGCAGTTCGGCCACCGCCTCGATGATGCCCGAACCGCAGATGCCGGTGATGCCGCCGTCGCCGACGGCCTCGGCAAAGCCCGGATCGTCGGACCAGAGGTCGGACCCGATCACCCGGAACCGCGGTTCCTTGCTGTCGGGATCGATGCGGATTGCCTCGATCGCGCCGGGCGCGGCCCGCTGACCGCTGGAAATCTGCGCGCCCTCGAAGGCGGGCCCGGTCGGCGATGAACAGGCCAGAACGCGGCTCTTGTCGCCAAGCAGGATTTCCGCGTTGGTGCCGACATCGACCACCAGTACCAGATCTTCGGATTTGCCCGGCTCTTCGGACAGGGCCACCGCTGCCGCATCGGCCCCCACATGCCCCGCGATGCAGGGCAGGATGTAAACCTGGCTGGATGCGCGCAGCCCCGCCAGGCCCAGATCGCGCGCCGTCATCTCAAGCCCTGACGAGGTGGCCAGCGCGAAGGGCGCCTGTCCCAGTTCCACCGGGTCGATGCCGAGCAGCAGGTGATGCATGACGGGATTGCACACGAAGACCATCTCGACGATCAGCGCCGGGTCGATCCCGGCTTCGGCGGCGATCTCGACCGCGAGCGTGTCGATGGCGTCGCGCACGACGCGGGTCATCTCGGCCGCGCCGCAGGGGTTCATCATCGCATAGGAGACCCGGCTCATCAGGTCTTCGCCAAAGCGGATCTGCGGGTTCATCAATCCGGACGAGGCCACCACGGCACCGGTGTCGAGGTCGGTCAGGTGCGCGGCGATGGTTGTCGACCCGAGGTCGATGGCCAGCCCGAAGATACCGGTTTCGTGCAGCCCGGGAAAAAGCGCCACGAGCCGCGCCGCGCCGCCATGGTGACTGGTGTGCACCGCCGCGGTGACCTGCCACTTGCCGCGTCGCAGGACCGGCTGGAGGTCGGCGAGGACGGACAGATCGGCCGTCAGGCGTAGGATCCCCCATTCGCGTTTCAGCGCCGCCGCCAGCCGTTCGAAATCGCCCGAGGGCTCGTGCATGTCGGGCTCTTGCACCTCGACGAAATGCAGCCGCGTCGCCGGGTCCATCTCGATCACCCGGGCGCTGGCCGCCTTGCGCACGACCTGGCGGTGGACCTGGCTTTCGGGCGGCACATCGATCACGATATCGCCGTCGATCCTGGCCTGGCAGCCCAGACGCCGACCGGCTTTCAGCCCGCGCTTGTCCTGGTAGCGCTGCTCGACCGCGTTCCACTCAGACAGGGCGTCCGTGTGCGCCGTCACCCCGTGTTTCGGAAATTCGCCGAAGGCCGGAGTGATCTGGCACTTCGAGCAGATCCCGCGCCCGCCACAGACCGAATCGAGGTCGACGCCCAATTGCCGCGCGGCGGTCAGCACCGGCGTTCCCGCGGGAAACCGCCCGCGTTTGCCCGAGGGGGTGAAGACGACAAGGGGATCGGTGCGCATGACGGGTCCTTCGATGCAGGTCGCGCGCACCATATGACTTTTGCGAGGAAGGAAAAGCCGGTCCGCGCGCTTTGCGGTCACACCTCGTCGAGCCAGCGCAGGATCTCTCCGCGATTGGCGTCGAGATCCGGGGCGGGGCTGCGCGAAGTGCGGTCTTCGACACCCGACATCTTGATCGGATTGCCCGGAGCTACGAAGGCCTTGCGCCCGTTGCGATCGAGCACGTCGACCAGCATATTCCGGGACAGGATCTGGGGGTCCTTCATGACCTGGTCGATGCCCTGGATCGCGGCGTTCGGGATGCCCGCGGCGGTCAGCCGTGCCAGCCAGTGCGCGCGCGTCTTGGCCAGGGTGACGGTCTCGATATGGCGTTTCAGAAGCCGCGCATTCTGCACCCGCGCGGCGTTGGTCGCAAAGCGCGGATCTTCGTCCAGCGGCAGCGACAGCGCGGTGCAGAGCCGTTCGAAATGCCGGTCGTTGCCCGCGGCGATCACGATGACGCCATCGGCGGTCTGGATGGCCTCTGCCGGGGCGATATCGCCCGCGCGGCTGCCCTGCGGCCCCGGTGCGGTGCCGGTGACCGACACCTCGGCGATACCCTGCGCCTGCAACGCCAGCTGCGCATCCAGCATCGACACCTCGACGCGTCTGCCATGGCCGGTCCGTTCGCGTTCGTACAGCGCCGCGAGCAGGCCCTGGGCCAGGAACATGCCCGCCGCCAGATCGCCGGTGGCGGTGCCCGCGCGCACCGGTTCCTGGCCCGGCCTGCCGGTCTGCGCCATCACCCCGCCGCGGGCCTGGGCGACGATGTCATAGGCCGGGCGGCGCGCGTCGGGGCCGGTCTGGCCATAGCCCGAAAGCGCGCCGTAGATGAGACGGGGAAACCGGCTGTTCAGGGCGTCCCAGCCGAAGCCGAGCTTGTCCATGACGCCGGGGCGGAAATTCTCGACCAGCACATCGGCGCGCGCCAGCAGGCGTTCGAAGGTGACGCGGTCGGCTTCGGCCTTGAGATCCAGCGCAATCGACGCCTTGGAGTGGTTCAGCGCGGCGAAATAGGCGCTCTTGTCGGCCTTGAAGGGGGGCAGGGCGCGGCCGTCGTCGCCGGTTCCGGGCCGCTCGATCTTGATCACGCGGGCCCCGAGTTCGGCCAGCGCGCGGGTGGTGAAGGGGCCGGCGAGCACATGGGTCAGGTCGAGGACAATCAGACCGGAGAGAGGATGGGGCATGGGCAAAGGTCTTTTCTGCTCGAAGATGTTTGGCCCCGTTCAACGCCCCGGACACCCGCGATGCAAGAGACATTCCGCAAGCCGCCCGGTTTTGGCAGCAAGCCGCCCGTCGGTTGGTTATCCACCCGCGCGGCGGGCATGAAAGACGAACCCGAGGAGGTTCATCAGGACCTGCGCCGCCAGAATCGCCGTCGATCCGGATGGGTCGTAATCCGGTGCCACTTCGACCAGGTCGATCCCCACCACCTCGTGCGACCGCGCCACCTCCTGCAACAGTTCGAGCACCTCGTAATACAGAAAGCCGCCATGCGACGGCGTGCCGGTGCCCGGTGCGATGGACGGGCAGAACGCATCGATGTCGAGGGTGATGTAGACCCGCGCGCCCGGGGGCACCCGCGCCGCGGTGGCGCGCGCGCCCAGCGCCCGGGCCTGCCGGACCGACAGGATATCGGCCCCCATGGCGCGGGCGGCGTCATAGCCGTCCTTGGCGGTGGAGCTGACATTGCGGATGCCGACCTGGGTCAGACCGGTGACGAAGGGTCGTTCGGCGGCGCGGCGCATCGGATTGCCGTGACCGTGCCGGACGCCGTGGCGTTCATCGACGAAATCGAGATGCGCGTCGATCTGCAGGACATGGATATCTCCGGCGTCGTCAAAGGCGCGGATTGCGGGAATGTTGACCGAGTGGTCGCCGCCGATCACCACCGGCAGCGCCGCGGCGTTCAGCGCCGCGCGCACGCCCTGTTCGATGTTCGCGTGGCTTTGAAGCGTGTCGGTATGGATGATGTCGGCATCCCCCATGTCGACGATCTGCACGTCCGCGCCGAGATAAGTGACGTCATCTTCGTGGTCGTAGGCCCCGCCATGCCCGAAGGAGAACAGCGTCGACGCCTCGCGCACCGCGCGGGGGCCAAAGCGCGCCCCGGCGCGATATTGCGTCCCGGCATCGAACGGGGCCCCCAGGATCGCCGCATCCGCATCGAGCCTGGACCAGTCCGGTTCGTAGGGTTTCTTGGCAAATGTGCAGATGCCGGTGAAGGGCAGGTTGAGACGGCCCGTGTCGTATGCATGTGTCATGCGGCATTGTTGGGCCTTGGCGACAGAGTGGCAAGTCTTGATCCGGTGGAATGCGCGCGGGCGCGCATGCAGGTCATGTCCGCGGCAGGCCGCGGACCGCGGGAGGGGGCCAGCCCCCTCTTGACCGCGCGGGGCGCGGACAATTCACCCCCGGCGTTTTTCGGAAAGGTGAAGGGCATGGTCGGCCCTTGAGTGCCGCTCTGCTCGGTTCGGGCGCGATCAGCGTCTGTCGGCTGCGGGTTGCGCCGATCTGTCGGGCCGTGTTGCGAGACCCCGGAATGCTGCCTTCTGTCTTGCCGCCATGCGATCGCCCCCGGGGGTCGGGGCGGACCCCTGGCGCATGCCGTTTCACGGTAACGGATCGTCTCGGGATTGTCGCACCTGCGAGGGGCCGGTCGCCCCGGGGCAGACCGGCGGCATCGGCGCGCCACAGCGTCAGAAAAGCCCTGACCCGGCCTTTCCAATCCGATTGCGCCATGCAATAGGGAAGCGCCAAACGAGGCTCCCCACGGAAAGGTCCGATCATGGAGATTCGCGAGGCATTGACCTTCGATGACGTTCTGCTGGTTCCGGGTGCGAGCGAGGTTCTGCCCTCGACCGCAGACACCCGCACGCAGGTCACCAGAACCATAGCGCTGAACATTCCGCTGCTGTCTTCGGCGATGGACACGGTGACCGAGGCGCGCATGGCGATCACCATGGCGCAGGCCGGTGGCATGGGGGTGATCCACAAGAACCTCGGCATCGAGGACCAGGCGCGCGAGGTCCGGCGGGTCAAGCGGTTCGAATCCGGGATTGTCTACAGCCCGGTGACGCTGACCTCGAACCAGACCCTGGCCGATGCGCGCGCATTGACCGAACGCTATGGCTTTACGGGCTTTCCGGTGGTCGACGACAAGCACCGCGTGGTGGGCATCGTGACCAATCGCGACATGCGGTTCGCCGCGCGCGACGACACGCCGGTCCATGCCATGATGACCAGTGAAAACCTGGCCATCCTGCACGAGCCCGCGGATCGCGACGAGGCGATCAGCAAGATGAAGTCCCGCCGGATCGAAAAGCTGCTGGTGACCGATGGCGACGGCAAGCTGACCGGTCTTCTGACGCTCAAGGACACCGAGCAGGCGGTGCTGAACCCGACCGCCTGCAAGGACGGGCTGGGCCGTCTGCGGGTGGCCGCGGCGACCTCGGTCGGCGACAGCGGATTTGCACGTACCGAGGCGTTGCTGGATGCGGGGGTCGACATTGTGGTGATCGACACGGCGCATGGCCATTCCGCGGGTGTGATCGAAGCTGTGAAGCGCGCCAAGCGGATGTCGAACGAGTTGCAGGTGATCGCGGGCAACGTTGCCACCGCAGAGGCCACGCGGGCGCTGATCGACGCCGGGGCCGATGCGGTCAAGGTCGGGATCGGGCCCGGATCGATCTGCACCACGCGGATGGTGGCCGGTGTCGGGGTGCCGCAACTGACCGCCATCATGGATTGCGCCCAGGCGGCGGGCGACGTTCCGGTGATCGCCGATGGCGGCATCAAGTTCTCGGGCGATTTCGCAAAGGCGATCGCGGCGGGTGCGTCCTGCGCCATGGTGGGGTCGATGATCGCGGGCACCGACGAGTCCCCGGGCGAGGTCATCCTGTACCAGGGCCGGTCGTTCAAGGCGTATCGCGGCATGGGCAGTCTGGGTGCCATGGCGCGCGGGTCGGCGGATCGCTATTTTCAGAAGGACGCGGCCTCCGACAAGCTGGTGCCCGAGGGGATCGAGGGGCAGGTGCCCTACAAGGGCCCGGCGGGCAATGTCATTCACCAGCTCATCGGCGGGCTGCGGGCAGCGATGGGGTATACCGGCAATGGCACGGTCGAACAGATGCGCGGCAGGTGCCAATTCGTCCGGATCACCAATGCAGGCCTGCGCGAAAGCCACGTACACGACGTGGCGATCACCCGGGAATCGCCTAACTATAGAATTGGGTAAGAAATCGATAAGTATATAAAAGATGTAATCGGCGGCGCTCTGGCCCGCGCCGGAACATGACCGGAACAGTCAAGAACATACCCAGAACTGGACAACGCATCAGGTAATTTACCGATGCAAAATAGGATAGCTTTTGCGGCGAATTGATGCGTTCTGCTTGAGATATGGGCTATGTTGCGTTCCCGCGGGCAGGCGCATACGCCTTCAATGACCCTCGCTGGGAGTTCAGGGCAATTTTCACATTAGAGAACGCTGGAAGTTTGGCTCCGGGGTAGGGGCAGGACTCACGCCTCCCAACGCATGAATTCAAAAGAGAAAACGGCTCTGACACCAACGCTGACTCTGGTGTGTACGGTTCTGTGCCGCGGTTGTGTCCGCCGTGGCAACTGGTTTGTGTAAGGCGGGTGTCACCTGGTTTCGGGACAATCTTCACCGATAGCTGAACAGAGATCCGCTCGCTTCGTCCGTCCCGCGCATCGTAACCCTGACCGCCACTGCCGTGCCGAAGGTGGTTCATGGTCTCGAAACCGCGTCGAGACCGGCCTTTTTCAGCAGCCTGTTAGAGGCCAAGGGACAAGTGCGCCTGGGGAAAGAGGACACATGGCCTCGGTCCTTTCTCGCATCAACGACGATTGACCCGAAGATCAAATCCCCCGACCTTGATCCCATGACGAGTTTTGTTTTTTTCGTTCCCGGTGATTCCGAACTTGCGCATGAGCTTGCGGCTGCTTTGACGGCACGCGGCGTTGCGGCACACCCCGTCAATGTGACTGAAATTGCGAATGCGATCCCGTTCGAAGGCGTTGCTGCCGGCCTGGTGGTCTTGTCGGCGGCGTCGTTCGATTCGGCGGACATGGCGCGGTGGGTTGGCGCGGCGGATCATGCCGGCCTTGACCTGTATACCGTGCGGGTCGACGCGGCGCCGCTGACATCGAACCTTGGGTTCTTCCTCAAGTGGTCGCAATGGCTGGACATCGAGCCGGGCATGGGGGGCGAGGACCTCGACTTTCTTGCGCGGACGATCCAGGGCGGCAAAGCGCTAAATCCTGCGCAGCGGCCCAGCCGCCTCCGGGCGCGGCGAACCCGCTGGACACAGGCCCTGGCCGTGGTGGCCGCGCTTGCGGTGTTGGCCGGCGGGGCCTTGATGTGGAACGGTGCGCGCGTCGCACGACTGGCCGAAGCACAGGCCGATGCGCGCGCGGCAAAGTTGCTTCAGCCGCCGGGCGAACTGGTCGTGGGATATGACCTGCAAGGTTCCAACCCCTATATCGCCGAGCGGCGGCTCACGCTTTACTTTCACGCCTTCGCGCTCGCATCGCCAGCCATGCGCGCGGCTGTATACCGACCGGCGCAGGCGCAGGGATTCGATTGGCAGAAGGTCGCCCAACATGCCGGTCGGGTGCGTGATCCGGGCCAGGCGGGTTTTCACATGTTGAACCAGCCGGACGGCGACCGGCTGTGCCTGATCTACGCGCGTGAGATCGGGCCGAACCTGCAGCGTGCGCAATACGCGCTTTACGACCTGCATGCCGCCGATGACGGCATTCGCGTCGATCTGGTAGAAGCCGGCCGCGTCGCAGATCAGGACTCGGGCTGCGACGCTCTGATGGACGGAGCGATCGACGACGCGCCGCTTGTCGCGGTTGCACGCCATGAACGCTTGTTGGCCGTCTACGGAACGACTGGATACAGCCTGCCGCGCGCCTTGGAATCAAATGCCGAGGGCGGTCTGCGCGTCATCATCCGCTCGCGTGGGGGCGGGGCCGGGGCGGATCCGATCCCCGGCTCGCGGATATCGGTGTTCGGCCGAATGGCAACCGAAGATTCCGAGTGGCGGCCCCATGCACATCTGGCAGCAAGTCGCGGCATCGACGATTTGCAAAATTTTGCGCCTCCGCTAATTCTGATCTGTGTTCAAACACCTTTGGCACAGCCGTCCGACCACATCATCACGTATCTGATCGCAGGCAAGTCCGACGCCGGCAGCTATGAAACGATCGAGGAAGGCGGGCCGGAACTGGTCTCGGCGGATGTGCCCTGCGGTCGCTTCAACCCCACGGGGCGGCCTTTTTTCATCGACGCCTACAGCCGTCCGGACCCGGTCGCCATGATGTTGCCGGACGGCACCGCCCTGCGAGCGGGCGACATCGTCCAGATCGGCGGAATTTATCCGGGGCAAGACTGGCAGGAGGCCGTCGAGGCCGCAGGCATCCTGCTGGGTGGCACGGTCTCGGACGTGTCGGCCAAAGGCATCGCCCGCCTTTCGCGATCTCGGCGCAATCAGCCGCTGCCGGTGATCGTGCAGGATGTGGCACCCGGGTCGATACGCTGGCTGCGCGCGGGTGACGGCACAGCGCGATTTGTCATTCTGATCCGCACCGACGCATCGGTCGAAACGGTGGCATACGTCTACACCCCCCTGCAAACGGAATGGGGCGTCCGCCACCGAACGCTCGATGTGCAGGCATGGGGCGACCGGATTAAGGCCACCTTTGGCAAGGGGATCGACCTGTTCGGCTATGGCACCGGAAAAAGCGTCGATAGCGCGGGGCTATGGCTGTGGCCCGCCGAACCTGCAAGCTGCGACAGATATGGATCGCCGCGCCCCAAACCAGGCGAGATGCTGCGATCCGACCTCGGGCACTGCATCACGCAGGCGGGCGCAAAATATGATCAGCGGGGTTCGCAGGTGCAATATACGATCTGGTCCACATCGCGACAGAGGCTACCCTGGTGACGCGCGTCTTCATTTCTCACGCCTCGCGCGACTTTGAAACCGTGCAGCGTCTGGCCCGGGGTCTTGAGGCCCGCGGCATCGAGGTGTGGCTCGCGCCCGAGCAGATCGCGTTCGGTCAGGACTATGCCGACCGGCTGGTCGAGGGCATGAAAAGCTGCGATGCAACGGTGCTGGTGCTTTCGGTGGATGCCATGCGCTCGCGCCATGTCCGCCGGGAAATCGAGATCGCCAACGACCTCGGTCACAGCTTTTATCCTGTGCGGCTGCTGGAACTCGCGCTGGCACAGGAATTTTCCTATTTCATCAACGAAGGCCGGTGGGTCGACCTGTTTTCGGGCGATGTCGAGGCACGATATGACGAATTGGCCGAGGCGGTCCGAACAGGCAGCGAACTTTCCCACAAGGGGGCCGCGCGTGACCGCAGGCGTTTCTGGGGCGCATTCGGCGCACTTATTGTGGCGGTTTCGGCCGCTCTCGTCGGGGTGCTGGTTTACCAGTCGCGTATCGACGCCGCGTTGCAGGACGAAGCGGTATTCGCAGACGATTACCCCGACACCTTCGCAAGCCTGTCCCGGTTCGATAACAGCGAGACGGGGCTTGCACCTGTAAGGTCGATGATTGCGGTGCTCTATACGCCCTTCGCCCAGACTGAGCCGATCGGGCTACAGCTGCGCGAACCTGCCGGGCGCCTTGTTGGCGCAGGTAGTTTTCCGCCGAAGAACGCATCTGTCGAAGGCGAAGATAACGAATACCATATGCGGATGAACATCCTGTCCGCGACCGGGCCGGTCGAGGTCTGTATCCTGTTCCACACCGCCGACGGGGAGTTGCGTGCATTGCGCAAGACCTCGACGGAACTTGTCGATTTCGACAATGCGCGCGAGATCGTCGAACTGGAGCGTGGGGAAGATTGCAACAGCGTGTTCGGCAGCGCACCAAGCGCCGAGGAAATCGCGGCATTGCGCGATGCGATGGCTCTCGCCGCGTATGAAACCCGCCATTCCTACGCTCTTTTAACCGGCATCAAACAGCCGCTTGGGTCGTGGGACCAGGATGAGACGGTATTTCAGCTGCGCCGCAATGATCGGGGCGGACGCCTGCCGCGATCGGTCGAGCTCGTGATCGAAACCGGCCCGGATGGCGAAAGCTGGCCGGCGAACGAAATCCTGCGCGCAGGTGCCGATGGGCAATTCGCAACGGAATACACCTACGCCCGCGAGGTGGACCAATTCCTTCGGGCATGCGTCGCGACGGCCTATCTTGATGACCGGATCGTTGCGCATGAAATGATGTTCCAGCGCGACGCCAACGGGGGGTTCGCCTTGATCGATGAACGCGGTCCCGCGCTGAAATCCGATGCCGATTACTGCCGCATCTCGCGCGATCCCGCCAACGGGCTTATCGGCCCATCCGTCGTGGGCAGTCCGCTGGACGAGGCGTTGCCGTCTGATCCAGGCAGCAAGAAAAGCCTCCAGATCGGCGGGATCTCTCTGGGGATGCCGTTCGACGACGCCGTGGCACTTGCCCGCGCGGCGCTGCCCAAGGCGGTCGAGCGTTCGGTGTCACCGCCCGCCGATATGCTCAGCTATGGCGGTGTGTCCGGTTTTGGCGAGATCACCCGGCTGGAAGATGAACAACGAGGACGAATTATCGCGCTGATGCGCCATGTGCAGGCGGGCCGCGAGGATACCGTCGGCACGATCTATTTCAGCGCGAGGTTCGAAAAAAATGGCCCGACACTGGAGGCCGTCGAGGCGCGCGCAATCGAGATGTTCGGGCCGCACCCATTGAGGGGCTCGGGAGGTCTCAGCGATGCGCTGCACATGTACTGGAGCACGGGCACCGATCAGGCGTGCCGCCATATCGATCTCAGGCACACCCGGCCACTTGGCCTGAGCTATGTCAACAGGGCTGATTGCGGCACCGAAATCAGCGTGCAAGCCTCATTTGCCAATTCCGGACGCGGGCCGTTCACCTATGACATCGGCCTTTATGACTTTGCCGCGATGGGCGCGCCCGCCGAATAGGTCGCGCTGATCAGGCGAAGGATGGCAGTCGCGCCACCGTCGCGGGCAATCCCGCGCTTGACCATTGCACCGTGCGTTTCGTCGTGGGCCACGATCACGAGATCGCTTATCGCAAAGACGTGGTCGGTGCCGGCCTCGGCGACTTGCAAGAACGTTGTCACGTCGGTGGAGCCTGGCCAATGCCCCGGCAAGCCGATGCGCCGTCTGCGGCCCCATCGGCGCCGATCGAGCGCAAGTGTCTGGCCCTGCGCCACGGACGCGTTGACATGGTCGCGGGCGAAACGGTCGATGTCGGCGCATGTGCTGGCCTCGACAAGCAACAGATCCGGCAACGTGCCGCCCAGCCTTTCCCAAACACGCGCCAGCACCGCAGGCACGACCCGGTCGAAGCCCGGCGCGTTGGGTGAAACAACCTCGAGATGGCAATCCTGCGCCCTCAAGCCCTGACTTGTCAGGAACGCCTGAATGCCCTTGCGCAGTTCCCCCGCATCGACCGCTTCGATCCTGAGCGGACCCAGAGCACCGACTCGAATACGCCGACGCCACCGCGACCCGGGACCTGCGAAGCGCCCGGCCTCACGGGTGTGGCGCAGAAGTTCGGTCACATTGTTCCGATCCTTGCCTTTCTCGGCCTCCGCATTGTCGAGGGCGGCCCAGGATACCAGAAGCGGGTGGTGTTTCTTGCGATCACAACGGTCGCGGGCATATATCCATCCTTCGGCACAGCGCTCGGCCACCCACCTCTCGTGTTCCGTCCGGGCGAGTTCTTCGAGCAGAGGCATGTCATCCAGAAACTTGTCGATCTGCGCGGGCATCACGGCGACAGGTGCCACCATTTTTCTGGATGGCGGTGTAAATCCGAGTGTCTTCAGCGTCTCGATCAATTGCAGCGCCGCGCGGGTGTTGGTCCGAATACCGGCCTGGTCGAGTTGCGCCCATGGCAGAGCATCGGTCGCGCCCCGGCTCCAGATCTCATGCAGCTTTTCGCCCAGGGATAGTTGCAGATGCTCCAATGCTATATCGCTTGCACGAACCATCTTGCCGCCAAAGGTATAAAGGCCGCAGGTCAGATCGGTGATCGGCTCGGGCGCGACGGTCGCCCCGTTGACCGCTTCGATGAGGATCGGTGCCGAAAGGGCTGACGGGCCATTCAACTGCATGCGGCGCAGGCGCAGCGCGATCTCCATGTTGCCGGCTTCACTGCCGGTGCAGACCATCAGCGCGGTCAGTGGCAGCGCCTCGGCGGCCTCGGTGATGCGCGCGCGGTCACTGGTATCAAGGGCGCAGGCGAGGCCATCGAACTGCAACGGGCCGACCAGATCCACAGCCCGGCGCAGACCGGGACGGGCAAGGTCGATCTTGCGTGCGGCCGCATCCGGGTCCTTGTCGAACAGCGTGACGCGCACGGGGTCCAGATCGGGCGCATGACAGCGCAGCGCGATTTCCTCGACCAGTGTCAGGGCCATATCATTGACCCCGACAATCGCAACATGCGGCCGCGACTGGCAGCGCGCGCGCGCAAGATCGAGGGGGGAGGCATCCGTGATCAGGGCACGCGCTGAAAACAGGTTACTGCCGATGACCGGAACGGAGCTGAAGCTTGGCGACCAGAGGCCCATTTCTGCATTCAAGGAGTGGTCGTCCGAGCAGACGACAATCGGTGCCCTCGGTCTGCGCACATGCAGCCTCGTGGCGCGTTCGAGGTTCCGGGCCGGGTTCGGGTCGCCGAACACCACAAGCTCGGGCCGCCATCCAAGGGCGGCGAACATCTTGTCATCGTCCAGGAAATTGACCGCCACCTTCAGGATGCTGCTGCGGCCATCGCGATTTGTGTATGCCGACAGACGCGCGGCGGTGTCCGTAATCGTTATGCGCGGCGCGCTGCCCGACATCGCCAGCGCGTAACTTACCGCAAAGTCGTCAACGCCGATGACGACGGTGTGACCCCTGCGAAAGCGAATGCGCATGTCCCGCAGGACATCGAGGGAAACGGCAAGCAGAAGACCCAAGATGGCAGAGACAAAAGTGACGAGCCCGACCCATCGGGCAATCGATATCCAGATATTCGGGGGCGTCAGATAAAGGTCCGCACCGTGAAAGACCATGAAGGCACGGTAGACGGCCTCGGAAAGTTGGAAACCGTCAAGGTGCCAGCCCACCACGCCGCTCAGCAAGGCCAGCAGGCCAAAGCCGATCAGGATCGCAACGCTAATGGCTTTCTGGTTCAATCTGATCGGCCCGCTTTTGCCAACCGTTACATTGATCGCGGACCGTCATCAACTGAATCGTCCCGGTTTTACCGGTGCCCTATAGCTTCATTTCACGCGACCATATCGAGCCGGTCGCGCTGTGCATAGAAGTTCTCTTCGGCCTCGGCTGGCGGGATATTCCCGATGGGGCCAAGTGATCTGGTGACGCTGGCGCATATTAAAGAACAGTCACGTCTCTGCCTCGGCAGCGACGGCAGGCCACGGATGACCAACAGAGTTGAAAGAGCTTGGCTTGGATGCGGGGCACCGCCGTGTGGGCCGATTGATGAGCCAGAATGGCATGTCTGTTGTCAGAACTCGGACACATAACGTGACCACGGATAGCGATCACAAGTTCAATATCGCGCCAAATCTTCTGGACCTGAACTTCACGGCGGATCACCAAAACCAGAAATGAGCACGCGATATCAGCCATGTCTGGACCCGCGAGGGGTGGCTCTATCTGGCTGTGATCCTGGACCTGCAATTCCGGCGTGTCATCGGTTGGGCCGTCAGCAACCGAATGAAGCGTGACTTGGCGATCAGAGCGTTAAACATGGCCATCGCCTTCCGGGCACCGTCCAAAGGCTGCATTCATCATACCGACAGGGGCAGCCAATACTGCTCTCACGATTACCAGAAAATCTTGCGCCAGCATGGGTTCAGCGTGTTCCCTCTCGTGCATGTAAACATGCACTGCCGGGCAGTGGATGAGCGGCAAAGGAAATTGCCACGATAATGCTGCCGTTGAGACGTTCTTCAAAACCATCAAGGCGGAGCTGATCTGGCGACGGTCATGGGAAACCAGGCGGCACGCTGAATTGGCGATCTTCGAATACATCAACGGCTTCTACAATCCTCGCCGCAGCCACCCGGCACTGGGTTGGAAAAGCCCGGTCGCGTTCGAACGAAAGGTGGCTTAAACGAGCACTTGGGGCGGCACGAAGGCGGGACAGGTCCATGGCGTATTTGGATCAGGGACCTGCTCAACCTCCTTTCTCGCGCCCGATAGCACAAATCCTCGGCAGCGTGTGCTTGCATGGACGCCGTGAGAAGAAAATGTATCGTTTGCCACTAAACAGTAACGTTTTTTCCCAGGTTTGATTCACATACGGAAACATCGCTGTTGCCGACACGAAGGGTGGAAAAGGTCGATTGCCGACATTCGCTGCGACTGCGAAATCGCGTGTGGATTTTGCCGAAGCTGCAATTCGACTGTCAGGGGTTCCCATGATGCATTTGTCGGCATCACGGGGATAGCCAGAGCACTACTTTCATAAAGAGGCAGGAGCAGAAACGCGTCGGGAAATCGGCTATCAAAGCCGACTTTCACGATACACATGCCTTACGCAGCATGGGCTTCAAATTCCCTCCAAAGCAATTCCGCTACGGTGCGGACGATCGGTTTGGACTGGCGAAACGCATAGATGGTGACGTTGAAGGCAAGATGCGTGTGTGGCAAGTCTATCTCGCACAGCCGCCCTTGCTTCAGCTCTTCCGCGATCATGTGTTCCGGCAGGCGGCCCCAGCCGAGGCCCGCGATCAGAAGGTGCTTCTTTGTGTGCAGGTCGCTGACGTACCAGCGGCGCTGGCCTTTCTGGACGCCGATTTCGCGGTCGAACAGCCCTCCTGCTTGCCCGCTGTCGCTTGCGATGACCTGATGGAAGCGCCGCAGGTCCGAGAGCCGCCTGGGATTGTCCATCTCAGCCCAAAGGGATGGTGACGTAACATTGCGCAACGTCGATGTCCCGAGGGGGATGTAGTCGAAACCCTCTTCCTCGAGCATGATCGAGGACATCGGTGAAATCGCGATTGCCGCGGTTTCCGTTTTTACGGCCTCGATGGCGCCGGACAGAACCTCGGGGCGCAAGACCACGCGGGTCTCGGGAAAGTCCGTTTGCAGTTTGCACAAGACGGGGGTCAGCGCGTTGAGGTTGGTGCTGGCATCCACCGCGATCGTGATCGTTTCTTCCTGCCCTTTCTCGAAATGCTGGATCAACTGACCCAGATCCTCCGCCTCCGTCAAAACGCGCAAGGATTGAAGATAGACCCGTTTGCCGACGGGTGTGAGTTCAAGCCGATACCCCGACCGGTCAAACAATTCGGTTCCGGTCTGGAATTCCAGGGCCTTCAACGCCTGGCTGATCGCTGGCTGTGTCCGGTTGAGGCGTTCGGCGGCCGCTTTGACCGAGCCGGTTTCAACGACGGCGCGCAAGACGTTCAGTTGATCGAGTTTCATCAGGCATCACAAGTTAAGGATTACTTATGTAGATACAAAAAAAGTATAAATATCAATCAAGTTCCGCTTCGCATATCACCGGATCAACAACCGGAGGAATCCAATGAAACACGTTTCGTTCCAAGAACCAGCACAGCCCGATCGAGTCGGTACATTTACCATCGCACGTGCCCTTCCGAACCGGGCTGTGAACGCGGTCGGCCCGTTCCTGCTTCTCGATCATCTGCCCAGGCGCGCAATCGCTGCCGGTGAGTTGCCCGAGCCCGATGGCAGTTTCGCCCATCCCCATCGGGGTATCGTGACCTTCACCTATGTCATGGAAGGCGCCATGACCCATTTCGACAGCCTGGGAAACAACAGCACCGTCACGGCGGGAGGCGTGCAATGGATGAACGCGGGCAACGGCATAATCCATGACGAAATGCTCGCGACGCCCCTGCGCCGTGATGGCGGGGTGCTGCATTCCTTTCAATTCTGGATCAACCTGCCCGCGCCGAACAAGATCGAGCCTGCGCAATACATGCCCGTCTCATCCCCGGACCTGCCCGTTGTAATGCTCGCGGGTGGGCGTGGGGAGGTCAAAGTTTTGCTTGGCGGTTATGATGGGCAATCCTCGCCCATCCCCACCTATGCGGGCGAATTTATCTGGCACGTCAGGATCGAGCCGCTTGCGACGGTCGATATCGCCTTGCAGGCCGGTCTGCCTGTCGCGGGATTCCTGCCGACGCATGGGGCCGTGGTCGGTGATGCCAAGATCGACGCTCATACCCTCATCGGATTGGACGCCCGGGGTGGGACGTTGGAGATAACCAACCCGGCTGTTGAACCGCTCGATCTGCTGCTGTTTGGCGGTGAGGCGATCACCGACCCCATCGCCATGCGCGGCCCGTTTGTCATGAACAGCGACGGCGAGCTGGCGCAAGCGTTCCGCGAGTATCGCGCCGGGAAATTCGGACAGATCACCTATCCCGCCGATCACGCTGCCTACAAATCATAGAATAACGCCGCAAGGCCCCCAAGAAGGTTAGAAATCATGTCACAGAAAATTGCCATTGTCGGCGGCGGTTACATAGGCGCCGAACTCGCGAAGTCTCTCGACGACACCGCGGAAGTCACATTGATCGAGCCGCGCAGTCACTTCGTCCACGCGCCGGCCATGATCCGGGCGGTTGTCGACCCTTCGCTGTTGGATCGCGCTCTTATTCCCTATGATCGGCTGCTCACGAACGGCAGGGTCATCGCGTCCAAGGCAAAAGCCATAGACGCGAAGGGTGTCACGTTGGAGGACGGCACTCGGGTAGAGGCGGATCAAATCGTTGTTGCCACCGGTTCCGGCAACGCCATGCCTTTCAAGCCTCAAGGCGCCGATATCGCGGGCCTCAAGGCGGACAACCAGCGCATTCACCAGCAACTCAAAGCGGCGCGGAGCATCGGCATTGTCGGGGCTGGTGCCGTTGGCACCGAGCTTGCGGGCGAAATCGCCTATGCCATGCCGGACAAGAAGGTAACGTTGATCTCAAGCGACGAGGCGTTGTTCCCCACGATGCCGTCAAAGCTGGGCACCTCTTTGGCTGCGAAACTGCGCAAGGCTGGCGTCACGCTCATTCTTGGCCAGATGGCGGAGAACCTGAAAAGCTTGACCGAGCCTTATGCGGGAACCCTGCAACTCGCCGATGGGTCACAGCACGACTTCGACCTGATCTTTCCGGTTATCGGATCGCGCGCGAATTCCGAGGTGCTTGAAACGCTCGCCGGGGTCCAGAAAACGACGGCAAACCGGATCAAGGTCGACCCGTGGATGCGCCCATCCTCGCTGCCCAATGTTTTCGCGGCCGGCGATGTCGCGGATGCAGGCGACGGGATGACCATTGTCGCCACAAGCCGCCAACTGCCTTGGCTCAAGGCGACGCTGTCCGGATTGGGGCAGGGCAAAACCGTCGAGGACATGAAGCCTTACAAGCCATGGGGCAGCAAGGCGCCGATCCTTGTGCCGCTTGGCCCCAAACAGGGGAATTCCTTCCTTGGTTTCTTCACCGCTGGAGACTTCCTGACCAGCAAGATGAAGGGCGCGGACCTGTTTCTCAAGAAATACGCAAAGCTGCTGAACCGGCCTGAAAGCTGACCAGAACGCGACTGAACCAAACGCCCAAAAGGAAAGACTATGGAAATCTCCCGAAGATCCCTTCTGACGTCAACCGCGTTCGGAGCGGGGTTCCTACTTGTGCCCGGCTTGCGGTCTGCGGCCAGTGCCCAGACGGCCAAACTCGTCATTGGCAACTACGAGGCACCGGGCCTGTACGACCAGGCCGCCCAGGAAGTCGTGACAGACCGCGACGACGGCTATCACAATGACGGAAACCCGCGCCATTACGAGTGGTGGTATTTTGATCTGTTCACCCAGTCAGGCCTCAAGGCCGCGGTGATCCTGATGGACCGCCCGTTGATCATGTTGGACAACCCTGATCTACCGCCGATGTTGATGTTGAACGTCGAACTCCCCGACGGCACCAACCGCGATTTCCAGGTGCCGTTCGCCGGTGTGGACTTCATCGCGTCCGAGGAGCATTGCGACGTAAAGCTGGGCAACAACTGGTGTAAAGGCCGCTATCCGAATTGGCAGCTTCACGCCGAGCATGATGATGTGGTCGTCGACCTTGAGCATGTCGCGACCGTTGAATCCTGGCGTGCCGGATCCGGTGCGATGTATTTCGACGAGGCGCTGACGGTGTTTAACGCGCATGTCGTGCCCGCACCGCGCGCAGTTGTGAACGGCACCATTCGGATCGCGGGCGAAACCATCGCTATCGAGGATGGTCACGGCTATCACGACCACAATTGGGGCAATGCCGGTATCGAAGGCGTTCTCAAGGCGTGGCACTGGGGCCGTGCGGAATGCGGAGATTTCACGCTGAACTTCTCGTATATTCAACACAACGCGGATTACGGCAACAAGGTCGTCTGCAAGTTCATGTTGGCAAAAGACAGTGAAATCCCGCTGAGTACGGGTGAGTTCGAAGACAGTTTCGTCGGTGAAATCCATGTCGGCCCGCAGTCCGGCAACGGCTGGCCTGACGGCTTCCTGATCGAAGCGCCCTACAACGGCGACATGATCCGTATCGAGATTTCGGGCAATCACCTCTTGAGCGACGCGCTCAATTCCGACCAGCAACCGGATGACGAAACCGCACGGCCAGGCTATATCCGTCTTGGCGGCGACATCAGGGTGACGGTGCCACTCGCAGGGGGGGGGCGAGGTCGCAACCGGCAACATCATCCACGAAATGTCCTTCTCGGAAAGTATCCCCAAAGCGGAAGCAAACTGGCTTTTGTAGGTCCAGGCTCGCCCCCCTTGCGAGCATTCGCCGCAAGAGGGGCCCATGATGGCGCGGTTGAAGAGCGCCAAGTCGCGTCTCGGCCAGTTCAAGCCGAACCCGGATCGCCCAGACGTGCTTCGGTTCGAGCGGACGCTTCTGGCCGACGATGAGGCCCTTGTTCCAGGCGGGACAGCAGGCGCGGACGGCTGGCAGGATTGTAGTCGGCATGATGGTTCCTCGGATCCACCGCTCCCGCCACATCTTCGGCACCATGCCGAAGGCTGAACACAGCAAATCCGCTACACTGCGGGGCGACCACGGCGGGCCGAGCCTGCCGCACCGCCGCATGACCGCTTCGAGCTCAATGCAGCCACTCAACCGTGGCAACACCAGATGCACATCGTCTTGGTGGATTTTTCTCGACCAGCCTTCGGCGCTCAGCCGGGATGGAATCCGGCGGTTCTTCGCTCAGAGAGTGCTTCTCCCACTAGGCGATGGACCGACTCACCATGAGCAAGGTATCCATGATCCATTGTTACCGCGTTTTTCTTCGCCATTTTATTGTTTCAAGGAGGAGACTACCGATGCCCGGAGCACCATTCCATTTGTCATTGCTCGATCTGTCTATCGATGCGCTTGCCGGCGGATCGGCCGCCGATCAGGCCATCGCCCAGATTATGAAGGACAATCACGAATTCGCAGCACTGGGTGCGGTTGGCACCGAGATGCTGCGCTATCGCCCAGTCGCGAAAGACGCTGTCGACAAGATCGAGACGGCAGATCTGAACACACTGCCCCAGGCCGATCAACAGGCACTGATCCAAGCGATCTTTCCCAACCCCGAGATGGCGGCCTATGCCGTCGCCTATCGGCAGATCCTGCCGTTTTACAAGGAGATCACGGAGATCCAGCAAACGCTGGAAGATCTCGCCACCGCGGCCGAGAATGAAGATGTGGACGCGTTGAAGGCACTGGAATCTGACGCCCAGGGGCTGCAGGCAAAGTTTCAGAACCTGCAGGGGCTGACCGACGCGATCACCAAGACCTACTCGGCCGGGGCTCTGGGCGCGATTGGCGGGCGTCCCCCGATTCAGGCGACGCCGTCGCTGCCGGCGGCGACATGGCGCGGCTGGGAATACATGCGCTGGAAAGCGACCGGTGACTTCGCCGCGGAGCTCCTCAAACAGGCGGATGGCACGGGCGACGATCAGCTGCGCGCCTACGCCTACGGCTACATGACCCATGTCGGCGGCGCGGCCATTGGCGAACCGTTCTGCAATTCCATAACCGGCGGTCCCTACCGGACCCATTGGTGGCGCAACAAGTATGTCCGCAACCATGTCGACGCGTGGACTCATGGCCGCTACCAAACCCCTGCGACCATGGCTGGCGACACGCCAACACCGGCCTATGCAGACTGGACAAGCCTCTGTGGTGCCATGCTCGACACGATGGTCGACATCGACGGCGTCACCGGCGCGGATGCTGTCGACGCTGTGATCAACGATGCCATGCCTGCGACCCCTCGGTTCGACAAGGTGTCCGCACTCCTTAAGAACACGGTTGCCAACGTTTATGGCGGGCTTGGACAATTCCAGGCCCCGCCGGTCGCAATCAGCGACGAAAGGGCGCTGCGCGAAGCCTATGTCGGCCTGCTGTCCGTGCTGCATTTCATGACCGGAGAGTCGCCGCTTTGCTTCAAACCGCTCGGCCCTCCCCCGCCGGGATCGGAGACCCCGCCGGACTGGTATGGCTCCGGTGGCTCGGGAACGACCCCACCCAATCCCAGCCCCGGCGGCGGTGGCTCGAGCGGCGGGTCCGTCGCGGCCACGATAACGGCGATCATCGCCGCAATTCTCGCGGTGCTGGCCGTCGTTTTCGCAAGCCTCATTCTTGCAGCCGCGGCAGCGGTTGCTGCAATCGTGGCCATCATCACTTTACTGGTCGCGCCCGGCGGGCCGGAATGGGAGGAACTGCGCACCAACATCTACTGGATGCGCATGCAGCTGCAGCAGGCGCTGATCGCGTTGCAGGATGCGCTGGTGACGGGCGGGCTGGGCTATCCGCAGCCCATCCGCCTGGGCACCGCGCCCGCCGGTCCCAACGATCCCTGGCAGCCGGTTGCCGATCAGGATGGCGTGGCACTGACCCGCAGCCGCGAAGGACGCTATCCATTCCGCATGCAGGGCCTGCCGCCGCAGAACGGCCAACCGGCCGTGCCGCCCGATGCGGGCTATCTGCGCGACCCAACCGATGATCCGGAACTGCCTGCGACCCGCTCGCTTTTCGAACAGCAGAACTATGCGGATGCCATCATCGATGGCGCGGGGCTTGCCAATGGCGGCATGATGACCGATCTCGGCCTCTTCCCGACGCGCGACCAGAATTTCGGCGGCGCGCTGGAAAACGCCTTGGATATCATCCGCGGCGCAGCGCAGGGCCTGCCGAGCTACAATCTCGATGGCGACCGCGGCTATGGCTGGAAGACCTGGCGACCACAGCTGGGAACCGCCCCTGCCGACGCCACGCAGCCCGTTCAGGAGGTTCCGGAATGAAACGCCGCGACGATGACCGCTTTGGCAAAGACAATGGAAAGCCCGGCCTCTATTCGGGCCGCAAGAGCGAAACGGAAGATCTCAAGGAGCGGGACCGCAAGGAACCCGACTCCAAGGACTGGGAAAAGTGGGACGGCAAGGTGCCACCCGAACCCTATACGCCCTGGCCCTTTCCGCTTCCGGATTACCGCATCCACGGCAAGGGCGATGACGATCATCCTGTCTATACGCCCTACCTGTTCCTCAACCATGAGGATCCAAACGTGCCGGGCAGTCCGTTCTGGCTGTCACCCGATATCTGGGTGACCAGTACGCTGGGGATCAACCAGCCCGAGGAGGGCAAGGCAAACCAGATCTTTGCCCGGGTCCACAATGCCGGGTTGATGGATGCACTGAATGTCAATGTGCGCTTCTATTGGGCTGACCCCTCCCTCGCGATCACCGATGCCAACATCACGCCCATCGGCGGTGACCCGGCGGCAGCAACGGCGACTGGCGTTTACATCCCGTCTCCCGCCGGACCAGGGCAGGACAGCGCCGTGATGGTACAATGCCCCGTCGAGTGGTTTCCGGAAAAGATCGCCCACCAATGCCTGCTGGTGAAAGCCTGGGCGCCGGGGATCGACCCCAATACCCCGCCCTACGAGCCGGTGCTGGACCCGATAAACGATCGCCATTCGGCCCAACGCAACACCAATGTCGCGTTGCTGCCGCCCGGCTCTGAAACGCAGCTATTGTTGAAGGTCCTCAACATCAGCCGCTTCCCGCAGGAAACGCGGATCGTGGTGCGGGCGCTGCCGGGAGAGTTGGCCCTGGCCCAAGCCCGGGCCATGCAGATCAGAGGCGCCAAGGAATTCCGCCCAGGTCGGCTGTCGCTCCCGGTCAACGCGAAACTGGCGGAAGAGGCAACGTTTCTTCGCCATGACGCTGAAACTTTTGCCCGGCTGATGCGGGTGAAAGATGGGCAGGAGCCAGCCAAGGAGCCGGGTGAGCCGGTGATCACCATCGAAACCACGCTAAAGGCGTTCGAACAGCGTGACCTGCACTTTCAAGCGGTCATGCCTAAGACTGACATCGCCGGAAGTGTCTATGCTTTTGACATTGCCGAATACCTTGGCGGTCTGCGCACCGGCGGCTACACGGCACTCTTGATAGTTGCTTGACGCAATAGCATCCGTAACGCCCTAGCTTGTTCGAAACTGAGTGAACCGGCTAGGGACGTCCATTTCGTCCGCACAGCGGCCGTTCGACAACCGAAATTGCTGTACGAAGCACGAATGGCTGGTCTGGTGAAGCTGCGCTGCGGCGTGGCCTCTCCAAGGTCGGCATGGGGCCGTCCCTGAGGCGGCTTTGGCACATCTGGCACGGGTCTTTCCGCGTCGCCGCAAAGCGGCTCGGAGCCCGATCACGTTACTGGCTGGCCAAACCGACAAGCATGGAGCCGAGGGCGATGAGGTGGATCAGAATGATCGCCTTGTCGTTCCATAGCACGCCGACGATCAGCCAGCCGAGAACGCCGGCGAGGAACAGGTAGAGATTCCAGGGCGTCCAACCGAACCCGGTTCCGGCATAGCCGAGGATCTGGATGATCGAGGCCACCCACTTCACGACGAAAGCGGACTGACCGCGCTCGATGATGTTGGTTGCCTCAGACGCCACGGGTCAGCCCTCCGTCGATCCGCCAGTTCTGTCCGGTGACATAGCCGGCCCCCTCGGAAGCGAGCCAGCCGATCAGCGAGGAGACCTCGTCTTCCTTGCCGTAGCGGCCCATCGGGATGCGCGACCGGCGCTCTTCCGTCTCCGGAAGGCTGTCGATGAAGCCCGGAAGGACGTTGTTCATGCGGATGTTCTGCGCGGCATACTTGTCCGCGTAGAGCTTGGCGAAGCCGGCGAGTCCGGCCCGGAAGATGCCCGAGGTGGGAAAGAGCGGGTCGGGCTCGAAGGCCGCGAAGGTCGAGATGTTGATGATCGTGCCGCCGCCTTGGGCCGCCATGATCGGCGTGACGAGGCGGGTGGGGCGGATCACGTTCAAAAGGTAGACGTCGAGTCCAGCGTGCCAGTCCTCGTCCGTGAGTGCGAGGATGTCACCTTTGGGTCCATGCCCGGCCGAGTTCACCAAAACGTCGACGCGTCCCCAGCGATCCACTGCACCGTCGACGAGCCGTGCGAGATCCTCGGCCGACTGGTTCGATCCGGTGAGACCGTAGCCGCCGAGATCCTGGGCCAGTGCTTCCCCCTTTCCGGAGGAAGAAAGGATGCCGATTCTAAAACCATCGGCGGCCAGGCGTTTCGCGGCACCAGCTCCGATACCGCTGCCACCTGCCGTGATCAGTGCCACTTTTTCTGCTGTCATATCCTAAACTCCTTGCTGGCCAAAAGGTGCCGATTTCTCCTGTTATCCTTTAATTAAGGGCTTTACGTTGCTCCGACCAGCCAGATGGGCTGTTGCGTGAGTGTAGGAAATCTATCGTGCAAGACGAACTTGACCTTCCCCCTCTGAATGGCCTTCGGGCATTCACTGCCGCTGGCAGACATCTGACCTTCCGCGCGGCGGCCGAGGATCTGGGCGTAACTCAAGGCGCGGTCGCCCAGCAGGTGCGCGGTCTCGAGGAGCATCTCGGTCTCCGCTTGTTCCTGAGGGAGCCGCGCGGCCTGGCATTTACCGAGGAGGGGCGCGCCTACCACGCGGCGGTCTCGCGCGCTTTTTCCCAGCTCTTCGACGCAACCGCGGCGCTCCGGTCCGCACCATCGCGGGTGACAATCAGCGTGACCCCGACCTTCGCGTCGAAATGGCTCATCCCGCGGCTTGCGGAGTTCACCGTCGCCCATCCCGAAATCGATCTCCGCATCACCGCCACCGAGCGCGTCTCCAGCTTTCATGCCGACGGGATCGACCTCGCGGTGCGGCAGGGGCGGCCGCCCTTCGGGGCGAGCCTGTGCGCCGACCTTCTGTTCCCTCAGGAGGTCATCGCGGTCTGCTCGCCCAATCTCGTCGCCCAACAGGATGTCCCACTCGATGCGGCAGCGCTGTCTCGCATGACCCTGCTGCACGACACCCACGATCTCTGGCCGAAGTTCCTCGACACGGCGTTCAGGCGCGACGCAGGGCAATCGCGCGGGCTCCGCTTCAACCAGACGACGTTGAGCCTCGACGCGGCTCTGGCCGGACAGGGAGTCGCCCTTGCAAGTCGCTACCTCGTTCAGCGCGACCTGAAAGCAGGTCGCCTTGTGCAACCACTCAACGCCGCCCTTGACGGTGGACAGGACTTCTATCTCTTGACGCCACGACAGGGAGCCTCTGACGCCTCATTGCGCGTGCGGGACTGGTTGCTCGGTATGACGGGCGAAGGCAGCGAATAGCTGGCCCCGGTCCTTCGCTAATTAAGCCGCTGCGTCCCGCGTCCTTCGCCATAAGGGCACTTGCATCATGCGGTCGCAGCGAAAGTCCGGTCTGGTGAAGCTGCATCGCAGCGCTTGACGGCATTGGCAATGGCAGGTTCGGGCCGTTCGTGACGGTCCGGCAGCGAAATCGAGGTCAGCACGGATGGGAAAGGCTCCTGGCGCGACAACGTCTTCGTCGAGCGCCTTTGGCGAACCATCAAGTACGAAGACGTCTGCCTGCGGGCCTACCTGTCCGATTTCCCGAGACCACCTCAGGGCGAACAGCCGACATTCGCTGCGCAGCGTCACAATTGATGTCGGTGAGCGTCAAGCATTTCGATTTGACTCGGTGACCAAGTCACCGTCTTTCACACAAGCCTCATGGCATGGGTTGCTCGTCACTCAAGGAGCACCACCATGACACCTTCAGATCGAAGACCCGCCGATACCTGGTCGCCGCTCTATTTCCTCGCCTCGCTCGGCGCAGGCGGGCTGGCCGTGACCTTCTTCATGTTCCTGATGTTCTGGGTGCCGCATCCCGGCCAGCCCGTCCCGATTTTTGAGGACATCCTGTCCGCTTTCACGCAGGGCGCCTGGCCGTTGAAAATGGCGATAACCGCTGCTGTAACCGGTATTTCGGGGTTCGCCTTTCTCAACATCAAGCTGCTGGTCTGGAATCTGGCCCGGCTGTTCGAATTTCGGAAGACCGACGCCTATGACAGTCTAATCCGGTCGAACGGTGAGACGCAGTTTCTGGCGATGCCCTTAGCTCTCGCGATGAGCGTCAATGTCGGGTTCATCCTCGGGCTGGTTTTCGTCCCCAGACTTTGGACCCTTATAGAATACCTGTTTCCGCTGGCGCTGATCGCATTTGCACTGATCTCCTATCTCGCCTTTCGCAGGATCGGTGGTTTTCTCGGGCGGGTGCTGAGCGAGGGCGGCGTCTTCGATGTCACCGCGAACAATTCCTTCGCGCAGCTCTTGCCAGCGTTTGCCTTGTCGATGATCGCGGTCGGCCTGTCCGCGCCGGCTGCGATGAGCGGCAATCCCCTGATCGTCGGCATCTCATTGATCCTATCGGTCATGGTAGGCGCGATCGCGGCGCTTTACGGTCTGGTCGCAGCAATTACCGCGTTCAATTCAATGCTCCACCACGGCACCGCCCGGGAAAGCGCGCCGACCCTGATGGTTGTGGTGCCGATCCTGACGGTGCTCGGCATCATGACCATGCGGCAGGAGCACGGGCTGCATACGACCTTCGATGCTCATGGGGCGCGGGCGGACACGCTGATCCTCACGACCTCGATCCTTGCCATCCAACTCGTCTTTCTCGCGCTTGGATTGCTGGTGCTGCGGCGCCAGAAATACGCGGATGCCTACCTGCGGGGTGCGGGCAATTCGGCGGGTGCCTATGCGCTGGTCTGTCCGGGCGTGGCGCTGAGCGTGATGCTGCATTTCTGGATTAACAAAGGCCTTGTCGGCGCGGGTCTGATCGCCCATTTCGGTGCCGCCTATTGGGCGCTCTCGATGCTCGCCGTCGCGGCGCAGGTGGCGATGATCGCGCTCGTTCTCTACCTCAACCACCGCCACTTCACGCCGCGCGGAAACGCTCAGGCCGTCGCGGCGGAGTGATCCAGACCGCGCGAGAGGCAGTCCCCCGCAACGCCCAGAAAGTGGATGCCGGAATGACGCAACATGCCCGATCGACAGCCGGAGCCGCACTGGCGCAGGCGTTGCGGGACGCAGGCGGCGTTGAGGCCCGTATGGAGCCGGGACAGACGGCCTTTCGTTGCCATGGAATGCCACAGGCCTTCGTCTTCGTCACGGAGGGCAAGCTAAAGGTTCATTTCCGCACGGTGGAGCGACAGGTACCCTGGGCCGAATACCGTGCGGCGGCGGGTCAGGATTGCATGCCGGTGACGGCGGCGATCCTCGGCGGGTGCGATATCCGGGTTCCGGCGACATGCACGACGCCCTGCGTGTGGATCGCTTTGCCGCCCGCTGAGCTTGTGCGTTTGGCGCATAGCGATCCCGGCTTTCAAAAAGCGCTGTTTGCCACCCATGCCGCCCGCCTACCGACCTTCTTTGCGCGCCTATCGTCCCGGAACACGATCGGCGCCGAGCGATTGCTCGCGGATTGGCTGCCGGGCCATGCCAGCGAGGGATTGGTTCTGGCCACGCATGGCGACATTGCCCGCGATCTTCTGACCGCGCGGGAGGTGGTAACCCGCAGGTTGCAGGATTTCGCGGCGAAAGGCTGGATCTTGCAGGAGCGTGGGCGCATTCGCCTCGATGCACCTGCCGCCCTGAGACGTCTGTCGCGGGGTCGCGGTGCGGTCCGCGCCTTCTGGCCGCAATCGACCAGGCGCCTACCGGTCTGAGCGCGGCAGGCAGAGGAAAGATCCGGCATGACCTATTCGGACAGCTACGCGGCACGCGCATCGAAAGATCGCGCCAAAACGCGCATCATCGCCCCTGTCGCCCGCGACCTTGGCAAAGCCGGGCTGTTGTCGGTGCTGGCGGGTATGCTCTGGCCGATCCAGGCCGCCGTTCTGGCCTGGGCCGTATCAGGCTGGGCCGCGGGTGCGACGCCCTTTGAGGTCGCGTGGATCGCCGCCGCTCTGTTCTTCCTCTGTGCGGTATTGCGCGCTCTGCTGGAGCATCGCTCCGGCGCGCTCCTATTCGACGTTGCGGATCGCGTGATCGCCCGGGAACGCGCATTGCTTCTGGCACGCGAGGCCAGGTTCCCAGCCGCCGCAGGCTCCGCCCAGATCGCATCGCTGGCGGTGCAGAAACTTCCGCTCCTGCAGCCGTGGATCACCCGGTACCACGTCGCGATGAAACGCGCCTCGGTCCTTCCGGTGGTTCTGCTGATCCTCGCCTTTTCGCAATCCTGGGTCGCAGGTCTCACGCTTCTGATCGCCGGGCCGCTCATTCCGGTCTTCATGGCGCTGGTCGGCATGGCGGCAGAGGATGCCTCGCGGCGGCAGATGGACGAGATCGCGACTATGAACGACATGGCCCTCGACCGGCTGGCGGCGATGCTGGATATCCGCCTGCTCGGCGCGACGGAGCGGGTTGCCGCCGACTTCGCCACGCGTGCCGATGTCTTGCGCGAGCGGACGATGGCGGTGCTGCGGATCGCGTTCCTGTCATCCACAGTGCTTGAGCTGTTCTCGGCGCTCGGGGTGGCGATGGTCGCGGTTTTCGTGGGGTTCACGCTTCTGGGCGAGATCGGGTTCGGATATTGGGGCAGCGAGCTAACCCTCGGGGAAGGCCCGTTCCTTCTGCTGATCGCGCCCGAGTTTTTCCAACCGCTCCGCGACCTTGCCGCCGCCTGGCACGACCGCGCGGCAGGGTTTGCCGTGGTGGCCGATTTGGACGCGCTGGACGTCGCCCCGCGCACGGGCCTTGTGGGCCCCGGCGAGGGCGCGGAGCCGCTCGACGGTACGCTCGAAGTGCAGATATCGGGCGCTGTGGCAAACGTTGCGGGGCGCGAGGTGCGGCTGCCCGATTTTATCCTGCGGACCGGAGACAGCCTCGCCCTGACGGGGTTGAGCGGCGTGGGCAAGACCACGGTCTTGGCCGCGCTGGCGGGCCTTGTGCCGCTGGCGACAGGCGAAATCAGGGTGTGCGGAAGGCGATTGAGCGCGGACAATGCGGATGCGTGGCGGGCGCGGATCGCCATGATGCCGCAGCGTGCGCACTTCCCCGACGAGACGTTGCGCACTTGGCTGGATACCAAGGGGACCGGCGCGGACCCGATGCCCGCGCTGGAGCTTGCCGATGCGGCCGATATCGTGCGCCGACTGCCGGATGGCCTTGAGACACGGCTCGGGGAAACCGGAGGCGGCGTGTCGGGCGGCGAGGCGCGCAGGCTTCTTTTGACGCGTGCGATCCTGGCCGGTGCCGACCTGATCCTTGCAGATGAGCCGACAGCCGATCTCGATCCCGATACGGCGCACCGGATCGTGGCATCTCTGCGACGCCTGCAATCCGAGGGGCGTACGATCCTCGTGGCCACCCATGATCCAGTCCTTTCGACGGCGTTGGACGCCCGCATCGCGGTGGCATGATGAGGGCCGTCCTTCGCATCGCGATGCTCTTTGTGCGGGCCGATCCCCGGGCCGTGGCGCGGGGGGCCGCATTGTTCTGGGGCGCGCTGATCGCGGCGGCGGTTTTCGCGCTGACCGCATTCATCGGCAATTGCCCGCTTTATAGCATCGTCGGCCTGAAAACCTGCCGCGATTGCTGAGGCACGGGGCTTCCCGATTGTCCGCTCAAGGATGATCGGGGCACCGCATCCGTCCCGTCAAAACGCCCCCCTCGAGGAAATACGAACATGACCGCCTATCCCGTCAACATGGACGTCAAACCCGACGTTCAGGCCTTCTTTGACGAGGCCACGAACACGATCAGCTATATCGTCAAGGATCCGTCCTCGTCCGCATGCGCCATCGTCGATAGCGTGATGGATATCGATTACGCTGCGGGCCGGATCACCTATGACCACGCGGACGAACTGATCCGCCAGATAAAGGCGCAGGGCCTCAAGCTCGAATGGATCATCGAGACGCATGTCCATGCCGACCACCTATCGGCCGCGCCCTACATCCAGCAGGAGCTGGGCGGCAAGATCGGCATCGGCTCGAAGATCATGGTCGTGCAAGACACATTCGGTAAGGTCTTCAATGAAGGCACCGAGTTTCAGCGCGACGGCAGCCAATTCGACCGATTGTTCGAGGATGGCGATACCTACCGGATCGGCAACATGCAGGCCTTTGCCATGTATACGCCCGGCCATACGCCGGCCTGCATGGTTCATGTCATGGGCGACGCGGCCTTTGTGGGCGATACGCTGTTCATGCCGGATGGCGGTTCGGCCCGGGCGGATTTCCCCGGTGGGGATGCCGCCGTGCTGTTCGACAGCATCCGGAAGGTGCTGGCGCTGCCCGACGCGATGCGTCTCTTCATGTGCCACGATTACGGGCCGAACGGACGCGATATTCAGTGGGAGACCACGGTGGGCGACGAGAAGGCGCACAACATCCATGTGGGCGGCGGCAAGACGAAGGAGGATTTCGTCCGCTTCCGCACCGAGCGGGATGCAACGCTTGGCATGCCGAAGCTCATCATTCCGTCCCTGCAAGTGAACATGCGTGCGGGCGCGGTTCCGACGGATGCCGACGGGAACCCGATGCTCAAAGTGCCCATAAATGGCCTGTGAAAGGACGACAGGATGAGACTTTCCGCACTCGTGATGGCGCTCACCCTCGCCGTTTCCCCGGCCTGGAGCCAGGAGACCCGACCCGGCGCGCATTTCGTCGAAGACTGGGATATCGACGGCGACGGGGTGGTCGACCTTATAGATGCAAAGACGCGGTGCGCGAATGTCTTCCTGACCTTCGATGCCGACGATAGCGGCGCGCTCGATGCTGCCAATTATGTCTATTTCGACGCGGCAGGTGCGAACGACATGGAACAGATGGGTGCCAAGGGTGCCGGTCTGGCCATGCGCCGCGCCTCCGAAAGCATGACACTCGCCTTCAATGACATCGACGGCAATGGAGAGGTCTTGCGCGCGGAATACCTCGCTCGGGCAAGCGGCTGGCTGGCGATGTTCGATCGCTACGGCAACGGGCAAGTCACCTCATTGGATTTCTGGCGTGGATAAGGGGAAGAACATGGAACTGAAGACGATATCACCGAAGGTCACCGTCAGCCCGCAGATCACACCGGAAGATATTCCGGCCATCGCCGCGCAAGGCTTCCGCGCGATCATCTGCAACCGGCCGGACGGAGAGGGGGCCGATCAGCCCTCGTTCGAGGAGATCGAGGCCGCCGCCACGGCCGCCGGGATCACGGCACGCTATGTCCCGGTGCAAACGGGCATGGTGAGCGATGCGGATGTCGCGGATTTCGGCGCGGCGATGAAAGACCTTCAGCGTCCGGTCCTGGCCTATTGCCGGACGGGAACGCGGTCGGCCACGCTTTGGTCCTTCCACGAATCCAGGAAACGCCCGATCTCCGAGATCCTCGCCGCGACGCAGGCGGCAGGCTATGACATGAACGGCGTGGCGCGCCGCATCGCCAATGGCGGCAAGACGCCAACCGATACGGGCGATGCGCATTTCGAGGTGGTGATCGTGGGGGCGGGTGCGGGCGGCATTTCGGCTGCGGCCAGCCTCAAGGCGCGCAAGCCCGGTCTGAATGTCGCGGTGATCGACCCGGCGGATATCCACTATTATCAGCCAGGCTGGACCATGGTCGGCGGAGGGGTCTTCGACGCGCAGACGACCGCCAAGACGATGGGCAGCCTTATTCCGAAAGGCGTACATTGGATCAAGTCGGCTGTCGCGGCTTTCGAGCCGAAGAACAATGCGGTGATCCTCGATGGCTGCCGCGTCGTGAAATACGACCGGTTGGTAGTCTGTCCGGGCCTGAAGCTCGACTGGGCCAAGGTCGAGGGGCTGGAGGACACGCTGGGTCGCAACGGCGTCACCTCGAATTACCGCTATGATCTCGCTCCCTACACCTGGCAGCTGGTGCAGCAGATGAAGGAGGGGCGGGCGATCTTCACCCAGCCGCCCATGCCGATCAAATGCGCAGGCGCACCGCAGAAGGCCATGTATCTGTCGGGCGATACTTGGCATCGCCGCGGCGTTCTGAAGGATATCGATATCCAGTTCATGAATGCGGGCGGGGTTCTCTTCGGGGTGAAGGATTACGTCCCGGCGCTTGAGAAATACGTCGAGAAATACGACGCGACGCTGAACTTCTTTCACAACCTCGTCGCGGTCGACGGGCCGGGCAAGACGGCGACCTTCAAGGTCGCAAGGCCCGAGACCGAGCCCACCGAAGTCACCGTCGATTTCGATATGCTCCATGTTTGCCCGCCCCAGACCGCGCCGGATTTCATTCGTGTCTCGCCATTGGCGGATGCGGCAGGGTGGGTCGACGTGGATCAGGCCACGCTGCGCCACAAGGAATATGAGAATATCTGGTCGCTCGGCGATGTGATGAACGCGCCCAACGCAAAGACGGCTGCGGCCGCGCGCAAGCAGGCGCCGACCGTGGCCGCCAATATCGTGGCCGATATCGCCGGACGCTCCGCCGTGGCGCAATATGACGGCTACGGCTCCTGTCCGCTCACCGTCGAGCGCGGCAAGATCGTTCTGGCGGAGTTCGGATATGGCGGCGCCCTGCGGCCATCGTTCCCCAGCTTCCTTCTGGATGGCACCAAGCCCTCGCGCGCGGCGTGGTTCCTGAAGGAAACTGTTCTGCCGCCGATCTATTGGAAGGCGATGCTCAAGGGCAAGGAATGGATGGCCAAGCCTGAAAAGCTGAAGGCCGCCGCCGAGTAGATCTCACGCGAATTGCTCATCGCCTTCCACGATGCGCGATAACTGACGGACGGAGCGCGCGCGTTTCGTCCGTCGTTTTTCATTGGATTGCAGAATGACACCCCAGCTAAGTCGTTATCTCCCTATCCTAGATTGGGGCCGCTGGTACGACCGCAATGCGTTCTCGAACCACGTTGTGCGCTTCTTGCGGGTCTGCCCCCGCAGGCCGGCATCTACGCCTCATTTGCGCCAGCGCATTCTCGGAAAGCTGATCGCCATGTATGGAAGCGAACTGCTTATTCGTGAGAAGGATAGGCCAATCGCGCATGGCTCACGAAGTTTCACTCAAATTATTCAAAGACTGGTGTCGCGGGCGCAGTCGAACAGAACGCCCGAGCAGGTTGCGCGGAAGCTTCTTGAGCCGACGGAACAGGGAAATGTGAACTGGTATTCGATCCGGCGAACCTATGCCGACTGGCTCGATAAGCGCGTAAGTGGTGCAGCAATCAGTGCGGTCATGGGGCATTTCAAAAACTCATCGCGAACCAGAAGGCAGCTTTTCGAAACAGGGAGTCCAACCACTGATCTCTGCAAGCGCCGGAAACTGGGGCCGGTCCTCGAGGTCGCGGCTGTGCTTGATGAGGAGTGGCGGCCTTTCATTCAGCCGTTTACGAGCGTAGATCTAAGATCTGAAAGCAGGCGGCTGATGCACGCTGATGCAAGAAATTGATAAAATATCTAATTTTCAATATTTTAGATGGTAGAGATAACAGTGTACATGACGTGGCGATCACCCGGGAGTCGCCGAATTATCGCGTCGGGTGACCGTCACGCCGGCCGCAATCGGTCGCGGCAAAGGGTCGGTCCGGGACCGATCCGATGGCCTCATGCCGACAGCCGTCGTGGCCGTTTCGGCCAGAGACGCGGCACGGAACCGGTGTGTGACGCAGGGCCGCCGTCCTTGACGCCACATCGCCAGGACGTAGCCGTCGGTCACGCGTTCGATCGCACGGGCAGGTTGGGATGACCCCCGGCGCGCGCGTTCAGGTGGCAATCGCGCTGCTCGACCAGATTATCGCGGGACAGGCCGCCGAACAGGTCCTGACGCGCTGGGCCCGCGGGGCGCGCTTTGCCGGTTCCGGCGATCGGGCGGCCATTCGCGACCATGTGTTCGACGCCCTGCGGATGTGGCGATCCAGCGCCGCGGCGGGCGGTGGCGCGGATGGGCGGGCGCGCATGATCGGGCTGTTGCACCTCAAGGGGCAGGATCACGCGGCGCTGTTCACCGGCCAGGGATACGCGCCTGCACCGCTGACTGCGGCAGAGGCGGCAGCTCATGCGGTGGGCGGGGCGGAGGCGCGCGATGTGCCGGACTGGCTCTGGCCCGAGTTCGAAGTGAGCCTGGGGTCCGATGCGGCGGCAGTTGCCGAGGCGCTGCGCCATCGCGCGCCAGTTACGCTGCGGGCCAACCTGCTCCGGACAGATCGGTCCGAGGCCGCAAGGGTGCTGGCGGAAGATGGTATCGCGACGCTGCCCAACCCACGCGCGGAGACGGCGCTGACGGTCACCGAAAACCCCCGCCGCGTGGCCCGGTCACGCGCTTTCCGCGACGGGTTGGTCGAATTGCAGGATGCGGCCTCGCAGGCGGCGATTGCCGATCTTCCGCTGAAAACCGGCATGCGGGTGCTTGATTATTGCGCGGGCGGTGGCGGCAAGAGCCTTGCCATGGCGGCGCGTCTTCGGGGGGCGGTTTCGGCGCATGATGCCGCGCCCGAGCGCATGCGGGACATTCCCCAGCGGGCCGCGCGTGCCGGGGCCGAAATCACCGTCGATCCTGCACCCACCGGGCGATTCGATCTGGTTCTCTGCGACGTGCCGTGTTCCGGCAGCGGCACATGGCGACGCGCGCCCGAGGCCAAATGGCGATTGACGCCGGAACGGCTTGCCGATCTCGTGGTGATCCAAGCCGCGATCCTGCGCGACGCGGCCCGTCTTCTGGGCCCGGGCGGAACGCTGGCCTATGCCACGTGCTCTGTTTTCAAACGGGAAAACGCGGATCAGGTCGCTGGTTTTCTGCATAGCCATCCCGAATTCACGCTGTGCCGGGACTCTCAGGCACAGCCCGACGGCGATGGGGATGGATTCTACCACGCAGTATTGACGCGCGAATGAATACTGCTTTACGCAACTAAAGGTAGAATTTTCGCGCGACTTCAGAATTCCTTAAGCCTTCGGCGAAAAGGTCTGCGTCAGCGAAGACAGCTTGGGAGCCGCGAATGGCCTCGGAGATCGTGCAAGGCGCGACACGACGTGCGGAATATTCTTGGCCCTTGATCGGGGCGATCTGCATCCTTTCGGGTATCGGTGCACTGATGCTGTTCGACATTTCGGTCGACATGCCGCTGGTGGGTCTCAGTTCGATCGGCGTTGTGGCCCTTGCCTTGCTTTGGGCATGGCGCGTCCGGCGCGCGCCGCAACAGTCGGCCGATCCGGTTGCGATGATCGACACCTGGATCGCCGGCGATCCGGTTCCGGGCTGTGTCAGCGACGCGTCGGGCGATGTCCTGGCATGCAACGCGGTCGGTACCGAAACGCTGGAGCTGACCACAGGTCAGCGGATCGCGCAGTGCTTTGCGATGGACATCGCCGATCCAGAAAGACTGCGCGCAACACTGCAGGCCGCCGCTGTGGAAAATGGGCACGCCTCGGACCGGGTCATGCGGGGCACCGACAGGATCCTGGTCACCGTGCGTCCGGTGGGCGCATGGTTTCTGTGGCGCTTCGAGACCGAGGATGAGGCCCAGGTTGCGCTGACCGGAACACCGCTGATCTCGCTCGGGCGGCAGGGCGCGGTGTTGTCGATGAACCAGTCCGCGCGCGATCTGATCGGCCAGCGCGCCCGCAATATCGAGCAACTCGTCGCCGATCCCCCGATCGATACCTCGCGGGTCTATGAAGTCCTGACCAAAAGCGGTCCGCGCCCCTTCCAGTTGTCCATCCTGACCGAAAGTCCGGGGCGTCGCGAAGTGGCATTGCTGCCCGTGGCACGCGCCGCGCCTGCGACTGGTGCCGGATTAAAAGATCTGCCGATTGCCCTGCTCAAGGTCACGCCCGAGGGCAAGATCGTCTTCGCCACCAGCGAAGCGCGACGCCTGTTCAACGCGGATGCCGTCGAAGGCAAGCCCGTGGCGCGGTTCATGGAGGGGCTGGGCCGTTCCATCGCCGACTGGCTCGAAGATGCGGCGGCAGGCAAGGGTCTGACACGATCAGAGTTCTTGCGGCTGTCGCGCGATGACCGCGAGATTTTCGTTCAGGTCACACTGGCGCGGGTGCAGGAACAGGGGCGCACTTTGCTGGTGGCGGTTCTGAACGATGCGACCGAGCTGAAAACGCTGGAAGCCCAGTTTGTCCAAAGCCAGAAGATGCAGGCCATCGGTCAGCTTGCGGGCGGTGTCGCACATGATTTCAACAATCTTCTGACAGCGATATCAGGGCATTGCGACCTGATGCTGCTCCGACATGATCCGGGTGACCCGGACTACGGCGACCTTATCCAGATCAACCAGAACGCCAATCGCGCCGCTGGGCTTGTCGGACAACTGCTGGCGTTCTCACGCAAGCAGACGCTGCGTCCCGAAGTGCTCGATCTGCGCGAAACGCTGGCCGATCTGACACATCTGCTCAATCGCCTTGTGGGCGAAAAGACCACTCTGACGCTGCGCCATGACCCGGTATTGCCACCCATCCGCGGGGACCGGCGTCAGCTTGAACAGGTGATCATGAACCTCGTGGTCAACGCGCGCGATGCCATGCCCGAGGGCGGCCGCATCGAGGTCGAGACCGAAACGGTCACCCTCGCCGCACCGCTTGAACGGGAACGCGCAAAGCTCGCCCCCGGTCAGTACGTTGTGGTCAAGGTGACCGACGAGGGCACCGGCATTCCCGCCGACAAGCTGCAAAAAGTGTTCGAGCCATTCTACACCACCAAGCGCCTGGGAGAGGGTACAGGCCTCGGTCTGTCCACCGTTTACGGCATCATCAAGCAGACCGGCGGGTTCATTTTCGTGGATTCGCAGATCGGCAAGGGCACGACGTTCAGCCTTTATTTCCGTGCCTATGACAAACAGGTCGAGCGCCCCAGCGCGCCCGCGCCATTGCCGCAAAAAGTGTCGGCGCGCAGCCGGGATGGCGTCATTCTGCTCGTCGAAGATGAAGCCCCGGTGCGTGCGTTCGCATCGCGGGCCCTGCGACTGCGCGGCTATACGGTCATCGAAGCGGACAGCGCCGAGGCGGCGCTCGACATCCTGTCGGATTCCGCGGTCGAGGTCGATCTCTTTGTCTCGGACGTCATCATGCCGGGTCTCGACGGTCCGACCTGGGTCAAGCAGGCCCGCAAGACCCGACCGGATGTCGGCGTCATCTTCGTTTCAGGATATGCGGAGGATGCGCTCGAGAGAACCGGATCGGACATGATGAACGTGGCGTTCCTGCCCAAACCGTTTTCGCTCAACGCCCTGTCGGAGATGGTCCAGAAGCAACTGGGCTGACGCGATGACGCCCGATAGGGCGGAAAAGCAGGCTCAAACCGGCAGATATTCGACCCTGTCGCCGATATTTCGCGCAGGTGCGGACGCTTCGCGCACCACCAGCGCATTGGCCGCGCCCAACGCCGACAGCAAGCTTGAATCCTGCCGGTCAAAAACGGTTGCCGAGCCATCCTTCACATGCGCCCGCATATAGTGCTCCCGCGGTCCGTTTGCGGGAATGGCAGCCGCCAGCCGGGCCTCGCGACGCGGCGCGGCCATGGCGGGCAATCCTTGCATGGAACGCAAGACCGGTGACACGAACACATGCCCGCACACCATCGCAGACACCGGATTGCCGGGCAGCCCGATCATCATCGCGCCGCCAAGACGCCCCGCCATGAGCGGTTTTCCGGGCCGCATCGCAACCTTGTAGAAGGCCTGCTCGAGGCCCAGCCCACCGGCAACTTCGGCGACCAGATCGTGATCTCCCACCGACGCCCCACCCACCGTCACGACCAGATCGGCATCCTCGACAAGTCCCAACGCCGTCGCGAGCGACGCGCGGTCATCGCGGGCGATGGGCAGGATACGCGCCTCTGCTCCTACAGCGGTGAACAGGGCGGCAAGCCCGTAGGTATTCGAGGCCACGATCTGGTCGGGGCCGGGCGTATCGCCCGGTGCCACCAACTCGTCGCCCGTGGCAATCAAGGCAACGCGCGGTCGGCGCGTGACCCGAACCTCCGCAAGGTTCATCGCCGCAAGCAACGCGACATCGTTGGCCCCCAACACCCGCGGCGCGGCAAGGCGAAAACCGGCGCGGAAATCACATCCCGCAGGACGGATGTTGTCGCCGTGATCCAGTGTCTCCAGGACCGTGATGCGATCTTCGCGGCGCGACACGTCTTCCTGGATGACCACGCGGGCGGCACCGGCGGGCAGGGGCGCGCCGGTGAAGATGCGCACGGCCTCTTCCGGGCCCACAGCGCCGTCAAACCGATGGCCCGCAGCCGATTCGCCGATCACGCGAAAACTGTCGCCCGGTCTGGCCGAAACCACCGCGTAACCATCCATGGCGGATGCCGCAAAGGGCGGCTGATCGCGTCCGGCGATGGCGTCTTCGCGCAGAACCCGGCCAAAGGCTGCCCGCAACTCGACCGTCTCCGTGCCAAGGATGGAAGTCAGGGCGAACAGCGCCTCGAGCGCGGCAGCGACCGAGATCATGGCGCCTCGAAGCGGCCCGATTTGCCACCATCCTTCAATGTCACGCGGATGCCGCCGATTTCCATCGCCTTGTCGACTGCCTTGGCCATGTCATAGACCGTCAAGGCCGCGGTCGTCACGGCGGTCAACGCTTCCATCTCGACGCCGGTCTGACCGGTCGTCTTCACCGTGGCTTCGATGCGAAGGCCCGGCAAGTCCGCATCGGGCGTAATCTCGACGGCGACTTTTGTCACCGGTAGGGGGTGGCACAACGGGATCAACTCGGGCGTCTTTTTTGCCCCCATGATCCCGGCAAGCCGTGCCACGCCAATCACATCGCCCTTTTTTGCGCGGCCCTCGGTAATGATATCAAAGGTTTCGCGCGCCATCTTCACCCAGCCAGCGGCGGTCGCAACGCGCGCGGTCACCGGTTTGTCCGACACATCGACCATGTGTGCCGCGCCCTTGGCGTCGAAATGCGTGAGCCCGTTCGACATCGTCATGCCACCGGATCGGCCAGCAGGGCAATGGTCGCGGCCTCGACATCCGCCTGCCGCATCAGCGATTCACCGATCAGGAAGGACCGAACGCCCACCGCCGCCATCTCGGCCAGGTCAGCGGGCGTCGAAAGTCCCGATTCGGATACGACCAGCGCATCCTCGGGCATCGCGCCGACCAGGCGCCTGGTGGTTTCAAGCGACGTCTCGAAAGTGTGCAGGTTGCGGTTGTTGACCCCGATGAGTTTCGATTTCAGACCTTTCGCCCGCTCAAGCTCCGCCGCGTCATGAACCTCGATCAGCACATCCATACCCCAGTCCATTGCCGTGGCCTCAAGCTCGGCGGCCTGGCCATCCTCGAGAGACGCCATGATCAGCAGGATACAATCGGCGTCCAGCGACCTGGCCTCGACCACCTGATAGGGATCGTAGATGAAGTCCTTGCGGATCGCGGGCAACCGGGTCGCGTTCCGCGCTTCACCGAGGTAGGGCTTGGCCCCCTGGAAACTGGGGCTGTCGGTCAGCACGGACAGGCAGGTCGCGCCGCCGCGTTCATAGGCCCGGGCCAGCGCCGCGGGGTCGAAATCGGCGCGGATCAGGCCTTTCGACGGCGACGCCTTCTTGACCTCGGCGATCAATCCGTAGCCGTTCGTCTGCGCGCGTCGCAGCGCGGCCTCGAAGCCGCGCACCGGGGATGCGGTTTTTGCCGCCGCCTCAAGCCGGTCCTGCGGCATCTTGGCCTTGTCCGCGGCGATTTCCTGCAGCTTGTAGGCCTTGATCTTGTCCAGAATGGTCTCGGTCATGTCCGCGTCCATGCGATTTCGGTGTCGCCCCGAGACCTAAGCCAAGCATTGATCCGGGAAAAGGGCCGCGAGCCGAAAAAGCCCCGTCGGGCCGAAAGCGGCGAGGGGTGCGGGGATTCGAGCACGAGATGCGCATCGCCTGAAATGCAAGGGCGGAAGCCCTGTGCATGCGCGCCCCAAAGCACGAAGGCGCGGGGTCGGTCGGACAATTCGGACAGCACCTCTTCTGTCAGTCGTCGCCAGCCCAGACGTGCGTGTCCGCCGGCCTGCCCGGCCGGTACGGTCAGCGCCGTATTGAGCAGAAGCACGCCCTGTCCGGCCCAGTCAGACAGATCGCAACTCTCACGAACCACTCCCAGATCGGCCTGCAACTCTTTGAATATATTTGATAAGGATCGCGGGATGGGGTGCGTGCCGGGCGCTGCGGAAAAGGCCAGCCCATTGGCGTGATCGGGGGTCGGATACGGGTCCTGGCCCAGGATCACCACGCGCACATCGGCGGGCGAGGCCGCGTTTAGCGCCGCGAAGATCCGGTCGGGCGGCGGCAGGATATCGCGGCCATCCGAGGCAAGCCGGGTGACGATCCCGGGCCAGTCCCGCCGAAAGAACGGAAGATGCGCCCAGGCCGCGGGCACGGTCGGTGGCCTGAATGGCAGCGTCGATGGGTCGCTCACGCGTTCGACAGGCGGGCAAGTGCTTCGATGCGGGATTTTGCAGCCCCGGAATCGATGGATTCGGCGGCCATTTCGGCACCTGCCTTCAGATCGGGCACTTTTTCTGCAACCATCAGGGCCGCCGCGGAATTCAGCAGGACCGCATCGCGATACGCCCCTTCGGCACCCTCCAGCAAGGCGCGGAAGGCCCGGCCGTTTGCCTCGGGCGAGCCGCCCAGGATCGCCTCGAAGGGATGCACAGGCAGTCCCGCCTCTTCGGGGTGGGTCTCGAACTCGCGGATCGCGCCATCCTCCAGCGCGGCCACCCAGCTGATTCCGGCGATCGACAATTCGTCGGTGCCGTCGCTGCCATGGACCAGCCATGCGCGGTCCGAGCCCAGACCCTGCAGGACCTCGGCCATGGGGCGGATCATCTCGCGGGCGAATGCACCGGTAAGTTGCCGGGTGACGCCTGCCGGATTTGTCAATGGTCCCAGTATGTTGAAAATCGTTCTTGTTCCGAGTTCCTGCCGCGTCGGACCGACATGGGCCATCGCCGGATGGTGCATCGGGGCCATCATGAAGCAGATGCCGGCGTCGCGCAGGATGGACTCGACCCGGTCGGCTTCGATCATCACCTTGACGCCCATCTGTGTCAGCGCATCGGCGGCACCCGATTTCGACGACAGGTTGCGGTTGCCGTGCTTGGCGACGGCAACGCCGGCACCGGCCACCACGAAGGCCGTCGCGGTCGAGATGTTGAGCGTGCCCTTGCCGTCACCGCCGGTGCCGACGATGTCCATCGCGCCCGCCGGGGCCACGACCTTGTGGCATTTGGCGCGCATGACGGCGGCGGCGGCGGTGTATTCCGCGACGCTTTCGCCCCGGGTCCGCAGGGCCATCAGGAAGCCTCCGATCTGGCTGGGCGTGGCTTCGCCCTCGAACAGCTGGGTAAAGGCGGTCCGCGCCTCTTCGGCGGTCAGCGCGCGCTCGGCGGCGGTTCCGATCAGCGGCTTCAGAACGTCGCTCATGCCGGGACCGTCAGAAGATCGGTGAAGTTTTTCAACAGCTTGTGTCCATGTTGCGAAGCGATGCTTTCGGGGTGAAACTGCACCCCGTGGATCGGCAGGGTCCTGTGCGACAGCCCCATGATGGTGCCGCAGGCCAGCTCTGCGGTAACTTCGAGACAGTCGGGCAGCGTCGCACGGTCGACCACCAAAGAATGGTAGCGCGTCGCTTCGAAAGGTGAGGGCAGACCGGCAAAGACGCCCGTGCGGGTGTGATGCACGACACCCATCTTGCCGTGCACGATCTCGTCGTGGCGCTGCACCCGGCCCCCGAATGCCTGACCGATGGTCTGGTGCCCGAGGCAGACCCCCAGCAGCGGCGTTGCGGTCTCGGCGGCGGCGGCGGTCAGGGCCAGGCAGATGCCCGCCTGATCGGGATCGCAGGGGCCCGGTGACAGCAGAATGCCCGCCGGTCGCATCGCCATCGCGGCCTGAACGTCGAGCGCGTCATTCCGGCGCACCACGACCTCGGTGCCCAATTCACCCAGGTAATGAACGAGGTTGTAGGTGAAACTGTCGTAATTATCGATCAGAAGAAGCATGCGCGCGCCTGTTTTCGCCGGTTTCGGCCCCCTTGGGGGCTGGCCCGGTCGGGAGAAGTTCCGGTATAGATGGGCCGAGCGGTCCGGTGAGGTCAAGGGCAGGGGCATGACGCCCCGGTCCAGACCCGCAAGAAGTCCGCAGGACAGGCCCGGTCGGGCCGAGACAGGCAAAAGACGAAGGATCGAGCGATGGCGCGCGGATTTCTGACAGGGGCAGCGACTGGGCTGGTGATCTCGGTGGCGGCGGCGGCAGGGCTGTCGATCTTGATGGGGTATCCCACGCCGCCCGACGGCGTTCTTCCCGAACCGGATGTGGCCACCGGCGACGTGACCGAAGGCCGCGCCCCCGAGGCCGTGTCGGATGTCGGCGATGCGCCGTCCGGCGAGACGACGCCCGCGACACCGCAACAAGGCACCGCCGCCGGTCTGAACCCGCCCGGCGCGGATGCGCCGATCCCGGAGGGCACGGACACCCAGCCCGCCGCGGCACCGAACGTCGCCGGGGCGGGCTCGGCGATGGACGCCCCGGCGGCATCGGGGGGCACGGCGGACATCTCGGTGTCGACCGACATGCCCCGGATCGAGACTACCCCGGGGCAAGGCCCGGCGGCGCCCGTCGCCGAGACGGAGTTGTCGATCTCGACCGACCCGGCCCAGCCGCCACTGCCGGACATGCCGGATGACGGATCGGCATTTGCGCCCCCGGCACCGGCGACAGAGGACGCGGCACCGGAACCTCCGACCGCGATGGCGGATGCGACCGACACGCCCGATGTGCCTGCATCGCTGCCCGACGTGTCGGCTGGGGGTGATGCGGTCCCGTCGGAAACCGCAGCGCCAGAGCCCATGGGGAATGCCGACGCCGCAGCATCCCCGGCAAGCACGGGGGCCGGTGGCGACGCGGCCGCGACTGCCGAACCGACCGCCACGACCGACGACATTGCCGCGCTGGCCCCGCAAGCGCCCGCATCGCCCTCTGCGGCGGCGCCGGACCCCTCTGCCGACAACCCCATCCTCAGCGCCCCGGCACGGCCTTTGACCGAACGGGCGGATGCCGCGCGCAGCACACGGCTTCCGACCATCGGTGCGGCGCCCGCGACCGGGCCGGACACGGATGCACCCGCCCAAGGTGCGGCCGCCGATCCGGACGCGCTGCCCCCGTTCAAGCGGTATGCCGCGAACATCGACGCGCCCCCCGGGACACCGCGCATGGCGATCATCCTGATCGACGACGGCAAGGGGCCGCTTGGACCCGAGGCGCTCAATGCGTTTCCGTTTCCGGTGACCTTCGCGGTCGATCCCGGTGCGCCCGATGCGGCCGCGCGCATGGCAGGCTACCGCGAAAAGGGTTTCGAGGTGCTGGCCCTTGTCGACATGCCCGAAGGCGCGCGGGCCAGCGATGTCGAGATCGCCTTCGAGGCCGCGTTGCAAAGCCTGAAAGAGGTGGTGGGCGTGCTGGAAGGACCAAGCGCCGGATTGCAGGGCGCGCGCGCGGTATCGGAACAGGTCGCGGCCTATCTCGCGGCATCCGGGCACGGGCTGGTGATGCAGGGGCAGGGGCTGAACACCGCCACCTCGCTGGCGCAGCGCGAAGGGGTGCCCGCCGGTGCGATTTTCCGCGATATCGACGGCGACAATCAGGACCCGGGCATGCAGCGTCGTCTGCTCGACCGCGTCGCGTTGCGCGCGCGACAGGACGGCGAGGTGATCGCGCTGGGGCGGCTCAAGGCCGATACGGTCTCGGCGTTGCTGCTCTGGGGGTTGCAGGACCGTGCGAACGAACTGGCGTTGGTGCCGATTTCGGGCGTCATCGCGCCGGACTGAGCGGCAGGCAGCGTCGGGAAGGCGACGGATTGCGCATCCCGGGGCGTCTGCGGACCGATGGGCACGCCGCTCAGGTCCGTGCCCAATGCCGCAGCGTCGTTTCAAGATCGCCATAGCCGGTCGCCCGCCGCTCGAACGTCAGTCCGAGACGCGCCGCACAGGTCCGGGCGATCTCGGTCAGGGCCGGATCATCGGTCTGCGCCTGATAGACAAGGGTTTCGTAATTGCCGAAATACATGTCGCGCAACTCGGGGTGCCGGTCGAGGCCGAGCGGCTTCCACACAAAGGCATCGAATTGCCGCACGAGAAAATCGGTGAGGTAGAAGGCCGTGGCCTCGTCGCGGGCGGCAAATTCCGCGTTTCCCTCGAAAAAGCTGTAGCAATGCGGGCCCGCGATCATGTCGATGCCCATCTCGTCACAAGCCGCCTGCAACAGCCCGCCGGTGCCGCAATCGCCGTAGACCACGAAGACGCGCTGATAATCGGCGCGCCGCGCATCGACCAGCGCGCGCACGGCAGGGGTGATCTTGTCGGGGGTGTTGTGAAGGATCGCGGGCAGGCAGTGCAGATCGAGGTGATCCCACCGATTCGCGGCCTTGAGATCAAGGATCTCGCGCGCCAAGGCACCACAGGCGATCAGCAGGATCCGACCACTTCCACGCGCCTCAAGGCCTGCGTCGCGCAGCGTGACGTCGTCAGCCGTGACTGTCGTCATAGGGCACGTGCCCAAGGCCCCAACGGGCCAGAACGCCCAGAACCAGAAGTACCGGCAACACCGCCAGAAGACCGAACGCGCTCATGGCCCAGACGGTCAATGCCGCGGCGGCCACGACCAGAAGAATGGTGAGTGCGAAGGATGTGACAGGCATGATCGCTCCTTTTCCTGTCTTCAATATGGGTCACAAAGGTTAAAAGAAAAAGCCCCATCCACGAGGATAGGGCCTTTGGGCGGGTTTCAGTCACCCAGAGGTGATAATCACCCGGCAGCGCGTTGATTGTGTCGCCGCGCCACGAGATCCTTGGCGGTATCCACCGCGACGGCGGCATCGCGGCAATAAGCATCGGCGCCGATGGCCTTGCCGAACTCTTCGTTCAGCGGCGCGCCCCCGACCAGAACGATGTATTCGTCGCGAATGCCCTTTTCCTTCAGGGTGTCGATCACAACCTTCATATAGGGCATGGTCGTGGTCAGCAGCGCCGACATCCCAAGGATGTCCGGCTGCTCTTTCTCGATCGCCTCGAGATAGCTTTCCACGGCGTTGTTGATGCCGAGATCCACCACCTCGAAGCCTGCGCCTTCCATCATCATCGACACCAGGTTCTTGCCGATGTCGTGAATGTCGCCCTTGACCGTGCCGATCACCATCTTGCCCATGCGCGGTGCGCCGGTTTCGGCCAGAAGCGGCTTGAGGATGGCCATGCCGCCCTTCATCGCGTTGGCGGCCAGCAGCACTTCGGGCACAAACAGGATACCGTCGCGGAAATCGCGGCCGACGATGGTCATGCCCGCGACCAGTGCCTCGGTCAGCACCTTGTAGGGGGCCCAGCCGCGTCCGAGCAGGATGTTCACGCCCTCCTCGATCTCTTCCTTGAGACCGTCATAGAGGTCGTCGTGCATCTGCGGCACGAGTTCCTCGTCGGAGAGGTCAGAGAGGATCAGATCGTCTTCTTCGTCAGACATGTGCCACGGCCTTTTGCATGGGCGCAGACACAATGGCTGCGCCGCCTTGAATATGAGTCTTGTGGGCATTTCCACAAGGATTAGCGCCAGATTGCGACCGAGATGGCCCTGCAACCGACCTTTTCGCTGGTCCAGCGCCGAAAGCGGCCACGAAACCGTTGCGAATGTTCCTGCTTCGTTCTATTTTCGCGACATGAGCCGTCACCAGACCCATATCCCGCCCGAGGCCCGGCGCGGGCGCGGCACGGCAAGCCGCGATGCCGGTCGGTTCGAGAGGTTCAGCCGGGCCGACGCGCATGACGGCTGGGACATCCCAGAAGAGAGGCACGTCGAGCGCACCATCGTCAGCGACGAGGTGCCACGCAGCCTGATCAACTATACCCGGTCGCCGGATCTGCCCTTCGACCGCACGATCAACCCGTATCGTGGTTGCGAACACGGGTGCGTCTATTGCTTCGCGCGGCCCAGCCACGCCTATCTCGGTCTGTCGCCGGGGCTCGATTTCGAGACGCGGCTGATCGCCCGTCCCACCGCGCCCGAGGTGCTGGCCCGCGAATTGCGCGCGCGGTCCTATGCGCCCGCGACCATCGCCATCGGCACCAATACCGACCCCTACCAACCGATCGAGAAAGCGCGCGGGATCATGCGGGCGATCCTTCAGGTGCTGCGCGATCACCGCCATCCGGTGGCTGTCGTCACCAAGGGCGCGCTGATCGAGCGTGACATCGACATCCTGTCCGAGATGGCGGCACTGGGGCTGGCGCGGGTCGGCATTTCGGTAACAACGCTGGATGCGCGGCTTTCGCGCCGGATGGAGCCGCGCGTACCCGCGCCCGCCCGCCGTCTCGCCACCATCCGCCGCCTGACCGATGCGGGTATCCCGGTGCGGTTGATGGCGTCGCCCCTGGTGCCCGCGCTGACCGACCCCGAGCTTGAGGCGATCCTCGCGGCGGGGCGCGATGCCGGGGCCGATGCGGCCAGCTGGATCATGCTGCGCCTGCCGCGCGAGGTGGCGCCGCTTTGGCAGGACTGGCTCGAGACGCATTACCCGGACCGGGCCGCGCGAGTCATGGCGCGGCTGCGCGAAATGCACGGCGGCAAGGTCTATTCGTCCGAATGGCACAAGCGGATGCGCGGCGAGGGGCACTATGCCCGGATCATCGCGCAGCGCTTTGCACTGGCGACGCGCCGCCTCGGCCTCGATGGGGCGACCGCGCCGCTGCGCACGGATCTGTTCCGCATTCCGCCGCGTGCGGGGGACCAGTTGAGCCTGTTCTGAGCGCATCAGCCCCGGCGGCGACGGCGCGCGTTCTCGCGTTTGCCGGCACCCTCCTGCGGCCCGGTGCCATCGCTTGCCGACGAGAAACCGCCGATCCGGGCCTCGATGGTCTCGAGCGTCGGGGCGTCGCCGCGCGGCCGGGTTTCGAGCGCCTTGCGCATCGCGCGCAGGTGTTCGGGCATGGTGCCGCAACAGCCGCCGATGATCGTCGCCCCCGCATCGCGCGCCAGGACGGCGTATTCGCCCATCAGCTCGGGCGTGCCGTCATAGTGGATATGCCCGTCGTGAAAGCGCGGAATGCCCGCATTGCCTTTGGCGATGACCGGAAGCGTGGGGTGTTCGGCGGCAAAGCCCAGCACGGTGCGCAACAGATCCGACGCACCGACGCCGCAGTTCGCCCCGAAGGCCAGCGGCGGGTTCGGCAGGCCTTGCACCATGGCCACCATGTCCGACGAGGTCAGGCCCATCATGGTGCGCCCGGCGGTATCGAAACTCATGGTGCCGCACCAGGGCATGTCGGCCAGCGCGAAGGCCTCGGCGGCGGCCCTGTATTCCTCGGGCGCCGAGATCGTCTCGACCCAGAGCACATCGACTCCGCCATCCTTCAGCGCCTCGGCCTGTTCGTGGAACATCGCGACCGCGTCTTCGTGGCTGAGCGATCCCACCGGCTGCATGATATCGCCCGTCGGCCCGACCGATCCTGCCACCACGACCGGGCGGCCTGCCGCATCGGCAATCTCGCGACCCAGACCGGCGGCGGCCATGTTCAGCTCGCGCACCCGGTTCTGTCCGTCATGCAGCTTGAGCCGCGAGGCATTGCCGCCGAAGGAATTGGTCAGGAAGATATCCGACCCGGCATCGACCGCGCCCTTGTAGAGCGCGCGGATCTTGTCGGGCGCATCGACGTTCCAGAACTCGGGTGACTCGCCCGAAGACAGGCCCATGTTGAACAGGTTCGTGCCCGTCGCCCCGTCGGCCATCAGCCAGTCGCGGGTTTCGAGAAGTTTCGAGAGGGCGTTTGTCATGGATTCCGGGCTTTCGGCTGGCTGCATCGATTGCCCCTCTGCCCGATCACCGGGCCTGAAGCAAATTCATAATGTTCAAGATGATCTTGAGGCAGGGCGTGAAAGCACAGCCATCATCGCGATGTGCCCGGTGTCGCGCATGCCGCGCGTGATCCTTTGGTGCCGCGTCGCGACGCGGCACCAGGCTTGCGGGTCATCGACCCCGTCCGAATCGCTCAGTGCTCGTTGACAAGCTGACCTTTGGCCACAACCAGCAGTTCGGCCATCTTGGCGCGCACTTCCTCGGGCGAGGATTTGTCGCCCAGATCGCCCGCCACCTTGCGCACCACATCCTCGTGGCCCGCCTCCTCGAAATCCGCCTTCACCACCTCCTTGGCGTAGGCGGCGGCGTCGTCGCCGGTCCGGCCGAGTTTTTCGGCGGCCCAGAGCCCGACAAGCTTGTTGCGCCGCGCCTCGGCGCGGAACTGCATCTCTGCATCGTGGGCGAACTTGTTTTCGAACGCGCGCTCGCGATCGTCGAATGTGGTCATGGCGGATCTCCAGATAAACGTTCGGAATGAACCTAGGCCGAGTGGGCCGGTGCCTGCAAGGCGACAGGGCACCGCGCTTGCGGGAAATCTGGGCATGGACTAAAGGAGCCGCAACAGGTGCGCAGGGCATGCTCTTGCGCCGAACCCCGGTTTTTCGAAAGGGCCCGCATGGCACGCCGCAAGAAAATCTACGAAGGCAAGGCGAAGATTCTCTATGAAGGCCCGCGTCCAGGCACCATCGTGCAGTATTTCAAGGACGACGCGACCGCGTTCAACGCCGAGAAACGCGCGGTGATCGACGGCAAGGGCGTGCTGAACAACCGGCTGTCGGAATTTTTCATGACCGGCCTCAACCAGATCGGGGTGCCGACGCATTTCATCGAACGGCTGAACATGCGCGAGCAACTGGTGCGCAGCTGCGAGATCATCCCGCTGGAGATCGTGGTCCGCAACGTTGCCGCCGGATCGATGTCGAAACGTCTGGGCATCGAGGAGGGCACGCCGCTGTCGCGCCCCATCGTCGAATATTACTACAAGGACGACGAACTGGGCGATCCGCTGGTCACCGAGGAACATATCGCCGCCTTCGGCTGGGCCAGCCAGCAGGACATGGACGACGTTCTGAGCCTGGCGCTGCGGGTCAACGACTTCATGTCGGGCGTGATGATGGCGGTCGGCATCCGGCTGGTGGACTTCAAGATCGAGATCGGCCGGGTTTTCGACGGCGACTTCCAGCGGCTGATCATCGCCGACGAAATCTCGCCCGACAGCTGTCGGTTGTGGGATATCGAGACCGGGCAGAAGCTCGACAAGGATGTGTTCCGCCGCGATCTGGGCAATCTGACCGACGCCTATACCGAGGTCGCGCGCCGTCTCGGCGTGATGCCCAAGAACAGCCAGCCGATCACCAAACCGACGCTCATCAACTGATATCCGCGCACCCGGGCCGACCCGGGCGCATGCGTATTTGGAAAATGGAAAAGACAAGGGGCTTCGCGCCATGAAGGCAAAAGTGCACGTAATGCTGAAGGATGGCGTTCTCGATCCGCAGGGCGAGGCGGTGCGGCACGCGCTGGGTAGTCTGGGCTTCTCGGGCATTCATGGCGTCCGCCAGGGCAAGGTGATCGAGCTTGATCTCGAGGACGGCACCCCGGAGGCCACCATCGAGGAGATGTGCCGCAAGCTTCTGGCCAATACGGTGATCGAAAGCTACCGCATCGAGGTGGTGTGATGCGCGCCGCGGTTCTGGTTTTTCCCGGCTCCAACTGCGACCGTGACCTCGCGGTTGCGTTTCGCGCGGCGGGATTCGACACCGAGATGGTCTGGCACAAGGACACCGCGCTGCCCGATGGGATCGATATGGTCGGTGTGCCGGGCGGATTTTCCTATGGTGACTACCTGCGCTGCGGTGCCATCGCGGCGAACTCGCCCATCTGCCGCGCGCTGGTGCGCCATGCGGAGCGCGGCGGGTACGTCTTCGGGCCCTGCAACGGCTTTCAGATCCTGACCGAAACCGGGCTTCTGCCGGGGGCGCTGTTGCGCAATGCGGGTCTGAAATACATCTGCCGCACCGTCGGGCTGGAGGTCGCGACCACCGACAGCGTGTTTACCCGGGGCTATGCGGCGGGCGAAGAGATCCGGATCCCGATCGCGCATCACGACGGCAATTATTTCGCCGATGCGGCGACGCTGGACCGGCTCGAGGGCGCGGACCGTGTGGCGTTCCGGTATTGCGACAACATCAACGGCTCGCAGCGGGCGATCGCGGGCATCCTGTCGGAGAACCGGCGGATCCTCGGCATGATGCCGCATCCCGAGCGGGCCGCCGAGCCGGGCCATGGCAACACCGATGGTCAGCGCCTTTTCGCCCATTTGACCGAGGCGCTGGCGACAGCCTGACTTGTGGCGGCGGCGCGGCCCCCGTATCTTTGGCGCCATGTCCGTGACGACATCATCCAAAAGCGGCCGGTTCGGGCCGGGTCCGTTGTCGTGGCGCGTGCGCGCCGCCCTGGGCATCCTGTTCGTCGTGGCCGCCGCGACGGTGTGGATCACCAACGCGCTGCTGACCGACCGGTTCACCGAGACCACGCGCAACCGCGCGGAATTGCGGCTGGCGCTGTATTCCGGGAACCTGCTGTCGGAATTGCGGCGCAATGCCATCGTGCCGCAGCTGCTGGCGCGCGATCCCGCACTGATCAACGCGCTCAACACGCAGGATTACAGCCAGTCGACCCAGCGGCTGATCTCATTCGTCGAGGAGATCGGTGCCGCGTCGCTGATGCTGCTTGACAGCGAGGGCCGCACCGTCGCCGCGACCGACCGCAACCGGCTGGGCGAGACCCATCGCAACGCGCCCTATTTCGTCGATGCGGTCCGCGCCTCATCGACCGTGTTCACATCGCTGCGCGGCGAGGTCGGCAATTTCACCTTCACCTATTCGCGCCGGGTCGAAAGCCAGGGCGTCGCCATCGGTGTGATCGTGGTCGAGGCCGACCTGGCCAAGTTCGAACGCGCCTGGGCGGGCATTTCAGACGCGGTGCTGGTGACCGACAGCGAGGGGCGGATCATCCTTGCGACAGAGCCGCGCTGGCGCAGCCTGACCATCGAGGAGGCGCTGAAGCGGCAGCCGGCCGATACCGCCATAGAACGGGCGATCCAGGCCACCGCCGACTGGACCGCGCTGCCCGCCGATGCCTATGTCATGGGCGAGGCGGTGATGCGGGTCGATGGCCGTATCCCGTTCCGGGGCTGGTCGCTGACGTCGTTCACCACCTACCAGAGCGTGCGCGAGAAGGTGAACGCGGTGCTGGCACTCGAGATCATGGCCTTCGCCCTTCTGGCGGCACTGGCGTTTTACGCACTGTCGCGGCGCACCGCCTTGCGCGCGGCCCTGTTCCAGCGCGAAAGCCGGGAGTTGCGGCAGCTCAATATCCGCCTCCAGCGCGAGATCGCCGAGCGCGAGCGGGTGCAGGAAAACCTTGCCGTTGCCGAGCAGACGCTGGCGCAAAGCTCGAAGCTGGCGGCGCTGGGCGAGATGTCGGCGGCGGTCAGTCACGAGTTGAACCAGCCGTTGGCGGCGATGAAGACCTACCTCGCGGGTGCGCGCCTGTTGTTGCGGCGCAACCGCCCGGACGAGGCGCTGTCGGCGTTTCACCGCATCGACGATCTGATCGAACGCATGGGCGCGATCACCCGGCAGCTCAAATCCTATGCCCGCAAGGGGCAGGAGGAGTTTTCGCCGGTCGAGATGGGCGAGGCCCTGACATCGGCGCTGTCGATGATGGAGCCGCAGCTGAAGGCGCGCAAGGTGCGCATCACCCGTATCCTGCCCGACCAGCCGGTCTACGTCATGGGCGACCGGATGCGGATCGAGCAGGTGCTGATCAACCTGCTGCGCAACGCGCTCGATGCCACCAAATCGGTGCGCAACCCCGAGATCGAGCTGCTGCTGGCCAGCGGCGAGACCGCGACCATGACGGTGCGCGACAACGGCCACGGGATCGAGGATCTCGATGCGCTGTTCGAGCCGTTCTACACCACCAAACAACCCGGCGACGGCACCGGCCTCGGGCTTGCCATCTCGTCGGGGATCGTCAGCGATCTGGGCGGACGGTTGATTGCCCGTAACGCGGAAAGCGGCGGCGCCGTTTTCGAGATACAGCTGCCCATCATGGCAGAAGACACACAAGCTGCGGAATAAGAACACATGGCTCAGGCAATGAAGATCGCGATCGTCGATGACGAAAAGGACATGCGCCAATCGATCAGCCAATGGTTGGCGCTGTCGGGGTATGACACCGAGAGCTTCGCTTCGGGCGAAGAGGCGTTGCGCAGCCTCGGGCAGGATTATCCGGGCATCGTGATCTCGGATATCAAGATGCCGGGGATGGATGGCATCCAGTTGCTGAAAAAGCTGATGGGGGTGGATTCCGCGCTGCCGGTGATCATGATCACCGGCCATGGCGACGTGCCCATGGCGGTCGAGGCGATGCGGATCGGGGCGTTCGATTTTTTGGAAAAGCCGTTCAACCCCGACCGGATGTCGGAACTGGCCAAGAAGGCCACCAATGCGCGGCGGCTGACGCTCGACAACCGCCAGCTCAGGCGCGAATTGTCCGATGGCGGCCAGATCATGCAGAAACTGATCGGGCAGAGCCCCGCGATGGAGCGGCTGCGCGAGGATGTGCTCGATCTGGGGCAGGCGGACGGGCATGTGCTGATCGAGGGCGAGACCGGGACCGGCAAGACGCTGATCGCCCATGCCCTGCACGCGGTGGGCAGCCGGGCGGGCAAGCGGTTCGTGCTGTTGCCCTGTGCGGCGATGGACGAGGCGGCGCTGATGAAGCGTCTGTTCGGGCCCATGGATCCGGAGGACAGCCGACTGCCCGCCATCGAGGAGGCGCGCGGCGGAACGCTGGTGCTGGAGGATATCGAAAGCCTGTCCGATGCCGCCCAGGCACGGCTTCTGTCGGTGATCAACGATCAGGGCAACCCGCCCGAAACCCGGATCGTGGCGATCTGCAACCTTCAGGACGAGGGCCGCACCTGCGAGACCGCGCTGCGACCGGACCTGTTCTACCGGCTGGCCGCCCTGCGCATCACGGTGCCGCCGCTGCGCCAGCGGGGCGAGGACATCCTGACGTTGTTTACCCGTCTGTCCGAGCAGTATTCCGAGGAATATGGCTGCGACGCGCCGCAGGTCACCGCCCAGGAGGCGGCGCAGTTGTTGCAGGCCCCCTGGCCCGGCAACGTGCGCCAGCTGATCAATCTGGCCGAGCGCGCGGTGCTGCAATCGCGCCGCGGAACCGGCACGATCTCGTCGCTGCTGATGAACGATCACGAGGACATGCAGCCGGTGATGACCACCGAGGGCAAGCCCCTGAAGGAATATGTCGAGGCCTTCGAGCGCATGCTGATCGACAACACCATGCGGCGGCACAAGGGCTCGATCTCGGCGGTGATGGACGAATTGTGCCTGCCGCGCCGGACCCTGAACGAGAAGATGGCGAAGTATACCTTGCAGCGGTCCGACTACCTCGACTGAAGCCTTCGCGGCCCGGGCGGGAGCGAGGGGCCGGCCCCTCGCGCTCCCCGGAGTATTTCGGGTCCGATCGTGAACGGGGCTGCGGGTTCGCGGCGCGGGACGCGGAGATGGCGGGCGGGTCAGCCCGCGCGCCGGATCATGCCATAGAGGTCGCGCGGGTCGTCGGGGTCGGCCAAAAGGTCGAGCGGCGTCGAGAAGGGGGTGTCCCGGATCGCCCGGTGCAGGAAGCGCAGGGCCGAGAAATCCTCGATCGCGAAACCGACGCTGTCAAAGAGCGTGATCTCGGTGGCCGATCGTCGCCCCGGGGCCTGCCCGGCGATGACCTGCCACAACTCGGCTACCGGGTGATCCGGGAGCAGTTGCTGGATCTCGCCCTCGATACGGGTCTGTTCGGGGTATTCCACGAAGATCGAGGACCGGTGCAGGATGCCGGGGGCCAGTTCGGTCTTGCCCGGGCAATCGCCGCCGATGGCGTTCACATGCACCCCGGCCCCGACCATGTTGTCTGTCAGGATCGTCGCGAATTGCTTGTCGGCGGTGCAGGTGGTGAGGATCTGCGCGCCCTCGATGGCGTCTTCGGGGCTGGTGCAGATCGTGACCGCCAGACCCGTGTCGGCGAGGTTTCGGGCGCATTTCGCGGAAGCCGCCGGGTCGATGTCGTAAAGCCGCACCGCGTCGATGCCGACCAAGACCTTCATGGCGATGCTCTGGAATTCGGCCTGAGCGCCGTTGCCGATCATCGCCATGGTCTGCGCGCCCGAAGGGGCCAGGTGTTTCGCCGCCACGCCCGACATCGCCGCGGTCCGCAGCGCGGTCAGGATCGTCATTTCGCTGAGCAGCACCGGATAGCCCGTCGCCACATCGGCCAGCAGACCGAAGGCGGTCACGGTCTGCAGCCCGTCGCGGGTGTTGCCGGGATGGCCGTTGACGTATTTGAAGCCATACATCTCGCCATCCGAGGTCGGCATCAGTTCGATCACCCCGACCGGGCTGTGCGAGGCCACGCGCGGGGTCTTGTCGAAGCTTTCCCAGCGGCGGAAGTCGGCCTCGATGGTGTCGGCGATACCGAGGATCATCGTCTCGAGGCCGAGATGGTGGATCAGCCCCATCATGTGATCGACGGAGACGAAGGGCACGAGCGCCTTGTCGGAGGGATCGGTTTTCATGGCGGGCCTCAATAGATGCGTTGCGTGGGGCGGTCGAAGACCTGGCGGCCAAAGGCCGAGGCGGCGAGATCGACCATCAGCTGGGCTGTCCGGCCGCGCTCGTCCAGCATCGGGTTCAGTTCCACGAGGTCGAGCGAGGTCATCAGCCCGCTGTCGTGCAGCATCTCCATCACCAGGTGGCCTTCGCGCACGGTAGCCCCGCCCGGAACCGTGGTGCCGACCGCAGGCGCCACCGACGGGTCGAGAAAATCCACGTCGAGCGAGACATGCAGCGCCCCCCCGGCGGCGGCGACATCGTCGAGAAAGGCGGCCAGCGGGCGGCGGATGCCGTCTTCATCGATGGCGCGCATGTCGTAGCGGCGGATGCCCGAGGCCGCGATCGCCGCGCGTTCGGCGTGATCGACCGAGCGCAGCCCGATGATGCAGACGTTTTGGTCCGGCACCGGCGCGGCGACGGGCGGGAAGGCGTCAAAGCCGGGGCGTCCGGTCGCATAGGCCACCGGCGTGCCGTGCAGGTTGCCGCTGTCGGTGGTCAGCGGGGTATGGAAATCCGTATGCGCATCGAGCCAGAGCACGAATTGCGCCCGCTCGGTGCGTGCCGCGTGGGCGGCCACGCCGGAGAGCGTGCCCATGGACAGCGCATGATCGCCGCCCATGAAGATCGGCGTGCCGCGCGCCATCGCGTCCTCTGCGGCGCGGGCCAGGGCCCGGGTCCAGCCGACGGTTTCGGGCAGGGCGTGCAGATGCGGCTCTGCCGGGACATCGACCCTATCGGGTGCCACGTTGCCCAGGTCGACGACCGTGTGGCCAAGGTCGCGCAGCGCCTCGGGCAGCCGGGCCGTCCGATAGGCATCGGGCCCCATCAGGCAGCCCGCGCGGCGCTTGCCGGAATCCATCGGAGCGCCCAGAAGCAGGATCGTCGTCGGTGTCATGTGGACCTCGTCAGATGTGTTGGAGAATGCGTTCGCTGCCATTATCCGCCGTTTCGCGCAGGTGTCACCTTGGCAAATTGCGCGGAATGTCGGATCTTTCGCCAGAACGGCAGCAGGAGGTTCCGAAATGGACGCAACGGATCACAGCATTCTCGCGGCGTTGCGGCGCGACGCTCGGGCGTCCTATTCCGATCTTGCCGCGACGCTGGATTTGTCGCGGACCACGATTCGCGCGCGGGTGGACAGAATGCGCGCCGAGGGTCGGATCCTGGGCTTCACGGTGGTCCTGAAGGAAGATGTCGCGCGGGATCCGGTGCGGGCGCTGATGATGATCGGGATCGAGGGGCGCGGTACCGACCGCATCCTGCGGCACCTGTCTGGACTGCCCGAGGTGCGCGCGCTGCACACCACCAATGGCCGCTGGGATGTGATCGCCGAACTGGGAACGCCGGATCTGGAGCGTCTGGACGCGGTGCTGAACGACATTCGCGCGGTGGGTGGCGTGACCACCAGCGAGACGTCGCTGTTGCTGGCGACCAGGCGCAGCAGCTAGGCCTCAGCCTTTGCGAACCGCCGCGATCCAGAGACCGGCCAGCACCAGCGAGGCGAGCATGTTCCAGCTTGCCATCGACAGGCCCAGGAATTGCCAGGCGATCTCGTCGCAGCGGATGAGCGGTGCGTTCATGATCTGCGCCAGCAGGTCGTCGGTCGACATCCCGTCAATCGCGCCCGAGGTGCAGGTATCGGGCCCCGGCCACCAGCCGCGCTCGACCCCGGTGTGATAGCCGCCGATGGCCGCGGTGGTCAGTGCCGCCAGCGCGCCCAGCGCGGGCAGGGCGCGGCCCGCAACCGGCAATGCGATGGCACCGATGACGATCGCCGCGACATGCGGGTAGCGCTGCCAGTAGCACAGCTTGCAGGGCGGCAGGTCGCCCAGGTACTGAAAGCCGAGCGCGCCCAGCATCAGCACCAGAGAGCCGCCCGCGGCCAGAAGGATCAGGAGGGTGCGTGTCATAGCACCCGCAACACCATGAACCCGCCGACAAGCGCAACACAGAAAAGCGTGAAGACGAGGCCGAGCCGCTTCTCGATGAACTCCCGGATCGGCGCGCCGAAGGCATAGAGCAGCCCTGCCACGATAAAGAACCGCGCCGCGCGGGCCACGATGGAGGACAGGATGAAGGGCACCACCGGCATCGCCGTCCAGCCCGACATGATGGTGATGACCTTGAAGGGAAATGGCGTGAGACCGGCGATCAGCACCGCCCAGACCCCGTATTCGTTGAACTTCGCGTTGAAGGCGGTCATCTTGTCGCCCTTGCCGAGCGCCTCGAGGATCGGCGCGCCGATGCCTTCGTAGAAGAATGCGCCGATGGCATAGCCCAGCAGCGCGCCGGCAACCGAAGCAACCGTCGCGACCAGCGCGATCAGCCAGGCCCGGCGCGGTGCCGCAAGGATCATCGGGATCATCATCACGTCCGGCGGGATCGGGAACACCGAACTTTCGATGAAGGACACCGCCGCCAGCAGCCACAGGGCGCGGGGATGGTCGGCCAGGGCCAGGGTCTTGTCGTACGTCGCGCGCAGCATGAAAGCGTCCTTTGAATTTCGCCTCTCTGATCACGCCCGCCCGGCAGCGTCAAGAAAGCCCGATTCCCGTCTGGACGAAGCGTGTCAGGATCGCTAGAGAAGCCGCGCGTGCCCGAGTGGCGGAATGGTAGACGCAGGGGATTCAAAATCCCCCGGTGGCAACACCTTGTCGGTTCGAGTCCGACCTCGGGTACCAGTCTTTTCAAAAGCTTATTTGTTGAAAGGACGGGCACGCCCTTTGGGTTTTGCGCCTCTTCCAATCTGCAAAACCGCATCGCGTTGTGACCCGGTGCAGTTGCCCGCTCCTTTCGGGAGTCGCTTTGACCGGCCACGAACCAGTTTCGGCAATGTCGTCTTGCGGCGAAGATCTGCCGGGGCGGTCCCGGGCGTCTTGTCTCAGCACACTGCCACGATTGCTCAAAAAGGTCGGTATGGCCTTCGCCTTGCGGGTGCTTGAGCGCAAGAGGTCGGCATTTCTTGGCCAGGAGCGCGGCGAACTCCAGAACATGCTGACGGATCAACTGATCGAAGCGCTGGGCGATCGTTACGAGACCGTGGGCGGGCATATCAAGGCTCTGGCGGACAATGGCGACGTGGTGATGTCCGCAGATCAGGCCAGGGGCGCACCGCAAACCCTCAAGACGCTCCGCCCCTGGGGAAATCGACGCAGCACGTTCAGGAAATTCGCGGCTGAGCTCGGCATTTTTGGGGAGAGTAGTTTGGTTGGCAGAATTACTTTCATGTCGATGCGGTTCGGTCGGGCCAGAACGACGACACCCCCGAGGAAGTCGCCGGCACCAATGGACCCAAGCGGCTTGGCCCGCAGAGCCGGGCCTGCGACAGGGTCCGACAGACAAGGCGGGCAGGGGGGGGGGCGACAAGGACGACCACGTCCCCGCGAAGCCCTTTGCCAGGTCCGGCGACAGCGGTGCCGCGCTTCAGTCCCGCTCCAGATCATCCCCGGCTGTCACGCCGCCAATCAACTGGTAGGACAGCAGATCGGCAATGTCCTGCGGCGACCGGACCAGCGGACGCACCGTCGCCTTGAGGCCCTTGCGCCGGGCCGCCTCGCGCCGCTCGATCCCGATCGCGGCGTCGAGTCCGATGAAGGTGAAGGTGATCGCGGCCCCCGCCGCCGCCTGCGCCACGCGCGGCAGGTCGACAGGCAGCACCGACCCGATCCGCGGATAGCCGCCGGTGGTCTGGCTTTCCGCCAGCAGCACGAAGGGCGTGCCGTCGCCGGTGACCTGGATGTCGCCGGGCACGATGATCTCGGACAGGACCGACAGGCCCGCGTCGCTTTCGAAGCCGCGACCCTCGGGCACCATGCGCACGCCCATCCGGTTGCCCCGGGTGTCCCGGGTAAAGCGCGTGGACTCGAACCGCGCGCGTTCTGCCGGGGCGAAAAAATCGGTCTGAAGGCTGGGCACCACGCGCACTGCGCCGCCGTCGAAGCGCTGTTCGGCATCGATGGTCATGCCGGTGCGGCTGCCGCTGTCGGGGCCGACGGGCAGCGTCTCGCCCGCCGCGACCAGCGCGCCGAACCCGGCGGCCAGATGCGCCGACCGCGCGCCCAGCCGCTGCGGGGTGGCAAGCCCGCCGCCCAGGTGCAGATAGCCGTAGACCCCGCGCTCGACCGGACCGATGGACAGCCGCGCGCCCCTGGGCAGCAGGTGGCTGGCATTCCAGGCAAGCCGCGCGCCATCCATGCTGGCCCGCATCGGCGCGCCGGTCAGCGCGATGCGCATGTCGCTGTCGGCCTCGAAGTCTCCGCCGATGCCCGCCATCTCGAGCGCGGCCATCACCGGCTGCCCCAGCAGCGCCGCCCCCTCGGCAAGGGCGAGCCGGTCCACCGCACCGCTGCGCGACAGACCGAAGGCAAGATAGCCTTCGCGACCCAGATCCTGCACCGACATGCCCGGGCCCGCGCGATGCACGATCAGATGACGGGTCATGACACGGCCCTTGATGTGGCGCCGCCGTCGGGGCCGTCTGCCTGCAGTCGCGCAAAGGCCTCGGGCGCCACCGGGTCGAACTGCACCTCGTCGCCGGGGCGCAGCACGAAGGGGGTATCGCTGTCGGGGCGGAACAGTCTGAACGCCGTCTGCCCGATATGTCGCCAGCCGGTGGGCGTGGTGACCGAAAACAGCACCAGCTGGCGCACCGCGACGACCAGCGCGCCCATCGGCACCTTGTCGGTCAGCTGGCTTTGACGCGGGAGGTCCCAGGCCTCGGGCAGGGCGCCAAGATAGGGCTGGCCGGGGGCGAAGCCGATGGTCTGCACCCGCACGCAAGTCTCGGAGATGGAGCGCACCGCCTCTTGCGCGCTCATGCCGGCGGCCTGTGCCGCCTCGTCAAGCTGCGGTGCCAGTTCGGTGCCGAACACCGTGGGGATACGCCAGAAGCGCCGGCCCTCGGGCAGGGCCGCGCCGTACCAGTCCTGCGCGCCGAGCAAGGTCGCCACGGCGGCGCGCAGTCCGGCATGGTCCGCATGCACCGGATCGAAGCGCAGAAACGTCGAGACAAGCGAGGTCGAGGTTTCCGCGATCCCGTCGGGGCCGTCGCGATCCAGCGCCGCGCGGAAGGCCAGGGCGGCCCGGTTTGCCGCCTCGCTCAGGGTATCGCCGAAACTGACCAGCAACCCGTCGATGCCGACCGACCGGATTTTCGGCCAGTCACCTTGCGATGACGTCGTCATGGCAGTGCCCCGACCGGCATCGGGGCGACCGGCGGCATGGCCCGCCCGGCGACACCCCCGGTCCGCGCGGCATCATCAACCGCGTCGATTCCGCTGAAAATCGGTGGGAACGGTGGCATGATCGCATCAAGCTCCAGCAGGGCCTGCAGCAGTGCGGATATTTGACGTCCCGCCGCGCGCTGCCAAGGCTCGGATTGAGGGTGCAGAGGATCATGGCGATCCCCCTGAATGCAAGTGCTTCGCGGTCACCCGGCACTCAACCGGCACCGCAAGTGCCGCAATCGAGGCCGCAAGCGACCCCTGGGGACCGACGCGCTGTCCGGCGATCGCGGCATCAGACCGCGACAGGCCCCGCCTGACCATCGCCGCGCATCGGGCGCCCGAAAGGTGCCGTCGCGCGCGGGTCAGCGCGCCGGATGGGCGCACAGGCACGGCGCGTGCCCGGTCCTTCGGGGGGCGGGCCCGTCACAGATGTGGCGAAATGTGGCCATGCCCACCGCTGATTCGGGGGGCTCCGACCCTGCACATTCCGGGGGTTTGGCATCAATGCCGCGGACCGGCGGGGTATTGGTTCACGAGCTTGAACAAAGGCCCGGGGCACCGCGGCACTTTTAAGGCAGCGCATCGGTCGGCCATGATTGGGCGGCGTTTTGTGTCGCATCCGGAAACAATACCGGAGCAAACTCGGCAGATATCGCGAATTTCGTTAAAAATGTGCCCGGAATCCAGCTTTGGCGGAAACAATGGCCCCTGAAACGCCGCCCAAGTACCGGCAAGTTTCTGCCTCTGTTGCCGCCATCTTGCCGGTTTCAGACACTTTTCCAACAATTTTCGCTTTGTCCCGGCGGCGTGATCCCGTATCTCTAATGCAAGCCCAACTGGGGGGCGACATCTGCTGGTCACGGGGGCGACCACCAAAAAACGGACATCCTGCTGGATGAATCGGAGAGTGTGGCCCGACAATTGTCGGGATGCCGCCTGAGCCCTTGCGCGCCGTGTTTGACGCCGCGCCAAGTCTCCCCGACGTCTTGCCTGCGATGACCGCTGGAATTTGAACGGCGCGCCTGGTGGGCCGCTACCGCAATAGCGGAGACGGGACGGGCGTCCCTCGATGACGAAAGGGTTAGAACATGGCTGATCTCGTATTGGATTGGACAGGGTCGGGTTTGAACCGGGTCAGCAATGGCCCCGGCGAAGATGGCGCGGTTTCTATCGACACCGGAGGCGTCGCGGTCGATGTGGATTACGATTCGCAGTCGGACAGCTCGACCACCTACATCGTCGATATCAACGGGTATGTGGCACCGGGCGAAGTTTACGCCCCGGATTCCCACCTCAAGCTTTACGCGGAAGGCAACGACACCGGGACGCCCTCAGCCCTGCCGACGTCGGTCACCACCTTCGATTTCCGCTCGACCGATCCGGCCTATGGCGACAGCGTCCAGAACGTCAGCTTCCGCCTGAACGATATCGACAGCGGTCCGCAGGACCTTGCGGTGGGCCCCGGGCCCGGCTTCCAGGATCAGCTCACCATCGAAGCCGTCGACGCCAACGGTGTGCCCGCGACCATCGTCATCACGTCCTCGGGTGCGGCCACCGTCACCGGCAGCACAGCGATAGGCCAGGTCACGACGAACTTCGACGATCCCAACGGCTCGCTTCTGGTCGAGATCGAAGGACCGATCCAGAGCATGACCTTCATTCAGGATAATGGCGGCACCGCGCAGCAGACCCTGCTGGTGTCGAACATCCACTTCTCGACCACGGATGGCGGTCCGGCCAACCAACCCCCGGTGGCGGTCGATGACGAGGCGGATGCCGACTTCGAGACGCCGGTGATCGTCGATGTGTCCAGCAACGACAGCGATCCGGACGGCGACCCGCTGACCGTGACCGGTGTGACCAATGGCACCAATGGCACCGCTGAGGTGAACGGCGACGGCAACGTGGTCTACACCCCCAATGACGGCTTCGTCGGCGACGATACCGTCACCTACACCATCGACGACGGCAACGGCGGCACCGACACGGGCCAGCTCGTGGTGACCGTGGGGACCGCGCCCAACCGGCCCCCGGTGGCGGTCGATGACGAGGCGGATGCCGGCTTCGAGACGCCGGTGATCGTCGATGTGTCCAGCAACGACAGCGATCCGGACGGCGACCCGCTGACCGTGACCGGTGTGACCAATGGCACCAATGGTACCGCTGAGGTGAACGGCGACGGCAACGTGGTCTACACCCCCAATGACGGCTTCGTCGGCGACGACACCGTCACCTACACCATCGACGACGGCAATGGCGGCACCGACACGGGCCAGCTCGTGGTGACCGTGGGAACCGCGCCCAACCGGCCCCCGGTGGCGGTCGATGACGAGGCCGAGACGAATATCGGGACACCCGTGACCGTCGATGTGTCGGACAATGACAGCGATCCGGACGGCGACCCGCTGACCGTGGTCAGCGTCGGCACGCCGACAAACGGCACCGCTGAGGTGAACGGCGACGGCAACGTGGTCTACACCCCCAATGACGGCTTTGTCGGCGACGACACCATCACCTACGTGGTCGACGACGGCAATGGCGGCACCGATACCGGCGAACTGGTGGTCAGCGTCGTCGATCCCGAAGGCCGCATCGACACCGATGTGTTCCCCGTGCCCGCAGCCGATCAGCCCTTCGACCCGCTGGACGGCTTTGACGAAGATCCCGATCCGCTCGACGATCTCGACGTGGTGGACGGCACGGGCGGCGCGGACGTGATCTCGACCGGCGACGATGCCGACACGATCATGGGCAACGGCGGCGACGACACGATCTACCCGGGTATCGACGACGACGTGGTCGGCGGCGGCGGCGGCAACGACTACATCGAGGATGTTCAGGGGTCGGACACGATCCGAGGCGGCGACGGCGACGACACCATCATCGCAGGCGTCGACACCTTCTCGGATTACGAGAATGACGACCTCAACCTGCCGATCACCGTTGGTGGCACCACCTTCACCAGCGACCCGAACCCCAATGACGGGCGTGACTACGTCGAGGGCAACCTGGGCAACGACCTGATCTCGACCGGCGACGATGCCGACACCATCGACGGCGGCGGCGGCGACGACACCATCGCGGCGGGCATCGACGACGACCTCGTGATGGGCGGGCAGGGCAACGACATCCTGCTGGGCGGCCATGGTTCGGACACGCTTGACGGCGGCCAGGACGACGACCTGATCGACGGCTCGGCGCCCGCATCGCTCGAGATCACGGACGATGCCGATCCGCAGCCCGAAAACGACCGCGATCTGCTGCAGGGTTTCCTCGGCAACGACACGCTGATCGGCGGCGACGATGACGACACGCTTGAAGGCGGCTCCGGCATGGACCAGCTCGATGGCGGCATCGACGAGGACCTGCTTTCGGGGGGCGATGACGACGACACGCTGGTCGGCGGCCAGGGCAACGACACGCTGAACGGCGACGGCGGCAACGATGACATCGACGGCGGCGCCGACCGCGACACCATCATCGTTTCCTCGGCTTCCGAGGGGGCGGGCGACACGGTTCAGGGCGGCAATGCCGGCGACGACTTCGACACGCTGGACCTGTCGGGTGTGGGTGAGAAGGACGTCGACTGGCGCCTCGTCAACGAGCGTCCGGACGATGACGGCCCGGGCGTGCCCTCGAACGGCATCGACGGCACAATCGAATATCTCAATGGCGCGGGCGAAGTCACGGGCTCGATGGATTTCTTCAACATCGAGGAAATCGTGCCCTGCTTTACCCCCGGCACCAAGGTGGCCACGCCCCAGGGCGAGCGCCTTGTGGAGGAGTTGCGCGAAGGCGACCGGATCATCACCCGCGACAACGGGTTGCAGGAAATCCGCTGGGTCGGTCGCAAGGACCTCACCGGCTTCCAACTGGCGCGCAAGCCCCACATGAAGCCCGTGCTGATCCGTGCCGGAAGCCTTGGCAACAACCTGCCCGAGCATGACATGCTGGTCAGCCCGAACCACCGGATGCTGGTCAACAACGACAAGACCGCGCTCTACTTCGAAGAGCGTGAGGTTCTGGCGGCAGCCAAGCACCTGACCGGTCTTGACGGCGTGGACGAGGTGTCGGCGCTGGGCGTCAGCTACATCCACTTCATGTTCGACCGTCACGAGGTCGTGCTGGCCAACGGTGCATGGACCGAAAGCTTCCAGCCCGGCGACTACAGCCTCAAGGGGATCGGGAATGCACAACGGAACGAGATCCTCGAACTGTTCCCCGAGCTTGCGGAAACCGAAGGGCTTCAGGGCTACACCTCTGCGCGGCGCTCGCTGAAAAAGCACGAGGCACGGCTTCTGACAAAATAAACCCGTCATTGCAGCGGCTCGAAGCGCCGCTCAAGGACCGGTTGCTTCGGGTAGGATACGGGGCGGAGCGCGTGGGGCGCTCCGCCCCGCATTTTTTCGCGGCGCAGGGTGACAACGCAGGGCCGCGCCCGCGGCGTCGCCTGCCACCCGCGCCCGTCGCGCGCCAGTCCGTCTTGCGGGGTCAGTCCGGCGCGCTGCTGCCTGCCTGGCCCGCGCGCCACTGCGCCCAGTCCTCGGGGGTGTCGAGATCGACAAGGGCGCGCCTGCCCGACAGCGGGACGAGGACGCGGCGCGGCAAGTTGGCGCGCAACACGTCGCGCGCACCGCGATCGCCGGTCAGCGCCATCAGCGCGGCACGGCAATCGTCGGGAAAGATGACCGGGTGTCCCGGCTGACCGTCGTCGCTTGTGGCCTGCACGATCCTGCGCCCTTGGTGGTCGCGGAAAACATCCGCCAGACGGCGCAGATCGCCCGCGTCGATTTCGGGCATGTCGGCTGGCAGGATCAGTATGCCGGTGGGGGTATCGGGCAAGGCGCCGACCGCGCGCACCAGCGACCGCGCCATGCCCAGGGCCGCATCCGGCACGGCAATGCGAACCGCGGTCAGACCGTCAAGCGCATCGGCCCGCGGCCCGCTGTCTGACGGCAATGCCACCACCACCAAATCCGAGACCGCCTGCGCCGCCAACACGATCCGGCGCAGCAGCGGCAGGCCTTCGACCGGCTCGAGCAGCTTGTCGCCGCCGCGCATGCGCTTTCCGAAGCCCGCCGCGGGAATGATGCTGCTGACACCCTGCATGTGGCCTGTCCAACCCGATTATGACCGCCGCTGCGCGGTTTTTCGCCAGTTTCACCGGGTATCTTTGCTTGCCCGCCCGGGCGGGTCCAGAGAAATTGACAGTCTCAAATGCGTGTTTTATCAGACAGTTTGGGCCGTTTCGCATGCTTTGGCCATTGATGCGCATCCCGTACGGCGGGAGCGTGCGTAACCGCAGAAGTGCCGGATGGCGCGACCTCTGCACAGGATAACGATGACATCCGTGTTGACGGATCGGTAGAAAGGCATGCCAATGCGCGCCCCAACACCCAGCAATCAGGCCGAACGGCTGGAGGAATTGCGCGAATACGCGATCCTCGATTCCGAACCGACAGAGTCGTTCCAGTCCATTGTCGAACTGGTCAAGGAAATCTGCGATGCGCCGGTGGTGCTGGTGTCTTTCGTGGATGAGAACCGCCAGTGGTTCAAGGCCAGCTGCGGCACCGACATGACCGGAACCCCGATCGAGAATGCAATCTGCGGCCATACCATCCTGCAGGAGGACGTGCTCGAGATAGAGGACACGCTGAAGGATGTGCGCACCGCCGACAACCCGCTGTGCCTCGAAGGTCCCGCGCCGATGCGCTTTTATGCCGGTGCGCCGCTGATCTCGGAGCGCGGCAACGTGCTGGGTTCGCTATGCGTGATCGACACCCGGCCGCGCAGCCTGACATCGACGCAGCGCATCGCGCTGAAGATGCTGGCGGGGCAGGTGATGCAGCTGCTCGAGTTGCACAAGAGCCTGAAAAACGAAGAAATTCTGCGCAGCGAGATTGACCACCGCGTCAAGAATTCCTTGCAGACGGTATCAAGCTTCATCCGGATCTACGGCGCGCGTGCGAAAAGCGTTGAGACCAAAGAGGCGCTGTCGGCCATCGCGCGCCGGGTGAATGCCATCGCGCAGCTGCATGCCGAACTCTACAACACCAACGAACTGAACGTCATCCGGCTCGATCATTACATCGCCCGGGTGGTCGATCTTCTGCGCCCGCAACTGGCGGCCAATGTCGTCATGCAGACCGATCTGAAGCCGTTCAAGACCGAAAGCCGCAAGGCCTCGCAGGTGGCGATGATCATCAGCGAATTTGCCGCCAACGCGTCGAAACATGCGTTTCCGGACGGGCGCGATGGCCTCTTGACCGTGCTGCTCGAGCCGACCGAACACGGGGGTCTGCGACTGGTCTGCGAGGATAATGGCATCGGCAATCAGGCCACCGTGCTGCACCGGGACGACGACGAGATCGCCTCGATCGGCATGCGCCTGATCGAAAGCGCGGCGGACCAGATCGGCGGCAAGCTCGAGATGCGGGCGGACGCGGGCGGCTACCGTCTCGAACTGGTCACCCAGCCTCTGCAGGAAGAGGTGCCATATCTAGTGGGCGCACTTTCAGCCGAGTGACGCGGTTGTTCTCGCGCGCGACCACCTCGAAGCGGAAGCCGTGGAACGCAAACGCCTGACCCACGGTCGGGATCATCTGCGCCTCGTGAATGACCAGACCGGCCACGGTGTTTGCCTCGTCGTCGGGCAGTTGGTGATCCGTCGCCCGGTTGAAGTCGCGGATCGTCATCAGCCCGTCGATCCAGTAATGCCCGTCGTCGGCCATGGTGATCGCGTGATCCGCGTCGGGGTCGAATTCGTCGGTGATCTCGCCGACGATCTCTTCCAGGATATCCTCGAGCGTGATCAGCCCCTGCAACGCGCCGTATTCATCGACCACCAGCGCAAAATGCGTACGGCGGCGCAGGAACTGCCGCATCTGGTCGTCCAGCGATGTCGAATCGGGGATGAAATACGGCTTCATCGCAACCTTGCTGACCTTGAACTCCTGCAATGCCTCCATCGAGGCCTCGGCTCCCTCCATCAGCTTGTACATCGCCCGAAGCAGGTCCTTGGCATGGATCACACCGATGATGTTCTCGGGGTCGTCGCGAAAGATCGGCAGGCGGGTATGCGGGCTGTCGAGGCATTGTTGCAGGATCGCCGAGGGGTCGCTGTCGGCGTCGATCATCTCGATCGCCGAGCGGTGCAGCATGATCTCCTCGACGGTGCGGTCCGACAGATCGAGCGCGCCGAGGATGCGGTCGCGGTCCTCTTTCTCGACGATGCCTTCGGAATGGCCGAGGTTGAGCGCGCCCGCGATTTCTTCGCGGACGGCCAGAACCTGACCGTCGGGGTCGGTCTTGACGCCGAAGAGCCCAAGGATACCGCGCACCAGCACCCGGACCGCGCTGACCATGGGCGAGAAGACAAGGATCACCACCTGGATCACCGGAGACACGCGGCTGGCCGCGGCCTCGGGATTGGTGATGGCATAGGTCTTGGGCAGCACCTCGGCGAAGATCAGCACCAGCAGCGTCATGATCAGCGTCGCCAGCGCCACCCCCGATTCGCCGAAGAGGCGGGTGAACAACGCCGTGGCCAGCGACGTGGCCAGGATGTTCACCAAGTTGTTGCCCAGAAGAACCGACCCGATCAGCCGCTCGTTGTCCTCGGTGATCTTGAGGGCGCGTTCCGCCCCCTTGTCGCCCTTGTCCATCGCCGCGCGCAGCTTGCCGCGCGAGGCGGCTGTCAGCGCCGTTTCAGAGCCCGAAAAGAACCCGGACAGGACAAGCAGCCCGAGAATGGAGACGGAGGTGATCCAGAAGGCAGCGTCCAAGGTCCGATGGTCCCGTTTGGTGAAAGGTCATGCTGTTATGTGGTCGCAGGCGCGCGGCGACAAGGGGGGGTGCTCAGTCGCGGGCCATCGGGTGATGCTCGAGCACCAATTCGCGCAGGCGTTCTTCAAGCACATGGGTATAGATCTCCGTTGTCGCAACATCCGCATGGCCTAGAAAGGTCTGGATCGCGCGCAGGTCGGCGCCGTTTTCCAGCAGGTGCGTCGCGAAGGCATGGCGCAGGGTGTGCGGCGTGACCTTGGCGGGCGAGACGCCGCCAGCCACCGCCAGATCCTTGATCAGCGCGTAAAAGCCGTGCCGCGTCAGATGTCCGGCCTTGGACCGCGACGCAAAGAGGTAGCTCGACGCCTTGTGTCCTTCGGCGCGGCTTTCCTCTTCGGCGGCCTCGCGCAGGCTCAGCCAGGCCGCCAGCGCCGCGCGGGCAGGGGGCGACAGCGGCACCATGCGTTCCTTGCCGCCCTTGCCGCGAATAAGCAGCATCCGCGGATCGCCCTTGGCCGCCGACAGCGGCAGGCTGACCAGTTCGGTCACCCGCATGCCGGTGGCGTAGAGCAGTTGCATCAGGCAGGCGTTCCGGGCGCGGTCCTCGGGCTTGCGGCCATAGGCCTCGGCGGCGTCCAGAAGCCGGTCCACCTCGGCGACCGACAGGGTCTTCGGCAGCCGCTTGTCCCGTCCCGGGCCGCTGATCTGCACCGAAGGATTGTCGCTGCGCAACCCTTCCTCGAAGGCGAACCGGTAGATCTGCTTGATCGCCGACAACCGGCGCGCCCGCGTCGACTTTGCCAGTCCCTGCGCGTCGCAATGCACCAGATAAGCCTCGATGTCGCCGCGCATGGCGCTGGCGAAGTCTTGCCCGCGCGCCGCCAGCCAATCGGCCACGTCCCCGAGGTCGCGGGCATAGGCCAACAACGTGTTTTCCGCCGCGCCGCGTTCGGCCGCCTGCGCCTCGAGGAAGGCCGAGATCAACCGGGCGTCGGTCACTGCGCGGTGCCGCGCGTGACGTCGAGAAGCGCCAGCTGCAAGGCGGCCCGACGTGCCGTGTCCTCTAGCCCGAGCGCGCGGAACGTGGCCAGCGCATCGGTCAGTTGCTGGTCGTTGCCATCGGCCCCGACCGCAAAAAGACCGATGGCTTGCAAAATGGCCTCGCCCAGTTTGTCCGCTTTCAGCAGCCGCTGGATGGATGCGGGCGGCTCTGCGTCGGTGAAGGCGGCGGCAATCGCCTGCGCATGCGGCAGGTCGGGGGTCTGATCGGGCGCTTCGCCCCGCGCGATGCTCGACAGGAACGCGTTTTCCGGATTGGACTGGTTCGCCCGCGCCGCGGCGCGTTCGAATTGCGGCGACAGGAAACCCGTCTTGATCGACAGGTCATGCGCCTCTCCGGTCAGCGGCAGCGCCAGCAACCGCTCGGCATAAAGCGTCGCGAACGGCACCAGCAAACCTGCGGCGGTCATCTTGGGCCAGACCCGGACAAGTGCCGTCGATACCGAGGTCGGATTGCGGGCCGTCATGGCGATATCGAAACGTTGCAACGCCTCGACCCGGTCCCAGATGCCGCCCGATGCCGCCGGCTGTCGCAGCGAATAGATCCCCAGCAGCCGGTTTTCCGACAGCGTGCCCGCGCGGGACAGCCGTTCCGCGGCGGTCAGTTGCGCCTTCCAGCCCTGATTGCCCGCCAGATCGGTGGCGGCAAAGGCGCGGGGCAGGCGCGCGGTCGACAACGGCTCTCCGATCGCCTCGAACAGGGTGAATTGCAGCACGCTGGGGCGCGAAGGCGGTGGCAGGCCGGGCAGGCCTTCGGACAGTTCCGGATCGAGAAACCGCTCCAGCAGGTCCGCGTCGCGCGCATCGAGCGCGCCCAGTGTGCTTGCGGACTCGTAGGTCAGCATGGCGCGCGGCCAGTCGCCCTGTCGCGCGGCGCAGTAGATGTCGCTGGCCATGTCTTCGCTCAGGCGCGGGTTCTCGGCCAATGCCTCGCAGGGGGCCGCCGGATTGCCCTGAAGCAGCGCCGCATCGAGCCAGAGCGCGAACAGGTCAGGCCGGGTCGGCCCGGCGCGTTCCAGCAGCGCCAGCGCCGGCTCTATCGCGCCGCCGTCGATCAGGCGGGCGACACGCGCGGCCAGAAAGGAGCTGCCGTCGCCGGAGTCTTTCGGCGGATTGGCCTCGGCCAGCAGCAGCGTGTTCAGCAGGGCCGCCATCGCGGGCACCACCGCGTCGCTGGCTGCCACCAGGCGCGACAGCCGCGCAGCGTCGCTGGCCGCCCACAGCGACACCGGCAGTCCGGTGGTGTGGCTGGGCAGCAGGCCGACCGCCTCGATCGAGGGCGCATCCAGCGGCGCGGCCGCGACATCGGGCACCGTCACCGTATCGGCCACCGGCGGTTCGTCGCGCGGGGCGGGTTTCGGGCGACTGGGCGGCGGGGTCGCGGTCGTGGCCAGGGGCGGTCGCGCGTCGTCCGTCAGCCAGTCGATCACCGACAACGGCTCTGTCGCCAGCGCCGGTCCGCCGATCAGGGCCGCGAGTGACGCGCCTTTAATCCACATCCAGATCGACCGGATGGCGAATCTCCGCCTGTGGCGGTGAGAAATCGGCACCGAAGAATTCACCCAGATACGCATAGCCGACCAGCGCGATACCGGCCAGAACAACCAAGTAAAACAGCCATTTGAGAAGTCGCCCCATGGTTTCGCTCGCCTTCTGCCTCGGCATTTTTTTGCACTTATAACTGGCATTCTGAGCGAGTTCACGTCATTCACGCCGAAATCTTTGTGATTGGGCGGCGGATGGCCGAGACAGCGGCTCTCAAAGGCAACAGACTGCGGAAGTCCGTGGTGCTCGTGGGCATGATGGGCGCGGGAAAAACGGCGGTGGGCCGGGCACTTGCGCACATGCTGCGGGTGCCGTTCCTCGATTCCGACGCCGAGATCGAGCGCGCCGCCGCCATGACCATCGCCGAGATTTTCGCGCGCGACGGCGAGACATTCTTTCGTCGCCGCGAAAGCGAGGTCATCGCGCGGCTGCTGGGCGGGCGCCCGGCGATCCTGTCAACCGGTGGCGGCGCCTTCCTGCAAGAGGCCAATCGCAGGATGATCTCGGAGCAGGGCGTGTCGGTCTGGATTGATGCCGATCTCAAGCTGCTGTGGAACCGGGTGAAGCACAAGACGACGCGCCCCTTGCTGCGCACCGACGATCCCTACCGGACCCTGTCCGAGATCTACGCCGCCCGCGTGCCGGTCTACCGCTTGGCGGATCTGACGGTCCGCTCGGAGCCGCAATATTCCATCGAGGATACCGCGCGCCGGATCCTCGAGACATTGTCGGCCCGCCCAGACGTCATAGGAGACACGCCATGACCGAAACCGTCCATGTCGCCCTCGGGGCGCGGGCCTACGATGTCCGCATCGGGCAGGGCCTGATCGACCGCGCGGGCGCCGAGATCGCCCCGCACCTGACCCAGCCGCGGGTCAGCATCGTCACCGACAGCCATGTCGGCCCGGCCCATCTGGCACGCTTTCAATCGGCGCTCGAGGCACAGGGGATCGCATCGGCGGCGCTGACCCTGCCGGCCGGCGAGGCGACGAAAGGCTGGCCGCACCTGCAAACGGTGGTCGAATGGCTGCTGGAACAGAAGGTCGAGCGGCGCGATGTGGTCGTGGCCCTGGGCGGCGGCGTGATCGGCGATCTGGTCGGCTTCGCGGCGGCGATCCTGCGCCGGGGCGTGCGTTTCGTTCAGGTGCCGACCTCGCTTCTGGCGCAGGTCGACAGCTCGGTCGGCGGCAAGACCGGGATCAACTCTCCGCATGGCAAGAACCTGGTGGGCGCGTTCCATCAGCCGACGCTGGTGCTGGCCGATATCGACGTGCTGGACACGCTGACGCGTCGCGATTTCATTGCCGGATACGGCGAGGTCGTGAAATACGGACTTCTGGGGGATTACGCGTTCTTTCAATGGCTTGAGGCGCATGGTGCATCCATTGCCTCAGGCGACGCGGCAGCCCGCCTGCACGCGGTCAAGCGGTCGGTCGAGATGAAGGCCGAGATCGTCGTGCGCGACGAGACCGAACAGGGCGACCGCGCGCTGCTCAACCTCGGGCACACCTTCTGTCATGCGCTGGAGGCCGCGACCGGCTATTCCGACCGGCTGTTGCACGGCGAGGGCGTCGCGATCGGCTGCGCGCTGGCGTTCGAGTTGTCGGCGCGGCTGGGGCTTTGCGCGCAAGAGGATCCGAGCCGCGTGCGGGCGCATCTTAGGGCGATGGGAATGAAGACCGATCTTGCGGATATCGGCGGCGCGCTGCCCGACGCACAGGCGCTTCTGGGGCTCATGGCGCAGGACAAAAAGGTGCTCGACGGACAGCTGCGCTTTATCCTCGCGCGGGGCATCGGGCAGGCCTTTGTCACCGCGGACGTGCCCCAAGACGCCGTGCAGCAGCTTCTGGCGGATGCGCTTAGCGGGCACGCCGCTGCTTGAGCAATTCCAGCGCACGGGCCTGTGTCACAAAGCCCACGATACGCCCGGTGGGTCCGGTGACGCCGATCGCCGGAGCGTCGGCCAGAACGTCGAACAGCGCGCCTGCGCCCCGGCTCATGGGCAGGCAATCCGGTGCCTCGTGCAGGATGTCGCGCACCCGCGCGTCGGTCAGGGTCTCGGGCGCGGGCGCATGCAGCGACGTGCGGGTCACGAACCCCTGCAGGCGACCGTCGCTGCCGATCACCGGAAAGACGTCCTGCGCGCTGCTCTCGGACAGCTCGGCGGCGGCGGCCAGCGGCGCGTCCGGTGACAGGTGCATGAAATCCGAAATCATGGCGTCGCCCACGCTCAGATCGGCAACCTTGGCACGTGCGACCATCTGCGCCAGCTCGGCATTGCCCGCGAGGAAGATGAAGACCCCGATCAGCGGCAACATGAAGCTGCCCGACCAGATCCCGTAGATCGCAAAGAGAACCGCGAAGACCTGACCGATCCGCACCGCCACGCGGGTGGCCCGCAGCCGCGGCACGAAGATCGACAGGATGCCGCGAAGCACGCGCCCCCCATCCATCGGGAAGGCCGGGACCATGTTGAACAGCACCAGCAGGATGTTGACCGACAAGAGCCCACCCGCCAGAGCGCCGATGCCCGTCGTGCCCTCGATCATGCCCATGCCGGGGACCACGCCCAGCAGCAACAGCGTCCCGGCGATGACCACGTTGACCGCGGGGCCCGCCAGCGCGACGGCAATTTCCTGGCCGGGACGTTCCGGCATCCGTTCAAGCCGGGCGATCCCGCCGATGGGCAACAGCGTGATATCGGGCGTCTTGATGCCGAAGCGCCGGGCCATCAACGCGTGGCCGAATTCATGCGCCACGACACAGGCGAAGAGCGCGAGAATGAACACCACATTGTAGAGCGCCGCCGTCACACCGCCGATCGACCACGCGGACGCGCCGATCCAGACGAGCAGCAGAAGGAACGTGCCATGCACCCGCACCTCTGAACCGAGTAACCTGCCGAGGGGAAAAGACCATGTCATGTGGTTTGCCTGTGTCGCTGCAATTGCTTCATAGATGGCCCCCCCGGGACGGAGATACCAGATCGGTGCGCCATATGGTCTGCCACGGGACGGGCCGGGGCGGGCCGGGGCAAGGCCAAGGGCGGGGCGGGACATGAAAAGGCCGCGCCCTGACGGATCAGCGCGCGGCCAGGTTGCGATACCCGCGACCCCTGGGGGCCTAGAACGGGATTTCGTCGTCGATATCGCGGGACGGGGCGCGCGATCCGCCACCACCACCGCCAGAGCCGCCGCCCGAGCCGCTACCCGAGCCGCCACCATAGCCACCGCCCTGATCGCCGCCGCCGCTGCCATAATCGTCGGAGTAGCCCCCGCCGCCACCGCCGCCATATCCACCGCCGCCGCCGCCGCTGTCGGACCGGCTGTCGAGCAGGGTCAGCTCACCGCGATAGGGGCGCAGCACGACCTCAGTCGAATAGCGGTCCTGTCCGGACTGGTCCTGCCACTTGCGGGTTTCCAGCTGGCCCTCGATATACACCTTGGAGCCCTTCTTGAGGTACTGCTCGGCGATCCGGGCCAGTGGCTCGGAAAAGATGGCGACCGAGTGCCATTCCGTGCGCTCGCGCTTCTCGCCGGTGTTCCTGTCCTTCCAGTTCTCGGAGGTGGCGATGCGCAGGTTGCACACCTTGCCGCCGTTCTGGAACGTGCGCACCTCGGGGTCGCGCCCCAGGTTGCCCACGATGATGACCTTGTTCACGGATCCGGCCATGTCGTCCCCTTTTTCTCGTGCCAAAAGCGTCGCTGATTCCGGGCCGAGGCCCGCCTTGGCGGCGACGTTACACCACCGATCCGGTGACCAAAACCGAATATGGTGAACACGGGGTTTATGGCGGCGCGAACGGGGGCTGCGTCGGCACTGGTCAATCGCGGCGTTTTCCGTATAGTCTCGCGCCAAAGTCAGCACGCGACAGAACGACGTGAGAGGGACAATGCGTTACGCCATCATCACAGCGACCGCCCTTGCGCTCGTCGCAGTCAGCGCACATGCGGAGGTTCTGTCGACAAAAGGCCGGGCCAACCTGTTCAGCAACCAGACCAGCATCCTCGACAAACGCGCCTCCGAACAATACCGCGCTTCGGTGCGTCTGCAGCCCGCGCGGGTCAAGACACCGACCAAGTGGGACGAAGAGACACCGCGCTACGCGGGCCGTTACAAGGGCGTCTATCTCAATGTCGCGAAATCCGCCGCCCGCCGCCACGGCGTTCCCGAGGATCTGTTCCTGCGGCTGGTGCAACAGGAATCCGGATGGAATCCCAACGCGCTGTCGCACAAGGGGGCGATGGGGCTGGCGCAGCTGATGCCCGGCACCGCCAAGCGGCTGGGCGTCGATCCGACCGACCCGAGCCAGAACCTCGAAGGCGGGGCGCGCTATCTCAAGGCGCAGTACCAGCGCTTCAAGTCGTGGCGTCTGGCGTTGGCGGCCTATAACGCGGGTCCCGGCGCGGTCGAGAAATACGGCGGCGTGCCGCCCTATAACGAGACCAAGAATTACGTGAAGGTGATCTGGGGCAGCTGATCCCGCGGGGCGGACCCTGACCGCCTGCCATCCGGCGATCTTCCGAAAACTCGGCCATCCTGCACGCCCGTCGCGCCGTCCTCTTTCCCTGAGCGTTGCCTGTGTCGCGCGGTGTCGCGCGGGCATCCGGCGGCCTTGCGCTGCGCCTTGTGCGTCGACTATTCGCGCGCGGGCTCGGCGCCCTCGGCCCATCCCAGACCGTACAGATGTATCTCGAAGGACGGGTGCATGTCGGCGCCCAGCAGTCCGGGCCGGAAATGCCGGTAGAGCGCGCGCCAGTAGGGCTGCACGATCACCGCATCTTCGCGCAGCATCGTCTGCAACCGGCCCATGACCTCGGCGCGGGTAGCGGCGTCTGCAATGGTCAGCGCCTCGTCGAGCGCGGCGTCGAAGGCCGGGTTGGCGTAGGCGGATTCGTTCCAGACCGCGTTCGACCGATAGGCCAGCGCCATGACCTGCACGCCAAGGGGGCGATGGTTCCATTCGGTGATCGACAGCGGAAAGGCCTTCCAGTTCGACCAGAAGCGCGACCCCGGCAACACCACCTGCCGCGCCTTGATCCCGGCATCCAGAAGCAGCGCCACGACCGCCTCGCCGGTCCGCCGCGCCACGCCGTCATCCAGGGTGACGACCTCGTGCTCGACGTCGATCTTGCCGGCCTCGACCAGCGCCGCGCGCCCCGCCGCCGGATCGTGAACCGAAGGGCCGATATCGGCGTAATCGGGCTGGAACGGGGCGACGTGATGGTTGGCGGCAACCTGACCCCGGTCGCCATAGCCCAGCTCGAGGCAGATCGCGTTGTCGATGGCAAGGCTCAGGCCGCGCCGCACCAATGCGTCGGCATAAAGCCTTTCGCCGTTCACCTCGGCGGCCTGGTTGCCGCGCAGCACCACCGTCGCGGCGGTCAGCACCTCGGACTTGTCCCAGCCAAGCGCGTCGGCGGCGTCGACGAACCGTCCGACGTTTTCATACAGCATATCGACGCGGCCCACCTCGATCGCGGCCACCCATGTCGCGGGATCGGTGCCGAGATCGATGAACTCGATCCGGTCGAGCGTGGCCGGGCCGATGCCGTCGACCGCATCGCCCCACCAGTCGTGATCGCCGCGCCGCTCCAGCACGGCAAGCGTGCCCTCCTGCATCAACTCCAGCGTGTATGGGCCTGTTCCCACGGGGTTTTCGGCCGTCGTCTCGGGGTCGAACCCGGGTGGTGTGACGGCGGCGGGATAGTCCGACAGCGCCACGATCAGGGACACATCGGGCTTCGGCAGCACGATCTCGACGCGCATCGGACCGGGGACCGTGACGGTGCCTTCGCGCAACTGGCCGGTGTCCGGATCGCCCAGGCTGGCGAGGCTCGCGGCCATCACGTTGCCCTCGACGGACGCGTCGCACCACAGGGAGAACATGCGCGCGACATCGTCGGCGTCAAAGGCGGTTCCGTCGGACCAGCGGATCCCGTCGCGCACGTGCAGAACGTAGCGCGTGGCGTCGTCATTGACCTCCCAGCCGGACAGCAACATGCCGCGCAGCGACCCGTCGGCCCGCTGCTCGACCAGGTATTCCAGCCAGCCACGGGCGATATTGGCAATCTCGGGCCAGTCGAAGGTGCGCGGGTCCTTCAGCGGGCGCACGTCCTGCTGGATGCGCAGCGTGCCGCCCATGACGCGGGGCGTTTCGGCGCGGGCCGGTGCGGGCAGGCCGAGCGCGTTCAGCGCCGCCGCACTGGCCCCGAGCGCGGTGGCCCGGGTCAGGAATTCGCGCCGCGACAGGGCCCCGGCGCGGTAGTCCCGGCCAAGACCGGGCAGGGCGGGGTGCGATCTGGTCATGCGACGGCTCCTGCCGCCAGCGCGGCCTTGCGAATCCTCGACGGCGTCTGCCCGGTATGGGTCTGGACGAACCGGGTGAAATAGGCAGGCGAGTGGAAGCCCAGCCTGGCCGCCACCTCGGCGATGCTCGGGTCGGCTTCGGAAAGCATGACCCGCGCGGCGTAAAGCTTGCGTTCGGTTATCATTTCGGCGGCGGTCTTGCCCGCGACCGACTTGCAGCAGCGCGTCAGGTGCGTTGGCGTCACGTCGAGGGCGGCGGCGTAGTCCGCCATCGCGCGGTCGGTGCGATGATCGCGCACCACCAGCTGCGCGAAGCGCCGGGTCAGACGTTGGCTTGCGCTGTCCTTGGGCCGGTCGAGCGCGCCGGTTGCCGCCTGCCGCCGCAGCCAGACCGAGATCAGCGACAGATACGCCTCGAGCGCGTCGCGCAGGTGCAGCCTGTTGCGGGAAATCTCGCGTTGCATGTCTTCGATCTGCGCGGTCAATTCGGCCTGTGGCAGGCTATCGCGGCATCGCAGGTGCAGCGGCTGGCGGTCGCGCGGCATCATCAGCCCGGCAGGGGCTTGCACCACCTGCGCCAGTGTCTGCGGCCCCAGATCGAGCGCCAGCAGCGTTCCTGCGGGCAGAAACAGCGCATTATGCGCCCCAAGCCCGCGCCGCACACCGCTGATGGTGACGCGACCCTGGCCGCGGGTGATCCAGACCAGCAGATCGTCCTCGCGGTCATGCAGGTCGCCCAGCTTCCACGTGGCGCCATGGGTGAACTGCGTAGCGTTCTGGCACAGGATCGGGCGTGGTGCCTCGGTCAGCTGGTGAATTCGGGCGGGTTTGCGCAGAAAGCTCGGTCCGGGCATGCTCATTCCGATATCTGCGCAGGATCGAGCCACACCCAATCGCGCATATTGGCGCGGAACCAGCTGCGTTGCCGCTTGGCGTATTGCCGCGTCTGGATAACGGCCCGGTCTATGGCTTCGTCGCGTGACATGTCACCTCTAACATGCGCCACAAGCTCTGCCGCGCCAATGGCTTTCGACGAGGGCCGCGCGGTTGTGAAGCCGGGCGCGTTGGTTTCTGCCTCATCGAGGGCACCGGCATCGACCATCTGCCGGAACCGGCGTTCGATCCGCGGGGTCAGCCAGTGCTTGTCCGCCCCGATCACGAAGGCCTGTGCCCGGTGCAGCGGCAGGCGCGGCGGCGGCGTGTCGTCCTGCCAATCGGCCAGCCCGCGCCCGGTGGTCCGCAGCACCTCCCAGGCGCGCTGCACGCGCATCGGGTTGCGGGTGTCGATCCGGGCGCGGGTGCGCGGGTCGAGCGCGTCCAGCATGGCACCGATCCCGCCCTCCGCGATACGGGCCATGGCCTCGGTGCGCAGTGCATCCGGCGTCTGAGGAATGTCTGCCAAACCCTTGGTCAGCGCCGAAAAGTAAAGCCCGGTGCCGCCGACGATGATGGGTCGCGCGCCGCCGATGGATGCGCCGCCATGCGCGCCGTCCCGCAGGTCGAGATCGCGCAGCCAGGCCCCCACCGAATAGGGCCGGTCGCCCGGCACATGCCCGTAAAGGCGGTGCGGCGCGCGGGACTCGTCGGCGACCGACGGTCGGGCCGTCAGCACGCGCCAGTCGGCATAGACCTGCAACGCGTCGGCGTTCACGATCACACCGCCCTGAGCCGCCGCAATCGCCATCGCCAGCCCCGACTTGCCGGACGCGGTCGGACCGGCAATCAGCACGGGTCGGTCGGGATCGAGTGCGGAAAGGTCGATCATCGCGGATTGCGTGCCTCTGGTCGAACCCGCGCCATTGTCATCGCGGCGGATTTCAGACATCTATGCGCTCGATCCTAGACCGCCAGCCGGATGGAGCGCAACATGGCCCAGAACGACACCCCCGAGACCACCTTCAAACGCGTCCTGTTGAAGATATCCGGGGAGGCGTTGATGGGGGATCAGGGCTACGGGCTGCATCCGCCCACGGTCGAACGCATCGCCCGCGAGGTCAAATCCGTGCACGATCTGGGTGTCGAGATCTGCATGGTGATCGGCGGCGGCAACATCTTTCGCGGGCTGGCCGGATCGGCGCAAGGGATGGAGCGGACCACGGCCGATTACATGGGCATGCTGGCCACGGTGATGAACGCGCTGGCGATGCAATCGGCGCTGGAAGGCATCGGCGTCTATACCCGCGTCATCTCGGCCATTCGCATGGACGAGGTGGCCGAGCCCTATATCCGCCGCCGGGCGGTGCGCCACCTCGAGAAGAAGCGCGTCTGCATCTTTGCGGCGGGCACCGGCAATCCCTATTTCACCACCGATACGGCGGCGACCCTGCGCGCCAACGAAATGGCCTGCGAGGCGATCTTCAAGGGCACCAAGGTCGATGGCGTCTACGACAAGGACCCGATGGAGCATGCCGACGCGGTGCGCTACGAGACCGTCAGCTACGACGATTGCCTGGCTAAGCACCTCAAGGTGATGGACGCCTCGGCGATCGCGCTGGCCCGCGACAACAACCTGCCGATCATCGTATTCTCGCTGGACGAACCCGATGGCTTCCGCGGTATCCTTGCCGGTCGCGGCACCTATACGACGGTGCATGGTTGAGGCGGCATCGGGTGACCCTGTCCAGATTCATCCTTTCTTGAGATCTGAACGTCAGACTGCATCGGGCCGCGCCGGATATGTCGCGGGCTGAATTGCCGTGCCGTGTCGTGCCGCGCGTAACGGCGTGATCCGGCAAATAGCCTGCCGCCCGGATGGCATTGGATCGCGGCGCGCCGGGCTGGTTGCGGCGCAAGGGTCACGTGGCCCCGTCGACGGGTTGCCGCATCGGGGCAAACTGTTGCCCGTGCGTCAGTTAAACGCTAACAGGGGTCCGAACACGCCGCAGAGCGACGATCTACAGGATACGGACCCATGGCCGACGATTTTGAGCTGGATACAGACGACCTCACCCGCCGCATGGAGGGCGCCATGGCGAACCTGCGGACAGAGTTCGCATCGCTGCGCACCGGGCGCGCCTCGGCCTCGATGCTGGAGCCGGTGCAAGTCGATGCCTATGGGCAGATGACGCCGATCAACCAGGTCGGCACGGTCAACGTGCCCGAGCCGCGCATGGTGACCATCAACGTCTGGGACAAGGGTCTGGTCGGCAAGGTCGAGAAGGCCATCCGCCAAAGCGGTCTGGGCATCAACCCGCAGCTCAACGGGACCATCATCATGCTGCCGATCCCCGAACTGAACGAGGAACGCCGCCGCGAACTGACCAAGGTGGCCGCGCAATACGCCGAAAGCGCCCGTGTCTCGGTGCGCAACCTGCGGCGCGACGGCATGGACCAGATCAAGAAGGCCAAGGCCGACGGTCTGTCCGAAGACGACCAGAAGTTCTGGGAAACCGAAGTGCAGGAACTGACCGACAGCTATATCAAGAAGGTCGACGAGGCGCTTGATACGAAGCAACAGGAAATCATGCAGGTCTGACCGGACCGCCACCCGGTCCTCCGACGCAGCCGAGGGAAGAACGCCATGCCGAAACGTACCACCGCCGAAGCGCCGCCGCGCCACGTGGCCGTTATCATGGACGGCAATGGCCGCTGGGCGCAACGCCGTGGCCGACCGCGCCTTTTCGGTCATCAGGCCGGTGCCCGCCGGGTCCGCGAGATCGTCGAGGCCTGCCCGGATTGCGGCGTTGAATACCTGACGATCTTTGCCTTCTCGACCGAGAACTGGAAACGCACCCAGGACGAGGTCGCGGGCCTGATGAGCCTGTTCCGGCTTTACATCACGCGCGAGGCCAAGTCGCTGCGCGAGAACAACGTGCGCGTGCGCTTTATCGGCGACCGTCCCGGGCTCGACGCCAAGCTGCGCGACCTGATGGACGAGCTTGAGGCCATGACCGCGCATTGCGACGGCACCAACCTGACCATCGCGCTGAATTACGGGGGCCGCGACGAGGTGGCGCGCGCCACGCGTCGGCTTGCGCAGGACGTGGCCGACGGCAAGCTGGCGCCCGAGGATGTCGGTGAGGAAACCCTGCCGCGCTACCTCGATACCTGTCTGCTGCCCGATCCCGACCTGGTGATCCGCACCTCGGGCGAGGCGCGCATCTCGAACTTTCTGCTGTGGCAATCGGCCTATGCGGAATACGAGTTCATCGACACGCTCTGGCCCGATTTCACCGCAGCGGAATTTGCCCAGCTGACCGAATCCTTCGGACGCCGGGAACGGCGCTACGGGGCTGTCTCTGCATGAAGCCGAAGGGCAACTGGGGCGACCTGTCCGAGCGGATGATCTCGGGGGTGGTGATGGTCACCGTGGGCATGGCCTGCGTCTGGATCGGCGGGTTCGTCTTCCATCTTCTGATTGCCCTGGTGTCCGGCCTGATGGTCTGGGAACTGGTGCGCATGCTTGATGCCGACCGGGTGCGCACGCCGAAAATGCTGGGTCTTGCGGCAGGTTTCGCGGTGCTGATCGCCGGAGAGGTGCCCCCGGCCTATGCCATGCCGCTGCTTCTCGCGCCGTCGATGCTGGGCTTCGGCCAGATGACACGCGGCGGCGTCACCTATGCGGTCTTTGCCGCGCTGATCGTGCTGGCCGGGTACGGCATGATGGCGTTGCGGGACGATTTTGGACTGGTCTGGATGCTCTGGCTGGTGCTGGTGGTCGTGGCGACCGATGTCGCGGGCTATTTTGCCGGTCGCACCATCGGCGGGCCGAAGTTCTGGCCCCGGGTCAGTCCCAAGAAGACATGGTCGGGCACCGTGGCGGGCTGGATCGCCGCGGGCGCGCTGGGCGCGTTCTTCGCCAGCCTGACCGGTGCCACCATGAGCCTAGTGCCCCTGTCCATCGCCATTGCCATGGCCAGCCAGCTGGGCGATATCGCGGAAAGCGCGATCAAGCGGCGGGCAGGGGTCAAGGACAGCTCGAACCTGATCCCCGGACATGGCGGCCTGTTCGACCGGTTCGACGGCATGCTGGGGGCGGCGCTGTTCATCCTGATCGTCGGCCAGATCGTGGGGTTCCCTCCTGGCCTTGCATGACATGACCGAGCCGCGGCGCATTTCGATCCTCGGGGCCACCGGGTCCATCGGGCAGAACACCATCGATCTGGTGGCGCGCGATCCGGACGCCTACCGGGTCGTGGCGCTGACCGGCGGGCGCAATGTGGCCCTGTTGGCCGCCGATTCCCGGCGCCTGGGGGCCCGCCTGGCGGTCACCGCCTATGACGATGCGCTGCCAGACCTGCGCGCCGCGCTGGCGGGGACGGGCATCGCGGTCGCCGCCGGGCCCGAAGCCCTGATCGAGGCCGCGTCCCGTCCGGCGGACTGGGTCATGTCGGCGATTGTCGGGGCGGCGGGGCTGGCCCCGGGCCTCGCGGCGCTGGAACAGGGGGCGACGCTGGCCCTTGCCAACAAGGAAAGCATGGTCTGCGCCGGGCCGCTGATGATGGCCACCGCGGCGCGGCACGGGGGCCGGATCATTCCGGTCGACAGCGAACATTCCGCCGTTTTCCAGGCGCTTCTGGGCGAGGATATCGCCGCCGTCGAACGCGTCATCATCACCGCATCGGGCGGCGCGTTCCGCGACTGGCCGCTTGCGGATCTGGCCCGCGCCACGCCGGACGAGGCCGCCACGCACCCCAATTGGGACATGGGCCAGCGGATCACCATCGATTCCGCGTCCATGTTCAACAAGGCGATGGAACTCATTGAAACCAAAGAGTTCTTCGGCCTCGACCCGTCCAGGATCGAAGCCGTCGTGCATCCTGAATCCATGATCCACGCGCTGGTGGGATTTTGCGACGGCGCGCTGATGGCGCATGTGGGCCCGGCGGATATGCGCCACGCCATCGGCTTTGCGCTGCATTATCCCCATCGCCGCCCGCTGCCGGTCGAACGGCTCGATCTGGTGGCCTTGGGCAATCTCAGTTTCCGCGCCGCCGACGAGGTGCGCTGGCCCGCCCTGCGCCTCGCGCGCGAGGTCATGCAGGCGGGCGGGATGTGGGGCGCGGTGTTCAACGCCGCCAAGGAGCGCAGCCTCGATGCCTTTATCGACGGCCGTATCGGATTTCTCGACATGGCGCGGGTGGTCGACGCGGTGCTCGACCGCCTTTCGGCCCAATCAATCCACAATATCGACGCGATTACGCTTGATACCGTCCTTGCGGCAGACCATCTCGCACGTAGGGTCGCTGACGATGTGATCGCAGAATAAAGGGCAGTTCACTTGGATTTCGTTTCGCTGATTCCGCAGTTCGGAGGGCTTCTCTGGACCCTTCTGGCTTTTGTCGTCGCCCTGTCGGTCATCGTCGCGATCCATGAATATGGCCATTACATCGTGGGCCGCTGGTCGGGCATCCATGCAGATGTGTTCTCGCTGGGCTTCGGCCCGGTGCTGTATTCGCGGCACGACAAGCGCGGCACCCGCTGGCAGATCGCGCTGTTTCCACTGGGCGGCTATGTCAAGTTCCAGGGCGACAGCAACGCGTCGGGCGGCAAGGATGACGACGCCATGAACGCGCTGAGCGAGGCCGAGCGGCGGCGCACCATGAACGGCGCGCCGCTTTGGGCGCGCACCGCGACCGTCGCGGCGGGGCCGGTGTTCAACTTCATCCTGTCGATCATCGTGTTCACCGCGATCTTCATGGCGCGGGGCATCGTGTCAGAGCCGATCACCGTCGGCGACCTGCGCGATCTGCCTTCGGTGCAGGAATTGCGCATCGGCGATGAGATCGTCGCCATCGAGGGCACCGCGCCGCCCAGCTTTGACGAGGCTGACGAGTTCGACGCCTTCCTCAAGGCATTGCCGCAGCAGGAAATCCTTGACTACACGGTGCTGCGCGACGGCTCTGAAACGGTTGTGGCCGGGCCTTATGTCTATCCGCCCATGGCCACCCAGGTGGTGCCGCGCTCTGCCGCGGACGATGCAGGTTTTCGACCCGGCGATGTGATCCGCACCATCGACGGTACCGAGATATTCGCCTTCGACCAGTTGCGCACGCGGGTCGAAGGCTCTGACGGGGAACCGCTGGCTCTGACCCTCTGGCGCGACGGCGACATCGTCGAGACGACCCTGACGCCGCGCCGCACCGACGAGCCGCAGCCCGACAATTCCTTCCGCACTGTCTACCGCATCGGCATCGTCGGCGGGCTGTTCTTCGAACCCGCGACCGAAACACCCGGCGTCTGGGAGGCGTTCACCTCGGGCATCGGCCAGACCGGGGCGATCATCCGCGGCTCGATCTCGGGGCTGTGGCACATGATCACCGGGGCCATTTCGACCTGCAACCTGTCGGGGCCCATCGGCATTGCCGAAACCTCGGGGGCGATGGCCAGCCAGGGCACCACGAATTTCATCTGGTTCATCGCGGTGTTGTCGACCGCCGTAGGCCTGCTCAACCTGTTCCCGATTCCGGTCCTCGATGGCGGGCACCTGTGCTTTTACGCCTACGAGGCGGTTCGCGGAAAACCGCCCAGCGACCGCGCCCTGCGGGTCCTGATGTCGGTCGGACTGGTGGTGATCCTGTCGATCATGGTGCTGGGTTTGACCAACGACCTGTTCTGTCCCTGACAGACGCCGACCCTGTCCGTGACACGCCCCGGCGCGGAGCCACAGCCGCGAAGGACCGCCACTGACCACGGGGCAGGGCAGCCGACCGCCCAAGCCCGGCACCGGGCACCGGACGCGACCTTGCCGCAAGCCTGCCTCAATTCCGTCGCATTTGATGCGTATTGCTCGTTCCCGAGAAACACCGAACCGAAACGAGGGACGCCATGCACAGCATCCAACAGGGCTACCGCGGGTTGAACCTGATCCTGAACCTGAACTGGGACCGGATCCTCTATGTTTGCACGATCGTTTTCGCGCTGTTTTTCGGGGCGTTCCTCGGCTCGCTCTGAGGTCGTCGAAAATGGTCGTTTCCGGCTTTTGACAAGGCCTGCCAATCCCGATAGTGACTTCCCCTGAGGGATGTCTGAAGGAATTGGCGGTATGTCGAAAGCGGCTCATGCGGGCCCGCGTTGCGGGGCGCTCACCGGACTAGCAAAACGCGCGGCCATTGCTGCCTTTTCACTGACACTGACAACATCGCTGGTCGCATATCCGGCACCCGTGTCGGCGCAGACCTTCGTTTTCACCAATGTCCAGATCGAGGGCACCCAGCGGATCGAGCCGGGCACGGTCCTGAGTTACGCGGGCATCGCGCGCGGCCAGCCGGTATCGGCGTCGCAACTGAACGACGCATACCAGAATATCCAGGGCTCGGGCCTTTTCGAAAGCGTCGAGATCGTGCCCCAGGGCAACACCCTGATCATCCGCGTGGTCGAGTACCCGACGATCAACCGCATCTCCATCGAGGGCAATCGCCGCATCGAGGACGAGGACCTTCAGACGGTCCTGCAATCGCAACCGCGCCGCGTCTACAGCCCCGCCACCGCCGAGGCCGACGCCAACGCCATCGCCGAAGCCTATACCCAGCAGGGCCGCCTGGCCGCCCGGGTGCAGCCCCGTATCATCCGCCGGTCGGACAACCGCGTCGATCTGGTGTTCGAAGTGTTCGAGGGCGGCGTCGTCGAGGTCGAGCGCATCGGCTTTGTCGGCAACCAGAACTATTCCGACCGTCGCCTGCGCCGCGTGCTCGACACCAAGCAGGCCGGGTTGCTGCGCGCCATTATCCAGCGCGACACGTTCATCGCCGACCGCGTCGAGTTCGACAAGCAGCTGCTGCAGGACTTCTATGCCTCGCGCGGCTATGTCGATTTCCGTATCACCGGTACCAACGCCGAACTGTCGGACGAGCGCGACGGATATTTCGTCACCTTCAACGTCGAGGAGGGGCAGCAGTTCACCGTCGGCACCGTGTCGGTCACGTCGGATCTGGCCGAGGTCGACATCGACGCCTTCATGCGCGCGACCAAGGTCAAGAGCGGCAAGATCTACGCCCCGCAACTGGTTGACCGCGATATCGAGCGGCTGGAACGGCGCGGCGTCGAGGAAGGGCTCGATTTCATCCGTGTGGAACCGCGCATCACCCGCAACGATCGCGACCTGACGCTGGATGTCGAATACGTCGTCACGCGCGGTCCGCGCATCTTCGTCGAGCGCATCGACATCGAAGGCAATACCACCACGCTCGACCGGGTCGTGCGGCGGCAGTTCGAGGTCGTCGAGGGCGACCCGTTCAACCCGCGCGAGATCCGCAACGCCGCGGAGCGCATCCGCGCGCTCGGGTTCTTCGAGGATGCCGAAGTCAACGCGCGCGAAGGATCAACCCCGCAGCAGGTGATCGTCGACGTCGATGTCATCGAGCAGCCCACCGGATCGATCTCGATCGGGGGCAGCTACTCGACCTCGTCGGGGGTCGGTGTGAACCTGTCCTTCGCCGAGCAGAACTTTCTCGGTCGTGGTCAGCAGCTTGGCCTCGGGGTGACGTCGAGCGCCGACAGCAACCGCTATTCGTTCAGCTTTCTCGAACCGGCCCTTCTGGGGCGCGATCTGACCTTCGGCATCGGTCTCAGCTATTCGAACACCGAACAGGAAAACTCGGATTACAACACCGAGGCGGGCACCTTCTCGCCCTCGCTCAGCTTTCCGATTTCCGACAATGGCCGCCTGCAACTGCGCTACCGGCTGGACTACACCGACCTGACCATCCCGTCGGACTCGACCGTGGGCGGCATCATCACGTCCGAAGCGGCGCAGGGTGCGCTGTACCAAAGTTCGCTCGGCTACCGCTTCAGCTATGACACGCGGCGCACGGGTCTTGATCCCAATGCCGGTGTGCTGCTGGAATTCGGTCAGGATTTCGGCGGTCTCGGCGGCGATTCGACCTTCGTGAAGACCAATGTCCGTGCCGTGGCGCAGCGTCTGGCCTTTTCCGAGGAAGTCACTCTTCGCGCCACCTTCGAAGGCGGTGCGCTGCACTATGCCGATGGCGAAAACAGCCGCGTCACCGACCGCTTCTTTCTGGGTTCCAGCCTGATGCGCGGGTTCGAGCCCGGTGGCATCGGTCCGCGCGAACAGGGGGCGGGCTATGACGATGCGCTTGGCGGCAACTACTTCGCCGTCGCCCGCTTCGAGGCGGAATTTCCGCTGGGTCTGCCCGAGGAATACGGCGTTGCCGGTGGCGTGTTCTACGATGTCGGCACGCTTTGGGGGCTGAGCAACGAAGACGCCGCGACAGGCCAGGTGCTTTACGAGGATGGGTCGCTGCGGCAGGTGATCGGCGTCTCGCTGTTCTGGGACACGCCGCTCGGGCCATTGCGGTTCAACTTCTCGGAAGCGCTTCAGAAAGAGAAGGAAGACCGCGAACAGAACTTCGAGCTGACCATCTCGACCGAGTTCTGATGCCTGTCTTGCGCTGGATAAGGACCGGGATCGCGGCGGCGATGCTGGTTCTGTCTGCACCGGTGACAGCGCAGCAATCCGACGCGCCGCGCGCGGTGGTGCGCTCTCCGATCCTGACGCTCGAATCCGAACGGTTGTTCATGGACAGCGCCTTCGGGCAGCGCGTGGTTGCCGCGATCGAGGCCGAGGGCAAGGCGCTCGCGGCCGAAAACCGGGCAATCGAGGCCGAGTTGACCGCAGAGGAACGCCGCCTGACCGACATGCGCGCCGAGGCGGAAGCGGCGGAATTCCGTGCCCTTGCCGATGCCTTCGATGCCCGGGTCCAGGCCCTGCGCCAGCAACAGGACGCCAAGGCGCGCACGCTTGCCAGTCGCGACGATGCCGCCCGCCGGGTGTTCTTCGGTGCGGTCCAGCCGGTGCTGGGCGAAATCCTGCGCGAAGCCGGTGCCGCGCTCATCCTCGAGCGGTCGACGGTCCTACTGAGTGCAAATGCCACCGATATCACCGATCTTGCCATCACCCGCGTCGATGCCAGGATCGGCGACGGCGAGGGGCTGGCGATGCCCGAAGACGCAGCGGATGACGCGCCGGAGAACGGTGCCGCGGACACGCCGCCCGCACCGGATGCAACCCGACCGACCGAGGGCGGTACCTCGCTCCTCGATATGGGCATTCCCGAAACCGGCGCGCAGGAAGACCCCTGACGCGCTTGCGCCATGCGCCCGCGATTGCTACCCAACCCGAACCGCTGCCACCAGAGCCGCACCAGGGGAATGCCATGTCTGACGAACTCAAACGCGCCGATATCCAGCTGATCCAGCGTATCCTGCCGCATCGCTACCCGTTCCTGCTGGTCGACAGGGTCGAACAGATCGACGGCACGTCCTCGGCTGTGGGGATCAAGAACGTCACCATGAACGAGCCGCATTTCCAGGGTCATTTCCCCGGCACCCCGATCATGCCCGGCGTCACCATCGTCGAGGCGATGGCCCAGACCGCGGGCGTCATGGTGGGCGTGGCGCTCGATCTGGCCGACAAGAACATGCTGATCTATTTCATGGGCATCGACGGCTGCAAGTTCCGCCGCAAGGTGATCCCGGGCGACCAGCTGACGATGCGGCTCGAGACGCTGCGCGGCAAGCCGGGCGGCAAGGTCTGGAAGTTCAAGGGCACCGCCACGGTCGATGGCGAGATGGCCGCCGAGGCCGAATTCACCGCCATGATGGACATGCCCAAGTGAGCGACGCCGCCCCCCGCATCCATCCCAGCGCCTTTGTCGAAGACGGTGCCCAGATCGGCCCCGGCTGCGAAATCGGCGCGTTTTGCCACATCGGCCCCGACGTGGTCCTTGGCGCGAACAACCTGTTGCGCAGCCATGTGGTCGTCACCGGCGACACCGCCATCGGCGACGGCAACACCATTTTTTCCTTCGCCGTGATCGGAGAGATCCCGCAGGACAAGAAGTTCAAGGGTGAAAAGACCCGCCTCGAGATCGGCCACCGCAACCGCATCCGCGAACATGTCACCGTGAACGCGGGCACCGAGGGCGGTGGCGGCCTGACCCGCATCGGCGATGATTGCCTGATCATGGCCGGGGCCCATGTGGCCCATGACGTACAGATGGGCAACAACGTGATCCTGGTGAACAATTCGGCTTTGGCCGGCCATTGCATCATCGACGACGACGTCATCGTCGGCGGCCTGTCCGGGGTGCATCAATTCGTGCGCATCGGTCGCGGCGCGATCATCGGCGCGGTCACCATGGTCACGAACGACGTCATTCCCTACGGTCTCGTGCAGGCACCGCGCGGGGTGCTCGACGGATTGAACCTTGTCGGGCTCAAGCGGCGCGGCGTGGCGCGCAAGGATATCACCGCGCTCCGGGCGGCGTTCCAGATGCTGGCCCAGGGGGAGGGCGCGTTCCAGGACCGGGCGCGGCGTCTGGGCGAGGACACGGAAAGCGCCTATGTGCGCGAGATCGTGGATTTCGTGACCGGCGCCACCGACCGCCACTTCCTGACACCGGGCTGAGCCGCGATGCTCGCGCTGATCGCCGGTCGGGGGGCATTGCCAAGCGCGGTCGCCGCGACCCGCGATGCCCCGCCGCTTGTCTGCGCGCTTGCGGGCAACATGCCCGATACGCTGGTGCCCGACCTGACTTTCCGGCTTGAAACGCTGGGCAGCTTCATCGCCGCGCTTCGCAGCCGCGGCGTGACCGAGCTTTGCCTCTGCGGCGGCATCACCCGCCCGCAAATCGATCCATCCGCCATCGATGCCGCAACGCGGCCGCTGGTACCGCGCATTACCGAGGCGCTGGGGCAGGGCGACGATGGCGCGTTGCGGGTGGTGATCGCGCTGTTCGAGGCGCACGGATTTGCCATTCTCGCGGCGCATGAGGCGGCGCCGGACCTGCTGATGCCGCGCGGGGTGCCGACCACCACCCATCCGCCCGACATCGCCGCCGCCGAAGCGCTGATCGGCGACCGGGTGCTGGCAGAATTGGGGGCCGCCGACCAGGGCCAGGCCTGCGTCATTCGCGGCACCGAGGTTCTGGCCCGCGAAGACGCGCGCGGCACCGACGCGATGCTCGCCGACCTGGCGCGGAACCCGGCTGCCAAAGCGGCGCAGAGCGTGGCGCGCACCGCAGCGATAAGCCGCTCTGCCGATTGGCCCGCGGACCGGCCGGTCAGCGGCGCGGGATGCCTGTTCAAGGGCCCCAAGCCCGGTCAGGACCGCCGCGCCGATCTGCCCGCCATCGGCCCCGAGACGGTGCGCCGCGTCGCCGCCGCTGGCCTGTCCGGCATCGTCATCGAAGCCGGTGGCGTGCTGGTCCTGGATCAGCCGACGACGCTCGCCCGAGCGGAGGAGGCGGGCCTCTATCTCTGGTCCCGTCGGAGGCCCGACTGATGCGCGTGTTCCTGATCGCGGGAGAGGCATCGGGCGACCGGCTCGGGGCGGCGCTCATGCGGGGGCTGCGCCGCACCGCGTTGGAAAAGGTCGACATCGAAGGCATCGGCGGCCCCCGCATGATCGATGAGGGGCTCGAAAGCCTGTTTCCCATGGACGAGATCTCGATCATGGGCATTTCCGAGATCCTGCGCGAATACCGTGCCCTGAAACGCCGGATCCGCCAGACCGCCGAGGCCATCATCGCCGCGAAACCGGACGTCCTTGTCACCATCGACCTGCCCGAGTTCTGCCTGCGCGTGGCCGAGCTGGTGAAAGCCAAAAGCGACATCCGCGTCGTCCATTACGTGGCCCCGACGGTCTGGGCCTGGCGGCCAGGGCGCGCGGCGAAGATGGCCGCGCATGTGGATCAGGTGCTGGCGCTTTTCCCATTCGAGCCGCCCTATATGGAGGCCGCCGGGATGCGCTGCGACTTCGTCGGCCATCCGGTGGTAACGGATCCGCAGGCCAGTTCCGCCGAGATGGCGACCTTCCGCCTGACCTACGGGCTCGGCGAAGCGCCGCTCTGCCTTATCCTGCCGGGCTCGCGCCGCTCGGAAGTGGCGCGCCTTGCCCCGATTTTCGGCGATGTGGTGCGCCGGTTGCACAGGTCGCGTCCCGACATCCGCTTTGTGGTGCCGGCCGCGCAGGCGGTGGCGGGGGCGGTGCAGGCTGCGGTGCAGACCTGGCCCGGCGATCCGATCGTGCTCGACCCCCGCGATCCCGCCCGGCTCGATATCGAGACTGCCAAGCGCGCCGCCTTCGGGGCCGCCGACGTGGCGCTCGCGGCCTCAGGCACCGTGTCGCTGGAACTTGCGGCGGCGTCGACGCCGATGGTCATTGCCTATGACATGAACTGGCTGTCGCGGCAGATCATCGGGCGCATGCTGCGCACCGACACGGTGACGCTGGTCAATCTGGTGTCCGAAACGCGGGTGGTGCCTGAGTTCATCGGCAAGAACTGCAAACCCGACCGCATCGCCGAGGCCGTACTGTCGGTGCTGGCCGCCCCCGAGGCGCAGGCCCGCGCCATGACGTTGACCATGGACCGGCTGGGTCTCGGTGGCCCGGCGCCGGGCGAACGGGCGGCGCGTGCGGTGCTGGACGGGCTCGGCAAGGCGTACCAATGAAAAAACGCCCGGGGTGCAGGTGCCCCGGGCGCTTGATGGTGCGGCAACGTGATGATCCGGACCGGCCTACTGCGTCGGCTCGACCGCGGCGAAGCTGTCGGTGAAGCCCTTGAGCGACATCTGGACGCTGACCTTCTGATCCGGTGCCGCGGCGGGCACGATGGTCATGGTTGCCGCGTTGCCGCGCTTGAACGCGTTGATGTCGGCATCGGTGAACCCGACGCGCGCCACGCAGCCCAGCTGGGCGCAGAAGGCGAATTCATAGCGCTTGGCCTGTCCGCCATCGACCGACATGGTCAGCTTCTGCGTCAGGAGCGTCTCGAGCGGCACGATGAAGTTGGCCCCGGCGATGGCCTGGCCCTGACCCGAAACCTTGAACAGGCTCACTTCCGCGACCGAATTGCCCTCGGCGTCGTTCAGAAGCTGGTAAAGCTGGCAGGGATCGTCGCCATTCGGGTTGCGCAGGCACTGGATATCCCAGTCGCCGATCTTCTCGCGCACGTAGCTTGCGCTGTCCGGGCTGCCGGCGGGGGCGGCTTCGCCCTCGGCAGGCACGGCCTCGCCGGTATCGAAGAGCGGTGTGGTCGCGGCAGGGGCATCCGCCGCGGGCGCGTCGGCGGCGGGCGCATCGGTCGCGGGGGCCGTGGTCTCCGCGTCGGTTGCGGTGCTGTCCTCGGTTTCCTGGGCCAGCGCAGGCGTCGCCGCCAGCAGCGCGATCAGGGAAAGGTGTGTCAGGGTGGTCTTCATATCCGGAGCTCCTCCAGGCATCGAAATCTCTGTCGGAGCGTGCTTTAGCACGGGCAGGGCGCGGTGTCAGGGGGGATTGCGCCCTGATCCGGGGCTCGGCGTGCAGAAAAATACCCCACCAAGCTCTTGAAATACGTCGAAAAAAGAAAAGAGAGCCAAGCGGCCCCCTTTTCCAGTCTCTCCCTGCCGGACTGGCCGACTTTATTATTGACCGAACGCTATTGCGGGAAAGGACATCCGTCAACAGCCAATATGATCCGCCGGGGCCGGGCGGCGCAGTTGTAATGTGTGCAAAAAAAGACCGCGTCCGAGGACGCGGCCAGTCTGACAGGGAGGAAGTCCGCCCGAACCCAAAGAGGACGAATGGGCCGGGCAAAATACACACTGACAGCAAATGGTTAAGTAAGTATGTTCCCCAGCGGACAGGACAGGAACGGGGCAGGACGCATGGAGAACGGAATCTTTGTCGGTGGCGGCGGTGACGCCTACGGCGACGCGCAGTGGCTCGATCTGGGCTACGCCAACCGCCACGGGTTGATCGCGGGGGCGACCGGCACCGGCAAGACCGTGACGCTGCAAATCCTGGCGGAGGGCTTTGCCAACGCGGGCGTGCCGGTGTTCCTGTCGGACGTCAAAGGCGACCTGTCGGGTTTGGCGGCGGCGGGCCGCGCCGATTTCAAGTTGCACGGCGCCTTTACCGAGCGCGCCGCGACCATCGGCTTTGACGACTATGCCTACCAAGCCTTCCCGGTCACCTTCTGGGACCTTTTCGGCGAACAGGGCCACCCGATCCGCACCACCGTCGCCGAGATGGGGCCGTTGCTGATATCGCGCCTGCTGGACCTGAGCGAGGCGCAGGAAGGCATCCTCAACATCGCGTTCCGCGTCGCCGACGAACAGGGTCTGCCGCTGCTGGACCTCAAGGACCTGCAAGCCCTGCTGGTCTGGGTCGGCGAGAACCGCGAGGCCCTGTCGCTGCGCTATGGCAATATCGCGGTGCAATCGGTGGGCGCGATCCAGCGGCGGCTTCTGGTGCTGGACAACCAGGGCGGCACGCAGCTGTTCGGCGAACCCGCGCTCGATCTGGCGGACATCATGCGCCTGCGCGACAACGGGCGTGGCCAGATCAACATCCTGGCCGCGGATGCGCTGATGTCCGCGCCACGGCTGTACGCGACCTTCCTGCTGTGGCTGCTGTCCGAACTGTTCGAGGAATTGCCCGAGGTGGGCGACCCCGAAAAGCCCCGGCTGGTGTTCTTTTTCGACGAGGCGCACCTGCTGTTCGACGATGCCCCGAAAGCGCTGATCGACAAGGTCGAACAGGTGGCGCGGCTGATCCGGTCCAAGGGGGTCGGGGTCTATTTCATCACCCAGAACCCCGATGACGTGCCCGAGGATATCCTGGGCCAGCTTGGCAACCGGGTGCAGCACGCCCTGCGCGCCTTTACCGCGCGCGATCGCAAGGCGCTGCGCATGGCCGCCGAGACCTATCGCGAAAACCCGCGCTTTGACATCGAACAAGCCATCCGCGAAGTGGGGGTCGGCGAGGCTGTGACCTCGATGTTGCAGCGCAAGGGCGTGCCCGGCATTGCCGAACGCACCCTCATTCGCCCGCCATCGTCGCAGCTGGGGCCGCTGGACAGGGCCGCGCGCAGGGCGATCATCGACACCAGCGATCTGGACCTGAAATACCGCAAGACCCTGGACCGCGCCTCGGCCTACGAGATGCTGCGCGACCGGGCCGCCGCTGCCGCGAAAGCCGCCGAAGCGGAAGAGGCCCGCGAGCAGGAGGCAGAGGCACACGAGCGCGACTACAAGGCCGGACGCCGCTATTCCGGCAGTCGTGTCGGACGCTCGACCTCGAAACCGGTGCGCCGCCGCGCTTCCAGGGATGACAGCTTCGGCGACGTCATCGCCGGGGTGGTGATGAAGGAACTCAAGGGCACCACGGGCCGCCGGATCGTGCGCGGCATCCTCGGCGGGCTGTTCAAGGGCCGCTGATGCTGCGGCTCGATCACATCGCCGTCCTGGGCACCACGCTAAAGGACGCCGCCGACCATTGCGCGGCAGCGTTCGGCGCGCCCCTTGGTCCCGGCGGTCAGCACGCGGTTTTCGCCACCCACAACCGGCTGTTGGGTCTTGCCGACGGCCTCTACGTCGAGGCGATTGCCATTGACCCGGATGCGCCGAAACCGGATCGCGCCCGCTGGTTCGGTCTGGACGCATTTTCCGGCCCGCCGCGTCTGGCCCGCTGGATTGCCCGGGTGCCCGACATGGCGCAGGCGCTGGCGGTTTTGCCCGAGGCGGGCGCGCCTGTCGCCTTGCAGCGCGGCGGTCTGTCCTGGGTCATGGCGGTGCCAGCCTCGGGGCTGACGCCGTTCGACGGGCTGTTTCCGGCGCTGATCGAATGGAAAAACCCGAAGCCCGCCGGGGACCTGCTGCCATCCTCGGGCTGGTCGTTGCAGACGCTGACGATCTGGCATCCCGAGGCGACCAGGCTGTCAGACCGGCTTGCGCCCCATCTCGATGCGCCGCGCGTCCGCTTCGAAGACGGCCCATGCGGCCTGCGGGCAACCCTGACCGGGCAGGGGCGCGAGATCTGCTTGCGTTGATCGCCCGGACCCGTCATCCGCCGCGGATCTGTGCGTAACTGCAAGCCTGCGCGCAAAATTTCGCGAATGCGGGATTGCCTGACCTGACTTGCCCCGCAAAACGCCCTAGAGTCCCGACATGTCAATCTGGTCCCGCATTTCCCAAGCCCTTTCCGCGCTCGCTCAGGGCGACAGCCTGTCGTCTGTGTTCGAGCAGCTGCGCGCGCCGCCCGAACGCTCGGTCGCGTTCACCATTGCGGTGATCGCGCTGGCGGCGAAGATGGCCAAGGCCGACGGGCAGGTGTCGCGCTCCGAGGTGGCGGCCTTCCGCGAGGTGTTCCACATCGCCCCCGAGGACGAACCGGGGGCGGCGCGCGTCTTCAACCTCGCGCGGCAGGATGTGGCCGGGTTCGAGGAATACGCCGCCCGGATCGCGTCGATGTTCAAGGGCGACGCGATGGTCCTGTCGGACCTGATGGAGGGGTTGTTCCACATCGCGCTGGCCGACGGCACCTACCACCCCAAGGAAGACGCGTTCCTGACCCGGGTGGCCGAGATATTCGAGCTTTCGGCGACCCGGTTCCGCGCCCTGCGCACCCGCTATGCCCCGGACGCGGCACCCGACCCGTATGCGGTTCTGGGGGTTGATCCGGACATGCCGCTGGACGACATCCGCAAGGCCTGGCGGGCCCTCGTGCGCGATGGTCATCCCGACCGCATGATCGCGCGCGGCCTTCCCGAAGAGGCGGTCAAGATGAGTGAGAAGCGGCTGATCGCCATCAACCGCGCCTGGGAGGACATTTCAGGCAAACACGCGGCCTGAACCCGCGAAAGGGGGGCCTGATGCGCATCGCGACCTACAATGTCGAATGGTTCGACGCGCTGTTCGACGACAAGGGCCGACTGCTTGACGACGGGGCATGGTCAGGGCGCCGCGAGGTGACCCGCGCCGAACAGATCGCCGCGCTGGCCCATGTGTTTCGCCGCATCGACGCCGACGCGATCATGGTGATCGAGGCCCCGGACCACAACAAGCGGCGCAGCACCGTGTCGGCATTGCAGACCTTCGCGGCGGCCTGCGATCTGCGCACCACCCACGCGCGGATCGGGTTTCCCAACGCCACCCAGCAGGAAATCGCGCTGCTGTTCGACCCGGAAGTGATCGCGGCGGTGCATGCGCCGGTCGATACGCCCGACGCGCCGCGATTCGACCGGGTATTCGACATCGATCTCGATATTGACGAAACGCGCGACGCGGTCGTGTTCTCGAAGCCACCGTTCGAGGTCGCGCTGCGCTATCGCGACCGGGTCGATGTGCGATTGATCGGCGCGCACCTGAAGTCCAAGGCCCCGCACGGCGCGCGCAACCGCGACGAAATGATGCGCCTGTCGATCTCGGCGCGGCGCAAGCAGCTGGCCCAGGCGATCTGGCTGCATCGACGGGTGGTTGGCCATCAGGCCGCGGACCAACCGGTGATCGTTCTGGGCGATCTCAACGATGGTCCCGGCCTCGATGAATTCGAGGCGCTGTTCGGGCGCTCGTCGCTCGAGATCGTCATGGGCAAGGGCAGGGATGCGCTGTTCGACCCCCATGCGGTGCAGGCCCTGTCGCAGAAGATCGCCGCGCAACCGGCGACGGCCCGGTTCTACATCGCCCCGGAAAAGCGCTATTTGCAGGCGCTGCTCGACTATATCCTGGTGTCGCCGGACCTGCGCGACAAGGCGCAGGGATGGCGCATCTGGCATCCTTTCGACGACCCTGAATGCTGGAATGACGAGATGATGCGCGAGTCGCTGTTGCTGGCCTCCGACCACTTCCCCGTCACGCTCGACCTCGATCTCTAGGCTTGGGATCGCGGTGCCAAGCCCCTATATTCAGGCCATGAACCGTATTGCCCTGACCGTTGCGCTTTGCCTTGCCCTGTCGCCCGCCCAGGCACAGGATGCCGAGGAGGAGCGCGGCTCGTCGCTCATGGAACGCGGCCTGTCGCTGTTCTTCGACGGCTTGATGAAAGAGGCAGAGCCCGCCCTGACCGAATTGCAACGCCTGATGGACGAGCTTGAGCCCGCGTTGCAGGACTTCGCCTCCGAGATGGGCCCGGCGTTGCGCGACCTGCTGGCCGAGGTCGAGGATTGGTCGGTCTATCACCCGCCCGAGATGTTGGAGAACGGCGATATCATCATCCGCCGCAAGACACCGGACGAGCTGCCCCGGCCCGAGGATACGCCCGACGGCATCGAGCTTTGATCCGGATGTCCGTCGCGCGGGTGGGCCGATAAGGCCTCAGCGCGCCCGGGCGCTGTCACACCCGACGCCGCACCGCCCCTGCGATCAGCGCCGTTTCGAGGGCACGATCACCACGCTGGTCTCCGCGCCAAGCGCTTTGGACAGGTTCAGGAACCGCGCCTCGGCGACCTCGCCGAACAGCGGGGCGGCATCTTGCGACAGCTTCAGCGTCAGGTGCTTCTTGCGCGGCTGCCATTGCATCCACGCGCCGCGCTCCTGCTCGGACATCCACAGCATCGCGCCGAATCTCAGGGCCTTGCCGAGGATCTCGGCCTCCTGGATGTCGCGCTCGGCGATGATCGAGGCCATCGCCTCGAAGCGGGTCCCTTCGCGCTTGTTGCGATAGCGGTGCAATAGGGCCAGGCCCAAAAACACGCGCTCTTCGTGCTTCAGCCCGCCAAGGTTCGCCCGCGTAGCGTTGTCGAACACCGTTTCGGCGCGGTAGTCGGGATGCGCGCGCCAGCTGACGTCGTGCAGCAGGCAGGCGGCCTTGACGATGCGCAGTTTGGCGGGCCGAGCGCCGGAAAACAGCGGCTCGACGAAGTCGAACAGCCGCCGACCGTAGCCGGGCAGGCGGGCATCCTTGATTTCGGCGTAATGGCAGCTTTCGATCAGCGGATCGCGGTCGCGCAGCTTTTGCGGCATCTGCTCGAACAGCATGCCCTCGCGGATGCCGTAGGACGAAATCGCGATATCCTTGGGCTTGAAGGTCTGCACCAGCCGCTTGAGCACCTCGGCGGCGTAGGGCACCAGCGACATGCGCGCATTCGAGATGCCGACCCGCTGGCGCAATTCCTCGATGTCGTGGCGGGCGATGTATTTCAGGGTCTCGCGGACCGCCGCGGAATCCATGCGGTATTCGTGCAGAACGTGCAGCGGATAGCCGCGCCGTTCCATATCGACGCGCGCGATGGCCCGCCACGATCCGCCGACAAGGAACAGGCGATCGCGCTGCGTGCCCATTTTGGCCTCGAGCCGGGCCATGGTGTCCTTGATGACCGCGTCGCGGCCCTTTTTCCCGCCCTTGACGTCGATCAGCTTCAGCGGACCGAGGTCGGAGGTGACGCGGCGTCCAACCTGTCCGCCGGATATCTCTGCCAGTTCCATCGAGGAGCCGCCGATGTCGCAGACCAGACCATAGGATCCGGGCCAGCCCAGAAGCACGCCCTGCGCCGAAAGCCGCGCCTCTTCCTCGCCGTCGATGACGAAGATCTTCAGCCCGGTCTCGCGTTTCACATCCGCGCAGAATTCGGGCCCATCCTCGGCCGAGCGCACCGCCGCCGTGGCCACCGCCGACAGTTCCGTGCCCATGCCGCGCGCCAGAAGCTGGAACCGCCGGATCGCGTTCAGCGCGCGCACCCGGCCTTGCGGATTGAGCCGCCCGCTTTCGCCCAGACCCGCGCCAAGGGCGCACATGACCTTTTCGTTGTAGAAATAGGCAGGCGATCGGGCCGCGCCGTCAAAGACCACCAGTCGGACCGAGTTCGATCCGATGTCGACGACCCCCACGCGGCTCAGCGCCCGCACATCGGGATCGGCGAACAGCGGGCGTCCGAACGGCCCCCAGTCGGCGTGTTCGGGCTCGGGGGGTCGATCCATTGCGCAGCCTTGCGGTTGTCTATGCGTCCGCGCGACAGTGGCGCAGGCGGACCCGAAGGTCAAACCTGTCTGCGCAGGCCAACACGTTTTTCCGGCATGCCACGACCCTGCCGGACCAAGGCCGACACCAGAGCCTGCGCAGGTCCGGGCGAGACGCGGTCAATCCGGGCGACATGCGGCGCTACCGCCGGGATATCAACGTTTAGTGGCGCAGTTTTGGTTGCACAATTGCGATAGTCTTGGTGGCTATCGGGCGGCATACCGGGCAAATTCCAGGAAGCCATATCACAAAGCGAACATTCTTGCCCTTTTCGGCCCTTTCCCCGACCGACCGCAAAAATACCGGATGGCGCATCCGAATTTGCGTGTCGCCGTCATCCCGTCATGCAGGCCACGATGTCCCGGACCAGGGCCGAGGCCGCCGGGGCGGCCCCGGGGCTCCGGTTCAGGCGGTCAGTTCGTCGTAGCATTCCAGCGCCTTGGCGGCATACATCATCGCCGGGCCTCCACCCATCTGGATCGACATGGCCAGAACGTCGCTGACCTCCTTTCGGGTGGCCCCGGCATTGACCAGCGCCTCCACATGCAGCGAAATGCAGGGCTCGCACCGGATCGCGACGGAAATGCCAAGGGCGACGAATTCCTTGGTCTTGTAGTCCAGCGTGCCACCTTCCTTCACGGTCTTGCCCAAGGCATGGAAGGCCCGCGCGGTGTCCGAGATCGCGCCGTTGAGGTTGCGCAGCCCGTTGCGGGTCTCGCCGATCTTGTCTTTCCAACTCATTATCTGGTCTCATCCTGATACATCTTCGGGTTCCCTATGCGGTGCGCTTGGCGCAAGCCTTGATCCCAGTCAAGTACGGCGCGTAACAGCCCACGGCGTGACCTTTTTTCGCGTTGCCCCGGGGCTGCCCGCGCCGCCACCCCGTGCCCGCCCCCGTCGGTCCCGTGACGGGCGAAACGCGCTTTGCGGTCCGGACGATCAAGCCTGTCTCTGGCGGTCAGTCGTGCCCCAGCTTCGGCACATCCCCGGCCCCCGCGGAGCCGCGACCGCTGAGCGACGGGTTTTCCATGAAGAAGCGGTGGCAGCTGAAGGCAAACGCGCCTTCCGCCACCTGGGCGCGCTCGAAATGGCCGTCGGGCTGCATCACCCAGCTTTGCGCCACATCGGCGAGGTTCGCTGCGATGATCTGGCTGACGATCTGCGCCTTTACGGTGCGGTTGTTGATCTCGAGCAGGGTCTCGACGCGCCGGTTCAGGTTGCGACCCATCCAGTCCGCCGACGACATGAAGACCCGCGCCTTGTCATGCGGCAGGCCGTAACCGTTGCCAAAACACGCGATCCGGCTGTGTTCGAGAAAGCGCCCGACGATGCTTTTGACGCGGATGTTTTCGGACAGACCCTCGACGCCGGGCCGCAGCCCGCAGATGCCGCGCACGATCAGGTCGATCTTCACCCCGGCCTGGCTGGCGCGGTAAAGCGCGTCGATCATGTCCGCCTCGATCAGCGAATTGATCTTGGCCCAGATCATCGCGGGCCGCCCGGCGCGGGCATGGGCAATCTCGGCCTCGATCAGTTCGAGCAACTTGGGCTTCAGGGAATGCGGCGACAGTGACAGGTTTTCCAGCCCCTCGGGGTTGGCATAGCCCGACAGGTAGTTGAACACCTTGGCCGCATCGCGCCCCAGCGCCGGATCGCAGGTGAAAAAGCTCAGATCCGTATAGATCTTGGCGGTGATGGGGTGGTAGTTGCCGGTGCCCCAGTGGGTATAGGTGACCAGTTTGTCGCCCTCGCGGCGGACCACCGTGGCGATCTTGGCGTGGGTCTTCCAGTCGAGGAACCCGTAGACCACATGGGCGCCCGCGCGTTCCAGACGGCGCGACTGGCGGATATTGGCAGCCTCGTCGAAGCGCGCCTTCAGCTCGACCAGGGCGGTGACCGACTTGCCGTCTTCCGCCGCCTCGCACAGCGCCTCGACGATGGGTGACCGTTTCGAGGTCCGGTAGAGCGTGTTCTTGATCGCCACCACGTTCGGATCGCGCGCCGCCTGGTTCAGAAAGCGCACCACCATGTCGAAGGTTTCATAGGGGTGGTGCAGCAGCATGTCCTTCTGGCGGATCGCCGCGAACATGTCGCCGTCATGGTCCTGCACACGTTCTGGCACGCGGGGCGTGAAAGTCGGCCAGAGCAGGTCGGGCCTTTCGCTGAGGACCAGTTCGCTGGTGTCGGCGACGCCGATCATGCCCTCAAGCTCGATGACCTCGTCTTCCTTGACGTGCAATTCGCGCATCACGATGTCGCGCAGGCCGCGCGGCGCGCCCGTCGAGACGGTCAGCCGCACCACTTCGCCCCGGCGGCGACGTTTCAGCGCCACCTCGAATTCGCGCACCAGGTCTTCGGCCTCTTCCTCGACCTCGAGGTCGCTGTCGCGCAGCACGCGGAAGCCGAAATGGTCCTTGACGCTGTAGCCGGGAAACAGGCTGTCGATATGCAAAAGCAGCACGTCCTCGACAAAGCACAGCCGATGCGCGTCGGGTTTCGAGGGCAGCCGCACGAACCGGTCGATCTGCGACGGGATCGGCAACAGCGCCTTGAGGATATTGCCGTCCTTGTTGCGCTTGAGCTCGATCGCGAGGCAGTAGCCCATGTTGGCAATAAACGGAAACGGATGCGCGGGGTCGATGGCCAGCGGCGACAGCACCGGAAAGATCGTGTCGAGAAAGGTCTGCGACAGCGCGCGGCGGTCCGCCTTGGTGATCTGATGCGCCGACAGGATCGATATGCCTTCGGCATCCATCATGCGCCGCAGTTCCTGCAGCACCTTCTGCTGGCGCGCCATCAGATCACGCGCCACCTCGTTGATCTTGACCAGCTGCTGCGCGGGCGTCAGGCCATCGGCGGCGGGCGTGGTGTTGCCGGCCTGGGCCAGTTCGCGCAGACCAGCCACGCGCACGGTGTAGAATTCGTCGAGATTGGACGCCGAGATCGACAGGAAACGCACCCTCTCGAGCAGCGGCACCCTTGGGTTCTCGGCCTCTTCCAGCACGCGCCAGTTGAACCCGACCCAACTGAGTTCGCGGTTGAAGAACCGTTGCGGGCTTTCGGGGTCGAAGCCTTCGATGCGGCAGGGCGCCGGCCTCGGGGCATTGAGGAAATCTGCGTTGCTCATGGATGCCTCGCTTGGGGTTTCTTGTGCTCTGCCCCTTGTCCGTTCCGATCGCCGTCTTCGTCGTCCACAGACAACGCGTTCAGGACCTCGATGGCAAGGTTTCGCGTCACCTTCCGCCTGAGCCCGAGCGATCGGGCATCCAGCGCCTCGACCACGTGCCGCGCCATCTCGAACGACCGGGGCATGTGGTGGGTGAGATAGGGAATGACCGTGGCCGACGGCATGATGCGCCGGTCGTGCAGCAGCTTGGCCAGCACCCCCGCCAGCAGCACATCATCCGGCTTGTCGAGCCGGGCGACCGGCGTGGCCTCCATCCGGCTGGCAAGATCGGGCAGCGTCAGCCCCCAGCGGGACGGCGGCTGCGACGCGGTGACCAGCAGCGGGCGGCCCTCGGCCAGGGCCAGGTTGTGCAGGTGGAACAGCGCCTCTTCGGCGGCGGCATCGCCCGCGATCCGATCGGCATCCTCGACGCAGACCGGCATGCGCGTCAGGCTCGGGATATCGGCACGGGTCAGGCCCGAGGCGGGCAGGATGCGCGCCCCGCTTTCCGCCGACCAGACATGCGCGAGGTGGGTCTTGCCCGACCCCGGGGGGCCGACCAGCAGCAGCTTGCCCGAGGGCCAGCTTGCCCATTTGTCGATTTGCGCCACGGCCAGTGCATTGGCCTCGGTGACAAAGAAGTCACCGCGGCCCAGTGCCGTGCGGGCGGGCAGGATCAGGGGCAATTGTTCGGCCATGATCTAGAAGTCGCGACCGCTTTGACTGACCTTGTCGCCCAGATACAGGCGGCTGGCCTTGTAGCGCGTGACCAGGAACCGCGCGATGACCCCCAGGCTTGCCGCGACGGGGACCGCGACCAGAAGCCCGACAAAGCCGAACAGCGTGCCGAAGACCGACATCGCAAGCAGCAACCAGACCGGGTGCAATCCGACGCTGTTGCCGACAAGCTTGGGCGTCAGGAAATTGCCTTCGATGAACTGGCCCGACTGAAAGATCGCCCAGACCGCGATGATCCAGACCCACTCGCCCCAGAACTGGAACAGCGCCAGCCCGATGGCCAGTATGCCGCCGAAGATGGCCCCGATATAGGGAATGAAGGTCAGCATGCCCGCGATGACCCCCACCACCAGCCCGAACTGCAGGCCGACCAGCATCAGCGCGGCGGCGTAATAGACCCCGAGGATCAGCGACACGGTGCCCATGCCGCGCACGAAGGACGACAGGACATGGTCGATGTCGCGGCCCAGTTGCCGGATCGTGTGGACATGGTCGCGGGGCAGAAGCTCGTCGATCCGCGCCACCAGCCGATCCCAGTCCAGCAGCAGATAGACCGACACCACCGGCACGATCACGAACAGCAGCACAACGTTGAGCAGGGATGCGGCGGAACTGAGCGCGGTCTGCAGCAACTGGCCGCCGCGATCGCGCACGGTCTGGCTGACCTGGATCAGCGTTTCGCGCACCACGCCATCCTCTGCCATGAGATCGGGAAAACGGGTGGTCAGGAAGCTCAGCAGATTGCGCGTCAGTTCGGGCGCAACCTCGATCAGCTGACCGGTCTGGCGTACCAGCGTCGGGATCACCAGCAGCGCCATCATCACGAAGATCAGGATCGCGAATATCGTGATGATCGCCGTGGCCACCCCGCGCGAGGTGCCCGCGGCCTCCAGCCGGTCGGCGATGGGGTCGAGGAAATAGGCGATCGCCGCGCCAAGGATGAAGGGCAACAACACATCGCTCAGAAGCCACAGCAGGGCCGCCAGGATCACGAACGTGATCCCCCAGTATTTCAGCTGGTCTCCTACCGGTAGGTTCATATGTCGGGTCTTGCCTGTCGGGTCGCTTCACTTTCGGCGCAAACGCCGCTTTCCGCAAGGGCAGGGACGGCGATGCCGCCCGTTGCCCAGAAGTGGGATGTCATATCGACCGGCCACAATGTCAATGCGGCGCTGTGCCAGACCGCGCCGGATATCCCCGGCGCATCGTCCGTCCCTGCAGTCTTTCAGGATCGGCGCGGTGGCTCTGCCTGCCGGACCGGGAACCGCAGGCCTTGTGCCTCTCAGGCGCCCCACTTACACCCTTGGCCAACGAATTGACGCTTGAGAAGGAGCGCGCGCATGCGCCTGACCCGATATTTCCTGCCGGTCCTGAAAGAGACGCCCGCCGAGGCGCAGATCGTCTCGCACCGGCTGATGCTGCGCGCGGGCATGATCAAGCAGGCCTCGGCGGGGATCTATTCCTGGCTGCCCCTGGGCTACAAGGTGCTGAAGAACATCGAGACCATCGTGCACGAGGAACAGGCCCGCGCGGGTCACATCCCGATGCTGATGCCGACGCTGCAATCGGCGGAGCTGTGGCGGGAATCGGGGCGCTACGACGCCTATGGACCCGAGATGCTGCGGATCACCGACCGGCACGCGCGCGACATGCTCTACGGTCCCACCAACGAAGAGATGATCACCGACATCTTCCGCAGCCACGTGTCGAGCTACAAAGACCTGCCGATGACGCTTTACCACATCCAGTGGAAGTTCCGCGACGAGGTGCGGCCCCGCTTCGGTGTCATGCGCGGCCGCGAGTTCCTGATGAAGGATGGCTACAATTTCGATCTCAGCAAGGACGATGCGCTGCACGCCTATAACCGCCACCTGGTCAGCTATCTGCGCACCTACGAACGCATGGGGCTGCAGGCGATCCCGATGCGCGCCGATTCGGGACCCATCGGAGGCGACGACACGCATGAATTCCTGGTGCTGGCCGAGACCGGCGAATCCGAGGTCTTCTATGACAGCGAGATCACCGATCTGAAATTCGGCGACCGCGACATCGACTATGACAATGTCGCGCAATGCCAGGCGGTGCTTGAGGAATTCACCTCGCGCTATGCCCGTACCGACGAAACGCACGATGCCGCCGTTTTCGACGGGGTGCCCGAGGCGCGCCGCCGGCAGGCACGCGGCATCGAGGTCGGGCAGATCTTCTATTTCGGCACCAAGTATTCCGATGCCATGGGGGCCCGCGTGGTCGACCAGGACGGCAATCGCGTGCCGGTGCACATGGGCAGCCACGGGATCGGCGTGTCGCGCCTCGTGGGGGCCATCATCGAGGCCAGCCATGACGACAAGGGCATCATCTGGCCCGAGGGTGTGACGCCCTTCCACGCGGGGATCGTGAACCTCAAGCAGGGCGACGCCGAGGCGGATGCAGCCTGCCAGGCGCTCTACGATTCGCTGGTGACGCTGGGTCTGGAGCCGCTTTACGACGATCGCAACGAAAGGGCGGGTGCCAAGTTCGCCACCATGGACCTGATCGGGCTGCCCTGGCGCATCACGGTCGGTCCGCGCGGGCTGAAGAACGGCGTGGTCGAACTGACCTCGCGCCGGACCGGGATCAGCGAAGAGATGCCGCCGGAGCAGGCAATCACCCGCATCGCGCAGATCTACGGGCGCGCCATGTGACCCGCCATGCGGACGGTTTCGCCCCGGGCCGTGCCCGAGGCGACCCGCGCGCGCCGACGCGGCGCGCGTGGCCCGTGGCACCGGTTGTGCCTTAACGCGTGCGGGCGTGCCGGATGTTGGGTGTCGATTGCGTTTTTTGCGAAAGGTGAAGCCGAACCGGTCCGTTCACTGTGCAATCCCGCGGCGCGGAGTGGCCGATGCCGAAACACCGGAGCGGCAAAACGGCGCCCGCCGGGACGCCCCGGTGCACGGACTTTTGGTGCACCGGTTTTTGCTGGCGGGCCTTTGGCGCGCTTCCGGTTGAAGCCGCGGGGTGTCAGGCGGCGTTCTCGATTTCCTGCACGACGTCGTTCACCACCTTGCTCAGCAGGCCTTCGTCCTCGCATTCCGCCATCACGCGGATCAGCGGTTCGGTCCCGGATTTGCGGATCAGCAGCCGGCCTTTGGTGCCGAGCGTGGCTTCGGCCTCCAGGATGCAGGACTTGACCTTCGGCAGGTCGAGCGGCGCGGCCCCCGGTGCGTAGCGCACGTTTTTCAGCAGTTGCGGAACCTTGTCGAACATCTGGATCAATTCGTTCGCGGGGCGGCCCGAACGGACCATTTCGGACAGGAATTGCAGGCCCGCCATCAGCCCGTCGCCGGTCGTGGCGTAGTCGGTCATCACGATATGGCCGGACTGTTCGCCGCCGAGGTTCCAGCCGCCCTTGCGCATGGCCTCGACCACGTAGCGGTCGCCGACGCCGGTGCGCATCAGTTTCAGGCCGCGCCCCTCGAGGAACCGCTCGAGGCCGAGGTTGGACATGACCGTCGCCACCAGAGTGCCGTCGCGCAGCCGCTCTTCCTCGGCCCAGCGGGTCGCCATCAGCGCCATGATCTGGTCGCCGTCGGCGATGTTGCCCTTGTTGTCGATCAGGATCACACGGTCCGCATCGCCGTCGAGGCAGATGCCGACATCGGCGCCTTCGGCCAGCACCCGCGCGGCGGCGGCCTCTGGCTTGGTCGAGCCGCAGCCGTCGTTGATGTTGTAGCCGTTGGGCGACACGCCCATGGCGATCACATCCGCGCCCAGTTCCCACAGGATCTCGGGGGCGGCGCGGTGCGCGGCGCCATTGGCGCAATCGATGACCACCTTCACGCCGTCGAGGCGCATGCCATTCGGAAAGCTGGACTTGACCCGTTCTTGGTAGCGGAAGCGGCCATCGTCGATCCGCTTGGCGCGACCGATATTTCCCGCCTGCGCCGGGGCGACGCCGGCCTCGACCAAAGCCTCGATCTCAAGCTCGGCCTCATCGGACAGCTTGAAGCCGTCGGGGCCGAAGAACTTGATGCCGTTGTCTTCCGCCGGGTTGTGGCTGGCCGAGATCATGATGCCGAGATCGGCACGCATCGACGGCGTCAGCAGGCCCACCGCAGGGGTCGGCACCGGACCCAGCAGCAGCACGTTCATGCCGGTCGAACAGAGCCCGGCGGTCAGGGCGTTTTCGAACATGTAGCCCGAGCGGCGGGTATCCTTGCCGATCACCACGCGGTGCACGCCCGCGCGTTCGCGCCGGAAATAGCGCCCCGCGGCGGCCCCGATCATCAGCGCCAGTTCTGCCGTCATCGGATAGGTGTTCGCGGTGCCGCGCACGCCGTCCGTGCCAAACAATTTCCGTGTCATGTCCCGTGTCCCGTTACTTCGTACCAAAGGGTCATTGCCTGCGCGGTCTCAGCCACGTCATGGACCCGAACTATCTGAACGCCCTGCGCAATACCGGCCAGGGCAACCGCAATCGACCCGGGTGCGCGGCGTGCCGCGAGCGGTTCATTTGACAATGTGCCGATAAAACCCTTTCGCGACGCGCCAAGCAAGATCGGGCAGCCAAGCCCGTGAAAAACAGCGAGATTCCGCAACAACTCAAGGTTGTGCGCGACGGTCTTGCCAAAACCGATGCCGGGATCGACGACGATACGGTCGCGGGGCAGGCCAAGCGCCGTCAGGCGGTCGATCCGGGCCGCGAGGAAATCGTAGATGTCGAGGGTCACGTTGCCGTAGCGGGGATTGGCCTGCATCGTTTCCGGAGCGCCCTGGCTGTGCATGACGCAGATCGGCACCCCCCGTTGCGCGGCAAGGGCGGCCATCGCCGGATCGAAGTCGAGCCCGGAGACATCGTTGACCAGCATCGCACCGGCGGTGAGCGCGGCCCGTGCCACATCGGTCTTGCGGGTGTCGACCGACAGAACCGCGCCGCAGGTTGCGGACAGGGCGCGAAACAGCGGCAGGATGCGGGCAGACTCGATGTCGGCGGGAACCTGCGTCGCGCCGGGCCGGGTCGATTCGCCGCCGATGTCGATGAAGGCCGCGCCCGCGGCCGCCATGGCGTGGGCATGGGCAAGGGCGGCGTCCCGGCTGTCATGCTGACCGCCGTCGGAAAAGCTGTCCGGAGTGGCGTTGAGAATGCCCATGATCTGCGCGCGATCCATGGCCACGCCCGCCACGGCGGCGCGCGGACGGGTCAGCGCCTGCAATTGCGCGGGCGGCACGTCCAGCGCGGCCATTCGGAGCGGCGGCGCGTCGCGGGCCAGTCGTTCGACATGGGTGAACCAGCGCGCGGTGCCCGCAAGCGACAGCGCGGCGTCCGGCCGGGCCGGGTCGGATGACAGCAGGGGGCGATAATAGGCGTCCATGCCGCGAGCCCTAGCCATAGCGTGGCGTCCTTGGCAAGGGGCGTCAGACCAGCCGGTCGGCAGGTGGGCAGGCGCGCATCGGCACCGGGCAGGTCACGGGGGCGTCATGGCCGACGATGACAAGCTCGCGCGCGGTGATCTGGCCCGCAAACCAGGCCGCCAGCGCCACCGCGTCGCGCAGCGCGCCGGTGGGCCCCTGGGTCGCATCGAGCACGATCTTCGACGGTGCCCAGACGCAGACCTGGTCGTTCTTCATCGCCCAGTCCAGTTCGGTGCGTGTGGCGACCACCTTGGCGCGGGAATCCCGTGCGGCAAGGATCCAGCCGTTCTGCTCGATCGCCAGAAGATCGATGCGGCGCTGAACCAGCGGATGGCCCACCTGCGGCAGCGGCTGGTCATGCGGACCGACGCAGAAGATCAGCGGCGCGCCGTCGGCCCGGCACTGGTCGATCCAGTCGGGCAGGCGCGGATCGGCGATGGCGGCGTTCGACAGGTATACGACCCGGGGATGCGGCCGTAAGGCGGCCCGTTCGTCCAGCCGCGAGCCCAGTTCCCGCCGCGAGCGGACGATCTCGACGCCAAGCGCGCCCGGTCCGCGATCCAGCTTTTCAATGCGGATGAACACCCGCAGCGCCTGCGGTTCGAGAAGGATACGCTCGGCGATGCGTTCGGCCAGCGTCTCGAGGAGGTTGAGGCGTTCGGCCTCGAGCTCGTTCGAGATGGCCTCGGTCACCCGATCATATGACAGGATGCGGTCGACATCGTCGTCGATGGGCTGGGCGATGGGGCGCACCTCGACCACGACGTTGAAGCAGATGCGCTGGGTGATGCCACGCTCGGCCTGGAAAGCGCCGATCTCGACCTCGCGCACATGGTCGCGCAGCGAGATGCGGTCGCGGGGATCGTCGCCTGCCGTGGCGATTGCGCGCTCGGACGGGTGCGAAAAGGCCAGGCGGATTTCAGAGGCCATGTGGCAGTCTCCGGGCAGCGATCAGGGTTGCCCGTGCTTAGACCATGGCGCGCCCGATCGCCACCGGAACCCGGCGTGTGCCGGACCGGTTGCGACACGGGGGCCTGGTTTCAGCGGCTCGAGAGGCGCACCGGTTCCTTGTAGAAACGATGCACGCCGATCTGGGCCGTCATCGGGAACTTGCGCGCCCAACGGGGCGACACGGCGGTGGTGTGGTAGTGCGTCGCACCTTCGGTCAGATTGCGCGGTGCCCCTTCGAGGATCAGGCGCGCGATCTTGCCGACGCGGCGGAAGGCGCCCTTTTCGTTGATGGTTTCCGGGATGCCATCGCAGTTATAGCTGAACTGGCAGGCATATTTCCGGCCGCTCGATGCGCCCTGGCCCACGACACCGCAGACGGAGCCGGGATAATTTGCGCTGTCGACGCGGTTCATGATCACCTCGGCGACGGCGAACTGGCCCTTGACCGTCTCGCCGCGCGCTTCGAAGTACAGCGCTTCGGACAGGCACTCCCATTCAGCGCCGCCGGTGCGGAAATTCTGGGCATCGAGCCAGCCGCGGTTGTATTGCATGGCCTTCACGCCACCCTCGGGGGCGGGGGTGACCAGACGTTGCAGATGCGCCGACGCGGCCGCGTTCAGATTGCGGCTCTCCTGGTTCAGCACTTTTCCCATGTTGGTCTCTTTGAGCTCGGCATGCACAGGCACGGCGGCAAGCAAGATCATCGCCGCTGCCAGTTTCATAATGCGACCCATTTAGACACCTCTTACACAATTTCGAACCGGACGGACCTCCGTCCAAACCTCGGCGGGTCGTATGAAAATTTCGTCAAGGCGTCTAGTTTAGCCCTTGTGCGATGGGCCGATATCCGCCCATTTGCCACGAATCAAACCGGGGGTTCCCGCGCAAATCGCTAGGATCGTTCGATTTTATCGCGGATCGCGGCCTGGGCGGCAGCCAGCCGCGCCACCGGAACCCGGAACGGCGAACAGCTGACATAGTTCATTCCGAGGCTTCGGCAGAAGTGAATCGATTCGGGATTCCCGCCGTGTTCGCCGCAGATCGAGACGATCACCTCCGGATTCGCGGCGCGCGCCCGATCGAATCCGATGGTCAGCAATTCGCCGACGCCTTCACGGTCGAGGTGGTGAAACGGGTCCTCTTCGAAGACATTCAGCCGGACATAATCCGACATGAACCGCCCGGCATCGTCGCGGGACAGGCCGTAGGTCATCTGCGTCAGATCGTTGGTCCCGAAGCTGAGGAAGTCGACATGCGGCGCGATGTCGCCGGCAATCAGACAGGCGCGCGGGGTTTCGACCATGACGCCCAGCCGGTAGGTAAACTCCCGTCCGCGCTTGGTGCGCACGGCGCTGGCCACCGCATCGATCCGCTGGCGGACGATCTCGACCTCGCGACGGGCCGACACCAGCGGGATCATGATCTCGGGCACGACGGGGTCGTCCTTGCCGCTGGCATCCAGCGTCGCCTCGAAGATCGCGCGGGCCTGCATGTCGTATATCTCGGGGACGGTGATGCCCAGCCGGACACCGCGCATGCCCAGCATGGGGTTGTATTCGCCCATCGACTCGACGCGCCGCGTCACTTCCGACACGGGCATGTTCAGCGCCTCGGCCAGATCGCGCAGCCCGGCGCGGTCGGTGGGCAGAAATTCGTGCAGCGGCGGGTCGAACAGGCGGATGCACACGGGCTTGCCCGACATGATCGAGAACAGTTCCCGGAAATCCGCGCGCTGCATCGGCAGCAACTGATCCAGCGCCGCGCGGCGGTCCTCGGGGGTGGCGGCGAAGATCATCTCTTGCATGACGGTCAGGCGACCGGGGTCGAAGAACATGTGCTCTGTGCGGCAGAGGCCGATGCCCCCGGCGGCAAAATCGCGCCCGGTCTGGGCATCCTCGGGGGTCTCGGCGTTGACGCGGATCAGCATGTCGCGTTCCGCATCGGCCCAGTCCAGCAGGGTACGGAAGGCATCGTCAAGCTTGGCCCCGAGCATCCTGGGCGCCCCGGCAAGGATTTCGCCCGCCGTGCCATCAACGGTGATCACGTCGCCTTCGCGGAACACCCGGCCATCCGCCGCGGTGATCTGCTTGCGCCGGGGATGAAAACGCATCGCACTGGCCCCGACCACGCAGGGCCGCCCCATGCCGCGCCCGATCACCGCGGCGTGGCTGGTCATGCCGCCGCGCTCGGTCAATACCGCGACCGAGGCATGCATGCCGCGCACGTCCTCGGGCGAGGTTTCGCGCCGCACCAGGATGCACGGTTCCTCGCGCGCCGCCGACGCCTGTGCGGCGCTGGCGGAAAACACGATCCGCCCGGTGGCCGCCCCCGGACTGGCCGCGATGCCGCGCCCGATCGGATCGCGCGGGGCAGTGGGGTCGACCTGCGGGTGCAACAGCACCGACAGCGCCTGCGGCTCGATCCGCATCACCGCCTCCTGCGGGGTGATGATGCCGTCTTCGCACAGACGCACCGCGATGCGGATGGCGGCGGAATGGCTGGCCGGAACCACGACCCCGTCGAGGATATACAGCGCGCCGTTCTCGATGGTGAACTCGACCTGCATCTCGGTCCTGAGCCGCTGGCGCATCTGCGCCGCGTATTCGACCAGCTTGGCGAAGGCCTCGGGGGCGCGTTCCTGCAGCGACGGACCGCGCGGGTCCAGCTCGAGATACAGCGCGCGTTTGCCGGCCTCGAGCGCGTCGCGGCCCTGGCTCTGGCTCAGGTAGCGCCCGGTGACCTGCGGCAGGCCGGTTTCGGGATCGACCAGTTGCAGCACGCCGGATCCCGACTCGCCGCGTCCGAAACCCAACGCCATGTCCTGCACCGCAAGGCCAAGCCCGGCATCCATCGGCGCGCCCTTGGCCTCGCGCAAGAGCCGCGCCGACACGCTTTCCCAGCTGCGCGCCATGGACCGCAGCACTTCGGCCAACTGGGTGGCGGGGTCCTGGGGGAAGGGCTCTTCGGCCTCGTCCTCGTAGGCCCGCAGCGACCGTTCGAGCGCGTCGGGCTCGTCCGCCGCGATCTCGTCGAAGGCGTCGGGATCAAGCCGCGCGACATGCACCGCATAAGTCTGGACCCAGCGGCGATACAAGGCCCGCGCCGCGTCTTCGCCCAGGGTTTCGGACATCCGCGCACAGGCCGCGTCGTTCATCCCTATATTGAGCATCGTCGTCGGGCCACCCCAGTCCGGGTCCTCCGAGGATGGGCGCACGCAGACCAGCGCGCCCGGCTCGAACACCGACAGCAGCAACTCGGTGTCGGGGATGCGCCCCAGCGCGATGGCCTTGACGGTGTCGAAGGACAGCGCGACCGTGCGCGGCACCGGCAGCTTGAGCCGCACCAGCCGCTGCAGGCACTTGGCCCGCCCGCCATGGGTGCCCGGCAGGATGGGCGCGGTCGGCGTGATCAGCGTGATGTGCCGGTCCAGCTTGAACGACGCTTCGTTGAGGTATTTCTGCACTGCGGCAATCCTTCGAATTGGCCGCAGGATACGCCTCATTCCCGGTGAGGCAAGCGCGGTGTCGGGCCAGGATGCCGCAGGAGGCGTCAGGCCTCGAGTTTTGTCAGATCGGCAACCTTGAGGCAGATGGTGCGGATCTGCGACAGCAGGTTGAGCCGGTTGCGGCGGAGGATCTCGTTCTCGGTATTGACCTGCACGGCCTCGAAGAAGGCATCAAGCTCGGGCCGGATCGCCGCCATCGCGGCCATTGCGGCGGGAAAGTCCTCGGCCTGCATGGCAGGGCCGATTTTTGCATCCGCCGCGGTCAGCGCCGCGAACAACGCGCGTTCGGCGTCGGTCTCGGCCAGTTTCGGGTTGGCCCCGAAACTGTACTCGACACCATCCTTTTCCTCGGCCTGGGTCAGGATGTTGTTGGCGCGCTTGAACCCCTGAACGAGGTTTTCGCCGTCCTCGGTTCCCAGCACGTCCTGCAACGCGCGGGCGCGCTTGACCAGAAGGGTGATGTCGTCGGCGTTGTCCATTGCAAGGCAGGCGTCGATGACGTCATGGCGGATGCCTTCGCCCTTGAGATAGACCTTGAGGCGGTCGTGGAAGAAGGCGCGGAGGTCGTCGATATCGGCAAAGCCTTCCTTGCGGGGGCCCGCGATGTCATTCGCCTTCTGGAACAGGTGATCGAGTGACACCCTGTGGTCGCCGTCCAGCAGCAACCGGATCACCCCCAACGCCGCGCGGCGCAGCGCGAAAGGGTCCTTCGAGCCGGTGGGCTTTTCGTCGATGGCCCAGAATCCCGCCAACGTGTCGAGCTTGTCGGCCAGCGCCACGGCGACCGAGACGGGCGCTGTCGGCACGTCGTCGGAGGGGCCGAGCGGCGAATAATGTTCCTCGCAGGCGGCGGCGACCTCGGGGGGCAGGCCTGCAGCGTCACTGTAATAGCGGCCCATAAGCCCTTGCAATTCCGGAAATTCATACACCATTTCCGAAGACAGATCGGCCTTGGCCACGCGTGCCGCCTGTTCGACGAGATCGGCATCGGCGCCCATGGCGGGCGCAATTTCGCGCGCCAGTGCCGCGATCCGGTCGATCCGCGCCTTCTGGCTGCCCAGCTTGTTGTGGAAGGTGACGTTTTCCAACTGATCCAGCCAGGGCTGCATTCTGGCATCCGTTGCGATCCGCAGGTCGTTTTCCCAGAAGAACTTCGCGTCCGACAGCCGGGCCGCCAGCACCTTCTGGTTGCCCGCCAGGATCGTGCGCCCGTGATCCGCGGTTTCGCGGTTGGCCACGGTGACGAACCGCTCGATCCGCCTGGTCCTGGGATTGCGCACCGAGAAGAACTTCTGGTGCTCCTTCATCGACGTCATCAGCACCTCGGGCGGCAGGTCGAGGAAGTCCGCGCCAATCTCGCCCATCAGCACCACCGGCCATTCCACAAGCCCCGCCACTTCCGCCAGAAGACCCTTGTCCTCGACCACCTCCATGCCAGCGGCGAAGGCCGCGTTGGTGGCGTCGTTCCAGATTGCCTCGGCCCTCTCGGCGGCATCGAGAACGACGTAAGCGCGCTTGAGCTTTGCCGCGTAATCCTCGAAGGACACGACGGAAAACGCATCCGGCGCCATGAAGCGATGGCCCTCGGTCACGTCGCCCGCCTTGATGCCGTCGACGTCCAGCGGCACGATCTCGGCCTCGCCCGCGTCATTGGTCAGAATGCACAGGATGCGGTGCAGGGGGCGCACCCAGCGCAGGCTGCCCGCGCCCCAGCGCATGGATTTCGGCCAGGGGAAGGTGCGGATGGTGTCTTCCAGCACCTCGGCCACGATGTCCGCAGCCGGGCGGCCCGGCTTTTCGATCACCGCGTAGAACACCCGGCCTTTCTTGTCGTCGCGCTCCTGCAGGTCTTCGCGTGCCACGCCGGCCCCGCGCAAAAAGCCCTCGATGGCCTTGTCGGGGGCGTCGACCTTGGGGCCCTTGCGTTCCTCGCGGGTGGTCGGCGATCGGGCCAGCAGACCCTCGAGCGCCAGTGTCAGCCGCCGGGGTGTGGCGAAAGCGCCCGCGTGGGCATAGGTCAGACCGGCCTCGACCAGCCCGTCGGTCACGCGCTTTTTCAGATCTTCCGCAGCCCGGGCCTGCATGCGCGCGGGGATTTCCTCGGAGAAGAGTTCAATCAGAAGGTCGGGCATCGGCCACTCCGCTAGGGCGTTATCTCGCTGCTTTGCGCGGGATAACGGGGCGGGCGGCAGAGGTCCAGCGCTTAGCGGGCCGCAGCGGTGTCGGCCTGGGACCGGGCTTCCTGCATCGCGCGGGTGGCCAGCGTTTCGACGTCCAGCCCGTCGCGGGCGGGCAGCACGCGGAACCACGCCTCGACCAGGTTCTCGACCGCAAAGCACAGCAGGCCCAGACCGGCGACGCTCAGCATCACCCGACCGTAGGGGGCGGCACCGATTTCGCGCAGCGCATCGCCCATGCCACCCGCGTTATCCGGTGAATAGGTCAGCGCCGCGAGGCCCAGAAGCCCCCCGATCACCGCGATCAGCGCGCCCTGGGCGATGATCCCGATGCGCAGGACCGGGGCCAGCCTTCGGGTCAATGTGGTGACGCGGATATGCTCTTTGTATTTCTTGGCCCAGCCCTTGTAGATATAATACAGCCCGACCGCGAAGACCGCGATACCCAGCGCCAGAAGCAGCCAGCGTCCAAAGGGCAGGGCGAGCACCTCCTGCGTCCAGCTGCCGCCCGACTCGTCGTCTTCCGGGATCAGGTCCAGCACCGACGCCCCGAGAAAGGCGTGCAGCGCGCCGGTCACCACGAGCCCGCCGCGTGCAAACAGGCCCGAAGGATCGTCGCCCCGCCGCTCGAGATCAAGTGCCGCGGCCACGAAGCGCCAAACGGCATAGGCGAACAATCCGAATGCCACCGCCCAGATGACGACAAATCCCATGGGGGCCGCGCGCAAGTGGCTGACAGCGTCGGTGGTGCCTTCGGCGGCACCGCCCCGAATCGCGGCGCTGAGCGCGAGCGCGCCGACAATGGCGTAGGTTACGGCGCGCGCGGTATATCCCGCCCGCATGACCGGCACGACCCAGGCCGGGGCTCTGTTGTCAGGCATGTTCCGGTCCCTTTCGTGCACTCCCTGTCAGGGATAGCGCGCGAAACGGCAGACGGTTCCCGCTAAATCAGTCGCGCGCCGGGCAATCGTCCCCGAGCGGCGTGCCGTCATAGGTCTTTTCGCCGCAGTCGTTGATCTCTTGCCAGATGTAGCCGCGCCCGTCCTCGGTCAGGGCCACCACCCGGTCGATGCCGAACTCGATGTTGCGTGCAACGGTGAAGACCTCGGCGCGCCCGTTCTCCATCAGCGCGGCAATCGCCCCGGCGTCGAAGCAGTCGAACCAGCCCGGGGCATTGCGCGGTGCGGCGTTGGGATAGGGCTGTGCCGCCAGGTCGCCGGGGCGCAGATCGGTATCGAAACAGGCCCGGAACCGGATCGGAGAGCTGTCGGCGTCGATGCCCTCGAAGTTGCGCACGGGCACGGTGATCTGGCCGCCATCGGTGCCGAGCACGGTGATCGCATCGCGCGGGTCCACGTCCTCGTAATAGGCGTAGACCTGCAGGTAATACATCGCGGCACCGGCAATGAGCGCCGAGACAAAGATGAGGATCGTCAGTATTTTTCCGGTCACGCGCTGTCCTGTTCTGCAATGCGGGGGGCCGGGCGCGGCGCCCGGGGTGACGGGCTCAGGCCGCGGCACCGCCCGCTTCGGTCGTCACGAAGGCATCGGCGCACATCTTCGCCAGGGCCCGGACCCTTCCGATATAGGCCTGCCGCTCGGTCACGGAAATGACCCCGCGCGCATCGAGCAGGTTGAACAGGTGCGACGCCTTGATGCACTGGTCATAGGCGGGATGCGCCATGACGATGCGCCGCCCGGTCTTGGGATCGTCCTCGGGGGCGTCCAGCAGGCGCTGGCATTCGGCCTCCGCATCCTCGAAGTGGCGCAGCAGCATCTCGGTCGATGCGTGATCGAAGTTGTGGCGGCTGTATTCCTGCTCGGTCTGGCGAAAGATGTCGCCGTAGCGCAGCGGGATCGGCGCGTCGGGGGCGTTGAACGGCATGTCCATGACGTGATCGACGCCGAGGACGTACATCGCCAGACGTTCGAGCCCGTAGGTCAGCTCGCCCGAGACGGGGTGGCAGTCATGCCCGCCGACCTGCTGAAAATAGGTGAATTGCGACACTTCCATGCCGTCGCACCAGACCTCCCATCCGAGGCCCCAGGCCCCCAGGGTCGGGCTTTCCCAGTCGTCCTCGACGAAACGGACGTCGTGCAGGGCCAGGTCGATCCCGATCGCCGCGAGCGAGCCCAGGTAGAGCGCCTGCAGGTCCGGTGGCGAGGGTTTGATGATGACCTGGAACTGGTAGTAATGCTGCAGCCGGTTGGGGTTTTCGCCGTAGCGGCCATCGGTGGGCCTGCGCGACGGCTGCACATAGGCCGCGGCCCAGCTTTTGGTGCCAAGCGCGCGCAGGGTCGTTGCCGGGTGGAAGGTGCCGGCGCCCACTTCCATGTCATAGGGTTGCAGAACGGCGCAGCCCTGCGTCGCCCAGTAGGTCTGAAGCCGCAGGATGATCTCCTGAAAGCTCTTGGGCTTGTCGCTTGCGTCCATGTGATCCCCGCTTGTGTGGCTGGCGCTTGATTAGGACGCCACAACTCGGGGGTCAATTGCAGCTCCGACCAATAATTATTGCAACCCTGACCAATAATTGAGGTGCGCAAGGCCTGCGATTTGCTAGAGATGACGCAAGCCGGACCTGCAAATGGCCAAGGCCACCGATAGACCAAACAGACCAAGGGATTGCTTGACACATGATACGCTCCGTTCTGATGGCGGGCAGCGCGCTCTGGATATTGACCGGGGCAGCCGCGGCGCAAGAGGCCTATTTCATTCAGATCGAGGCGCATCCCGCCCTCAGTACCGCCGAGGGGCGCGCGCGTCTGTTCGCGTCCCGATTGCCCGATGTGAACGGGTTTTCGCTCGGGGCGGGCTGGTACGGCATCGCGCTTGGTCCCTATAACGAAGCGCAGGCCGACCGCTTGCGCCGCGATCTGCGCCGTCAGGGCCTGATCCCGTCGGACAGCTATATCGAAGAAGCCGAGGAATACGCCCAACGGTTCTTCCCGGTGGGGGCCGGTGCGATCCAGTCACCGGCAACCGCCCCGGTCGAGGCCGATGAGCCACCGCAAGGGGGCGAGGAGGTGGTCGCCGAGACGCCCGCACCCACGCCGGAAGACCCGGGCGAAACGGTGGCCGAGGCGCGCCGCTCCGAGGCGCGGCTGACCCGCGACGAACGCGCCGGTCTGCAGGTCGCGCTGCAATGGGCGGGCTTCTACGAAGGCCGCATCGATGCCGCCTTCGGGCGCGGCACCCGTGGCTCCATGGCGGGCTGGCAAGAGGCCAACGGCTTCACACCCACCGGCATCCTGACGACGCGCCAGCGCACCGAATTGCTGCGCCAGTACAACGCCGTGCTCGACGGCATGCAGATCCAGCGCGTCGCGGACCGCCGCGCCGGGATCGAACTCGACCTGCCGATGGGCGTGCTCGCCTATGCCCGCGCCGAGGCTCCCTTCGTGCATTACGACGCCACCGGCGATCTGGCGGCGCGCGCGCTGCTGATCTCGCAGCCCGGCGACCGGCAAACGCTCTACGGTCTTTACGAGATCATGCAGACGCTCGACATCGTGCCGCTGACCGGCGACCGCGAACGGCGCCGCGACAGCTTTACCCTGACCGGGGCGAATGCCCGCATCGTCAGCCACACCGAAGCGCGGCTCGAGGATGGCGTGATCAAGGGCTTCACGCTGATCTGGCCCGCCGGCGACGAGGAACGTCGCAGGCGCATCCTTGGCATCATGCAGGATAGCTTCAGACCGCTCGACGGCATCGTGCTCGATCCGGCGACGCTGTCGGGCGATACCCAATCCATCGACCTCGTGGCCGGTCTGCAGGTGCGCCAGCCCAAGGCCGTGACCTCGGGGTTCTTCGTCGATACGCGCGGTCATGTGCTGACCGCCGCGGGTGGCGTGGAAAGCTGCGGCCGGATCACCCTCGACGAGACGACCGAGGCGCAGGTCGTGGCATCCGACAACGGCATCGCCATCCTGAAGCCCGACACCCCGCTGTCGCCGCGCGAAGTCGCGGTCTTCCGCGTCGATGCGCCCCGGTTGCAATCCGAAGTGGCGATCGCGGGCTTTTCCTATGGCGGCGTGCTGGGCGCGCCGACGCTGGCCTTCGGCACCCTGGCCGATCTCAAGGGTCTGAACGGCGAGGCCGGGATTGCGCGGCTTGCGGTCGCGTCCAATGACGGCGACGCGGGCGGGCCGGTATTCGATGGCGGCGGTGCCGTGGTGGGCATGCTGGTGCCGCAGGCCACCGAGGGGCGTCAACTGCCCGAGGGCGTCAGCTTCGCCACCGCATCAGAGCGCCTGATCGCGATGTCCGCCGGGGCAGGGGTGACCGTCGAAACCGGACGTGGCGACGCCTTCATGGCCCCCGAGGACCTGACCCAGGTCGCCCGCGCCATGACCGTACTGGTGTCCTGCTGGGAGTGAGGCACGCCCGGAAAACGCGCCGGTGGCGCGTTTTCAGTGCCGAACACCCTGAGCCCCTGCGAAGGGTCAGCACGCCCGGCCGAACACCCTGAGCCCCTGCGAAGGGTCAGCACGCCCGGCCGAACACCCTGAGCCCCTGCGAAGGGTCAGAACGCCCGGGCGAACACCCTGAGCGTCTGCGAAGGGTCAGCATGTGCCCAGGCCCCGCGCAAACGCTCCGCCCCACATAATGACGCCCCCGGAAGCACTCCGGGGGCGTCTTTCGTCTCAGGTCCTGGCGCCGCGTCGCGCCGCGAAGCCGGTCAGTTCTTGGCCTTGTCGACCATCTTGCCGGCCGAGATCCAGGGCATCATTCCGCGCAGACGCTCGCCGACCTGTTCGATCTGGTGCTCGTCGTTGAGTCGGCGGGTGGCCTTGAACATCGGCTGACCGACGGTGTTTTCCTGCATGAAGTCCCGCACGAAACGGCCGTTCTGGATGTCGGTCAACACGTCCTTCATGCGCTTCTTGGTTTCGTCGTAGGGCAGAATGCGCGGACCCGAGACATATTCGCCGTATTCGGCGGTGTTGGAGATCGAGTAGTTCATGTTGGCGATGCCGCCTTCGTAGATCAGGTCCACGATCAGCTTCACTTCGTGCAGGCATTCGAAATAGGCCATCTCGGGCTCGTAGCCTGCCTCGACCAGGGTCTCGAAACCCATGCGGATCAGTTCGACCAGGCCACCGCAAAGCACGGCCTGCTCACCGAAGAGATCGGTTTCGCATTCCTCGCGGAAGTTGGTCTCGATGATACCGGACCGCCCGCCGCCGATCGCCGAACAATAGCTCAGGCCCAGTTCCAGCGCGCGACCCGTGGCGTCCTGGTGGACCGCCACCAGGCAGGGCACGCCGCCGCCCTTGGAATATTCGCCGCGCACGGTGTGGCCGGGACCCTTGGGGGCCATCATGATCACGTCGACGCCCGCCTTGGGCTCGATCAGGCCGAAATGCACGTTGAGACCATGGGCAAAGGCAATCGCCGCGCCTTCGCGCAGGTTGTCATGGACGTATTTCTTGTAGGTCTCTGCCTGCAGCTCGTCGGGCATGGTGAACATGATCAGGTCGCACCAGGCCGCGGCTTCGGCGATGCCCATGACCTTGAGGCCCTCGCCTTCGGCCTTGGCCGCCGAGGCCGAGCCTTCACGCAGCGCCACGACGACGTTCTTGGCGCCGGAATCGCGCAAGTTCAGCGCATGGGCGTGGCCCTGCGAGCCATAGCCCAGGATCGCCACTTTCTTGTCCTTGATCAGGTTGATGTCGCAATCGCGGTCGTAATAAACGCGCATGTCTGGCGCTCCTTGTCTGGTTGTGATGTGTGCAATCTAGCCATCCGTCGGCGATAGCGGTTGCGTTTTTCCGGCGTATTTCAGAAAATGGAAAGACATCATGCGCGCATCTTGCAAAAAGCGGAAACTTCATGCTTGACGATACGGACAGACGCATCCTGCGCCAATACCAGGCCGCGCCGACACTTTCCGGCCAGGAGCTTGCGGTTCGGGCGGGCGTGACGGCCACCACGCTGACCCGCAGGCTGGAGAAGATGCGGGCAGCAGGGGTGCTGCGCGGCGCACGCGCGGTGATCGACTGGAGCGCCCTTGGCTACACGGTCGAGGTGTCGTTGCGGGTGACGCTCGACAAGTCGGTGGCCACGGCGTTCGAGGAATTTGCGGCAGCCGCGCGGGCGGTTCCCGAAGTGCTGGAAATCCAGACATTTCTCGGCCAGGTCGACGTCCGCCTGTCGGTGATCGCGCGGGATCTTGCGCATTACCAGATCCTCTACCGCGAGAAGCTGCTGGCGTTGCCGCATATCACGGATCTAGAAGCGTTGATGCATATCGCGCGGGTGAAACACGACGAAAGCCTGCCTCTGTGATGCGGTGGGGTTGCAGGAACGGGGCGTTGCGATGATCGAGCTTGACGCCACGGATCGTGACATCCTGCGCGCGCTGAGCGCAGAGGCGGACCTGTCGGCGGGTGCGCTTGGTCGCAGGCTGGGACTGTCGCAGCCGGCCGCCTGGCGTCGCGTCAAGCGGCTCAGGGATGCGGGCGCGTTGCGCGGGGCGCGGCTCGATCTCGATGCGCAGAAGCTTGGCTTCGGTGTGACCGTATTCCTGGGCGTGAAGCTGGGAACCAAGGGGCAGGCGTCGCTCGGGGATTTCGAACGCGCGGTATCGGCCATTCCCGAGGTACAGACGGTCGAACATGTGCTTGGGCTGTACGATTACCGCCTGCGTGTCGTGGCGCGCGACCTGTCGGATTTCGAGCGGGTCCTGCGCCGCCGCATCATGACACTGCCGGGAGTTGCCTCGCTCGACGCCAACGTGCTCTTGTCCGAAGAGCGCCGTCCCGGGCCGATCGGCTAGCCCCCTTGCGACAAGATTGAATTTGCCGTCCGCGCCGCGCCGCGCTACCCACAGACACAAGCAAAGGAGACAGGACACATGGCGCTTCTCGACACCGTCGATCCATCGGGCCTCGAAGAATTCTCGGTCGTGTTCACCGACCGCTCGCTCAATCACATGAGCGCCGCGTTTCAGGAGGTCATGCGCGACATCTCGGAGATGCTGCGCGAGGTCTACAATGCCGATGCGGTGGCGCTGGTGCCGGGCGGCGGCAGCTTCGCGATGGAAGCCGTGGCGCGGCAGTTCGGACAAGGCGCGGACGCGTTGGTGGTGCGCAATGGCTGGTTCTCCTACCGCTGGTCGCAGATCTTCGAGGCGGGCGGCTTCGGCGGCGAGACCCATGTGATGAAAGCGCGGCGCATGGGCAACGCGGTGGACGCGCCCTTCGCCCCGGCCGAGCTTGACGCCGTGCGGGCGCGGATCCGGGAGACCGCGCCCGGCCTGGTCTTCGCGCCGCATGTGGAAACCTCCGCCGGCATCATTCTGCCCGACGACTACATCAAGGGGCTGGCGGAGGCCGCGCATGAGGTCGGCGGTCTCATGGTTCTGGACTGCGTCGCCAGCGGATGCGCCTGGGTCGACATGAAGGCCACGGGCGTCGACGTGCTGATCTCGGCGCCGCAGAAGGGCTGGTCCTCGACGCCGTCGGCGGGGCTGGTGATGCTGTCGGAACGGGCCTTGGCCCGGATGGAGGAGACGGATGCGCACAGCTTCGCCATCGATCTGAAGAAGTGGCGCGCGATCATGGCGGCCTATGAGGGCGGCGGTCACGCCTATCACGCCACCTTGCCGACGGACGGGCTGCGGGCCTTTCGCGACACGATGCGGGAAAGCCGCGATTTCGGGTTCGAAAAGCTTCGCCAGGCACAGTTGCAGCTTGGCGGTCGCGTGCGCGCCCTTCTCGCCGACAAGGGCGTGCGCTCTGTTGCCGCCGACGGCTTCGGTGCCCCGGGCGTGGTGGTCAGCTACACTGACGACCCCGAGGTGCAATCGGGCCGGGTCTTTGCCAGGCACGGTATGCAGATTGCCGCCGGGGTGCCGTTGCAATGCGACGAACCCGCGGGCTTTTCGACCTTTCGCCTGGGGTTGTTCGGGCTCGACAAGCTCTACGACGTCGATGGCACCGTGACGCGACTAAGCCGGGTCCTCGACAAGGTATTCTGATCTCGCCGCCGCGGGTATCGCCGCGTCCCGCCTCCGCCTTTCCATTTTCCAAATACGCAAATCCCGACCGTGCCGCACAGGACGCGGTCGGGGTCATCCCTTCCGGCGGACAAGCCCCCGCGCCGGATCGTAACCCCAGAGCGCCAATGCACCGAAACCCACCAGGGCCAGGACGGTCCAGAGCAGGGCCGCACCGTTCCATTGCAGATACAATGCGAAGCGGATCAGCTCGACCGCGTGGGTAAAGGGGTTCACGGCGCAGATATCGTGCAGCAGTTCGGAGCTTTCGGCCATCTTCCACAGCGGATAAAGCGCCGAGGACAGAAAGAACATCGGGAAGATCACGAAGTTCATCACACCCGCGAAATTCTCCAGCTGCCGGATCAGCGACGACAGGGCCAGACCCAATGCGCCCAGCATCAGCCCCGCCAGCGTCAGTGCGGGCAGGGCGGCGAAATAGCCCCAGGACGGCAGCACGATATCGAACAGCGCCGCGATCGCGAGAAAGACATAGACCTGCACCAGCGAAATCATTGTCGCCCCCACCAGCTTGCAGAACAGCAGGTACCCGCGCGGCAAGGGGGCCGTCAGCAGCAGGCGCATTGACCCGGTTTCGCGATCGTAGACCAGGCTCAATGCGCTTTGCATGCCGTTGAACAGCAGGATCATGCCGCAGAGGCCGGGCACGATATAGGTCTCGTAGGTGATATAGGTCTGGTAGGGCGGCAGGATCGACAGGCCCAGCGCGGCGCGAAAGCCCGCCGCGAAGACCAGGAGCCACACCAGCGGGCGCACCAGCGCGGCCAGGAACCGCTCGCGCTGATGCACGAAGCGCAACGCTTCGCGCCAGGCGATCGCGCGCAGGGCGATCAGGTAGGGGGTCATGCGGGGGCACCGGTCGTGGGCGCAGCCCCGGTAATCGACAGGAAGCGGGCGTTCAGCGATTGCGCGCTGCGGATCGCGCCTGCCGCGCCATCGGCAAGGATGCGGCCCTGGTGCAGGACGACCAACCGGTCGGTGTCGCGCACCTCGTCGGTCAGATGCGTGGCCCAGAGCACGGTCAGCCCGTCCTCGGCGCAGAGCCGGTGGACGTGATCGGTGATCGCGGCGCGCGCGGCGGCGTCCAGCCCCACGGTCGGCTCATCCAGCAGCAAGACCTCCGGCGCGTGCAGCAGCGCCCGGGCGATCTCGGTCCGTCGCTTGTGGCCGCCATTGAGGCTGCGGGCCTTTTCCCCGGCGCGCTCGGCAATGCCCAGACGGTCGAGCGCGGCGTCGATCCGCAGCGCGGCGTCGCGGCCAGACAGCCCGTGCAGTGCGGCGAAATATGAAAGGTTCTGCCGGATGGTCAGGTCGAGGTCGAGCGTCGTGCTCTGAAACACCACCCCCATCCGCGCCAGCGCCGCCCGGGGCGTGCGCGCAAGGTCGTGCCCGGCGATGCGGATCTGGCCTTCGGGGGCGGTGAAAAGCCGCGTCATCAGCGCGAACAGCGTTGACTTGCCCGCGCCGTTGGGGCCGAGAAGCGCCGCGAACCGCCCCGGGGCGACGCTGAACGACACCTCCGACAGCGCCACCTTGCCGCCGAAGCGGTAGCTGATGCCCTTGACCTCAAGCCCGCCTGTCATGGTCCATCCCGTCTCCGCCCCGCCCCGCCCAGTTCCGCCAGAGCCTACCCAGTGCGCCGGAGCGGCGAAAGCACGACCCGTCGCGGCCCGTGTCGGCAAAAGGTCTTATATCCGGGCGCGACCGGTCTGCCTAACCTCACGTTCAAATCAAAAGGATGGTCTGCGATGAAGATGAGCGATTCCCGCGAAGTGGCCGCACCGCGCGACGTGGTCTGGGCGGCAGTGCTGAATCCCGACGTACTCAAGGAATGCGTCCCGGGCTGTACCGAGATGAGCGGCAATGCCGATGACGGGTTCGAGGCCACCGTGGTCCAGAAGGTCGGCCCGGTGAAGGCGACCTTCAAGGGCCATGTCACGGTTTCCGAGCGCGACGAGCCGAACAAGCTCAAGCTGTCGGGCGAGGGCAAGGGCGGAGCGGCGGGCTTTGCCAAGGGCAGCGCCGTCGTCACGCTTGAGGAAGCCGGTGAAAAGACGTTGCTGCATTACGATGTGGACGCCAATGTGGGGGGCAAGCTGGCGCAGCTTGGCTCGCGTATCATCGACGGTTTCGCCAAGAAGATGGCCGACCAGTTCTTCACCCGCCTGCAAGAGGCGATCGAAGGCCCCGCCGATCCCGACGCGGCCCCCGAGACAGAGGCCACGCCGGGCGACAAGAAAAAGGGCTGGTTCAAGCGTCTGACGACCTGAACGCGGCAAGGATCTGCCCGGTCCAAGCGTGTCCGGGCCAACAGAGACAAGGCATATCCAAGGGAGGATTTGATGACCAATGTATCCATGACCGTGAACGGCAAGACCGTCTCGGGCGAGGTCGAGGGCCGCACGCTGCTGGTCAACTTTCTGCGCGACGACCAGCACCTGACCGGCACCCATGTGGGCTGCGACACCAGCCAGTGCGGCGCCTGCGTCGTGCATGTGAACGGTGAGGCGGTGAAATCCTGTACCATCTTCGCCGCCGAAGCCGATGGCGCCGAGGTCACCACCATCGAGGGCATCGCCAACGCGGATGGGTCGCTGAACACCCTGCAGCAAGCGTTCCAGGACTATCACGGCCTGCAATGCGGTTTCTGCACACCGGGCATGGTGATGTCGGCGACAGCGCTGCTGAAAGAGAACCCCAAGCCGTCCGAGGCCGAGGTACGCGACTATCTCGAAGGCAATATCTGCCGCTGCACCGGCTATCACAACATCGTTCGTGCGATCATGGCGGCGTCCGGTCAGGACGTGCCCGCGGTCGCCGCGGAGTAGGCCCGAATACAAGTGCTGCGCGCGCCGGTTCGCGCGCCCGAAGGACATCTAGGGTGGGGAAAATTCCACCACCAAGGGAGGATTAAAGAACATGCCGAAGGATCATGGCATCGGAGCCAGCTCGAAGCGCCGCGAAGACCTGCGCTTTCTGACCGGCGTCGGGAATTACACCGACGATATCAACATTCACGGACAGGCCTATGTCCATTTCCTGCGCTCTGACGTGGCGCATGGACGCATCAACAACATCGACACCAGTGCCGCTGCCGGCATGCCGGGTGTCGTGCGCATCTTTACCGGGGCCGATTTCGAAGGCGTCGGAACCATCCCCTGCGGCTGGCAGATCACCGACAAGCACGGCCAGCCGATGAAGGAACCGGCCCACCCGGTTCTGGCCCAGGGCAAGGTGCGCCACGTGGGCGACCCGATCGCCGCGATCGTCGCCGACAGCCTCGAACAGGCGCGCGATGCCGCCGAGGCCATCGAGCTCGACATTGAAGAACTGCCCGCCGTCGTCGACATGAAGGCCGCGGTGCAGCCCGGCGCCACCAAGGTGCATGACGATCTCGACGACAACCTCTGCTACGACTGGGGTTTTGTCGAAGAGAACAAGGCCGCCACCGACGCGGCCTTCGAGTCCGCCGCGCATGTGACCACACTCGAGCTGGTGAACCAGCGCATGGTCGCCAACCCGATGGAACCGCGCGTGGCCGTGGGCGACTATTCCAACGCCAACGACGAATCCACGCTCTACACCACGTCGCAGAACCCGCATGTGATCCGGCTTCTGATGGGGGCCTTCGTGCTTGGCATCCCCGAGCACAAGCTGCGCGTCATCGCGCCCGACGTGGGCGGCGGTTTCGGCACCAAGATCTTCCACTATGCCGAAGAGGCCTTCTGCACCTTCGCCGCCCGGCAGCTGCGCCGCGCCGTGAAGTGGACCTCGTCGCGCTCCGAGGCGTTCATGTCGGACGCCCATGGCCGCGATCACGTCACCAAGATCCAGCTGGCGCTCGATGCGGACAACAACTTCACCGCTCTGCGCACCGACACCTATGCCAACATGGGGGCGTATCTGTCGACCTTCGCACCGTCGGTGCCGACCTGGCTGCACGGCACGCTGATGGCCGGCAACTACAAGACGCCGCTGGTCTATGTGAACGTCAAGGCGGTCTTCACCAACACCGTGCCGGTCGATGCCTATCGCGGAGCCGGCCGCCCCGAGGCGACCTTCCAGCTGGAGCGGGTGATCGACAAGGCCGCGCGCGAGCTTGGCGTCGATCCGATCAAGCTGCGCCGTCAGAACTTCGTCACCGAGTTCCCCTATGCGACGCCTGTGGCGGTGGAATACGATACCGGCGACTACAACGCGACGATGGACAAGATGGAAGAGCTGATGGACCTTCCGGGCTTCGAGGCGCGCCGCAAGGACACCGAATCCCGGGGCAAGCTGCGCGGGCTGGGCATCAACTGCTTCATCGAGGCCTGCGGCATCGCGCCGTCGAACCTGGTGGGTCAGCTGGGCGCGCGGGCGGGTCTTTATGAATCCGCCACAGTGCGGGTCAATGCCACGGGCTCGATCTCGGTGATGACCGGGTCGCACAGCCACGGGCAGGGCCACGAGACGGCCTTCCCGCAGGTGGTGTCCGAGATGCTGGGCATTCCTGAGGACCAGATCGACATCGTGCACGGCGACACCGCCCGCACGCCGATGGGCATGGGCACCTACGGGTCGCGGTCGCTGGCGGTCGGTGGCTCTGCCATGGTCCGCGCGACCGAGAAGATCATCAACAAGGCCAAGAAGATCGCGTCGCACCTTCTGGAGGCGTCCGAGGCCGATATCGAGCTGAAGGACGGCCAGTTCACCGTCGCGGGCACCGACAAGTCGGTCGCCTGGGGGGATGTGACGCTGGCGGCTTATGTGCCCCACAACTATCCGCTCGAGGATATCGAGCCGGGTCTTGAGGAGACGGCATTCTACGACCCGTCGAACTTCACCTATCCCGCCGGCGCCTATGCCTGCGAGATCGAGCTTGATCCCGAGACCGGGGCCGTGACCATCGAGAAGTTCGTGTCGGCGGATGACTTCGGCAACGTCGTCAACCCGATGATCGTCGAAGGCCAGGTCCATGGCGGTATCGCTCAGGGCATCGGTCAGGCCTTGCTGGAGAATTGCGTCTATGACGCCAACGGCCAGCTTCTGAGCGCGTCCTACATGGACTATGCCATGCCGCGCGCCGACAATCTGCCGCATATGGCCGATTACGTCGTCGACCATTCCTGCCAGACGCCCTGCACGCATAACCCGCTCGGGGTGAAGGGCTGTGGCGAGGCCGGGGCGATCGGGTCGCCGCCGACGGTGATCAACGCGGTGGTGGACGCGCTGCAATCGGGTGGCTTCAAGGTCGATCACATCGACATGCCCGCGTCGCCCGGACGTGTCGGGGCCGCGATGCGGGGTTGAATGACCAAGGCTGGGGGGCGCTGCCCCCCAGACCCCCCGGAGTATTTTGGGTCCGATCGTGAACAGAGGCGACGGACCGGGAGGAGACAAGGATGTACAATTTCGAGATGGTGCGACCGAGTTCGGTCGCGGATGCGGTTGCGGCGCTGAAACAGGAAGAGGCGCAGCCCCTCGGCGGTGGCCAGACCCTGATCCCGACGCTCAAGCAGCGCCTCGCGCAGCCGTCGGTGCTGGTCAGTCTGAGCGGCATCGCCGACATCAAGGGTGTCTGCAAGACCGATGACGGCGCGCTGGCCATCGGTGGCGGTACCGTTCATGCAACCGTCGCCCGCGACGCCGCGGCCGATTTTCCCGGGCTTGCGGCGCTTGCCGCGAATATCGGCGATCCGGCGGTGCGCAATCGCGGCACCATCGGCGGCAGCCTGGCGAACAACGACCCGTCGGCCTGTTACCCGGCGGCGGCGCTGGCCACAGGTGCCACGATCAAGACCAATGCGCGCGAGATCGCGGCGGACGACTATTTCCAGGGCATGTTCGCAACCGCGCTGGAAGAGGGAGAGATCATCACCGAGGTGCGGCTGCCGATCCCGCAGGCATCGAACTACCAGAAGTTCGAGCAGCCGGCGTCGCGCTTTGCGCTGGTCGGGGTGTTCGTGGCGAAATATGCCGACGGCGTGCGGGTTGCGGTCACCGGCGCCTCGAACGATGGCGTTTTTCGCTGGTCCGAGGCTGAGGCGGCGCTGTCGTCCAACTTCTCGGCAGAGGCCGTGGACGGTCTGACAGCCCCGGATGGCGCGGACATGATCTCGGACTTGCACGGGACCGGCGACTACCGCGCGCATCTTGTGAAAGTCATGACGAAACGGGCGGTTGCAGCCGCAAGCTGATCCATTGCACACGCAAGAACGCGCCCCCGGAACGGATGCTTCCGGGGGCGTTTGCGTGCCTGCGCCGCGCGGCGACTGCCCCGCGCGGCGGATTGGGCGGCCTGGGGTCGGCAGTCCGGGGCCAGCGCGAGGCTGCGGCACGGCGCGGGGGATCTTCGCGTCCGGTGCAGGGCAGTTCTGTTTTTCGTCAAACCGGGTCATACTGCGCGCGCGGGCAGACCCGCCGCAGGACGACAACAGGAGGACACCGGAATGCAGGACACGCATGGCACGGTCATCTGGTCGGAGTTGATGACCCGCGATATCGCGGGCGCGCAGCGGTATTACACCGAGATCTGCGGCTGGTCGTTCACCGCGGTGCCGATGGGCCCGGACGCGCCGGACTATATTCTCGGGATGAGAGGCGGCGCCCCGGTGGCCGGGCTGGTGGACATGACGGCCGATCCCGACGACAGCGGGAAAGATCCCTACTGGTTGAGCTATCTGGCGGTCGACGATGTGGATGCCGCCGTCGCAACGACCATCGATGCCGGTGGGTCTGTGCAGCGCGCGCCCTTCGATGTGCCAGAGACCGGACGGGTTGCGGTTGTCATCGATCCCACGGGGGCGATGGTAGGCCTGATGACACCCGCGCCGATGCCGGAGAGCTGACATCGCCGCGTGTCGGCTGCGTCGGTCGTGTCGCCGCGTATCGGCCCGTCGATCGCTATTCGGTCAACCGGTCCATGGGGGCCGTCAGCGACCAGCGGAAACCCGAGGCGTCGTAGGCCCGGGTTGTCTGGCCTGTCGAGATGGACTCGAGGATCGGGCCCGTCACCTGGAAACCGAAGCCCTGGCGCTTCGGCTCTGTCACCGTCGGTCCGTTGGCCTCGGTCCAGGTCATCTCGATGGTCGCGGACGGCGCGTCGGTAACCGTCCAGGACAGGGTGACGGTGCCTTTTTCCTGCGACAGCGCGCCGTATTTGGCGGCGTTGGTGACCAGTTCGAAAAGCGCCATGCCGATGGCCTGCGCCCCCGAGGGGCCGAGTTGCACCGGCAGGCCGCCGAGGGTTGCCCGGGGGTCGTCGGGGTCGATCAGGTGTGCAAATTGCGCGCGCGCAAGCGTTTCCAGATCGACGTGATCGCCGCTGCTGTTGATCAGAATGTCCTGGTTCGCCGTCAGGCTGGCCAGCCGTTGCGAAAAAACCGTCAGGAAATCCTTGCCGTCATAGATCCGCGCGGTCTGCCGTGCGATCACCTGCACGACGGCCAGAAGGTTCTTGGACCGGTGGTTGACCTCGGCCAGAAGCGTCCGGATCTGTTCTTCGGCCGCTTTGCGTTCGCTGATATCGACGTAGATCGCCACAAATCCGGATTTTTCCTCGGTGTCATCGTGAAAGGCGGCGATGCTTTTTTCGACGTGGATACGAGAGCCGTCCTTGTGCATCCGCTGGGTTTCGGCGCGGATCGTCTTGCCGGCAAACATGCGCTGCAGATCCTCGGCGACGATATAGGTATCGTCGGGGGGGACCAGCAGATGATCGAAGCGCTGGCCAATGGCTTCGGCCTCGGTATAGCCGAACAGATCCTCCGCGGCGGGGTTCCAGGCGTGAATGCGCAGGTCCGGGTCAACCGACATGATCGCATGTGGCGACGATCTGACAAGGATCCGGTAGGCGTCGCTTTCCCGCCGCTTGGCCACCAGTTCACGTTCGAAGGCCTGGCGTTGCTCGTTCTGGAACATGCTGAAATGGGCATGCAGGATGCGACCCTCGGACAGGGTCGCGCTGCCATTCATGAAGACGGACACGCGCGACCCGTCGGAACGTTCAAGCTCGATGGAGATTTCCGAGAATTGTCCCTGCACAAGTAACAGTGGCCGCAGGTGGGTCTCGAAATAGATCCGGCCCGCCCGCGACAGGATTTCGACAAAGCGCAGGGCGTGGCATTCGGCATCCGTCTCGATGCCCATCCAGCGCCGCAACACGGCATTGGCCGACCGGATCTGGCCGGAGTCGTCCATGACCGCCAGCCCACAGGGCCACAGGTCAGGGTCCACCCAACCATCGCGGGCGTTGCTCACGCGGCGTTACGCGGACGCACGAACTCTGCGAGCGCCTCTGCGGTTTCTTCGGGATAACTGACATGCGGACAGTGGCCCGTTGCGTCCAGCACGACAAGTTCAGCATTCTGCATGTTCTCGGTCATCCAGGCCCAGACCGAAGGCGGCACGAGGATGTCATCCTTGCATTGCACCACCAGCGTCGGCTGGGCGATGGCCTTCACGTCGTCGCGATGATCGCTGAGAAACGTCACCCGCGCGAAGTGTTTGGCGATATCCGGATTGGTCCGGCAGAAGCTTTCGGTCAATGCGTCGCCAAGCTCCGGCTGGTCCGAGGCGCCCATGATCTGCGGCGCCATCTCGCGCGCCCAGCCCAGATAATTCACGTCCAGAATATCGAGCAGGCCAAGCAGGTCGTCTTGTTCGAAACCGCCCACGTAGGGGGTGTCGTTGGCATAGCTGGGCGAGGGGCAGATCATGACCAGCCTGTCGATCAGGTCGGGGCGGCGCTGGGCAGCCAGACCGATGGTCATCGCGCTGACCGAATGGCCGACCGCGATCACGTCCGTCAGTTCCAGTTCGTCAAGGATGTCGATCAGGTCGTCCGCATGCGCGTGCAGGGAAGAATAGCGGGCGGGGTCGTAGTCACTGGCCGAGGATTTGCCGTATCCCATGAGGTCATAGGTGATGACGCGGAAATCCTTTTCGAAGGCGGGCAATACCTTTCGCCACATCCCACTGTCGCAGCCATATCCATGCAGGAATATGATCACGGCATCGCCGGACCCGCCGACATTGACTGCGCAACGCGCGACTGCTGACATTGTGCCCTCCATCCGGCTCATGCACCCTCGGATTATCCTTAGAATAAAAGAACTGACACGCCAAGGGCGCAGCATCTGTCGGGAACCACCGTGTCGGCCCGCGCATCCTGCATCCATCGGGGCTTTCCGGTTCTGTTCCGTGACCGGGCCGGAACGCGGGCAACGGCACCGCGAACAGACCTTATCCAGACCCCGGGCAGAACCAAATCCGTGGCAATGGCAGATCGCCCGGGAACCCCGGCAATGGTTTGGCGGTTTTGATCGTTGAATGCGACGCGCGGGGCGACTAAGGGGGCAGCCTTGCGTTTCGGCCCCACAGGTTTGTAAGGTATCCCATGCTCACACGACGTCACATGATCGCTTCTCTGGCCGCGCTTGCCGCGCCGGCGCTTGTCCGACCCGCTTTTGCCGCGACCGATGATTGGGACAGCTGGGACGCGCAGGTGACGCCGCCGGATTTCAACCTTGAAACCACCAATCCCTGGGGCCTGCATCCGCGGTTCCTGCCGCAGCGGGTGTCGGCCAATCCGGGGCTGACGCCGGGCGATGTGCACGTGGATGCGGTCGCGCGCTATCTCTACCATATCCAGGACGACGGCACGGCGATGCGCTATGGCGTCGCCATCGGGCGCGACGGGCTTTATGAGCCGGGCGTCTACACCATCAAGCGCAAGGCAAAATGGCCGATGTGGACCCCCACTGCCGCGATGATCGCGCGAGAGCCGCAGAACTATGCCCGCTGGGAAGAGGGCATGCCCCCCGGACCGGACAATGCCCTGGGGTCGCGGGCGCTGTACCTGTTTGTCGGCAATCGCGACACCTACCTGCGTATCCACGGCACGCCCGCGCCGCGTTCTATCGGGACGCGGGCGAGTTCCGGGTGCGTGCGCATGGTAATGCCGCATATCAACACGCTGTACGAACGGGTCGATACGGGCGTCACGGCCTATCTTTACCCGACCGACGGCGGCTTGCTGTAGCGCAAGGCGCGTCGGGGTCGGGCTTGCTGGCCCGTGATTTTCTGGCCCATGATTTTCTGGCCCGCGTACCTCTGGCCCGTGGCTAGCTTGCCTGCGCGGTGCAGATCGGGTTGCCGTTGTCGGTGCGCAGCGGCAGTTCCGTGGTCTCGACCGGTCCGCGATGGGTGTACCAGTAACAGCCGTCGCTGGCGCGAATCCGGGCCGTTGTCAGATCCTGATACGATGCCGCGATCGAGGACACCGATTCCGGCACCGTGACTGTGCCGCCGGGCATTGGCCCGTCTCCGGCGGGCAACGGCGCACAGGCTGAAAGGCCAAGCGGGATCAGGACAACTGCGACGAGAGACTTGGAATTGATCAATTTGGCGCTCCAGCACGATCTGATTTGCGGTCGACACGGTCGCATCCCAAGCCCGGGGCCGCAAGCCCTGGGGCCGGGATCGCGCTGATGCGGCGGCTCTGCCAAGGTCCGCCGGCCTTACCGTGCCGCGAAACCCGTCGATACACGCCATGCGACGCAGGGTTCAAACCGCATCCGGCCCGATCCGTCGAGGTGATCGGGCTGGGGCGGTGGGTTGCCTAGACAACGTGCGACGACTTGCAGCGGACGTAGAAGATCGACCCGCCAAGGATCGCGCCGATGATCCATGCATAGCCCGCAAGCTGCGCCAGGAACGGAACCCACACCGTCGCGACAGAGAAGACCGCCGCGATGCCGAAGGCGAACAACGCGTTGTCGTTCCAGCCGTTCCTGTAGTGGTAGGTGCCGCCTTGCATGTTGTAGAGGTCGTCGCGCTTCAGCGCCTGCTTCCGCAGCACGTAGTAGTCGACCATCATGATACCGTAGAGCGGTGCCAGCGTCGCACCGAGCGTATTGACGAAGCCGCCGATCCCGAACTCGCTGATGAAGCTTGTCCACAGCCCGCCGATCACCAGCGCGAACAGGGAGGTGATCAGCCCGGCCTTCCGGAAACTGATCCTGGACGGTGCCAGGTTGGCGATGCCGTTTACCGCCGGAATGAAGTTCGCCACGAGGTTGATGCCGACGGTCGCCGCGAAAAAGGTGATGGCGGCGACGACGCTCAGGATGACACTGTCGGTGCGTTCGATAATCTCGGTCGGGTTGATGATCTTGTCGCCATAGACAACCGCCGCACCCGCCGTGGTCAGCAGCGCCAGTGCCGAGAACAGGATCATGTTGAAGGGCAGACCGGCAAGATTGCCTTGCACCATCGCCTTCTTGTCCTTGGCATAGCGTGAGAAGTCGCTGAAATTGATCATCACGGCGGCGAAGTAGGCCACCATGGTGCCGATGATCGCGATGAAGCCCTTGATCTCGGTTCCCCAGGTCGCGTCGGGGCTGGCGAAAATCGTCTGCGCCTGCGACAGCAGCTGCCCGTCCGACTTCACCCAGAGCACGATCACCAGGCCGATCATCACCGCGTAAACGAACGGTCCGGCGATGTCAGGAAGGTCTCGACCCAGTCCATGCCGTGCCAGAAGATCAGGATGTGGAAAGCCCATACGATGACGAAGGACAGCCAGTCGACCGCGTTCAGCCCCAGGAACTCCGCGCCCTCGGCCGCGCCGAACAACGAATGGATGAGCAACGCCAAAGCCGTCGAGGCAAAGTAGACCTGCACGCCGTACCAGAACACCGCCACCGTCGCGCGCAGGACTGCAGGCAGCTTGGCGCCGGTGGTGCCCATGCTTGCGCGGGCGAAGACCGGGTAGGGGATGCCGTAGCGCTCGCCCGCGGCGCCGGACAGGATGACGAGGAACATCACCATCAGCGCCGCCACGATAAGCGCCGCGAAGGCGGTCCAGCCGCTGACCCCGTAGGATATGAACAGCGAGGCGACCAGCGAATAGCCGAACAGCGACTGGATGTCATTGGCCCAGACGTTGAAGATGGCGAACCATCCCCATGTCTTTTCGTCCTTGGTGACGGGGTTCAGCGTGTCGCCGTCCTCCTGTGCGAAATCTCCTTGGAGTGTTGTGCATTGCATGGTGTTCCTCCCTGTGATCGGCCCGGCGTCCCTGCTGGGCCCTGCGACGAACCCCGATTTCGACGCGGATGATTCTTCTGCTATTGCAACTAACATATTAGCAGCTATCTTAGTTCGGGATATGCCGGGGAATTGGAATGGACCTTCCTGATAAGCAAGATAATGGCGGCCCGTCGTGGCGGCCTGTAAGCCGATGACCGGGGCATCCGGGGCAGGGGCAGGGGCTGGGGCGGGCGCGGGGGCTGACGCCGCCGGGACCGGGCCAGAGCTTCTGGCCGAGCACGCCTACAGGTCGCTGATCAGACAATTCCGCGACGGTCACCTTGCAAGCGGCGAGTTCCTGTCGATGCCGATGCTGGTCGAGCGGCTCGCGGTGCCGATTTCAGCCGTGCGCGATGCGGTCAAGCGCGCCGAGGCAACCGGGCTGGTCACGGTGTTGCCGAAGCGGGGCGTCAAGGTCATGGATGCCGGTCCCGAAACCACACGCGCCTGCCTCGAATTGCGGGCCATCTTCGACTGCGAAGGCGCGCGACGTCTGATCGAAAGCGGGCAAGGCATTCCGCTGGAGACGTTGAAGCACGCGCATGAGGCCATGTTGGCGGCGGCGCAGGACAGGACGAACCCGGACTTGCCACGCCGCGCCATCGAGACCGATCTGTCGTTGCACGATGCGCTGTCGGCGGGGCTGGGGTCGCAGCTTGCGATGCGGCTATACGCGGAAAACCGCGACCGGATCGCCATCATCCAGAACACACGTCCGTTTCTTGCGGAACGTATCGCCTCGGCCATGGGCGAACACCTGACGATCATCGCCGCGATGCAGGCGCGCGACACGGACGCGACCCTGGCGGCGATACGCGATCATCTGGCCTGCACGTTGCGATGGTGGGGGGTCGGCGTCTGACACGCGGCGCGCCCCGGGTGACCGGGACCCCAAGGGCCGTCCTGTCGGGGCGGACGCGCAAGACAGCCGCACCCGATCGCCGCGGGGTCACGCGGCGCGCAGGACTGGCAATGGGTCGGCAGGCAGATCCTTCAGGGCGGCGAAGGGGCGCGCGGGGGGGCCATAGACCGCTTCGACGACGGCCCGGTCCGTAAACGCGTCGCGCGTGGCAAGACCTGGCAGCACGCCGAGCAGGGATTCGCGCGCTTGCGGGGTCAGCATCTGCAGCGCGTTGGGCCCCGGGTAGAAGCTTTCGCTCGGGATGCCCTCGGCGAGGACGATCTGATGCGCGTCGAACAGCAGGTGGATGTAGCACACGCGCCGCTTGCCATGGGCAATCCGCACGCCCGGCATGTCTCTGGCCAGATGGATCGCCCGGACCAGATGATCGGGGCCCACCATCATTCCGTGCTGCCGCGAGACGCACAGATCGCGCTCCGCGCCGAGAACGCCCCCGGGGATCAGCACCGGGCGCAGCGATCTGTCCGCGACGAGTTCATCGGTGTCCACGCGCCGCGCACCGATCCAGGCAATCGGCTGCGGCCCGTTGTCCAGCGTCGAAACGAGATCGCCGGGCCTGAGGCTTTCGATCGGCAGGCTGCCGCGCGGGGTCTGGATCAGCGTTCCCTGCGTGAAGCAGACGATGCCGGTGTTGTCGTAGAAAAAGCTGTCCGCGGTGACCGATTGCAGCGTGATCGAATTTGCGCCGAACAAGGTGTTGTCCGAATAATCGACCGCGTTGCCTTCATCATCGAGAAGGTTCGACTGGTTGAGGATGCCGTCATCGGCATGGTCGGCGCGCAATTCGTCGAGGCTGTCGTAATAGCCGCCGAGGTCGATGAAGTCGTTGTTGCTGGCATCGCCGTCGCCGGACGTGCCGGTATTACCGACGTTGAAGTCGCTTATGGTGTCGTTCCCGGCCGAGATGGTGAAGACGTCATCTCCGTCTCCGCCGGTCAGGGAGTCGTTGCCGTTGCCGCCATTCAGCGTATCCGACCCGGCGCCACCGACAAGGACGTCACTGCCGCCGCCGCCATTCAGCGCATCCGCACCCGCGCCACCGTCGAGCGTGTCGCTCCCGCCGCCGCCATTCAGCACGTCGGCCCCATCGCCGCCGGTGATCGAGTCGGTGCCGCCATTGCCGTTCAGCGTATCCGCGCCGGTGCCACCATCGAGAACATCGGCACCGGTCCCGCCGACAAGCCGGTCGTTGCCCGCACCGCCGGTCAGGGTATCCGCGCCGGTGCCGCCGATGACCCGGTCGGCACCGTCGCCGGCATCGACGCTCAGACCCGCCGTCGCCGCCCGACCGTCGAAGATGTCGTTCTGGTTGGACAGGACGAACCCTTCGATCTGCGAGAAGTCGAGGCTGTTCGCGCCCATCGTCGCGGTGCCGTCTTCGGTGGACGACAGAAGGACGCTGACCGCCCCCGAGACATTCGAGAAGTCCACGACGTCGTTGTCGGTGCCGGTTTCGCCACCGATGATCGTGTCAGAGCCGAAATTGTCACTCTGAAAGAAGGTGTCCGCGTCCGCGCCACCATCGATGACGTCGTCGCCGACACCGCCATCGATCGAGTCGGCGCCGCCATTGCCGAAGATATATTCGTCGTCGCCATCGGCGCCGTCGATCAGGTCGCCCTGGGCATCCGCGTAGCCCGACCCCATGGAATCCGCGCCCGCCGTCCCGTCGACAGAGGTCATCCAGGATGTCGCATAGTCGGCATAGTCCGCCGCGCCGATATTGCCGCCGCCGACCTTTTCATATTCGACGCCGGGAACCAGCGGGGTGTCCGAGGCATAGCCCCAGACATCGCCCGTGGTGCCGTTCTGCGAGAAGACGACAAGCGTGATCACCGGTCCGGTCGGCGCCCCGAACGCGTCCAGCTCCTGCAACTGGATGATCGATTCCGCCTCGACCCCGTTGCCGTTCGCCACCAGACCGGCACCGTCGGTGATGACATGCGTGGCCTGGGCGTCGTCTTCCAGCGTATCGACGCTGCCGCCGGTATCGTCGACGGTGATCTGGGCGGTCGAATACCCCGCGCCGAAGACATACTGCGTCCCGTTCGGCGAATCCGAGTTGTTGATGATCGAGTCGCCGACGGTCTGCGTCGTCGAAAACGTGACCGTCAGCGATTCGCTGTCGATGGCATAAAAGGACCGCGTGGCCATCTAGCGTCTCCGCATTCGGGATGCGCGCGCGCCCGGGGCACCCGCGAAGCCCGCGCGGAAGGCAACCCGGCGCGTCATGACCCGCGCAGACGCGGCGCGCGGGTCCGCAGCCATATGGGCCTTGCTCGGAATTGTCATCGACGCCGCCTCGATCCTGCCTTCGGACAAATCTGGTCGACCGACAGGATGACGGCCAACCTTGTTGACCATCGGGAAACAATGCGACGCAAATGTGGTTAACGACCGATGACAGGCTGCGGATCGGGCCTTCGCGCAGGGCGGGGGTAGGGGCAGGGTCAGGGTCAGGGGGCGACCCCTCGACGCGTCCCGGTCGCCGATGCCGTGGCTTGCCGCGCAAGGGCGGGGGGTCTGCGTCACGCCGCATGACGGTCTAGACGGGCTCGGTGCTGGCCGCCGCCGCGGTGTCGACCGCCGCGTTTTCCCGGGTCAGCCGCCTGGACGCGAGACCGGGTTCCGCCCCCCAGACCGCGATCCAGCGATAAAAGACCGGCGTCAGGAACAGCGTGAAAACGGTGGCAAAGCCAAGCCCGCCGACAATGACCCAGCCCACGGCGATGCGTGCCTCCGCGCCCGCGCCGAAAGTCAGGACCAGCGGCAGCCCGCCGAAGACCGTCGAGACCATCGTCATCATCACGGGCCTGATCCGCAGACGCAGCGCGTTGCGGATGGCGCTGTCGATGTCCTGGCCCGCCGCGCGCAGCTGATTGGCAAACTCCACGATGAGGATGCCGTTCTTGGCCATGATGCCGATCAGCATCACCAGCCCGATTTCGCTGTAGTAGTTCAGCGAACCGCCGGTCAGGGAAATCGCCATGAGTGCCGCGGCCAGTCCGAACGGCACGGTCAGCATGATGACCACGGCGCTGGCAAAACTCTCGAACTGGGCGGCAAGCACCAGAAGCACGACGGCAAAGGCCACGCCGAACACGATGATCATGCCAAGCTGGCTTTCCGACAGGCTGGCCGCCTCTCCGGTGAAGGCGATGCCCATGCCGTCCGGCAGCGTGTCCGCCGCGATGATCGACAGCCGGTCCATGGCCGCGCCCAGACTGACGCCGTCGCCCAGGTTGGCCTGCACCGAGACGGCCAGCGATCCGCCCTGGCGTTCGATCTCGGACTGGCTCACGACCTGCTCCAGCGTCGCGGCAGAGGACAGCGGAACCATGCCGCCACCGGGCAGCCGCAGATAGATCGATTCAAGGTCGGACGGGTCGTCGATGGGCGGGCCGCCCGGCACGACGTTCACGTCCGTTTCGCTGTCGTTCTCGAACACCGTGACGGCGGTTGTGCCTTGCACCATTGCGCTGATGGTGCGCGTGATCTCGGCCTGGGTCAGGCCGAACACGCTGGCCATGTCGGGATCGACACGCACATCGAGCTGGACCTGCACCGCATCGCCCGACAGCTGCGGGTTGGCGAAGCTGGCGTCGGTCGCCATTTCGGCCACCAGCGCCTCGGCGGCGGCGGTCATCGCGGAAATGTCGGTGCCGGTCACGGCAAAGCTCAACCCGTTGCCCGCGCCGCGGATGTTCAGGCTGTTGCTGGACCGCGCGCTGACCTGGACACCAGGTACCGTGGCAAGCTGGCCGCGGATGCCCGCGATGATCTCGGCCTGAGAGCGGTCGCGTTCGGTCCAGTCGCGCAGCTGCACCACGATGAAGGCGCTGGTGCCGCCGCCGACGCCGATGATGCTTTGCACCACGGTGATGTCGCCCCCTTCGCGGTAGGGCGTCAGGATGTCCTCGATCATCGCGACCTGGCTGTCGAGGTAGTCGATTGTGGTGTCAGATGCGCCGCGCGCCTGGATCATGAAAAAGCCGCGGTCCTCTTCCGGCGTGATGCTTGACGACAGGGTGCCTGCCGCTCCGGCGGCGACGATGGCGAACCCGCCCGCGATGGCGATCACGATCAGCGGGGCGCGGATCGCGCGGTCCATGACGGTGTCGAAGGCCCGTGCAACGCGCCCGGGTGCGACCGGCGCGGCGTCTTGCCCGCTGGGTTTGCCCGGATCGAGGAAAGCCGCCATGACCGGCACCAGCGTCAACGCCGTGACCGACGAGATCATCACCGCGAAGGCCAGCACGAAGCCGAATTCCGCGAAGACACCGCCCGCCTGACCGGGCAGGAACGAGATCGGGATGAACACGGCAGCCAGCGTTGCCGTGGTCGAGATGACAGCGAAGAACACCTCGTTCGTGCCCGCGGCGGCTGCGGCGAAGGCACCCAGCCCCTGCCTGCGCTTGCGCATGATGTTCTCGATCACCACGATCGCGTCGTCGACGACCATGCCCGTGGCCAGGACGAGCGCCAGAAGGCTGATGGTGTTGACCGAAAAGCCGGTCAGCCAGATGGCCGCGACGGTGCCGACCAGCGCCACGGGGATGGTGACGGCGGGGATGATCGTCGCGCGGGGCGAGCGCAGGAAGATGAAGATCACCGCGATCACGATCATCGCGGCCAGACCGATGGACTTGACCACCTCGTCGATGGACCCCTCGATGAAGATGCCGTCGTCGGAGGCGATGATCAGGTCCACCCCGTCGGGCAGATCGGCGCGCAAGTCGTCGACCGCGGCCCGGACCTGCTGCGAAATGGTCAGCGTATTGCCGACCGATTGGCGGGTGATGTCGAGGCCGACCGCCACTTGCCCGTTGACCCGGGTCAGCACCGTGTTGTCCTCGGGCAAAAGCCGGACGAAGGCCACATCGGCGACGCGGGTATGCGCATCTATCGGGATCTGCCCGATGCTGTCGACGGTCACGGCCGCGTTGCGCACACTCAGCGGAAGCGTTTGCGAACCCGTCTCCAACTGCCCCAGTGGCGTGTCGTCCCGCAGGGCCGTCAGCGCCTCGGAGACGTCGAATATCGTCAGCCCCCGGCTGAGCAGCGTCGGCATGTCCAGGGTCACGCGAAATTCGTTCGAGCGGTTGCCGCGCACGGAGACTTCCGCGACGCCGTCGATGGTCGTCAGCCGGTCATAGACAGGGCCTTCCGCAAGGGCGGTAAGGTCATCGAACGTCGCCGCGCCCAGAAGCGCCAGGCGGATGATGGCATCCGCGTTGCTGTCGCTTTTGGTGACGGTCGGATCATCATCGAGATCGTCGGGCAGTCGGCGCAGCGTGGCCGACACGATCTCACGCGCCTCGTTGGCGGCGACATCGACGTCGGTGCCCTCGGACAGATCGATGGTGATCCGGCTTTCCCCGGTCGACGAGGTCGATTCCATGTAGGACAATCCCTCGAGCGCGCTGAGCGCGTCCTCGAGGACCTGGGTGATCTCGCTGTCGACCGTCGCCGGGACGGCACCGGTATAGCTCGTGCGGACCGACAGGACGGGCTTGTCGACATCCGGCATTTCGCGCACGTCGACCGCCGCAAGGGCCGCCAGACCTGCGATCAGGATCAGCAGATTGACAACGATGGCAAGGATCGGACGACCGACGAAAAGATCGGCCAGACCGGATCGGCGCGGATGCGGGGCGGGCGCGGTCATGTCGGCTCCTTGGCGCCGGGGCGCGTGGGGGTGTCGGGGGTGTCGGGGGTGGAGATGCGCGCGCCCGCCCGAAGTTTCTGCGCGCCTTCGGTGACGATCATCGTGCCCGCGGCGATATCCGCGTCGATCCAGACGGTGTCATCGCGCCGGAACAGCTGCGTCACGGGCACCCGCTCGGCGATGCCGTCCGCGTCGATCCAGACGCCCGACCCGTCGCGCGACCATGTGATCGCTGTCGAAGGCAGGGACGGCAGAGGCGCGCTTTGCTGGATCAACCGCACGGTAAAGGTCATGCCCGGCCACAGACTGCCATCGGCGTTGTCGATATGCGCCTCGACCGTGACGCTGCGGGTGATGCTGTCGATGCGGCTGTCAAACGCGGTGACCGTGCCCTGAAACACCCGTCCGGTGAAGGTTGGGGTGCTGACGAGCACCTCGGTCGCCGCGTCCAGCACGCCGACCATCCGCTCGGGAAGCTCGAACTCGATCACCAGCGTATCCGACTGGTCGATGCCGGCAATGACGCTGCCGACGGTCAGCGTGTCGCCGACGCCGATATCGCTGAGGCCCAGACGTCCCGCGATAGGCGCGCGGATGGTGCGGTCGTCCAGTGCCACCTGCGCAAGCCCGGCGGCGGCCTGCGCCAGACGCAGGGCCACGCGCGCGTCGGCCAGCGTCACGTCCGTAACCGTTGAATTGCCGTTGACGCGCAACCGCTCGTACCGGCTCAGGGTTTCCTGCGCCTGCTCGAGGTTCGCCTGCGCGATTTCAAGGTTCAGCTCTTCGGTGCGCGCATCGAGCCGCACCAGGGCCGCGCCCGCCGCGACCTGCCGGTTGGCAGCCAGGTTGACTTCGGTCACGGTGCCGCCCGCGTCCGACACGACATCGACACTGCGCAGGGCGGATGCGGTGCCGATCGCGTTGGTGACCCGGACATAGGGCTGCAGGTCCAGCGGTGCCGTGACGACGGTTGTCGCCGGGGCGCTGCGACCGGGTCTTGCGGATGCACCGGCAGGACCGGCAGGACCCGGTGCCGCGGCGCTGTCCGCCATGGGGGCCGTTGCGGCGTCCGACGCCACGCCGACCAGCGCCGCCACGGGAGAGGGAAGGCCGAATGTCGCGGCATAGGCCCCGGCAAGGATTGCCGTGGCAACCACCGGCATGAAAAACGTGCGCAAATTGAAGACCTCCAGAATTGACGACCGGACTTCGGTCTGGCCATGGCATCTGCCCGAGGGCCCGCCGGATGTGTGACCGGTGCAACTTGCCCTGACGTCGAAACCGATGCGGCGGAGGCTGTCATGCCCCCGCCGGTTCGATGTGCGGATCAGTTGCGCCGCATGCCGTCGCCGTTGCCATCACGGTCGCCGTTGCTATCACGCCCGCCATCACGCCCGCCATCACGCCCGCCGTCGCGGTCGCCGCCATGGCCGTGGCCGTGACCGCGACCCTTGCCGTCATGACCGCCGCGTCCGTCCCGCCCGTCGCGGGCACGCCGGTCGTCGCTGTCCAGTTTGCCGTCATCGTTGCGGTCCATCCGCTCGACGATCTTGCCGAACCGGTCATCCATCTCGGCTTGCGTCACGTTGCCGTCGCCATCCGCGTCCAGCTTCTGGAATTCATCGACGATCCGCTCGCGGATCAGTTGCAGGTAGATCGTCTCGAACTCGTCGAGCGAGATGTCGCCGTCGCCGGACGCATCCGCGCCTTCGACCAGGCTCGCGCGGAAGGCGTCAATCTCGGCCTGGGTCACGGCACCGTCGTCATCGGCGTCGACCTGGTTCATGATCTGACCCATCATTCCGGGCATGCCGCGACCACCGCGGCTGTCGCGATCCATGCCGCGACCATCCCGATCCATGCGGTAATCAACGCGGGTGACGGTCGGCGTCTGCGCATTGCTGTCGCTCTCGTCCGGGGCGGTCTGCGCGTTTGCGATCGCCAGGCCGGACAGAAGTGCGGCCACAGCAAGAAAAGTGCCGGGGATGATTTTCGAGTTCGTCATGTGGTGTCCTTTCGGGGTTCTGCTTGGGCAGTCATTGCCTGCGTGATCCCTATCTAGGAGGTCTTGGGCCGCGAGGTTTGTCAGCGCCAGCACCGCTTTGTCGCCATCTGTCGCAGGTCGCGGACCTGATACATGTTGCGACAATTCAGATCGAAAACAGCCTGCCCACCGATTGATTTGTATGCTGCAAAGGGTGCAACTGAAAAAGCGGATGCCAGCGCGCGTCCGAGGAGACAGACCGTGACAGACCCCATCGCGCCCCAGATCCTGATCGTCGACGACGCCCGCGACATCCGCGAGCCGCTGGGCCAGTACCTGCGCAAGCAAGGGTTCCGCACCCGTCTGGCCGCCCACGCCGCCGAGGCCCGCGAGGTTCTGGCCGAGGCGACCATTCATCTGGTGGTCCTGGATATCATGATGCCGGGCGAGGACGGGCTGAGCCTGTGCCGGTGGCTGGTTGCCAATGACGGACCGCCGGTTCTGCTGCTGACCGCGATGGCGGACGAAACGGACCGCATCGTCGGCCTTGAGCTGGGGGCCGACGATTATCTGGTGAAACCCTTCAACCCGCGCGAATTGCTGGCGCGGGTGCGTGCCATCCTGCGCCGCGCACCGCCCGAAATCGCAGCCCCGCCAAGCGGGCGGCGCGGATTTGCCGGCTGGGTGCACGACCCCGATGCCCAGAAACTGACAGGACAGGACGGGCGGACCGTCGACCTGACCAGTGCGGAAAACCGCCTGCTGGGCATTTTCCTGGATCAGCCACGCACCGTGCTCAGTCGGTCGACCCTGCTGGACCTGACCGCCGGGCGCGAGGCCAAGGCCTATGACCGGGCCATCGACAACCAGATCAGCCGCCTGCGCCGCAAGATCGAAGCCGACCCGAAGAACCCGCAGATCCTCGTCACCGAATGGGGCGGCGGCTACAGGCTGGTGGCAGACGTGACCCCGGACGGTCAGGGGGCCACGTGATGGCCCGGGCGGCGCGCCTGTTTCCCGATACGCTGGCCGGGCGCTTTGCGCTTTTGCTGGCGACGGCGATCCTCGCGGCCAACCTGATCGGGCTGGGCGTGCTGAGCTTTCAGCAGCAGCGGTTTGACCGGCAGACCGTCGATGACCGCTCGATCGAACGGATCGCGGCCCTTGTTCCGGTCCTCGAAGCCGTGGATGCCGATACACAACAGGCCATCGTGCGCGACGCCTCCATGCGGCATGCGCAGGTGCGGGTCGCGGCGACGCCTCTGGTGACGCAGACGGCGACGGACCGCCGGTCGGTTTCGATTGCCGAACGACTTGGCGACGCCCTGGGTCGCGATGGCGTGCGGGTCGCATTCATCGACCAACCGCGACGACCGGCAGCGACGGATCGTGCGGCCACCTCCCGCAGTGACAGCGTGCTTGCCGTCAGCATCGCACTGGCGCCAAGGCAAGGGCGGACGGAGTGGCTCAATGTGACGGCGCGAAGTCGGTCGGTGGGCACCGGCTCGATCAAGGGCGAACCATTCCTGACGTTCCTGGCGCTGTCGCTGCTGTGTGTTCTCGGGGTCGGAGCGGTGTTTGCGCGGCGGCTGACGAAACCGCTGCGGCAATTGTCCCAGGCGGCCCGGGCCGCCGGGCGCGGCGACCGCAGCGCGCGGGTTGCCGAAGAGGGGCCGCGAGAGATGCGCGAGGCGGCGCATGCCTTCAACGCGATGCAGTCCGAGATTTCCCGGTTCGACGCGGAACGGATGCGCATGCTGGCCGCCGTCGGCCACGACCTGCGCACGCCGATGACCAGCCTGCGCATCCGCGCCGAGATGGTCGACGACGACGAGCAGCGCGACGCGATGGTGCGGACGCTCGACGAGATGACGGTGATGGCGGACGGTCTTGTCAGCTATGCCAAGGACGGACGGGACGGCGAAGAGATGCAGTCTCTCGATCTGGACGCGCTGCTTGCAAAGCTCTGCGACGATCGTGGCGCGCAATACCGGGGTGCGCCGGGCATCCGGGTGATGGGCCGCCGCGTCGGGCTGGGCCGTGCCATCGGCAACCTGATCGACAATGCGCTGCGGTATGGGACCGATGCCACGGTGACGCTGGTGCGGGACGACAAGAGCGCCGTCGTGACCGTCGCGGATTCCGGTCCCGGCATCCCGCCTGACCGTCTGGACGACATGTTCCACCCGTTCACGCGCGGCGACGACAGCCGCAATATCGGCACCGGCGGTGCGGGGCTCGGGCTTGCCATCGCACGCACGATCATCCTGGCGCACGGGGGCAGCATCACGCTTGAAAACCGCGACTCGGGCGGGCTGCGCGCGACGGTCCGGCTGCAAGCGGTCGGGTGACCCGGCGGGGGTGCGCGCGGCGGGCCGACGCAGGGGTCCTGTGGGTCGGGTCCTGTTGGGCCGTTCAAGCGCCCGCCACGGAACGCAGGCATTCCGCGATCTTTTCGGGCACTTCCAGCGGGGTGAAGTGGCGCACGCCGTCAAGGACCTGCAAGGTCGCCCCGGGGATCGCCGCGGCCATGGCTTCGGCCATCGGGATCGGGGTGGCGTAGTCCTCTTCTCCGACGGCGATGGCCACCGGGAACGTGAACCCGGGCAGGGCGCTTCGCATATCGCAGCGGCCCAGCATGCGGCAGGTTTCAAGGTAGGCGGCGGTATCGTTGGCCATGAACACCGCGACCGCCGCATCCACGATGCCGGGATTGGCGGCGCGGAAGTCGTCCGAGAACCAGCGCGTCTTCTGGAAATCGGTCAGTGCTGCCATGCCGTCCGACCGGGCTTTCTGGCCGCGGGTTTCCCAATCGCCCTCGGCGCTGTCGCCATACCACGCCGTCGTGTCGATCAGGCCCAGGCCCCGAACGCGGTCCGCGTGCTGCGCCGCGAAGGCCAGCGCAACGCAGCCGCCCATGGAGGCCCCGCCGATCACCGCCCGGTCCCAGCCTGCGTCATCCAGTACCGCCGCCAGATCGTCGGCGAAGAGTGCGACCGAATAGGGCCCGGCGGGCTTGTCCGACGCCCCGTGGCCCCGGCAATCCAGCGCCAGGACCTCCCAATCGTCGCCAAGCGCCTTTGCGGTGGCCTCCCAGAACTCGGCCCGCATGGCCAGCGAATGCACCAGCGCGACGCGATGTTTCGCGGATGCGCCCTTCCAGATCACGTAGCGGAGCTTGATGCCGTCGGTGGCCTTGGCGAAATGTTCGGTCTTCATGTCTGTCCTCACGAAAGCTCGACCAGCGGCTGGCCGATATATTCCTGGCGCACCCGCACATCGAGCACGATCGCGGCGCCGTCCGCCACCCGGTCGAGCGCGGCGTTCAGCGCCGCCGGAAGATCGGCCAGATCGGTGACCGGGTCCGGCGCTTCCAGCCCCAGATTGCGCGCCAGCCCCGCGAGATCCGGTTCGGGTCCCTGCATGCGCTGGCCGATGGGGGCGTTTTCCTCGGGGCGGCCCCGGCGGCGGGCAACTTTGATCTGGTGATCCTCGTCGTTGTAGTAGGAATGGTTGTTGGCGATCAGGAACAGCACCGGTAGCTTCAGCGTCGCCGCGTTCCAGATCGCGGTCAGGCCCATGGTGTAGTCGCCATCGCCCAGGATCGCCACCGCACGCCGGTCCGACCCGATCTCGCGCAGGCCCAGCGCCGCGCCGACCGCGATGCTGGTCCCGGCCCCAAGCCCGCCGCCGCCGGTATGGCCCAGAAAGCCCAGGGGGTGCGTTATTTCATTGGCATTGACCGGCCAGCCCAGCGGACGCCCGGTGATGCTGATCTCGCGGTGCTTGCTGGCATTGTGGAAGGCGCGGGCGAGGTCCATCAGGCCGATCTCGCCCGAGCCTGTCACGCCCGGCAGGTCCCACCCTTTCAGGGGCTGGCACGCCGGGCCCGCATCGAGCCCCTCGAGCAGGGCGGACACGGCGGTCGAGGAAACGGTGGGGATGGTCACGTCGACCGCGGGCAACCCGCCGTAATCCATGTTCCAGCCGCGATGGATGTGGAAGTCGTTCGAGATATGGATGATCGGCGGGCGGTTCTTGCCCGGCGGAAAGGCCAGCTTGATCGCGTTGCCCGCATCGAGCCAGTCGAGCATGACGATGGCATCGGCGTTGCGGATCGCGTCCAGCACCGGCCCCTTGAGCCGCCAGCCGGTCTCGCCGATGAAGGCGGGATGCGTGGTCGGGAAGCCCGCGGGCAGCTTCATGTGGGTCGTGGTGCGCGCGCCAAGCGTTTCGGCAAGGCGGATGCGGTCGGTCCATTCGTCTTCGCTGCGGCTGGCGCGGCCACAGAATATGAAGGGCCGCTTGGCGTCTTTCAGGATGTCCAGCGCGGCTTGCAGCGCGGCTTTGGGCGGCTCCGCATCATCGGGTGTCGGATAGTGTGAAATGTTGCCCAGATCCGGCCGCGCGTCGATCTCCTGCTCCTGGATGCTGACATCGAGGTTCACATAGACCGGGCCCGAGGGCCGGGTGTTCGACAGCATCACGCCGCGGCGGATGGACTCCACCGCCGCCTCGGGCGATCCCGGCTGGTCGTCCCACTTGGTATAGCCGCGTACAATGTCGGCCTGATCGACGGTGGTGTGGATCCACTCGATCCAGGGCCGCCGCCTGGCCGCGTCGATGGGGCCGGTCGCGCCGATCACCAGCATCGGCGTGCGGTCGCACCAGGCGTTGAAGATGCCCATCGAGGCGTGCATCAGCCCGACATTGGAATGCACCGCCACGGCCAGCGCGGTGTCGGTGATCTTGGCATAGCCCTGCGCGATGCCGACCGCGTGTTCCTCGTGCATGCAGGTGATGATCTCGGGCGTCCTGTTGCCCAGATGGTTGACCAGACTGTCATGCAACCCGCGATAGCTGGCACCGGGATTGAGGCAGATATAGGGAAAGTTCTGTTCGCGCAGCGCCTCGGCAATGAGGTCGCTGCCGTAGAGCGCATGGTTTGGCGACGTCGTGTCTGCGGATGCTTCCTCGGTCGGTTTGTCCACGGGACTCTCCTTGTCTGCGGCCTTCAGATCAGGCGTTGGGTCAGTTTGCGGAATTCGGGAAAGACGTCGCCCAGCAGCGATTGCGGCCAGGGAATGTGCAGCATGTTGTGGAACAGGAACAGGATGCCGCCGAGAAACGGGATCAGGATCAGGATCGCGTGGAACGGGCGCACCTTGCCCTCGATCAGCATGTAGCACAGGGCAAAGACCGCGATGGCGGGAACCATGCCGATCAGCTTGACGCCGATGACGAGACCGGCAAGCCAGGCCGCCTGCTTCACCACCGCTGGCAAGGGCTCGCTCTGGTCGGTGCGCAGCGGCGGGATCTTGCCCAGCGCGCGAAAGACGAAGTACCCGACCGCCGCGATCAGCCCGCCGACGGCAACGGTCTGCGGCAGCATCCTGGCAGGCGCGGGCCAGCCCGCGGCACTGAAGTAGACATAGACCATCAGCGCCACCGCAACGCCCCACATGGTCAGGTCCGACACCAGCTCGGACCTGCTGGCATGGGTCGCGCCACCGCCGTCGGTCTTCGCAGAGGCCGACCCGAGCTGCGACTGGCGCGTGTTCCACATGGGCAGGAAGCGCACCACCAGCGGGCGCAGCAGTAGGAACGCGATCATCACCGTGACCACGAAGGGCAGGGGCTGCAGCATCCAGCCGAAGCCATAGCGCAATTGCGAGATGAACAGGTAGTTCTCGACCAGCCCGCCCAGCACGAAGGCCAGGATCAGCGGCGGGCGCGGCCAGTTCAGCCGCTTCATCACCCAGCCCAGCAGGCCGAAGCCCAGAAGCACGATCAGGTCGGCATAGTCCTTGGCGCCCTGATAGGCCCCGATGATCATGATGCCGAAGACCAGCGGCACCAGCAGTCCGGCGCGGACCATGGCGACCTTGGCGAACTGACCCGCGAGGCCGAAACAGATGCCTGCACCAAGGATGTTTGCCAGCGCCACGGTCCAGATCAGCGTGAAGGTCACATCGAGTTGCGCATCGAGCATGTTGGGTCCGGGCGCGATGCCGTGGATCAGGAACGCGCCCAGCAGAATGGCCATCGAGGCGGACCCCGGCACGCCGAAGGCCAGCGTCGGCACCAGCGCGCCGCCCTCCTTGGCGTTGTTGGCGCTTTCCGACGCGATGACGCCGCGCACATCGCCCTTGCCGAAGGTCTCGCGCGCGCCCGGGACGGTGCGGGCCGCGTAGCCGTAGGATATCCAGTCGATGACGTTCGCCCCGAGCCCGGGGATCGACCCGAGGAACGTGCCGATGCTCGAACAGCGCAGGACCAGCCACCAGTTGCGGAACGCGTCGCGCGCACCTTCAAGCTGGTCCCAGGGGGACATCTTGTGACCTTCCCGCGCGATCGCCCGCTTCGAGGCCCCGAGATCGATCATTTCCGGCACCGCGAAGAGCCCGAGCGCGACGGGCACCAGGCTCAGCCCGTCCCAGAGGTAGAAGGTGCCGAATGTCCAGCGCAACTCTCCGGTCTGGGGCTCGTCGCCGATGGTGGCAAGCAGCAGACCGACCGCGGTCGCGACAAGCCCCTTGAACAGCGCGCCGTGGCTCAAAGACACCACCAGCGTCAGGCCCAGAAGACAGATCGCCAGCAGTTCGGGCGTGCCGATGGCCATGATGAACGGCCGCAGGATCGGAATCGACATCGCGAGGACGACCGCACCGAACAGGCCGCCGCAGACCGAGGCGGTGAAGGCCGCGCCAAAGGCGCGCCCGGCCTCGCCCTTCTTGGCCATCGGGTGCCCGTCAAGGACGGTCGCCGCAGAGCCCGAGGTGCCGGGAACGCCAAACAGGACGGCGGGGATCGTGTCGGAGGTGGTGGTTACCGACTGCACGCCCACCAGAAAGGCAAGCGCGGTGTAGGGATCCATCGAGAAGGTAAACGGCAGAAGTAGCGCAAGTCCGACAAGACCGCCGATTCCGGGAATGACGCCGATCATCAGGCCCAGGATCGTCCCAAGCGCAACGAAAACCAGCCGCGCTGGATCTGCGATAATCAACAGCGCCTCCAGAGCCGCTTCGATCATACGAAATCCTCCCTTGACGCAAGACCGGACCAGCTGCTTGCCGAACATCGATCGGGCCGATTGCACTTCCTCATAATGTATGACAGTATTACTTACAACCGATTTGTGGTGCGCCGCGACATCCGCCGCGTTGCCGATCGGTGCAAGCCGCAGGCCGGGGGTGCCCCCGATGCGGGCTATCGTGAAGGGAGGATCAACATGAAGTTCGGACACATTTTCCGCTCGGCGGCTGCGATCGGCGCGGTTGCGGCGACGGCGGCCTGGATGCCGCAGGACGCGGCGGCGCAATCTCTTGAGGAGGTCTATGACGGCGAAACGCTGACCATCATGGTCGGGCACCCGCCCGGTGGCTCCTACGACCTGTACGCCCAGCTCGCTGCCGAGTTCATGGGCGCGCATATTCCCGGCGATCCGAACGTCATCGTCCAGCACATGCCCGGCGGCGGCGGTCGCAAGGGGGCCGCGTTCTTTCTGAACAACACCGACCCCGACGGGCTGACCGTGGGCATCTTCCCCGACAGCCTGGGCCACATCCAGCATCTGCGTCCGGACGCGGCAAGCTGGGACGCCGCCAAATTCCGGTACATCGGTCGCTTCTCGACCGCCAACGCCGCCTTCGCGGTCCGCGCCGACAAGATCGATACCGCCGAGGACATGCGCGATACCGAGGTCATCGTGGCGTGCACGGGGCGCAACGCGCGCTCGGCGCAGCAGGCCGCGGCGATGAAGAACGCGGCCGGGATGAAACTGCGCCTGATCTGCGGATATGACGGCTCGCAGGCCACTGTGCTCGCTGCGCTGCGCGGCGAAGCGGACATGCTGTCGCAGAACTGGGCCTCCTTCGTGTCCGATCCGGGCGACCTCGGGGACGGGACGCTCAAGATCGTGGTCCAGACCGGGCTGGAGCGGGACCCCGACCTTCAGGACGTACCGCTGATGCAGGACCTCACCGACGATCCCAAAGGCAAGGCGGTGCTGCGCTATCTCGGGGCCTCGGCACCGATCGGGCGGTCCATGATGATCCATCCCGACACGCCCGAATACATCATCGAGGGGCTGCGCGAGGCGTTCCAGGCGATGATCACCGACGAGGATTTCCTGGCCGCCGCCGAACAGCGCAAGGCGATCATCAACGCCGCCTCCGGCGAAGAGATGGAAGCGGTGATGGCCGAGATCATGGGCGCGAGCGAGGAACTGCTTGCCGATGTCAGGGCGGCCATCGATACCTCCGACGCGGAAGATGCCAAATAAGCACCATGGCCAGCGACACGTGCGCTGGCCGGGCAACCCGAGAACACGCACTGTTCCCGTCGCCGGGAACGGCGCTCCATGAATGGTGAGAGACGATGTCGAACGCGCGCAGGACCCAGGCCCCCATCGATCTGCAGGATCACCTGGCACGGCTGGAACAGCGGGGGCTGCTGACACGTATCGCACGCCCCATCGACAAGGACAGCGAACTGCATCCCCTGGCGCGCTGGCAGTTCCAGGGCGGTATCCCCGCCGAGGATCGCAAGGCGTTCCTGTTCAGCGACGTGATCGACGGCAAGGGCAAGCGCTACGACATCCCGGTCACGGTCGGAGCGCTGGCCGCCAACGCAGAGATCTATGCCGCGGGTCTTGGCGTGCCCGAGGCCGAGATCGGCGAGGTTTGGGTGCGCGCGATGCAGACCCCGATCCCGCCCGTCACCGTGACCGATGCGCCCTGCCAGGAGGTCGTCATGACGGGCGACGATCTGACCCGCGACGGCGGCGGGATGGCCGCCTTGCCAGTGCCTATCTCGACCCCGGGATTCGATGCGGCACCGTATCTGACGGCGACGCTTGTCGTCACCAGAGACCCGGAGTCCGGCATCCGCAACATGGGCACCTATCGCGGCCAGTTGAAGGCCCGCGACCGCCTGGGCGTGCGGATGGCCAGTCGGCTGGGCGGCGCAGGCGGCTACCAGCACTGGCTGAAATACAAGGCGCGCGGCGAAAAGATGCCGGTGGCCATCGTCATCGGTTGCGCCCCGGCGGTGCTGTTCACCGGCCCGCAGAAGCTGCCCATCGATCAGGACGAGATGGCGGTCGCGGGCGGGCTGATCGGCGCGCCGGTGCGGACCGTCAGATGCAAGACCGTCGATCTTGAAGTGCCCGCCGATGCGGAAATCGTGATCGAGGGCGAGATCGCCACCGAATACCTTGAACCCGAAGGCCCGTTTGGCGAAAGCCACGGCCATGTGGCGCTTGAAGACTTCAACATGTCGATGCAGATCACCGCGATCACCATGAAGAAGAAGCCGGTCTTCGTCTCGATCGTCAGCCAGGTCACGCCAAGCGAAAGCTCGACCCTGAAAAAGGTGGCCTACGAGCCGCTCTATCTTGAACACCTCAGGCATGCGCTGAACGTCAAGGGCATCAAGCGCGTGGTGATGCACGAACCGCTGACCAACATCCGCAAGGTGATCTTCCTGCAGTTCGACCGCAGCGCGCCGCAGACCGAGATCTGGCGCGGCCTGCAGGGTGCCGCTGCCTTGCAGGCGCAATGCGGCAAGGTGGTGATCGCGGTGTCGGAAGACATCGAGCCCAACAACGCCGACGCGATCTTCTGGTCCATCGCCTACCGGGCGAACCTGTCGACGGATATTCACGTCACGCCCTATCGCTCGGGCGGGCACGGGCCGAAGTCGGGGCGGGGCAGTTCGGACTCGACCCTGATGATCGATGCGACCCTTAAAGCGGACATGCCGCCGCTGGCCCTGCCGCGAGAGCCCTACATGACCCGGGCGCGCGAGATCTGGGAAGAGCTGCAACTGCCGCGCCTGACGCCGCAACCGCCCTGGCACGGCTACGAGCTGGGCGACTGGTCCGACCTCTGGTCGGAATACGCCGACCGCGCGGTCGCGGGCGACTGGGAGGCCAACGGCGCGCTCACGCGTGCCCGCCAGCGGGGCGGCATGAAGCCCGAAACGCCGACGCGGGACATCGAAGAGACCGGGCAGTGAGGCACGCGCATGGCCGATGACGGAAAGCGCGGGCTGCCCAACATCGCATTCGCGCTGGCGCTTGGTGCCGCCGCCGGGCTGCTGTTCAACTGGGCGACGCTGCCGCTGCCCTGGATGCTGGGACCGATGATCGCGAACACACTCGCCGCGGTGCTGCGGCTTCCGGTGGCCTCGCCCGGGCGCGCGCGTCCTTACGTGGTGGTGGTGATCGGTGTCATGCTGGGGTCGGGCTTTACCCCCGAGATCTTCGATCAACTGGGTGTCTGGTCGCTCTCGTTTCTGTTTCTCGCGGTGTATATCGCCGTCAGCGGCGCGATCGTCATTCCCTATTACCGCTATTTCGGGGGCTTCGATCTGCCCACCGCCTATTTCGCGGGGATGCCGGGCGGGCTCAACGAGATGATGATCGTCGGCAAGGAGATGGGGGGCGACGAGCGGTCCATCGTGCTGGCGCATGCCAGCCGGATCGTCGTCGTGGTGGCGCTGGTTGCGGTCTGGTTTCGGCTCATCCAGCATGTGGACCTGTCGAACCGCACGCAATTCGGCACGCCGCTGATGAGCATCCCCGCAATCGAACTTGTCGTGCTTTTCGTAGCGGGGGTCACCGGGTACTTTCTGGGCAAGGTGTTGCGGCTTCCGGCACCGATGCTGCTGGGGCCGATGATCGTCAGCGCCATGGTCCATCTGGTCGGCCTGACCGACAGCCCGCCGCCGCAAGAACTGGTCATCGTCGCGCAGGTCTTTCTCGGAACGATCATCGGGTGCCGGTTCGTCGGGGCCTCGCCGCGCATGATCCTGCGCGCGATCGGTCTCAGCATAGGGGCGACGGTGCTCATGCTGATCGTCACCTTCGCCTTCGCGGGTCTGCTGTTTGGTCTGTTCAACCAGACGCTGGAACAGGTCGTTCTGGCCTATTCGCCCGGGGGGCTTGCGGAAATGAGCCTTGTCGCTCTGGCGATTGACGCCGACATCGCCTACGTAGCAAGCCACCATCTTTTGCGTATCAGCATGATCGTTCTGATCGCACCGATCGTCTTCAAGGCGATCAAAGGCGGCGGTTGGCGTGGCGGACGGTAACACCGCGCGGAAATGATGGAGGGCAAGTAGCATGTCAGAAATGAAAACCGGCGGATTGTCCCCCATTCAATTCCAGCCCGCCCCGTTGCGCGCAAAGATCATCGAAGCGATGCGCCGTGCGATAGAGCAGGGCGATCTCAGGCCCGGGGATCGGCTGGTCGAAAAGTCCCTGTGCGAGCAGCTTGGGGTCAGCCGCACCTCGCTGCGTGAAGCGCTGCGCGAACTCGAGGCCGAAGGCGTCGTGGCGCAACTTGGCGCGCGGGGCCTGACCGTCGTCAAGATCTCGCGCCGGGACGCCGAGAATATCTACCGCATTCGCGCCGACATCGAAGCGCTGATCATCGCGCAATTCCTCGACAAGGCGGACGCGCAGTCGCGGGACCGGGCGGGCACGCTGTGCGACAACATCATCGCTGCCTATGAGAGCGGCGACCTGATGCCGATCGTCGATGCCAAGCGCGCGCTTTACGATTTTGTCTGCGATGTGGCAGACAACCGGGTCGCGCACGAGTTGCTGAGCCGCCTGACCCTGCGCACTGCCCAGCTTCGTAGTCAGTCGGTGGTGCGCGCGGCACGGCAACGCCAATCCATCGAGGAAATCCGCGCGCTCAAGGCCGCGATCCTCGCGTATGATGGGGACGCCGCTGCCCTTGCCGCGCGATCCCATGTGGAAAACGCAGCGCGGTCGGCCTTGCCGTTCGTGACCGAGACGGATGGCGATGACTGATCGGCCCGATGTCGCGGACGCACTCTGGGACTTCGCGCTGAGGGTCTATGGCGGCGACGACGTGTCAACCTGCTGTTTGACCTTGCAGGACAGTTTCGGTGCGGATGTGCCGGTTCTTCTGACCGCGCTCTGGATGGCGCGGCGCGGCGCGGTGCTCGATGCGTCGGGCATGGCGCTGGTCGAGGCCCGGATCGGCGCGTGGCGCAGCGAAACAGTCCAACCCTTGCGCGCGCTTCGGCGTCGCCTGAAGTCGGGGGCCCTGGTGGCAGGCTTCGACGGGACAGAGGCGCTCAGATCCGAGGTCAAGCGCGCCGAACTTCACGCCGAAAAGATCCAGTTGGCAGCCTTGGCGTTCTGGGTGGACCAGACATTTCCGGCGACGGGGCAGGGGGCCGTTCGCGACAACCTTGCCGCTGCACTGGCGCATTATTCCGGCGGCGCGGACATTCCCGAACGGCTGATCGCCCCGCTCGTGACCGCGGCAGAGGCCGCCTGACGGGGCAGGAGCGCCTTTCAGGACAGCAGGGTCAGGCCGCCCTGATGGGACACCGCCCTGGCGGTCGTGACAGCGCAAAGATGCGCGCGAAAGGCCGCACTGGCGTGCATGTCGGACATCATGGTCCCGGTGCCGATCCGCAGCGCCCGAAGCGCGGCCTCTTCGAAGCACCCGTCAAGCGCCGCCTCCGCCTCGGACCACCGGAACACGCCATCGTTGCCCGCGCCGGTGATCGCGACCCGCACGCCGTCGGGGTATCGCGCGACAAGGCTTGCCGCCAGCGCATAACGCGACGCCGGGTTGCGCATCTTGGCATATCCCGCGCTGTCGGGGACCCGGAAAGCGATGCGGGTGATGATCTCGCCCGCGTCGAGCGCGGTTGTGAACATGCCCTGAAAGAAGTCGTCCGCCGCGATCTGCCGCGCGGTCGTGTGGACCGTCGCGCGCAGCGCCAGCACTGCGGACGGGTAATCGGCGGCAGGGTCGTTGTTGGCGACCGATCCGCCCAGGGTACCACGGTGGCGCACCTGGGGATCGCCGATCGAGCCCGCCATCCGGGCCAGCGCCGGGATCGTCTCTTGCACCAGGGCAGAGGCCGCCACGTCGGCATGGGTTTCCGCCGCGCCGATGATCAGCCGGTCGCCGTCGCGCTGGATGCCGCGCAAGTCCGGGATCCCGGACAGGTGCACCAGCCGGTCGGGGGCGGCCAGACGGTTCTTCATCGTCGGCAGCAGCGAATGACCGCCAGCCAGATAGGTCGCATCCTCGGCGCCGTCGAACGCCGCGCGGGCATCGTCCAGCGTCGTCGCGCGGTGGTAGGTGAAGGCATACATCATCGTCGTACTACTCCGCCGCGCGTTTCATCTGCTCCGCGGCATCAAGCACCGCCTTGACGATATTGTGGTAGCCGGTGCAGCGGCAAAGATTGCCTTCGAGCTGATGGCGCACCAGTGTCGCGTCCACATCGGTGCCGTACCGGTCGAGGATGTTGACCGCGGCCATGATCATCCCCGGCGTGCAAAACCCGCATTGCAGGGCATGCTGCGTGCAGAACGCCTGTTGAACCGGGTGCAGGGTGTCGCCATCGGCCAGACCTTCGATGGTGCGCACTTCGGCGCCATCGGCCATCACCGCCAGCACCGTGCAGCTCTTGACCGATTGCCCGTCGAGGATGACGGTGCAGGCCCCGCATTGCGAGGTATCGCAGCCGACATGGGTGCCGGTCAGGGCAAGCTCGCCGCGCAGGAAGTCGACCAGCAAGGTCCGGTCCTCGACGTCGGCGTGACGCGGAAGGCCGTTGACGGTTATGGTGACGTCACTCATCCCGGGCCTCGTTGCGAATGGCCTCGAGGAGCGACAGGTCGAGGTAGCGATCGAGACCGGACAGCACGCGACCGCCCGACCCGTGGCGGCTGCGCAGGTCGAGCACGCAGGCCATTCCCTCGGGCAGGATATCGCCGCCGGGGGTCAGCCCCGATGTCGGGTCGAGCAGGCTGGCCATCACCGGAGCCACCGCCTGCGGCTTGATGGCGGGCATGTGCTTTTGCAGATGCGCCGCCGCGGCGTCGCGGTTGGCGGGGTCGCGCACCCAGTCCAGCGCTGTCAGGTATCCGCGCATGAAGGCGGCAAGGGCGTTCTTGTGGTCGCGCAAGTAGCCGCGATTGGCCGCCATCACGCCGCCCTGATAAGAGCGCAGGATGTCGGTCGATTTCTGCAAGACGTTGAAGCCCGCCCGCGTCGCCAGGGTGGTAAATGGCTCGATCGTCAGGGTGCCCGCATGCGCGCCCGCCTGCACCGAATGCCACCGCTGGGGGGTTGCGCCCACGGCCACGTAGTCGGTGTCGTTTTTCGACAGGCCCGCGCGTTCGAGCATCTCGGTCAGCACGAAGGCAAAGCCGGTATCCTTGGCGTCGAGCGCGATGGAGCGCCCACGCAGGTCCTCGAACCGCGTCACATCCGGCGCGACGATCAGGCTGAGTTCAAGCTGCGTGGCCCCCATCACCACGACGTAATCGGGGTCGACGTCCGGTCCCGCCGCGCCTTGCCCCTCGGTATAGGCGACGACATTGTCAAACGCCGTCATCGCCACGTCGAATGCGCCCGCGGACACCTGTTCGGCCTGATAGATGCTCGACGGGGTCAGTTCAATCTCGACCGCGACGCCTTCGGCGTCGAAGAACCCCTCTTCCAGGGCGGCGAAGATGGGCAGGTTCGGCGCGCCGGGAAAGGCGATGACGCGGGTCTTGTGCTGCGCATGGGTCATGCTGTCGGGGTCTCCTTTCACGAGCGGGCAGAGGTCGCGGACAGCGCCTGCCACAGACGCTCCGGTGTGACTGGCATCGAGATATCCCGCACGCCGAGAGGGCGCAGCGCATCGAGCACGGCCAGCGTCACGGTGGCCAGTGCGGGCGTCGTGCCGCCTTCGCCGCCCGCCTTGACGCCGAACGGGTTGGTGGGCGACAGCACTTCCGAGATTTCGCAGTCGAAGAACGGCACGCTGTCCGCGCGCGGCAGCCCGTAATCCATCAGCGATCCGGCCAAGGGCTGACCCGAATCCGGATCGATCGGGCAGTTTTCCCACATCGCCTGACCGACGCCCTGGGCGATGCCGCCATGGCTTTGGCCATGTACGATCAGCGGGTTGATGCAGCGGCCCACATCGTCGATCGAGGCATAGCGCGTCACCGCGATCTGGCAGGTGACGGGGTCGATCTCGACCTCGCAGATGGCGGTGCCGTTCGGAAAGACCGGGGCGTGCATCTCGTTCGTGCGGGCCGCGAACAGCGGCTCTTCGGGGGTCGAGAGGTCGGCCAGCGTGACCTTCTGGTTCGACTCCCGGTGCGAAAAGGCCCCATCCTCGAAGTCCAGTTCTTCGGGCGGGAAGCCAAGCCGCTCGGCGGCCATCATTCGCGCCTTGGCAAGCAGATCCGCCGAGGCCATGGCCATCACCGTGCCCGCATGCCGCATGGAACGGCCGGAATGCGATCCGCCGCCGATGCTGACCTTGTCGGTGTCGCCGATGACGATCTGCACTTGTTCGACCGGTGTCTGCAACATGTCCGCGACGACCTGGGCAAAGGATGTCTCGTGCCCCTGGCCAGAGGGCTGCGTGCCGATGACGACCTCGACCTGACCGTCGGGTGCGACGGTGACCTCGGCCCGTTCCCTCGGCGATCCGATGGAGCTTTCGACATAGTTGGCAAGCCCGACGCCAAGCCGTTTGCCGCGCGCTTCGGCATCGGCACGGCGGACGTCGATGGCGCTCCAGTCGAAGATCGCCATGGCCCGGTCCATATTGGCTTCATACGTGCCGCTGTCATAGATCGACCCCGAAGCGTTGCGGTAGGGCATGTCGCTGGGCGGGATCAGATTGCGGCGGCGCAGGGCGATCTTGTCTATGCCCATCTCTTCGGCGGCGATATCCACGAGCCGCTCGATTGCATAGGTGACCTCGGGCCGCCCGGAACTGCGATAGGCCTGGGTACACATGGTATTGGTAAACACCGCGCGGGCCCGCAGATGCGCGTGCGGAATGTGATACGAGCCGGTAATCAGCCCCGACCCTTTCGACAGCGGCGACAGCGACACGCAGCGCGCCCCCACATTCGAGATGTTGTCCGCCCGCATCGCCAGGAATTTGCCGTCCGCATCAAGCGCCAGTTCGACGCGCGTGTGCAGGTCGCGCCCCTGGTAGTCGGTCAGAAACGCCTCGGACCGGGTGGCGGTGAACTTGACCGGCCGCTTGAGGCGACGCGATGCCCAGAGAACCAGGCCGAACTCCACGTAGACCCGGTTGCGCGCCCCGAAATTGCCGCCGACGTCGTAGGACAGCACCCGCAGGTCCTCGGGGTCGATGCCCAGCACCTGCGACAGTTCATGCTTTTGCCGAACCGCCCCCCCGCTGCCTGCATAAAGCGTCGAGCGACCGGTGTCGGGGTCGTAGTCGGCCAGCGCCGCGCGCGGCTCCATCGTGACGGCGGTGACGCGGTTGATGTGGAATGTCGCGCGGGCAACGTGGGCCGCTGTCGAAAACGCCGAATCGACCGATGCCCTGTCACCAAACTCGCTGTCGACAAGCGTGTTGCGGCTGACCGCGTCCCAGACCTTGGGGGCATCGTCTTTGATCGCATCGAGGCTGTCCGAGACGTGTGGCAACTCCTCCCAGTCGATTTCCACCAGCTCGGCGGCATCTTCCGCGGCGGCCCGGGACGTGGCCACAACCATCGCCACCGCTTCGCCGACATGGCGCGCCTTGTCGGTGGGCAGCAGAAGGTGCGGACCGATGAACGGCATGCTGCCATCCGGCGCGCGCAGTTTGACATCGAACCGGGTCGAGGGGACCGGGTTGTGGGGGATCGGGCCCAGCCCGTCCGCCATCGCGTCCTGCCCGGTCAGGACGGCGACCACGCCGGGCATCGCCAGCGCGGCGGTCTTGTCGATCCCCCTGATCCGGGCATGCGGGTAGGGCGCGCGGACCATGGCGGCATAACATTGCCCGGCCACCGAAAAGTCGTCCGTGAACCGGCCATGTCCGGTCACAAGGCGACGATCCTCGCGCCGTTTCAACGGCTTGCCGATGTTGCGGAAAAGGTCCACCGAGAGCGTGCCGATCCCCGATGTGGCCGCGTCATAGGCCCATCCGTCGGGCAATTCGGTGCAGGGACCGGCACGGGCAGGTGCGGCGTCCGGGGCGTCCTGCCTGCCGTTTTCATGCTCGCTCATGGCGTGAAGGTCCGACTTGATCCTATTGCTGTATGTATTAGTGTATGACAGTATGATTTTCAAGTGGCCGATTGCAGCGCGATCGGTCGACTGGACATGGCCCCTGCCGGAAGGAGCGTCGCGAAGCACATGTGGAAGATCGGCAGGTCGCAAGCTCGGGTCGAGGATGACCGGTTTCTCAAGGGCCAGGGCGCGTATGCCGCGGATCGACGGGACCCGTCGGGGCTCGAGATGGTGGTCTTGCGGTCGCCCGTTGCCGCGGGGCGGCTTCTGGGCATCGACGCAGAGGCGGCCCGGCACATGCCCGGCGTGATCGCGGTTCTGACCCCGGATGAACAGGTGGAAGACGGGCTTGGCCTGATCCTGCCCCGGCTGCGTCATCCCGGACCGGATGGCGGTGAGATGCCGCTGCCGGAGGTCAGGCCGCTGGCCACCGGACTGCTGCAATACGTGGGCCACCCGGTCGCGGTGGTCTTGGCGGAAACGCGCGTGCAAGCGGAAGACGCGGTCGATGCGATCGTGCTGGATTACACGGACCGCGCGGCGGTGGTGGACCCGCTGGAGGCGCTGAAGGAAAGCGCGCCCCGGGTCTGGCCCGATCTGCCGGACAACCGGTGTTTTCGGGTCGAAAAGGGCGATGGCGATGCGGTGGCCCGTGCCTTCGAGGCTGCGGCCCATGTGTCCCGCGCGCGGATGCGGATCAACCGGGTGACGGCGGTGGCGCTTGAACCCCGCGCCGTGGTCGCGCGCTACGATGAAGACGGCGGATACACGCTTGATGTGGGCAGCCAGACGCCGCATCGCGTGGCCTCGGACCTCGCGCCGGTTCTGAACGTGACGGCTGCGGACATCCGCGTCGTGACAGGGGACACCGGCGGGTCGTTCGGGATGAAGAACGCGGGCTACGTGGAATACGCGCTGGCGCTCTGGGCGGCGCGACGTACCGGGCGGGCGGTGTCGTGGCAGGCCACGCGCACCGAGTCGTTCCTGTCGGATGCGCATGCGCGCGATCAATGGGCCGATGTGGCGATTGCGCTTGATCGGCAGGGGCGGATCCTGGCGCTCGACGTGCATATCGTCGCGGGACTTGGTGCCTGCATGGGGTTCGCCACCACGCATCCGCCGGTTGCCAACCTCGCGGGGCTGGCCGGGGTCTATACGACGCCCGCGATCCATGTTGTCGTCGATGGCCTGTTCACCAATTGCCAGCACGTGGCCCCCTATCGCGGGGCGGGGCGTCCCGAAGCGACCTACATGATCGAGCGGATCCTCGATATCGCCGCCGCCGAGACCGGCCACGACCGGGTCGACCTGCGGCGCAGGAACCTTATCGCGGCGTCGCAGATGCCCTACGAGACACCGCTCGGCTGGATCTATGACAGCGGCGATTTCGCGGGCGTTCTCGACCGCGCCCTCAAGGCTGCGGATTGGGACGGCTTCGCGGACCGTCGGGCGGCGACCGAGACCGGGGGCCACCTGCGCGGGATCGGCATCAGCCTGCCCATCGAGATCGCCGGTGGCCCGGTCAGAAAGCCGCATCCGGAATATGCCGAACTGTCGGTCGGTGCGCAGGGCAGCGGGCGCATCGTCGTCGGCACCAGCAGCGCGGGGCAGGGGCACGAAACGGCGTTCCGGCAGCTTCTGTGTGACCGGCTCGGTCTTGATCCGGCGGCGATCGAGTTCGTTTCGGGCGATACCGGGAAGGTGGCGAAGGGAACCGGAACCTTCGGTTCGCGCAGCCTGACCGCGGCGGGGACCGCCCTTTGGCAAGCGATGGATGTGGCGATCGACCGGACCCGGCCCGTTGCCGCCGGGATGCTTGGGGTTCCCGAGGCGGACCTGACCTTCGCGGATGCGCGCTTCACGGCGTCCGACGGTCGCGCGGTCAGCTTTCTCGAAGCCATGGCGCATTCGAAATCGCATGTGGCCATCGACGTCCATGCCAGCGCCCGGGGCGCGACCTTCCCCAATGGCTGCCATATCTGCGAAGTTGTGCTCGACCCCGAGACGGGACAGGTCCGGGTCGACCGGTACTGCGTCGTCGATGATGTGGGCACGGTGCTCAACCCGATGCTTGTCAAGGGCCAGATCGCGGGTGGTGTCGCGCAGGGCATCGGCCAGGCCCTGATGGAGGACATCGCCTACGATCCCGAGACCGGGCAGCTGCTGACGGCGAGTTTCATGGACTACGCCATGCCGCGATGTGACAACCTTCCCGCCATCGGGGTATCGAGCCACCCGGTCCCGACCCTGGCCAACCCGCTCGGTGCCAAGGGCGCCGGAGAGGCCGGGACCGTGGGGGCGCTGGCCGCTTGCATCAACGCGGTGGTCGATGCTCTATCGGTAAAAGGCATCGATCACCTGGATATGCCAGCCACGCCCGGTCGGGTCTGGAACCGGCTTCGGGAGGCGGGGAAATGAAGGCATCCGGCCCAAAAAAGCGGCTCATCATCGCGATAACCGGTGCCTCCGGGGTGATCTATGGCATCCGGGCCCTGCAATTGCTGAAATCGGTGCCGGATATCGAAACCCACGCGATCATATCGCCCTCTGCCTTCCGGACCGCGCAAGACGAGGTGGACATGTCGCAGGCCGAGATGAAGGCCTTGCCGGATGTGTTTTACAACCAGAAGGACATCGGGGCGTCGTTGTCGTCGGGCTCGTTTCAGACCATGGGCATGTTGGTTGCGCCCTGCACGGTCAAGACCTTGTCCAATATCGCCACCTGCAACGCCGGCGAGCTGATCCCGCGGGCGGCGGATGTCTGCCTGAAGGAACGCCGCCGCCTTGTGCTGATGTTCCGCGAAACGCCGCTGCATCCGGGCCATATCGCGCTGATGGACCAGGCGACGCGGAACGGGGCGATCATCATGCCGCCGGTCCCGGCCTTCTACAGCAAGCCCAGGACCCTGATGGAAATGGTCGACCAATCCGTCGGTCGGGCGCTCGATCTGTTCGACATTCACATGACCCATGTGCGCCGCTGGACCGAAGAGGGTGCGCCGTGACGATCCTGCGCAGGGGGACCCGGTGGCGCGACGATGCGGGCTGTCGCCTTGATGCCTGAATGGCCGCGCGGGCGCGCGGCTCACCTGCCGTAGAAAAAGCGTTGATGGTCGCAGGGACAGGATCCGAGGTCGATCTTTCCAAGGCGCACTTGCCCACCCATGTCGGACATGGCCGCCGCGATCTGGCGCAAGGTGTAAGGGGCGGTGCCGAAGATCATTTCGTCAAACCGGGCGCGCAGCGCAGGGCGGCCGGGATCGATTTGCAACACGAGCCCCGCCGGTGTCCCGCACTGTTGCACCACCAGCCAGCGGGACCGGTCGCCTGTGCCATAAAGGTCCGCGACCTCGAAATAGACGATGCCGTTGGCAAAGGTATCCGGCAGGACCGACTGGGCGGTCGGAGGTTCCGCTTCATCCGGGTTGAGGAACCGCCCCAGTTCGGGCACGAACCGGCAGGCCATCGGTGGTGTGAGCGCGCTGGCGGACGGGCCGAACCCACCAGGCACCAGCAGCGCCAAAAGCGCCGCGACAGGGGGTCTGAACGTCGCCATGGCCATGGTCCTCAGTCCGATCCGGTGTTGTCTATCATCGCGCGCACCACCAGATGCAGCAGTTCATCCGCTGGCGCGGCCTCGCATTGTCTGATCGTCTCGATATAGATCTGTTGCCCGCCGACCTGCTCGATGGTGTCGCTGAACGCAGGCGCCCGGATGAAGGTCGACAGGCTCCAGGCGCCCAGGATCCAGCCGATCAGCGCCGATTTGTCCTGCCCGCCATCGCTCATGGCGACCGCGACGGCCTTGTCGCAGGTCCAGGTGCCCGGACCCATCGCGTACCCGTCCTTGTCGGCCAGCGTGACCTGTTGCGCCATCGCCGGGGATGCGAACAGCAAGAGGCCAGAGAGCAGCACCTGTGTCATCGCGGCAGGTCTGAACCAGGGGCGGAGGCGCAGGGCAGGCCGCGGCATGCCGGGGACGCTTCGGGCGGTCGATTGCGGGCGGGTCCACAAGGCCCGCGCCATGGGGGAACCGGCCGGCCTCATTGCAGCGCGCTGATGAACAGCGCGTCGATATCGCCCCGCGGCACGAAATCCCGCACGGTCTTTTCGAAGCGCGTGGGCGCGGTCTTTTTCAGACCGTCGACACACAGGCTGACCATGTTCGCAGGGTCCTCCTTGTCCACGATCAGCTTGAAGCTGCCGATCGGACCCTGCCAGTTCGCGCCCGTGGTCAGCACGTATCGCACCTGTGTGGCCACCACCGCGCCCATCTGCGAGGCGGCGATGCGGTTGCGCAGTCCGGCCTGTTCGGCCTCGGTCATGCAATGATCCGCCGGATCGATTTCGCCACTGGCGGGGTCATAGACGAAGAACTGCCCGGCGATCGGGACATAACTGTGCCGCACATGCACCGATTGTCCCGGCGGAAAATCCTCGGCCCAGAAATAGGCGGCTTTGATCGTCCATCGCGGCTCAGGCTCGGTGCCATCATACCAGCGCACGATATCGGCCTTTTCGGCCCACTGCCTCGCGTTCTGCGGCAGGGCGCGCAGGCTGGCGGTAATCGCGTCGTAGTCGAGCGAGCCGATGGGCACATCGTAATTCTGCAGGAACTGCGTGACATCTATCCCGTTGCGCATGGCCTTGACCTCGAGCTGCGGGACGATCTCTGCGCCATCGACCCAGACCCGGAAGGCGCTGCGCGACTGCACCGTGTCGCCCGCCCCGCCAAGCACGCTTTCACCCAGCCACGCCAGGTCGTATTCCGGCAGCGGGAAGGCCACCAGCGTTGAAAACCCGATGTCGTCGGCGGCCCGGAAGACATAGCTGACATCGATCTTCGACGGCGACAGGTACAACTCTTCCGAGACGATTTCGACCGGCACATCGCGCACGAGGCGCAGGCCGCCCGCCTCGAGCACCGCGGCGGAATCGTTGGCGGTGACGGCGACAGGCAGACCGAGCAGCCCGCAGGCGGCGGCCATAAACATGGATCTCATGAAGGGGTCCTCTGGATTTGTGTGCCCCCAGGTGTCGCCGGGGTCTGCAGTTTCGACAACGGGCTTTGCTGGCGCGACCGGACATCGTCGGATTACCGCATGCGCCCCGGCCCCGTATTCGCCCTTGGATGATAATTTGCCTCTCGACCAAGGGCCTTGATCCAAATCACGCGGTATGCGCAACGCCTGCCGTCCTTTGGCAATCCCAGGACCGGGGCGCGTGCCCTTGTCCGTTTGCGGCCTTGGCGGGGGTGTCCCTGTGCCACGCAGGAATGGCTCACGCGACGACAGTGGGCGCCATCCCGTGCATTCCCCGTCGACCCGGCATTGGCCGCACGAGGATGACGGAAGGTAAGGGCCGATCACAGGCGATATTTCTTGTCTGAGGTGACTTGCGGTCCGGCCTTAACGATGAATTACCACCGGCGTCGGACGAGGCGCGCAGGTGCGCGCATCCCGCGCAGGTCGACGCCTGCCCCGGGCCGCTGCGGCCTTGCCCCGACATCCGATCACTTGAGGGCCCAGCCATGCCAGCCGATACACTCGATACCACGATGCGGATCTCGGAACAGCGTTTCAAACTGCGCGTCTGGATGACGTCCCGGCTCTGGGCACAGGTCATGCTTGGAATGGTGCTGGGATTTGGCCTTGGCTTGCTGCTGAGCGAACCCGCCGGGTTCATCTACCCCGATACAGCCGAGGTTGTCGGGCATTGGCTGGCATTGCCGGGGCGCATCTTCCTGGCCCTGATCGCCATGGTGCTGGTGCCGCTGATCTTTTCGTCCATCGTCGGCGGGCTGTCCGGGGCCGGGTCCGGCGACGAGTTGCGGTCGGTTGGATTGCGGCTTGCCGCCTTTATCCTCGCGACGACGACAGTGGCCGCCATGATCGGGGTGGCGCTGGCCCAGTGGCTGCGGCCCGGCGTGGGGCTTGCCGGGGTGTCCCAGGGGGCATCCGCGCAGGATGCGCCGTCCCTGACCGACGACGCATCCGATGTGCCGGTCCCGGCCTCTCAGGTATCCTTGCCGGATTTGATCGTCGAGATTCTGCCGACGAACCCCACGGCATCGATCGTTCAGGGCGACATGCTGGCGGTTGTCGTGCTGGCCCTGCTGGTCGGCGTGTCGGTCACGCAGGTGCAGCCCGGTCGCGCGCGGCCCTTCCTGGCCCTGATGGACGCGTTGCTGTCGATCTCGATGAACATCGTGAAATGGGCGATGTTTCTGGCACCCTTCGCGGTGTTCGGTCTGATGGCGCAGCTTGTCATGCGCCTGGGATTTGAAACCATGATCGGCATCTCGGGATATGTGGGAACGGTTCTGCTCGGGCTTGCGGTGCTGTTGTGCCTCTACCTTCTGATCGCGCTTGTCTTTGCGCGGATCACGCCGATGCGCTTCATGCGGGCTGCCGGCAGCAACCTGTTGCTGGCGTTTTCGACGTCAAGCTCTTCGGCGGTGATGCCGGTGACGATCCAGTCGGCGCGCAAGATCGGCGTGCCCGAGAACATCGCCAACCTCGTCGTGCCGTTGGGGGCGACGATGAACATGGCCGGAACCGCGCTTTATCAGGCGGTGGCCATTCTGTTTCTGGCGCAGCTTGCCGGTGTGGACCTGACGTCGCTGCAGATCGCCGTGGTCGTCGGCACGCTTGTGGCCTCCAGCATCGGCGCGCCCGGCACCCCGGGTGTCAGCATCGCCATTCTGGTCAGCGTCGCCACGAACATGGGCATTCCGGTCGAGGGCATGGTGATCATTCTCGGTGTCGATCGTTTGCTCGACATGTGCCGGACGGTGGTCAACGTGACAGGCGATCTGGTTGCCGCGGCGCTGTTGCGGTCGGTCGGCGAGGACCCGGTCCCGGCCACCTGAGGCCTGGCGGCCCCGGGGATGGCGCAACCCGCCGCCGAAAGGGCGATGCGCGGTGCCCGGTCGGATTTTCACCCGGCTCGACGCAATTTTATGGTATGGTCCCCGCACGAGCCGTGTGCATCAGTCAGGAGCTGTGATTGACAGCGATGATCCTGGATTTGACTGCGTGAGCGCGTGTGACCGGAATATCCGACGCGTGTGCTGCCAAGGCAGCGGCGCGGCCTGAACTGACGACATGACTGGTCAAGCCGCTTCCGGCTTTTGGCAATACCCGCGCCCCGGAGGGACGTGGCGGATTGCATGGCCTCGTTAGTGAAGGATGGACCTCGATATTAGTTAGTGAAGGATGGACCTCAATGTTAAAAGTGCTGTTGAACAAGACCTCGGTGCTGGCCGCGACCGCCATGATCGCAACCGCGGCGTCATCGCTTTCAGCCGAACAGATCACCATCGGCACGGGATCGCCGCAGGGTGTGTATTACCAGGTCGGTCGCGCGATTTGCCGGTTGATCAAAAAAGCCGATCCGGTCGAGGGTCTGGATTGCAAGTCCTATTCGACCGTCGGGTCGGCAAACAACCTGATGGCCGTTCGGGCCGGAAAACTGCATGTCGGCATCGCCCAATCCGATGTTCAGGCGCTTGCCGTGCACGGCCAAGGGACCTTTGCGGCGGCGGGTCCGGACGAGTCCCTGCGGGCCCTGTTTTCGGTTCATTCCGAGCCATTCACCCTTGTGGTTCGGAAGAATTCCGGCATCGCGTCGTTAAGCGATCTGGTCAGACGTCGCGTCAATATCGGAAATCCCGGCTCAGGGCAGCGCGGCACCATGGAAGCGGTGATGCAGGCCATGGGCTGGTCGGTCGACGATTTCGCCCTCAGCACGCAACTGAATGCGTCCGAGCATTCATTCGCGCTGTGCAACAACCGCGTCGAGGCCATCGTCTACACGGTTGGACACCCAAATCCGTCCGTCGCTCATGCAACCGGACTGTGTGACGCGCAGATCGTCAATGTCACGGGGCCGGAAATCGACGCGATGATTGCGGCAACACCGCATTACGCGCGCACCGAGATCCCGGGGGGCATATACAGCTCGAACCCCGACACGGTGAACACCTTCGGCGTCATAGCAACTGCGGTGGTTTCTGCCGAGTTGGATGAGGACACAGCCTACCAGATCGTCGCGCATGTGTTCGACAATATCGATAAGTTCCGGGCCGCGCATCCCGCTCTCGGCAGCCTCGATCCCAATGCGATGACCACCGAGGGCCTGACGGCGCCGCTACATCCCGGTGCGATACGGTACTACGAAGAACACGGCATCCCCTATGCCGCGTTGGGTCAGTAACACGTCTCGGCGGGTGCAATGACGAGAGCGTCCGATAAACGGTCGGCGGCGCGATATCCGGCTCGTCTGCCTGCAAGCGCGATAGTATCTGACAGGCAGTCATCGGCGTGTCGCAGGTTTTCAATACCTTCAGGATATCGTCTTGCCGATCCGCTGCGCGCTTTTTCACGGGGGGTGCCTTCCACTGCGTGCAGCGGTTGATATTTTATTAAGTGACATCCGGCAAATGGCAGGATCGAACGGGTTCGGGAAACCTTGGCATCCTGCTATTCGGGCTCTGAATCGACTGTCGCTGCAGAACCCACAACGGTCCTGTGAGGGCCGATAGCGATCTGCCCAAGCGACCCGGTCCCACCGGGAATCCCGTCGCATCAAGATCCCAGGAACGCCGCGCGTCGTTCCAGAAGTGCGTCGCACAGGTAGTCGACGAAGAGTCGGACACGCCGCACCCGGCGCAGATCACCGTGCAGCAGCACCCAGGTCGACCGGCGCTGGTCAAGCTCGGTGCCCGGGACGCGTTGCAGTTCGGGGAACACCGATGTCACCCAGGTTGCAAGGAAGGTCATCCCCGCACCTGCGCGCACCAGGTGCAGATGCATTTCGGGATCGGGCACAGAGTGGCGCACGCGCGCTTTGGGAAAGGCCGATCCCGCGATCATTGTGAGAAGCTCGGGCACGTTGCCGTATCCGATCCAGCTCAGCCCCTGGCCCTTGCGACCCGCCCCCGGCAGGGCGCGGTCGATGTAATCGCGCGACGCCACCACCCCGATCGACAGCGGGAACAGCTTGCGGCCCACGGCGTCGTCCTCGATCGCGGCGGCGTGACGGATCGAGACATCGGTTTCGTTCCGCGCGATCGAGTCGAGCGTATAGGCAAGGCGCAATTCGATCTCGATCTCGGGATAAAGCGCGGCGAAGTCGGCCAGTACCGGGGCCAGCAGGTAATGCGCCGTCATCGGATCGGCCGACAGACGGATGCGTCCGGATGCCTCCCGGTCGAGGCCCTGCACCGCGTTGAACCCTTTCAGCAGCGCGGCCTCGGCCTCGAGCGCTTGCGGCAACAGCCTGCGACCGGCTGCGGTCAGGGACAGGCCGTCTGCGCCCCGCCGGAAAAGCCGGGTGCCCAGCTGCGCCTCCAGCGCCTCGACCTGGCGGCGCAGGGTCGCGTGCGTGCCGCCCAACCGCTCGGCCGCGGCGCGGAGTGAACCGTTCCGCGCAACAGCCAGAAATGCCGGAAGAGATTTCCAATCCATGGCCGCCCGGATCATTTATGAACCACTGCGGGCCATCCTAGCCACTCTTCGGAGCGGGAAGGAACCTCTATTCCTGTGCGCACACCCAAAGACCACGGAGGGTTCCCCATGACTGAGACGCGCACCGCCTGGCACATCCCGCGCTATGGCCACCCCGAAACCCTGACGCCTGTCACGCTGCCCATGCCGCAGCCCGGACCGACCGAGGTGCTGATCCGCATCCACGCCTCAGCCGTGACCAGGGCCGACGGGATGATGCGCAAGGGCGAACCGCTGTTCGCGCGCGCCTTCCTCGGCCTGCGGCGTCCGCGCAACGGGCTGTCCGGCACAGGACTGTCGGGCGAGGTGATCGCGGTCGGCGTCAAGGTCAGCCGCTTTGCGCCGGGCGATATGGTCTTCGGCGAGGCCGGGCTGCGCTTCGGCGCCAATGCGAGCCACATCTGCGTCGATGAGGGCGGCGTGCTGATGCCCAAACCAAAGGCCCTGTCGCATGAGGACGCAGCCGTCCTGTGTGACGGCGTGCTGACCTCCTGGCATTTCCTGCGCAACCTCGGCCAGGTCCAAAACGGAGACCGCGTGCTGATCCTTGGCGGGGCTGGCAGCCTTGGCAGTGCCGCGGTGCAGATCGCCGCCGCCATGGGCGCAGAGGTGGCAGCCACCTGCAGCGCCCGCAACGCCAGCTTTGTCGCGTCGCTCGGGGCCACCCGCGTAATCGACTACACCAGCGAAGAGGCCTTGCCGAAGGGGGCCGGTTACGATGTGATTTTCGACACGTTGGGCGTCGCGTCCTTTGCAGCCGCCAGGCCGGCGCTGGCCGAGGCGGGGCGCTACCTCTGCCCGGTCCTGACGCTGGGGCGGCTGCCCGCGATCCTGCTCTCGTCCGCTGTGGGCCGGAAACGCGCCCTGTTCGCGGCTGCCGGGCTGGAAAAGCCGCAGCGCCTGCGGGCCATGCTGGCAGAGATCCTGACCCAGATCGACCAGGACCGCCTCGCCCCGGTCATGGACCGGATCTACCCGCTGTCCGACCTCGTCGAGGCGCACACCTATGTCGAGGCCGGGCACAAACGCGGTAATGTGGTCGTCGTGTAAGACCTCGCCACGCCGCCAGCGTCGGCCCCACCCATTCAATCAGAGAGACACCCATGAAAATGAACTACGTCGTCGTCGGAACGAACGATATGCGCGCATCGAGGGCCTTTTACCACGCCCTTTTCGCAGGCGAGGGGCTTCAGAGCATGTCGCCCTCGGACCGCATTCATTTTGGGTAGGTATCATGCAGAACGGGCAATTTGTATCGGCAGATGGGCGCCGACCGGGCCACCAGTGACTGCGCGCGTGCTTTTCGGTTTCCGGCACCGATAATCGAGAGTTCCGGGTTGATAGTGCTCAGCCTCGGTGGGCCGCTCAAGCGGTCTGATTTCGACCGGTTGTCCTAGCAGATCTTCAAAACGGCGGCGCGACCGCGGCGATCCGACATGGAAATACGGCGTGGGAATGAATCGACCGGTGGGAGTGGCGGCCAAGCTGGCAGGTTGACGCCGACGCCGCGGTTTGGGGCCGTCGTGCGCGATGCCGAGAAGATCGTCCGCGCCTCGGATGGCAAGGTTCTCCGGGGCTGCTGCAACGATTTCCTGCATATCCTTGCACCATGCCGCACCCATACCGGTCCAGTGAGCGATATGGAGGATGAGGGCTGGCGGTGTCGGAAGTGAACGCGCGCGGGGTCGACAGGTCCGGGTGGCCGCACGGGCGATAGAACGCGTTTCGGTTCTTGTTTTCGGCACTCCGGGCCACGCTGTTGATGCGTGGTCCATGATGCCTGGGAAAAAACGATAACGGAAAGCGAGACTGGTAGGCCCGGCAGGACTTGAACCCGCAACCAAAGCGTTATGAGCGCTCTGCTCTAACCAATTGAGCTACAGGCCCCCAGCGCATTCCGAAGTAGCAGACCGGGCAGGGGGGTCAAGCGCATCGTTGCAGGGCGCGGAGCGATGGGCTATCGCGTGCGGAAACAGCACCCAACCGACAGCCCGGAGACCTTTCATGACCGATGGCAAGACCCCGATCACCTATGCCGATGCAGGCGTGGATATCGACGCGGGCAACGCGCTGGTCGAGCGTATCAAACCCGCCGCGAAGCGCACGGATCGCGCCGGGACCATGGTTGGTCTGGGCGGGTTCGGCGCGCTTTTCGATCTCAAGGCGGCGGGGTATTCCGACCCGGTGCTGGTGGCCGCGACCGACGGTGTGGGCACCAAGCTGCGCATCGCCATCGATACCGGGCATTATGACAGCGTCGGCATCGACCTTGTCGCGATGTGCGTCAACGACCTGGTCTGCCAGGGGGCCGAGCCCTTGTTCTTCCTTGATTATTTCGCCACCGGCAAGCTTGACCTCGACGCCGCGGCGGGAGTGATCGAAGGCATCGCCGAGGGCTGCGAGGCGGCCAATACGGCGCTGATCGGCGGCGAAACCGCAGAGATGCCCGGCATGTATCCGGAGGGCGATTTTGACCTTGCGGGCTTTGCCGTGGGCGCGATGGAGCGGGGCACGGCGCTGCCCGAAGGGGTGCGTCAGGGCGATGTGCTGCTCGGGCTTGCCTCGAACGGGGTGCATTCCAACGGCTACAGCCTCGTGCGCAAGCTGGTGGCGGGGTCGGGTCTCGGCTGGGAGGCGAAATGCCCCTGGGGCGAGGGCACGCTGGGTGCGGCCCTGCTGGCACCGACGCGGCTCTACGTGACGCCCTGCCTTTCGGCGATCCGTCAGGGCGGCGTGCATGCGCTGGCCCATATAACCGGCGGCGGCCTGACCGAAAACCTGCCGCGCGTGCTGCCCGATGACCTGGGTGCCGAGATCGAATTGTCCGCCTGGACGATGCCGCCGGTGTTCCGCTGGCTGCAGGAACAGGGCGCGCTGGCCACAGCCGAGATGCTCAAGACGTTCAACTGCGGCATCGGCATGGTGCTGGTCGTCGATGCGGACGCCGCCGACGACATCCGCCGCGCCCTGCACGCGGCGGGCGAGCGCGTGCACGTGATCGGTCATGTCGGCGGCACGCAAGGGGTGCGCTATTCGGGCGATCTTGCATGAAGCGTGTGGCGATCCTGATCTCGGGCGGCGGATCGAACATGGTGGCTCTTGCCCGAAGCATGACCGGCGACCATCCGGCGCGACCGGTTCTGGTGCTGGCCAACAGCGCTGATGCCGGCGGGCTGGACCGCGCCCGCGACCTGGGCATCGCCGCCGATCATGTCGACCACGTGCCCTTCGCGGGCGACCGCGCCGCCTTCGAGGATGTGCTTCATGCCCGCCTCGAACAGGCGGCACCGGATATCATCTGTCTGGCGGGTTTCATGCGCGTGTTGACCGAGGGCTTCGTCAGCCGTTGGCAGGGGCGGATGATCAACATCCATCCGTCGCTGTTGCCCAAGTATCGCGGTTTGCACACCCATGCCCGCGCCATTGCGGCGGGCGAGGCGGAGCATGGCTGCACGGTCCACGAGGTGACGCCCGCGCTGGATGACGGACCGATCCTCGGACAGGCCCGCGTGCCCGTCATGCCCGACGATACGCCCGACACGCTTGCCGCGCGGGTGCTGACACAGGAACACCGCCTCTATCCCGCCGTGCTGCGCCGCTTTGCCGCCGGGGACCGAACCCGCCTCGACCTCTGAGGCGCGGCTCCATTGCACCCCGAACGCAATCGGGTAATCTCGGACCATATCGACCGCAAGAAAGGCCAGAATGCAGACGATCACCCGCACCGAAGAGCTTGCCGCCTTCTGCGCCCGCGCCCATGACGCCCCCTACGTTACCGTAGACACCGAATTCCTGCGCGAGCGGACCTATTATTCCAAGCTTTGCCTGGTGCAGCTTGCCATCCCGGGCGAGGACGATGCAGAGGCAGATGCCGTGCTTGTCGACCCGCTGGCCGAGGGGCTGTCGCTGGATCCGCTGAAGACGCTCTTCCGGGATACCTCGGTGGTCAAGGTGTTCCACGCGGCGCGGCAGGACATCGAGATTTTCAGCGTCGAATATGGTGTCATCCCCGAGCCCCTGTTCGACACCCAGGTCGCGGCCATGGTCTGCGGCTTCGGCGAGCAGGTGGGCTACGAGACGCTGGTCAAACGCATCGCGCGGGCCAGCCTCGACAAGTCGTCGCGCTTCACCGACTGGTCGCGGCGTCCGCTGACCGAAGCGCAGAAGCACTACGCGCTCGGGGATGTGACGCATCTGCGCAAGATATACGAATTCCTGGAAAGAAAGCTGCGCGATACCGGGCGGCATCGCTGGGTCGCCGAGGAACTGGCGCTGCTGAGCGATCCGGAAACCTACGTGACCCGCCCCGAAGACGCCTGGAGACGGGTCAAGACCCGCAACACCAGCCCGCGTTTCATGGCCATCGTGGCCGAGCTTGCGGCCTTCCGCGAAACCCATGCGATCGCGCGCAACATCCCGCGCAACCGGGTGTTCAAGGACGATGCGCTGGTCGAACTGGCATCGACCAAGCCGGCCACCTTCGAGGATCTGGGCCGTTCGCGGCTGCTGTTGCGCGAGGCGCGCAAGGGCGACATCGCACAGGGCATCCTCGATGCGGTGGCGCGTGGTCTGGCGATGCCGAACGAAGACCTGCCCGAAGTGGTCAACGGCATCGACAAGGGGCAGGTGAACCCGGCGCTCGCCGATCTGCTGCGGGTGCTGTTGAAGGCGCGGACCGAAAGTTCGGGCGTGGCGCCGAAGCTGATCGCGCCGACCGCGGATCTGGATGCGATTGCCGGTGGCGCGCGGGACGTGCCCGCCCTGAAGGGCTGGCGGCGCGAGGTTTTCGGCGAAGACGCACTGCGGCTGTGCGAGGGGCTGATCGCGCTGTCGGCGAATGGCAGCAAGGTCGCGGTGATCGAGCTTTAGCGCCGGGTGACAAGCGCGTTGTTCGCGCCCCGGACCTCGATCTCGCGCACGCCGGACAATTCCTGATCCGTCAGATAGACCGCGACCGTGACGCTGCGGGCATTGGCGCCGGTGCCCGCGGGGCCGGGGGCCAGCGCGGCGTCCAGCGAATAGATCAGCCGCGCGGTATCGTCGATCTCGATCGGGGTCAGCCGGGCGTCATAGCGCCCCGGCGTCGGGGCCACGCCTGTGGCGGTGATCACGGCACCGCCGGGGCGGCGTTCGATGGCAAGGTCCGCGATCTGGGCGATGGGACGGCCCTGATAGGCGGCCTCTTGCGCGCGGAAGATCGAACTGCCCGCCCGCCGCGCCGGGATCAGCGGATTGACCTCGGCCGTGGCCTCGGAACTGGCGACGGGCACCGACCGCGCGGGTCCGAACCAGTTGAACGGATTGAGACGACTGCCGCAGCCCGCAAGGACCAGGCCTGCCACAAGACAAATCGTTACCGGTGTTCTGATCGACATCTGCGCCCCTCAACCTTTCCTTTTGGACTAGCCTATCGACCGGCGCGTGAAAAGCCCATCTGCGGCGGCATGGGGCTGGACGCCGACGCCTTGCGCTCTTACCTCAGGGACAGCGACGCAGGCGAAAGGAGGCCCGGATGGCACAGCCCGCATTCGAAGCGGTGGTCGAGGATTTCGAATTTCTCGACGATTGGGAAGACCGCTACCGGCTGGTGATCGAACTGGGCCGCGACATGGCTCCTCTGGAAGACGAATTGAAGGTGCCCGCGACCAAGGTCGACGGCTGCGCCAGCCAGGTCTGGCTGCATCCGCGCATCGAGGCGGGGGCGTTCCACTTTCTGGGCGACAGCGATGCGATGATCGTGCGCGGCCTGATCGCGCTGTTGCGCAAGCTTTACGACGGGTTGCCGGTGGCCGAGGTGCCGGGCGTCGATGCGCGCGCCGAACTGGGGCGGCTGGGGCTGCACGATCATCTGTCGGCGCAACGCTCGAACGGGCTGCGCGCGATGATCGAGCGGATCCGCACCCACGCCGTCGAGGCGGCCTGAGCGGCGGCACTGTCGGGACGGATCAGGCAGTGGTGCGCGCCGATGGCGCGCCCATGTTTGGCTTGCCGATCCGGGGCGGATCGGCAAACGGATCGGGGCGCTGCCCCGAACCCCGGCGTTTGTCTGGAAAAGTGAAGGAACAAGGACCGTCGGAAGGGTGCGGGTCTAGCGTTGGATGCTTTCGAGGTAATAGGCCAGCGACAGGATATTGCCGCGTGCCTCGATCACCGCGCCCGCGGTCTCGTTGCGCGGGGCATCGCGATCGAACATGTCGCCGTATACCGGCATTGGCCCGCCATGGGCGCGGATGTCGGTGCGGCCGTCGATAACATGCACGACGTTGCGCATCGGAAACTGGCCGCCATTGCGGGCCGAAAGCGTGGTGAGATCGGGCACCTTCTTGGTCAGCAGGTTGGACATCGGACCGCCGCCGGTGGCGTCCGCGCCGTGGCAGGTGGCGCAGAAGCGGGCAAACAGCGATTCGCCCTGGGTGCTGTCCATCGTGGTGCCCTGGGCGATGCCCTGACTGGCCAGGCAAAGCGCCCCTGCCGCGATCAGCGCGGTCTTGATGCGGTGTGTCACTGGTGTGCTCCTGCGTTGTGATGCGCGTTTGGGGTATGGCACGGCTGCGCGCGTCTGCCCATGCGCCAGATCAAGCGGCGCGCGGGGGGCCTAGCTGTTGCCGTTGCCGGTAAATCGCGCAGCATCGGCGGCTGCGCGGCGTATGGCGTTCGATTTGTGCAGCGTCTCCTGGTATTCCGCCTCGGGGTCGCTGTCGAAGACAACGCCGCCGCCGGCCTGGATATAGAGTTTCGCATCCTTGACGACCGCCGTGCGCAGCGCGATGCACATGTCCATGTCGCCCCCGGCCGAGAAATAGCCCACGCCGCCGCCGTAGACGCCGCGCTTTTCGGGCTCGAGCTCGTCGATGATTTCCATCGCCCGCACCTTGGGGGCGCCGGACACCGTGCCTGCGGGCAGGCCTGCCAGCAGCGCCGACAGCGCGTCCTGGTCCGCGGCCAGTTCGCCCACCACGTTCGAGACGATGTGCATGACGTGGCTGTAGCGTTCGATCACGAATTGCTCGGTGGGCTTCACCGTGCCGATCTTCGAAACGCGCCCGGTATCGTTGCGGCCGAGATCCAGCAGCATCAGGTGTTCGGCCAGCTCTTTCGGGTCGGCCAGCAGATCCGCCTCGAGGGCATCGTCCTCGGCGGGTGTCGCGCCGCGCGGGCGGGTTCCGGCGATGGGCCGGATGGTGACTTCGCGCCCGAAGACCCGCACGAGGATCTCGGGGCTGGCGCCGATCACCTGGAAACCGCCGAAATTGAAGAAGAACATGAAGGGCGACGGGTTGGTGCGGCGGAGCGAGCGATAGAGCGCAAACGGCGGCAGCGGGAAATCCTGCGTCCAGCGCTGCGACGGGACAACCTGGAAGATGTCGCCGGCGCGGATATATTCCTTCGCGGTCTCGACCGCCGCCTTGTAGCCTTCATGGGTGAAGTTGGACCGCGGCGCGCCCAGCTCTGCCGCGTCGCCCAGGGTGCGGGCCTGTTGCGGCAGCGCCCGTTCCAGATCGCGCACCGCGTCCATCACCCGTTCGGCAGCCTGGGCATAGGCGGCGCGCGCCGATTGCCCGGACGAGACCCAGGCGGGCGAGACCACGATCACCTCGCCCTTGACGCCGTCGAGCACCGCCACCACCGAGGGCCGGATCAGCGTCGCGTCGGGCAGGCCCAGCGGGTCCGGATTGACGTCGGGCAGGTGTTCGACCAGCCGGATCATGTCGTAGCCGAGATAGCCGAACAGCCCCGCCGCGGCCTGCGGCAGGCTGTCGGGCAGATCGATGCGGCTTTCCTCGAGCAGGGCGCGCAGCGCGGTCAGCGGCGGTTCGGACATCGGCTCGAACGCATCGGCGTCAAAGCGCGCCTGGCGGTTCACGCGCGCCTCGGCACCGTGGCATTGCCAGACCAGGTCCGGCTTCATGCCGATGATCGAATAGCGCCCGCGCACCTCGCCACCCGTGACGGATTCGAGCATGAAGGCATCGCGCGCGGCCCCCGTCAGCTTCAGCATCAGCGACACCGGGGTGTCGAGATCGGCAGCGAGGCGGGCATAGACCACCTGATTGCGACCGGCGGTGTAATCCGCCTCGAACGCGGCGAAAGAGGGGGTCAGCTCAGCCATTCCGCACTCATTGCAGCGACGCGTTGACGGCGTTCAGCGTGTTCTGGTCCAGCGTCACGCCCGCGCGGGTCTGGATGTCCGCGGCGAGCGCGCGAAACAGGTCTTCGGCCATGGCCTGCTCGGCCTGTTCGGCCAGACGCGCGGCCAGCTGCGTGGCGGCGTCACCCGCGGGATCGGCGGCGTTGATCGCATCGACCCGCAGGATGGCGACGCGGCCCGGCTCGGACGCGACGGTGGCGGCCCCGGCGGCGGCGTCGAAGGCGGCGGCGACCGCGCCGCGGGGCAAGAGGTCCGGGTTTGCGGTGCGCTCGGCGGCGGCAAGCGTGGTGGCGGGCAGGCCCAGGTCGGCAAAGCTCTGGCCCTGACCCAGCGCCTCGGCACGGGCTTCGGCCTGCGCGATCAGCGCGTCGGTGATCCGGGCCTGTTCCACGGCGATCTCGACTTCGGCGCGCACTGCCTCGAAGGGGGCCGGTGCGGGCGGGTCGATCCCGTCGACGCGCAGGGCGAAGACACCGCCATCGCCCAGTTCGATGATCTCGGGGTAATCGTCGGGCACCGCGGCGCGGGCGGCCTGGTTGAAGGCGGGATATGCCGCGATCGATGCGTCGGCGTTGCGGGTCCAGTCGATGTTGCCAAGGGTCATGTCGGTGGTGTCGGCCAGTTCCTCGAGCGTGGCCCCGCCCGCCAGTTCATTGTCGAAGCTTTCGGCCTGCGCCTCGATCACCCGGCGCGCGCGGTCCAGCACCAGCGTGTCGCGCAGCAGCGGCACGGCGTCCTCAAACGAGGTCTCGACAGCGGCCAGTTCGGCATTGACCCGAAAGAGGGCCGGTCCGAGGCCCGACGGCGCGGGCCCGGCGACGCTGCCGGTTTCGGCGGAAAAGACGATATCGGCGGCATCGCCCAGATCGGCGCGCGACACCGCGCCCAGGTCGGTATCCGCCAGATCCAGCCCGCGCGCGGCGACCAGATCCTCGAAGGTCGCGGTGCCGTCCGCGATCCGGGCGGCGGCCTCGGCGGCGGCGGCGTCGGACGAAAACACCAGCCGTTCCACCAGGCGTCGCGCGGGCATGTTGAACTGGTCGGATTGTTCGGCGTAAGCGTCGCGCAGCACGTCTTCGGGAATGTCCACGCTGTCGAGGATCATGTCGGGCGTGACCCAGGCATAGGTGATGCGCTTGGTCTCGGGGGTGGTGTAGTCGGCGATGTTGTCGTCGTAATACGCGCGCAGGTCTTCCTCGGTCGGCGCATCGACACCGGTCTCGAGATCGGCAGCGGTCAGCACCGCATAGGTCAGGTCGCGGGTTTCACCGGCGTAGGCGACGATGGCGTCGGTATAGGCGGGGGGCATGGTCAGGCCGGCAAAGACGCCGCCCTGAAACACGGTACGCGAGATCTCGTTGCGCAGGTCCTCTTCGAACTCGGCCTCGGACATCCCGGCGTTCTGCAGCGCAAAGCCATAGGCATCTCGGCTGAACTGGCCGTCGGGGCCCTGGAACGCGCCGACCTGGGCCAACTCCGCCGCGACCATCTCGTCGCCCACGGAAATGCCGAGCCGGTCCGCTTCCCAGTCCAGCGCGCTTGTCAGCACCAGTTGCGACAGCACTTGGGTGTCGAGCCCCGCAGCCCGTGCGTCGGCAAAGCTGACCGGCTGGCCGCGCTGTGCCTGAAGCGCGCGCAACTCTTGCTGGACGCCGCGCGCATAGGCGTCGACGCTGATCTCCTGGTCGCCGACAGCGCCGATGCTGCGCGCGGTGCCCGACAGGTTCGTCGCGCCGAACCCCGCGAGCCCGACGAGCAGCATGCCCATCAGGATCCACAGGAAGACTTTGGAAATGCGGCCTGCCTTGAGTGCCATCGGGGCTCCTCGATCTGTCGGAAATTACGTGTCGGCACACCTCTAGGCGAGTGGCCGAAGCCCCGCAAGGGTTGCGCTCAGTCGTCCGCGCCGTGGAAGGGTTTGACGTATTGCAGCGCCATGTCCCACGGAAAGAATATCCAGGTGTCCTGGCTCACTTCGGTGATGAAGGTGTCGACCATGGGACGACCCTTGGGCTTGGCGTAGACGGTGGCCACATGCGCCTTCGGCATCGCGGCGCGCACCACTTCAAGGGTGCGGCCGGTATCGACCAGATCGTCGACGATCAGGATGCCGGTGCCGTCGCCGACCACATCCTTGTCCGGGCTCTTGATGATATGCGGCTCGGTCTGGGTCTGGTGGTCATAGCTTTTCACGCTGATGGTATCGACGACGCGAATATCCAACTCACGCGCGACGATCATCGCCGGAGCCATGCCGCCGCGGGTGATCGCCACGACCGCCCGCCAGCCGCCCTTGGGGACGTTGCCCTGCAGACGCCAGGAAAGCGCGCGCGCGTCGCGGTGCAGCTGGTCCCAGCTGACGTGAAAGCCTTTTTCATGCGGCAGAAGATCGGTCATGTCAGAGTATCCTATCGGTCGAGCAAAAGGCGCAGGCCGAGCGCGCCGAGAACCGCGGCGGCAACCCGGTCCATGCCGGTTTTCAAGCGCAGATAGCCCGCGCGGGCAGGGGGCGTGGCCAACAGCGCCGCGAAGAGGCCGTAGACCGCGACCTCCACTGCGAAATGGTTGGCGACGATCAGCGCCTTGTCCGCCAGCTGCAATCCCGCAGGGAAGATAACCACGAGGACCGAAGCGGCGAACAGGACCGATTTGGGATTGGCAAGGTTGACGAGCATCCCGCCGAGAAAGGCGCGCCGCCCGGGACCGGCGCTGTCTTCAAGCGGCTGCCGCGCGTCGCGCCAAAGCGTATAGGCGATGTAGATGAGATACAGCGCGCCACCGATCTTCAGGACAAGATAGGCCGCAGGGACCAGCACGAAGACCGCCTCCAGTCCCGCAAGCGCCATCGATGTCCAGAACGCGGCCGCCACCGCAAGTCCCAGACCGGTCGCGAACCCGGCCCGGAACCCGCCCGCGATCGACTGGCGCAGCGCGAACAAAAGCGCAGGTCCGGGTGCGGCCATGGCGGCGAGGAGCGCCAGGTTGAAGGCGATGATATGGGCGGCGTCCACGCGCCTCAGGCCTTTTCGATATCCGGGGCGTCCACCGCCTTCATGCCGACGACGTGATAGCCCGCGTCGACATGGTGCGTCTCGCCGGTGACGCCCGCGCCCAGATCCGACAGCAGGTAAAGCGCCGAGCCGCCGACATCGTGGATCGTCACGTTGCGCCGCAGGGGCGAGTTATACTCGTTCCACTTCATGATGTAGCGGAAATCGCCGATGCCCGAGGCCGCCAGCGTCTTGATCGGGCCCGCCGAAATGGCGTTCACGCGGATGCCGTCCTTGCCCAGATCCTCGGCCAGGTAGCGCACCGAAGCCTCGAGCGCGGCTTTGGCGACGCCCATGACGTTGTAATGCGGCATGACCCGCTCGGCGCCGTAATAGGTCAGCGTGACGGCGGAGCCACCGTTCTTCATCATCTTCTCGGCGCGCTGCATCACCGCGGTGAAGGAGTAGACCGAGATGTCCATCGACATGGCGAAGTTGTCGCGGGTGGTATCGACATAGCGCCCGCGCAGTTGCGTCTTGTCGGAGTAGCCGATGGCGTGGACGACAAAATCGAGGCTGTCCCAACGCTCTTTCAGCCCGTCGAAAAGCGCGTCGATGGTGGCCTCGTCACCGACGTCGCAGGGCAGCACGATATCCGAGCCAAGGCTTGCCGCCAGGGGGTCCACCCGCTTCTTCAACGCGTCGCCCTGATAGGAGAAGGCCAGCTCCGCGCCCGCATCCGCGCAGGCCTTGGCAATGCCCCAGGCAATGGATTTGTCGTTCGCCAGGCCCATGATCAGCCCGCGCTTGCCCGACATAAGAGAGTTTGACATCGCCCGTCCCCGCACAACATGTGTTCCCCAAGACCTTTAAGTGACGGGACAGACGCCATCAAGGGCGGCTCTGCCCGGTGCGGTGTAAAACATCCCAGACGACGGCAAGGGGGCAACCATGACGGAACGGACAGGAATTTTCGCCGGGGACGATCCTTTCGAGATCGCGCGCAACTGGCTGGCCGAGGCCGGAGAGCACGAGGTGAACGACCCCAACGCCATCGCGCTCGCTACCGTCGATGCGGACGGGATGCCCAACGCGCGCATGGTGTTGCTCAAGGATATCGAGGCCGACGCCTTTGTCTTCTACACCAATTACGAGAGCCGGAAGGCCATCGAGATCGACGGCGCGGGCAAGGCCGCGTTCGTCATGCACTGGAAATCGCTGCGGCGGCAGATCCGGGTGCGCGGCGTGACCGAGCGCGAGGACGGACCGCAGGCGGATGCCTATTATGATTCGCGCTCGCTCAAGAGCCGGTTGGGTGCCTGGGCCTCGGCACAGTCGCAACCGCTTGGCAGCCGCACCGAGTTGATGGCGAAAGTCGCCAAGATCACCGCGAGGTTCGGCGCAAACCCGCCGAGACCGCCGTTCTGGGGCGGCTTCCGAATCCGCCCGGTCGAAATCGAATTCTGGGCCGACGGCGCCTTCAGATTGCATGATCGCTTCGTTTGGCGTCGAAAATCCGCGCAATCGGGTTGGGACGTCGGCAGACTATCGCCGTGATCGGTACAATTTCGGCGGTTGGGGCTGGTTGAATGCACGCATTGATTGAAATAGGCGATGCGTTCGGATGGCGACATGCTATCCAAAAGAGGCACCGACTGGCGAGTGATTGAATGCAAGTTGATACCGGAGACACCCGCGTTCAAGGAACGGTCAAGTGGTTCGATCCCGGCAAGGGGTTCGGCTTTGTGATCTCCGACGAGGGCGGGCGCGACATCCTGCTGCACGCCAATGTTTTGCGCAACTTCGGGCAGAACTCGGTTGCCGATGGCGCGCGGATCGAGATTTCGGTGCAGGAAACGCCGCGCGGGTTCCAGGCCACCGATGTGCACATGATCGAGCCGCCGACCGACGGCGCGTCTCCCGCGCTGGCCGATTTCGAAGAGATGAACCCGACCGAGCTTGCGGCGGCCCCGCTGGTGCCCGCGCGGGTCAAGTGGTTCGACAAGTCCAAGGGTTTCGGCTTTGCCAATGTCTTCGGCAGCACCGAAGACGTCTTTGTCCATGTCGAGGTCTTGCGCCGCTCGGGCCTTGCCGATCTGATGCCCGGAGAGGCGGTCGGCCTGCGCGTGGTGCAGGGCAAGCGCGGTCGCATGGCAACGGAGATCAATTCATGGGAAAGTGCCGTTTCGCACTGACTGCACTGGCGGTCTTGTGTTTCGCGGGCGCGGCCAGCGCCCAAGGCTGCCGCGACGACCTGCTGTCGGTGCGCGGCGATTTCGGGACGGCCAGTTTTCGCGTCAGCGTGGCCGACGATGCCGCAGAGCGGTCGCAGGGCCTGATGAACGTGCCGCAGATGGACCGGTTCGCCGGTATGCTGTTTGTCTATGACCAGCCCGGCGACGTGGCGTTCTGGATGCGCAACACGCTGATCCCGCTCGACATGATCTTCGCCGACGTGACCGGTGTCGTGCGCAAGGTGCACGCTAACGCGGTCCCGCATGACGAAACCGCCATTCCCGGCGCGCCCGGCACGCAATATGTGTTCGAGATCAACGGCGGTCTTGCTTCGACGCTGGGCATCGCACCCGGTGCGCAATTGCAGCACCCTGCCATCGCCGAGGCCGCCTGGCCCTGCGCGGCGGAATAATCCGGCTTTCCAAACCCGGAAGCTGCGGTTAGACGGGCATCGTTCGGGGCGTAGCGCAGCTTGGTAGCGCGACGGTTTTGGGTACCGTAGGTCGTAGGTTCGAATCCTATCGCCCCGACCACCCACCATATCTTGTGTCTGTCCGGGAACGGCCGTTGCGGTCGGGGCTGCCGTTGCATGCGCCCGCATGTGGTCCGGTCCCCCGCATCGCTTCGCCGCGATTCGCGCGGGCACGGGCCGGAGATGGGCGTGCCGGGGGTGGAATACACGCATAAAGCGCTTGCCTGTGTCGCTCTCGCACCATGGCCGCGGAACATGGGCACTTTTCATGCATCACACCAGATATGGTGGATAACTCCCCTCATAACTTGCGTAAAACCCGTTCCGCTTGATCCTCGTCCTGTGGATGAATCGCATCGGGCAGGGCAGGGGATGTGGCCTCTGGCAGGGTCAACACTAAATATGGGGTGCGATTGTAAAAATGAACGTTGACGGAATCGCCCCTGCCCGTGAATGTAGCGTCTACCGGGTCAGGGACCGCTAGATTTAGTGGAAGAGCGCGGGGCAAACAGGCGACAGCAGCAGCAGCATCTGCCGGCCGGCGGACACCCTACGTGTCTCTGGCATCGATTGCCCACGTCCGTTCCCTCGACCTGGACGAAAACTGGGTCAATCGCTTTAACGGGGCAGCGCAAAATGAAGATCGATCGTCACTACACCAAGGCCGGGCAGGACGCTTATGCGGGCATCGAGTTCGTCACCACCGCATCGGAAATCCGCAATCCTGACGGCACGATCGTCTTCCGCCTCGACGCGGTCGAGGTTCCCGCCTCCTGGAGCCAGGTCGCGTCGGATGTGATCGCGCAGAAGTATTTCCGCAAGGCAGGTGTGCCGACCGAATTGACCCCGGTCGAAGAGCCTGACGTGCCGGCGTTCCTGTGGCGCTCGGAGCCCGCGACCAAGACCACCGAACGCGTCGGTGAAACCTCGTCCAAGCAGGTGTTCGACCGGCTGGCGGGCGCCTGGGCCTATTGGGGCTGGAAGGGCGGCTACTTCACGACCGAGGAAGACGCCCGCGCCTATTACGACGAAATGCGCCACATGCTGGCCAGCCAGACCGCCGCGCCCAATTCGCCGCAATGGTTCAACACCGGCCTGCACTGGGCCTATGGCATCGACGGTCCGGGCCAGGGGCACTACTACGTGGACTACAAGACCGGCAAGCTGACCAAGTCGAAGTCGGCCTACGAGCATCCCCAGCCGCATGCCTGCTTCATCCAGTCCGTGTCGGACGATCTGGTCGGCGACGGCGGCATCATGGATCTTTGGGTGCGCGAGGCGCGTCTGTTCAAGTACGGCTCGGGCACCGGCACCAACTTTTCTTCGCTGCGCGCCGAGGGCGAGCGTCTGTCGGGCGGCGGCAAGTCGTCGGGGCTGATGGGCTTTCTCAAGATCGGCGACCGCGCGGCAGGGGCCATCAAGTCGGGCGGCACCACGCGCCGGGCCGCCAAGATGGTGATCTGCGATGCCGATCACCCCGATATCGAGGAATTCATCAACTGGAAGGTCAAGGAAGAGCAGAAGGTCGCGTCGATCGTCGCGGGCTCGAAGATGCACGAACAGATGCTCAACGGCATCTTCGCGGCCATCGCAGCCTTCGACGGCTCGGTCGAGGGTGCCTATGACCCGAAATCCAATCCGTCGCTGAAACAGGCGATCCGGGCGGCGAAAAAGGTCCAGATCCCCGAGACCTACGTCAAGCGCGTGCTCGACTACGCCAAGCAGGGCTATACCTCGATCGAGTTCCCGACCTATGACACCGACTGGGACAGCGAGGCCTATGCGTCGGTGTCGGGCCAGAACTCGAACAACTCGATCCGGGTGACCGACGCCTTCCTGCAGGCGGTCAAGGACGACGCGCCCTGGGAACTGGTGAACCGCACCGACGGCAAGGTCGCCAAGACCATCAGCGCACGGGAACTGTGGCAGCAGGTCGGCCACGCCGCCTGGGCCTGTGCCGATCCCGGCATCCAGTTTCACGACACCGTCAATGCCTGGCACACCTGCCCCGAAGACGGCGCGATCCGCGGCTCGAACCCATGCTCGGAATACATGTTCCTCGACGATACCGCCTGCAACCTGGCGTCGATGAACCTGCTGACCTTCCTCAGCGACGGCAAGTTCGACGCCGAGACCTACATGCACGCCACCCGCCTGTGGACGCTGACGCTGGAAATCAGCGTGACCATGGCGCAGTTTCCGTCCCGGGAAATCGCGCAGCGCAGCTATGATTTCCGCACGCTGGGCCTGGGCTACGCCAATATCGGCGGCCTGTTGATGAATATGGGCTTCTCCTATGACAGCCATGAAGGCCGGGCGCTGTGCGGTGCCCTGACCGCGATCATGACCGGCGTCTCTTACGCCACGTCGGCCGAAATTGCGGGCGAGCTGGGCGCTTTTGCGGGCTATGCGCGCAACAAGGATCACATGCTGCGGGTCATCAAGAACCACCGCAACGCCGCCTACGGGGCCACCACGGGCTATGACGACCTCGCGGTCAAGCCGGTGCCTCTCGATCACAACAACTGCCCCGATGCGTCGCTGGTCGACCTGGCGATGTCGTCCTGGGATCAGGCGCTGAAGCTCGGCCAGAAGCACGGCTACCGCAACGCGCAGGCCACGGTGATCGCGCCGACCGGCACCATCGGTCTGGTGATGGATTGCGACACCACCGGGATCGAGCCGGACTTCGCGCTGGTCAAGTTCAAGAAGCTCGCGGGCGGCGGCTATTTCAAGATCATCAACCGTTCGGTGCCCGGCGCGCTGGAAAAGCTGGGCTACGGCTCGGCCCAGATCGAGGAGATGGTGTCCTACGCGGTCGGCCACGGCACCCTTGGCAATGCGCCGGGCATCAATCACACCTCGCTGGTGGGCCACGGGTTCGGCCCGGCGCAGCTTGAGAAGATCGACGCCTCGCTGGCCTCGGCCTTCGACATCCGCTTTGTCTTCAACCAGTGGACCCTGGGCGAGGAATTCTGCCGCGAGGTTCTGGGCATCCCGGTGGCCAAGCTCAACGATCCGGCCTTCGACCTCTTGCGCCACCTGGGCTACACCAAGGCCGAGATCGACGCCGCCAACGACCATGTCTGCGGTACCATGACCCTCGAAGGCGCGCCGTTTCTCAAGCCGGAGCATTACGCGATCTTCGATTGCGCCAATCCCTGCGGCAAGAAGGGCAAGCGCTTCCTCGGGGTGGACAGCCACATCAAGATGATGGCAGCGGCGCAAAGCTTCATCTCGGGGGCGATCTCGAAGACGATCAACATGCCCAACGACGCCACCATCGCCGATTGCCAGCGCGCCTACGAGCTGTCCTGGTCGCTCGGCACCAAGGCCAACGCGCTCTACCGCGACGGCTCCAAGCTGAGCCAACCGCTGGCCTCCGCGCTGGTCGAGGATGACGACGACGCGGCAGAAGTGCTTGAGACCGGATCGAACCACGAAAAGGCGCAGGTCCTGGCCGAGAAGATCGTCGAGAAGGTGGTAATCAAGGAGATCGCCAAGAGCAAGCGCGACCGGATGCCCGAGCGCCGCAAGGGCTATACCCAGAAGGCCATCGTCGGCGGGCACAAGGTCTATCTGCGGACCGGCGAATACTCGGACGGCAACCTGGGCGAGATCTTCATCGACATGCACAAGGAAGGTGCGGGCTTCCGCGCCATGATGAACAACTTCGCCATCGCGGTGTCGGTCGGTCTGCAATACGGCGTCCCGCTCGAGGAATTCGTCGATGCCTTCACCTTTACCAAGTTCGAGCCCGCGGGCATGGTGCAGGGCAATGACAGCATCAAGAACGCGACCTCGATCCTCGACTATATCTTCCGGGAACTGGCGGTGTCCTATCTCGACCGCACCGATCTGGCCCATGTAAAGCCCGAGGGCGCGACCTTCGACGATATCGGACGCGGCGAGGAAGAGGGCGTGTCCAACGTCAAGGAAATCTCGGAGAGTGCCGCATCGCGGTCGCTGGAAGTGCTCAAGCAGATCAGCTCCTCGGGGTATTTGCGCAAGCGCGTGCCGCAGGAACTGGTGGTGCTGCAGGGCGGTCAGGCAATGAGCTATGCGCAACCGGCCGATGCGTCCTCGGTGCTGGCCACGCTGGTGCCCGACACCGGATCGAGCACGTCGATTTCGTTCAAGTCGGAAACCGCGACGGCCACCGCGACCATGACCCTCGACGCCCCGACCAAGGCGCGGATGCAGGGCTATGAGGGCGAGGCTTGCGGCGAATGCGGCAACTACACGCTGGTGCGCAACGGCACCTGCATGAAGTGCAACACCTGCGGCGGGACCTCCGGCTGCAGCTAAGAAATTGAGGGTGGGGGAACAGTGCGGCAACACCGTCCCCCGCTCCTCTCACCGATATCAAGTGCACTCGGTGAGAGCAGATAGAGGCAGAAAGACTTAATTGCCCAACTCTGACAATAGAGTGCCGAAACATACAGGACTTTCCCCCAAGTATCCGGGATGGCCTGTGAGTAACGGAGCCGACTAATGGCAAAATCGAAGAACACAGAAGTGACGGGTAAAAAGGCGGCTTCGGCAGCCGGAAAGGTACTGGCAGACCCAAAGTCCTCTCCTGCGGCAAAGTCTGCGGCAGCGTCTGCACTGACCCAACGACCCAACAAGAAAAAGCGCTAGTCAATGAAGTGCAACACCTGCGGCGGGACCTCCGGCTGCAGCTGACAGAAGGATCGCGACGATGGCAGATTACGGGATTCACATCGCCAATTGCCGAGGGGTCACGCTCAGTCTCGACAGACCGCTGCGCATAGATCCCGCCATCATCGCGAACCAACCCTGCGCGCGCGACCGGGCAGGCGCCCCTGACGACCCGCGCGGGCCGTCGGACGGTGGCTTGCGCAACCGCGTGCTGCGCTGGTTCTGGCCGGCAGGCAGCACCGCGAAGGGCAGGGACTAGCACCCCGACGGACCGCGATCTCCGTAGAAACCGGGGCCCACAACACGGAGCGCGTGCGCGCGTTCCGGTGCCGATCAAGCCGCAGGCAGAAACAAAACGAGCGGTAAACGATGCGCCTGATCGGCAAGACTTGGGGTCCCTCGCGGGGCCCCTTTTTTCGCTGTTCAAGGCGTATTTCTTTTTGCGGGTCAACGCGTTGCGGCGTGTCTCTCAGGTCGATCACGCACGCGCCGGGCACCGACCGCCGGGCGCTTCGGTAGAGTTTTATCAATGCGGGTCGGTGGAGCGGGAATTTTGTTTAGCGGAAATTAAACCTCGGCTGGGAGTGTGCAAGCGTCCTGCCGGGATGTGGCCCGGCGTTGCCGAATGGGAATCCAAGATGTTCAGACTGCCGCTTCTTTCCGCCGCCTCGATTGCGCTCGCGATCTCTGCCCCGCCTCTTTTGGCCGCCAATACAGCTTCCGATGCCGCGACATCCTACGTCATGGGGGCGCTTGCCGAACTCGAAGGCGCACCGCAGATCTGGCGTGCCATCCGCGCCGGCAATGTCGCGCATGCAACGCTCGACGAGGAAACGATCATCGGCATGGACAATGACTGGCGGGCCGAGATCGGACATTCCGCGCGACCGACCATTGATCCGGTCATTTCCAGCACGGCATCCGGGGTTCTGCGCGACATGGTCGATCAGTCCGATGGCCAGTTGACCGAGATCATCGTGATGGATGCCGTCGGTCTGAATGCCGCGATCAGCGCGCTCACCTCCGACTACTGGCAGGGTGACGAAGCGAAGTTCTCCGCGACCTTTGGCAAGGCTCCGGGAACCCTGCATGTCAGCGAGATCGAGTTCGACGAGTCGACCCAGACCTACCAGATGCAGGTCTCGCTGCCGCTGTTCGATCCGGTCTCCGGTGCCGCAGTCGGTGCCGCCACCTTTGGTCTGAACGCCGAAGCGTTCTGATCCCCCCGTCCTTTCCTGCGGAGCGCGTCATGCTCAAGAGCTTTCCACTCAGTGTCCATTCTGTGTTCATGAAACTGGCGCTGGTCATCGTGTGCGCCATCGTTGCCGTTGTCGCGACGCTTACCTTTGTGATGACATCTCAGTTGGACCGGATCGTGGACGATGCGGTCGATCAGCAGGCCAGCGCCGAGACCCGGCTGATCGCCAAGCCGATGGCGGGTCCGGTGCGGTTCGGCAAAATCGACGCGATCGCGGAGCAGATCGAAGAGGTGATCGTGACCTCCGGTGACACCTTGCGCGACATCGCGGTGTTGAACGCGCAACAGGACGTGGTGGCCTACGGGACAGCACCTCCAACCGACCCTGCACGTCAAATCGCACAGGCTGCGATGGCAACGGGTGAGTTCCAGCATGATCTGGCGCGCAACCTCACCGCCGCACCGCTGCACTTCGGTCAGGATGCCGCCGTGATCGGCGCGGTTGTTGCCGAATGGTCCGCGGCTGCCCTTGCCGCAAGGACGCGGGCATCGATCAACGCGGCACTTTCGATTGCCGCGGCTGTCTGTTTTCTGGCCCTGGTAGCGGCGACGATCGCAATCAAGCAATTGGCGATACGTCCGCTCCGGTCCGCTCAAGCCGATATCTCAAGGTTGCAGGATCGCGACTTCGTGTCCGTACCTGATGGGATCGGGCGCAAGGATGAATTCGGCGCGGTCGCGCGCGCTGCCGACGCGTTGCGCCACGATCTGGCAGAGGCAGAAGGCGCCAATCGGGAAAGCGCTTTCAAAAGCGCCGCACTCGACAACACCTCGGCGGCCCTGATGATCCTCGATCACGGCTTCTCGATCACGCAGATCAGCCCGAAGCTGAAAGCGCTCTTTGCGACCCACAGGGACGGCCTTCGCAAATTGCACTCCGGGTTCGATCCGGAGTCCGTGGTCGGCATGCATATGGATGAATTCTATCCCGGTGGCGCCATCACAGACCGAATGCTTGGTTTGGGTCCCGACGGTATCGAGACTCTGTTGAAGCTCGATGACACGCGCATTGTCGTCGCAATCCACGCGGTGCCCGATGCAGGCGGCGATGTTGCAGGCTTCGTCGTGGAATGGCGCGATGTCACGGAACTGTGGCGCCAGCAGGCGCTGATCGACACGATAGACCGGATCCAGATCAAGGCTGAGTTTGCAATGACAGGCGAATGCGTTCATTCAAACGCGCGCTTCACCGAGTGTCTCAGCGACAGCAGCACGGACGCCAGCCGCCTGCAGGACCTCATCGCGCCCATGTCGACCGGGAGAGCGCGCTCGGTCGACTCGATCCTGCAGGATCTGCGGTCTGGAAACCCGCACCTGGGAAAAATTCCGATCCTGGCTGGCCAGTCTGCCCGTATCATCGACGGCTCCCTGTCGTGCATCCGCGACGAGGATGGCACCGGCTTGCGCTTCCTGCTCCTTGGCACTGATATCACCGATCAGGAACAGCAGATGGAAGCCGCGCGACGCGAACGGGACGCGTCCGAAGCGGAAAAGTCCGAAGTCGTAGATGCACTCGGCGTCGGTCTGCGCAAATTGTCCGACGGTGATCTGACGGTGACGATCCCGCAGGCGTTTCCGGGACAGTACGAAGCTTTGCGCAATGACTTTAACCAGACAGTGAAAAACCTCGCGCGCGCCATGCGGGACATTGCCGACAGTGCGGAGAACATCCGCAACGAATCCGGTGACATCACCAATACGGCCGATTCCCTGTCGCGTAGAACGGAAAGTACGGCCGCGACCCTTGAACAGACAGCAGCCGCACTCGATGGACTGACCGGAGCCCTCAAGTCCGCTGCCGCAGGTGCCGCGCGCGCAGATTCGGTGGTCGGTGAGGCGCACAGAAAGGCCGAAGCTTCGGGCGAAGTCGTGATTCAGACCGTCTCGGCAATGGATCTCATCGCACGGTCGTCGGCACAGATTACATCGATCATTCGGGTCATCGACGATATCGCGTTCCAGACCAACCTGCTGGCGCTCAATGCCGGGGTCGAGGCAGCGCGGGCAGGAGAGGCTGGTCGCGGATTTGCCGTCGTCGCCTCCGAGGTTCGGGCCCTGGCGCAGCGATCGTCCGATGCCGCGCGCGAGATCAATGGTCTGATCGCCGATTCCGGGGGACAGGTCAAAAAAGGCGTGGAATTGGTTGGTCAGACGGGGCAGGCGCTACAGGAGATCGTCACTTCGGTAACGGAGATCGCAGGCCTGGTCTCCGAGATCGCGGATTCCGCACAGGCGCAAAGCCTGAGTCTCGAAGAGATCAACCAGTCGGTCAACGACCTCGACCAATCTACGCAACAAAACGCAGCGCGGCTCGAAGAGACCACCGCGGCCAGTGAAGCGCTTCGAAACGATGCTGTGTCTCTGGTGAAAACCCTGTCGCATTTCCGAACCGGAAGTTCCGCGCGGCCCAGGGCTGCGGCAAAGGCGCAAACGCCGCGAGTTGCAGCCGCAGGCGGTACTTCTTCAGCCCCTCTGAGCGCCTCACAACTCAGCGGTGAGGCCGCGAAATGGATGGATTTCTGATGTGGTCCAGGCTTTGCGCGACAATGTCCCGTCCGCGTTTTGCGACGCACCGAGACGTCCGATGAGTTCGCTTAAGTCCTTGCGTCCGAGCACCGCCCGCAGCGTGCTGGTGGTGCAGGGTGAACACTGCGTCACGGCAGATGCGGACGTCGTCCTCACGACGCTGTTGGGTTCATGTGTTGCAACCTGCTTGCATGATCCGGTCGCCAGGATCGGGGGCATGAATCATTTTCTTGTCGCCGAAGGCGGGACCGATGTTCTCGGCGTGGAGCGTTACGGGCTCTATGCGATGGAAGTGCTGATAAACGGGCTCTTGAAACTCGGCGCCGACAAACGTCGGCTCGAGGCCAAGGTATTCGGCGGCGCGGCAATGAGTGGCGGCATGGGTCAGATCGGCGCCGAGAATGCCGCATTTGCGCGGCGTTTCCTTGAAACCGAGAACATCCGCATCGTGGCCGAAGACATGGGCGGTCGCATTGCCCGGCGGGTCCGGTATTGCCCGAGCACCGGCCGCGCCAGCCTAATGCATGTCGAAAATTGCACCAACCTTGATGTTCCCGTCGCAAAATCCAGGGTTTCGGACAGCGATGTGACCCTATTCTAGGACCTGCCATGACCCTCGTTATTGATCTCCCCGAGAAACTCGACACTGCCATGGCCAATGGGCTTGCCCGACGTCTGGTCGAGGCCGCCGAAGGCAGAATCGCAATCGATGGCCAGCGCGTGCAAAGCCTGGGGACCTTGTGTGCGCAACTCCTTCTTGCCGCCCGTCAACGCGCGCTTTCCAACGGGCACGAATTTGAACTCGCGGCATCCGAAGCAATGCGGGACGATCTGCGACTCCTGGGACTGGACTCGTTGGCGACCCGCCCGGGCGCGAAACCGAGCGGAGACATGTCATGACAATACGAATTCTCGCGATCGATGATTCGCGCACCATACGTGAAATGCTGCGCTTCAGCCTGAGCCGGGAGGGCTTTGAGGTTTTGGTCGCCGAAGACGGGCTCGAAGGTCTTGAGCAGGTTGCGGAGTTCAAGCCGGATGTGGTCATCACCGACATCAATATGCCCCGCCTCGACGGGTTCGGCGTGATTGATGGTATCCGGCAGGGGGCAGAGCATTCAACCGTGCCCATTCTTGTCCTGACAACTGAAAGCGGCGCGGACCTGAAGGAACGGGCCCGAAAATCCGGCGCCACCGGTTGGATCGTGAAACCTTTCGACGATGCAAAGCTGATATCGGCAATCCGGCGCATCGTTTCGGTGTCGCCGTTATGAGCAGCCTCGACGAACTGCGGTGGATGTTTTTTCTGGAATGCGCCGAATTGCTCGAGGCGCTCGATGATGGATTCGATCGCCTCACGTCCGCGGATTTGACGACAGAAGCTGATCAGGAGGAGATAAATTCGGTATTCAGGGCGGTACATTCCATCAAGGGTGGAGCAGCATCGTTCGGACTCGACGATCTGGTCCGGTTTGCACATGGTTTCGAGACGGTGCTTGATGAAATGCGATCGGGGCGACTGATGCCGACTGACGCGGATTGGCGCACCCTGCGCCGCGCCGGGGATACTTTGGCCAATCTGGTAGCCGCCGCGCGTGATGGCCTGACAGCCGATGCCGCGCACGCAGCAGAGGTAGCAGGCGCGCTGGCGGCGCTGGTCGCCCCGGCTGCGGACGCGGACAAAAGCGCATCGATGGGGTCTGGACCGTCGCTCGAACCGGCACCATTAACCATTGACCCGCCAGCCCTGCCGGAAACGGGCTTCGCGCCGCTGACCTTGTCCTTCCATGAGGATTCAGACCCGGCACCTGGGGCGATCGAGGACATTCAAGTCCTTGGCGACGCGGGACAGTCCTCAAGGATCTTCCGCATCAGCTTTGCCACCACTCCGGCGCTTTTCGCGAACGGACATGATCCGGTGCATCTGTTTCGCGAACTGGGCGAAATGGGGACACTGCAAGTCGAAGCGGTCTTTGCTGATTTGCCGATCGATCCGGACCCGTCGCAGTGCTATCTCTCGTGGCGATTGACGCTCGAGACGGAATATTCCGAAGCAGATATTCGCGAGGTCTTCGAGTTCGTCGAATCCCTTGCAGAGATCGCAATCAGCGACAAGCCTCTCCCGCCCGCGGGTAATACACCGAACGTGCCAGAGGGCGCGACCAGCCCCTTGAAGCCGCCATTAACAGACACTGCCAGCGGCGCGGCGAAAATTCCGGACGCGGCTGAATTGGCACCCCTGCCGGACCCGCCCAAGGACCCCGATCGCCAGTATCCTTCTCCTGCGCCGGTCTCCGCGGCACCGGTCTCTGCGCCACCGGCCGCTGCCGCAGCGTCGCGAAAGTCGACCGTCAGGGTTGATCTGGGTCTTGTCGACGATCTTATAAACATCGTCGGCGAGTTGGTGATCAATCAATCATTTCTCAGTCAGAGCATTGCTGACGCTGGTCTTTCCAATCAGACGCAATTGTCGGCGGGACTGGACGAATTCAAAAGCCTCGCGCGGCAGATCCAGGAAGGCGTCATGGCCATCCGCGCGCAATCGGTGAAACCGTTGTTCCAGCGCATGGCACGCATTGTCCGTGAAGCTTCGGCCGTGGCAGGCAAGCCGGTCCGCTTCGAGACCAGCGGCGAGGCCACGGAAGTCGATACCACCGTCATCGAACGGCTGATCGATCCGTTGACGCATATTCTTCGCAATGCCGTGGATCACGGCCTCGAGAAGCCGGATATCCGGAGCCAGTCGGGCAAGTCCGAAGAAGGGCTCGTACGTCTGAGCGCCGAACACCGCTCAGGGCGGGTCTTGATCGAGGTGTCCGACGATGGTGGCGGTATCAACCGTGCCAAGGTTCTCGCGATTGCAAAGCAGAAGGGCCTGTTGCCGCCCGATGCCAATCCGCAGGAGGCCGAAATCGATCGCATGCTGTTTCAGCCCGGGTTTTCAACCGCCGAACTGGTCACGGATCTGTCGGGACGCGGGGTCGGAATGGACGTGGTGCGCAGCGCCATTCAGAAACTGGGCGGTCGGACCAACATCTCCTCGCTTCCGGGCCGGGGCACGACCATTTCGATTTCGCTGCCGCTGACGCTGGCAGTGCTTGAAGGCATGGTCGTCAAGGTGATGGGGCAGACCATGGTCATCCCGATCACCGCCATCATCGAAACGCTGCGCCCCGAGGCCGACGAGATCGAGCATCTCGCCCAGGGGGCCGAGGTTGTCCGCGTGCGTGATCGGATGGTGCCGATCGTGAACCTTGGTACCGTATTCGGCTATCCGCATGGATCCAGGGAAGCTGACGACCGTGTCCTGCTGCTGGTTGAAGCAGAGCAAGGTCGCCAATGGGCCCTGTCGGTGGATGAGATCCGCGATCAGCGTCAGGTGGTGATCAAAAGCCTCGAGGAGAACTATGGCCGCGTCCCCGGCGTCGCCGCGGCCACCATTCTCGGCGACGGTCGGATCGCGCTCATCATCGACCCGGAGGAAACAATCCGCACGGCAACGATGCGCGACAGGGCCCGGTCCGGACCACCGCCGTTACCGGAACCGACCGCGCCGCCGCAACCTGTAGGAGCGTGACATGATGCTGGCCAACCATGAGACACGAAGCGATATGCATGAGCGTCGGAAAAGCGATGTGCAGGGACAACGACGCGAACTGGTGACCTTCCGCATCGGGGAACAGGACTTCTGCATGGATATCATGCTGGTCCGGGAAATCCGCGGTTGGACGGAGGCGACAGTGCTTCCGCATGCGCCGGACTACGTGTTGGGGGTGATCAACCTGCGCGGCGCGGTCGTTCCGATCGTCGATCTCGCGTCTCGCCTCGGGTTGGCAGCACTCGAGCCTGGCCCCAGACACGTCATCATCATCGTGGCCGACGGTTCGAGGCTGACAGGTTTTCTCGTCTCGGCGGTGTCCGACATTCTCGGTGTCAGTGAAACCGAAATACAGTCGGTTCCGAACCTGAACGATGCCAGCGTCTCGTTCCTGTCCGGTGTGATCACCACAAAGGCGCGCTTGCTACGAATTCTCGACGTTCATGCTGCGTTGCCCAAGCAATGCGCTGGCGCGGAGGTTGAATGTCTGAGTTGATCCCGACCTTCACTACCGAACTGGACGAGGCAGCTTTCGGGCGCATCGCCAGGGTGTTGCACGAGACGTCGGGCATACGCCTTGATTCCGCCAACCGTACCCTGGTGGTCGCCAGACTGGCCAAGCGGTTGCGGGCGCTGAACCTGCAGAGTTTTCTGGATTACGCGGATCTGATCGCCAGTCCCGCCGCCCAGACCGAGCGCTACGAGATGATCCTCGCCCTGACCACCAACACGACCCGGTTCTTTCGGGAACCGGTTCATTTCGATGTCTTCCACGCACAGCTGTTGCCACAACTCATGGACCGCGCGCGGGCCGGTGAAAGGGTGCGGCTGTGGTCCGCCGGATGCGCGTCCGGCGAGGAAGCCTGGAGCCTTGCGGCCGTCGTTCTCAAGGCGATGCCCGATGCGACCCAGTTCGACTTTCGCATTCTGGCCACCGACATCGATCGCGACGTGCTGGCGCGGGCGGAAACCGGGGAATACACGGTGCGCTCCGCCGAGTCCGTGGACCCCGGCATGGCGTCGGACATGTTCGAACCCGTCGGCGACGGCGCCGAGACCGTTACGATCAGGGGGCCTCTCAGACAACTGGTGACCTTCCGCTATCTCAACTTCGTCGAGCCGTGGCCGGTCACCGGTCCGTTCGATGCGATATTCTGCCGCAATGTCGCGATCTACATGGATAGCGCGACCCAGGACCGCCTCTGGAACGGGCTCGAAGCGGTTTTGCACCCGGACGGGGTCTTGTTTCTTGGCCATTCAGAACGCCTGGGGCCGGGTTTCGAGGGCCGCCTGGAACTATTCGACAAGACATCTTTCCGCCGCCCTGCGCGGTCGCGCGGTCCCAATCAGTCAGGAATCTGAAATATGGCGTTGCGCGAAAAGCTGAGCGTATTGGTTGTCGACGACATGAGTACGAGTCGCGGCCTCATTCTGATGGCGCTCGACGAGATCGGCATCAAACAGGTGGACTTTTGCGCCGACGGCCAGGCCGCCTATGAGAAACTGAACGCCCAACCGCGTCACATCGTGATCTCGGATTACAACATGCCAAAGGTCAACGGGCTTCAGCTGTTGCAGGCGTTGCGACAAAACGCCCGGACCGCCAAGATCGGGTTCATCCTGATCAGTGGCCGCCTCGACGATCAGATCGTGTCCACGGGTCGCCAGCTTGGCTTGAACAACGTGCTGCAAAAACCGTTCAATACCGCGCAGATGAAAGCCTGTCTTCAGGCTGTGGTGGGGCCGCTGTGAGGGTGGCTCCGTACCCGGACGGCGCCGGGGCAACGCTGCAGGACGGGCTCGATCACGCGTCGGGCGCCGTGGCGCTGAGCCAGCTTTTGCGCAGGCTTGCCAGCGAAATGGCCCAGCTTGAGGAACAGAGCCTGTCTGTCGAACACTGCATGACCGCGCTGATCAATCGCACGGAGGGTCAGGACGAGGTCAGCGCGTCATTGCAGAACCTCGACCGACTGGTGCAGACGCTGGCCGAGTTGCAGGGGTTTCTCAACCGTGTGGCAGATACGGTGCCCGAAGGCGTTCTGGTCGACCTTGATGCCGCGGCATCGGCGGTCAAACTGCGGAAACTGTCAAGCAACCTCATGGGACGGCGCCATGACGACGTACCGAATGACGGCACTGTCGACATGTTCTGAGCGGCCGGTCTCATGCTGAAAAAACGGAATAACCGGAGGTCGCCCGTTGAACCGTTGCAATCGATGTCGGATCGCTGGCCGCAAGCATTGGGCACATCACGGGATTCGTCACTGGGCCCGTCACGGGGAAAGCCAGGCGGCCCGTTACCGGGAACACCGCCCTGCGGTGCCGGGACCAGACGTGTCAGCTTGCCAGGCTGAACTGGCTGACATCTTCGGCCATACCCGGGTCGATGCGGGCGGCCAGCAGGCGCGCGTAACACATGTCCGACAGCGCCAGCACATCGTTGGTCAGGGTGGCGATGCCCGGCAGGTCGCGGATCGCAGCCGCGGCCCGGGCCACCATCGCGGTACAGGACAGGCCGTGACGTCGGGACAGCGCTGCGAAATCGACCTTGCCGGCGCACATCACCTGCTCGATGGCATCAGCCGACAGAAGATCTTCGGGCGTCATGGCATACCCGCGCGACGTGGGCAGGCGACCGGCCTCGACCGCGGATGTCCAGTGCCGCGTCGATGCGAGGTTCTGCGCATAGCCGAGCCCGAGCCGCGAAATCGCCGACGGACCAAGCGCCACAAGCGTATCCGCGCCGTCGGTCGTGTAGCCCTGGAAATTCCGGCGCAGGGTGCCGTCACGGCTGGCACGGGCCATCGTATCCGACGGCAACGCGTAGTGATCGATCCCGACCGGTTCATAGCCCGCGGCGATCAGAATCTCACGGGACAGCGCCGCAAGCGCGATGCGCGCCTCGGGGCCGGGCAGGGCGTCTTCGGAAATGAGCTTCTGACGCCGCGCCATCCAAGGGACATGGGCATAGCCGTAAAGCGCGATACGGTCGGGGCGGTGCCGCAATACCGCGTCAATCGTGGCGGCCAGGCGCGCTTCGGTCTGGTGCGGCAAACCGTAAAGCAGATCGAAATTGACCGACCCGACGCCCCGGGCCCGCAGGCCGTCGACCGCCTCGGCGGTGACCTCGGGGCTTTGATGCCGCCCGATCGCGTTCTGCACCAGCGGGTCGAAATCCTGCACGCCGATCGACGCACGGGTCAGCCCGAACGCCATGAGCGCATCGAGTCGCGCGGCGTCCAGTTCGCAGGGATCGATCTCGACCGAGATATCGGGCCGGGCATCCATGTCGAAACGCGCCCGCATCGTCCGTCCAAGCACGGCGATCTGGTCGGGCGTCATCAAGGTCGGTGTGCCGCCGCCGAGATGCAGCGCGGCGACCGGTTGCCTGCGCCCGATCCGGGCGTGGACCAACGCGGCCTCGGCGTCGAGCGTCTGGAGAAACCGAGACAACGGTGCCGCGGTCGCGGTGCCTTGCGTCCGGCAGGCGCAAAACCAGCAGAGCCTGCGACAGAACGGGATGTGCACGTAAAGCGATATGGCCTCGGCAGCGGGCAGGGCGGCCAGCCATTGGCCGTGCAGATCCGGTCCGACTTCGGCGGAAAACCGTGTCGCTGGCGGATACGAGGTGTAGCGGGGCACCTTCGCCTCAAGCAGGGCTCTGTGCAGAATGTCCTGTGTCATTCCGCCGATCTCGGCGCAGTGCTGCCGATCTTGCATTGATACAGATCAACCGACTTGATAGCTTTTCTCCATGATCCAACTAAAGCCCATCACCGCCTGTCTAGATTGCCCCATTCGCCACAATGCAGTCTGTGCAGAGTGCGATCCCGGCGAAATGGCGATTCTCGAACAGGTGAAGTCCTACGTCACCCTGCCACCCGGTGCCCACCTTGCCGAAGCGGGCCAGACGCTGGAGCATCTGTCGTCGATTGTCGTGGGCTGCGCCACGATGTCGCGCACGCTCGAGGACGGGCGGCGTCAGACCGTGGGTCTGCTGTTGCCGTCGGACTTCATCGGCCGCCCCGGTCGCGCGACCTCACCCTATGATGTGGAGGCTGTGAGCGAGGTCACACTGTGCCGGTTTGAGCGGCGCACCTTCGAGGACCTTGTGCAGAACACGCCGCATCTTGCGTCCCGGCTGATGACGATGGCGCTGGACGAACTGGACGCGTCGCGCGAATGGGCGGTGGTGCTCGGGCGGATGACGGCGCGCGAACGGGTGCTGGCCTTTCTGGTCAGCCTGGCGCGCCGGTCGGCCCGGCAGCATGGCAAGGCTGCGCCGGACGGGACGTTCACCTTGCAGGTCCCGCTGTCACGGGTGGAGTTGGCCGATTACCTTGGCCTGACGATCGAGACGACGAGCCGCCAGTTCACCGCGCTGCGCAAGGACGGCATGTTCGAGATGATCTCGAACCGGGAACTGAAGATCACGGATTTCGAACGTCTGGTGGTGGAGTCCGGTGAGGATGACGACGGCGGCATGATCGTCTGATCCCTTGCGCTTCGCGGGTCGAAACCCGGTCGAAGAAAAGCCTGCGCCGAATGCGCCAATTGATGTATCCCGGTTGCAGGTCTTGTGGTGGTGCCGAACTATCCGTCTCTCGGCCCGACACAGGGATTTGGCCCGATACAGGGATTTGGCCCGACACAGGGATGACGGGAGGGCGCGTGGTTGCCTTGCGAGTATCAGACGTATCCAGACGACAACATCATCGTCAAACGCTTTCGCGGGCGTATCACGACGCGGTGCGTTCTGGATCTTCTTGACCGGGTTGAGCAAGACCTCAGCTACGTTGAAGGCATGATGGAACTGGCCGATCTGCGCCTTGTGACCGAGATGGCCATTCCCCGGGCCGACGTGAAGAAGTTCGCCGACCTGATCACCGGCATGGACCGTCGGCAGCGTCAGCCGTCACGCAAGGCTGTCATCGCTACCTCGCAGGACATTCTCGACGCCGCGCGATTTTATGTGGACGACGTGAGGGGCAAGCGCGACCTGCAGATCGGCGTCTTTTCCGATATCGACGAAGGACTTGCCTTTCTCGGCCTGCCGGGCAGGCCGCTGGGCGCGGACCTTGCCAGGGCATCGATGCGGTTGGTCGACGCGGGCGCAGCGGCGCCCCGGTAACGCGCCCGGGCGCTTTGGCCCTGAAAACACCGGTGATGCACCGGGTTCGGTCGAAAGATCCCGCAAAATCCGGCGATGTGGTGCTGCAACGCAGCAATCTTGATCCATGTCAAAGCGGCGATCCGCCGATCCGTGGCACCCCCGATCCATGATGCTCCGGCTGCGGCTTGTGGCCGGACGATAACGTCAAGGGATCTACAGACATGGTTTATACAAGGCTTGCCCTTCTGGGCCTTGTGGCACTCATTGCGGCAATCGCCGCGAGTTGGGGCCGCGACCTCGCATATTCCGTCCATGCCGCGATCATCATGGTCGTTGCGGGCGGACTTTTTCTTTGGGAATTGCGTCGCGTCGACGAGCCTCGGCTGGCGGCGGACGAGGGGGCCTACATGGACGGCCCCATTCGCGCCGGTGTCATCGCGACGTCGTTCTGGGGGGTCACGGGCTTTCTGGTCGGCGTCTTCATCGCCGCGCAGCTGGCCTGGCCGTCGCTGAACTTCGACTGGTCGGAAGGCTATGCCAATTTCGGTCGTCTGCGTCCCTTGCACACCTCGGCGGTGATCTTCGCCTTTGGCGGCAACGCACTGATCGCGACATCGCTGTATGTCGTGCAGCGCACGAGCGCCGCGCGGCTCTGGGGCGGCAACCTCGCATGGTTCGTGTTCTGGGGATATCAGCTTTTCATCGTGCTGGCGGCCACCGGCTATCTGCTGGGGTCGACCCAGTCCAAGGAATATGCAGAGCCTGAATGGTATGTCGATATCTGGCTGACGATTGTCTGGCTGGGCTACCTCGCGGTGTTCCTCGGCACGATCTTCAAGCGCAAGGAACCGCATATCTACGTCGCCAACTGGTTCTTCCTGGCGTTCATCGTGACCGTCGCGATGCTGCACGTAGTCAACAACCTGTCGATCCCGGTGTCGATCTGGGGCTCGAAGTCGGTCCAGGTCTTTTCGGGCGTGCAGGATGCGATGACGCAGTGGTGGTATGGCCACAATGCCGTGGGCTTTTTCCTGACGGCGGGCTTTCTGGGCATGATGTATTACTTCGTGCCGAAGCAGGCGGGCCGTCCGGTCTATAGCTACAAGCTGTCGATCATCCACTTCTGGGCACTGATCTTCCTCTATATCTGGGCCGGTCCGCACCACCTGCACTACACCGCATTGCCCGACTGGGCCGCGACGCTGGGCATGGTGTTCTCGATCGTGCTGTGGATGCCCAGCTGGGGCGGCATGATCAACGGTCTGATGACGCTGGAAGGCGCGTGGGACAAGATCCGAACCGACCCGATCATCCGGATGTTCGTGGCCAGCCTTGCCTTCTACGGCATGTCGACCTTCGAAGGCCCGATGATGTCGATCCGCGCGGTGAACTCGCTGTCGCATTACACCGATTGGACCATTGGCCACGTGCATTCCGGCGCGCTTGGCTGGAACGGGCTGATCACCTTCGGGTGCCTCTACTACCTGACGCCGAAGCTGTGGAACCGCGCAAATCTCTATTCGCTGCGGGCGGTCAACTGGCACTTCTGGCTGGCGACGATCGGCATCGTTCTCTACGCCGCATCGATGTGGGTGACCGGGATCATGGAAGGCCTGATGTGGCGTGAAGTGGACGACCAGGGCTTCCTCGTGAACTCCTTCGCGGACACCGTGTCGGCCAAGTACCCGATGTATGTGGTGCGGATGTCGGGCGGGCTGCTGTTCCTGACCGGTGCGCTGATCATGTGCTGGAACCTGATCATGACGGTGCGTGCGGTCCCCGAAGCGGGCCGCGCCCAGACCCAAGCCATGCCTGCGGAGTGAATGACATGAGCAAGCAAAACGACAAGATCCCCGCGCCCGAGAACGACCCCAAGGTCGTTCAGCCCGGCGATGGGGGCATTCCGAACGAGTTGCCGCATCAGTCGAAGTTCCTCGACAAGCACGCGATCCTCGAAAAGAACGCGACGCTGCTTCTGGTTGCCTCGTTTCTGGTGGTCACCGTCGGTGGCATCGTCGAGATCGCACCGCTGTTCTGGCTGGAGAACACCATCGAGGATGTGGAGGGCATGCGCCCCTACTCCCCGCTGGAGCTGACCGGGCGCGACATCTATGTGCGCGAAGGCTGCTATGTCTGCCACAGCCAGATGATCCGGCCCATGCGCGACGAGGTCGAGCGGTACGGTCATTACAGCCTCGCGGCGGAATCGATGTATGACCATCCGTTCCAATGGGGATCGAAACGCACCGGGCCGGATCTGGCCCGGGTTGGCGGGCGGTATTCGGACGCCTGGCACGTGGACCACTTCGCCAATCCGCAATCGGTGGTGCCGGAAAGCGTGATGCCGAAATACGACTATTTGGCCCGCGCCAAGCTCGACCCCGAGCATATCCGCGATCTGCTGGTCACCCACCGCATGGTCGGCGTGCCCTACACGGACGAGATGATCGAGGCGTCGGTGACGGACTTCCGGGTCCAGACCGACCCGTTCGGCGACTACGATGGCCTGCTCGAGCGGTATCCCGGGGCTCAGGTCCGCAATTTCGACGGGCGCCCGGAGCTGACCGAAATGGATGCGCTGATCGCCTATCTCCAGATGCTCGGCACGCTGGTCGACTTCTCGACCTTCACCGCCGACGCGAACCGCTAGGGGAGGGGGCATATCATGGACACCTATTCCCTCCTGCGGCAATTGGCGGACAGCTGGGTGCTGCTGATGCTGTTCGGGGTCTTCCTGGGCGTCATCGTCTGGGCCTTTCGTCCCGGATCGCGCGACCTGCATGACGAGGCCGCGCATTCCATCTTCCATCGCGACGATGCGCCGCGCGCCGACATGGGCGCAGGCAGGATCGCGGAGACCAACACCGACAAGGCCGACACGCAGATCGGAGAGCCGAAATGACCGAAAAGAAACGCGATGACGTCACCGGCACCGAAACGACGGGCCACAACTGGGACGGCATAACCGAACTGAACACGCCGCTGCCCCGCTGGTGGCTCTGGACGCTCTATGCGACCATCGTCTGGGCGGTGATCTACACCATCCTCTATCCGGCGTGGCCGATGGTCTCGTCGGCATCGGCGGGGGTGCTCGGCTGGTCGACCCGGGGCCAGGTGGCCGCCGAGATCGAGGCCGCCGAGGCCGCCAATGCCGATCTGCGGGCGCAGCTTGCCAGCACCGAATTCGCCGCCATCGCCGATGACGTGGCCCTGCAGAACTATGCCACGCAGGCGGGCGCTTCGGTGTTTCTGACCAACTGCTCGCAATGCCACGGGCAGGGGGCCGCCGGGGCCAAAGGCTATCCGAACCTGCTGGACGACGCCTGGCTGTGGGGCGGCACCATGGAGGACATCGCCTACACCGTACGCCACGGCATCCGCAACGAGGACGACCCCGACGCGCGCTTCTCCGAGATGCCCGCCTTCGGCGACATCCTGAGCGATGAAGAAATCGCGACCCTGGTGGCCCATGTCCAGACCCTCGACGAGGGCGGCGATCCGGCGGCCGGACCGGGGGGGGCGTTGTTCATCGACAATTGCAGCGCCTGCCACGGCGAGGACGCCATGGGGATGCGCGAACTGGGCGCGCCGAACCTGACCGACGCGATCTGGCTTTACGGCGACAGCGATGCCGACCTGACCGAGACCATCGTCAATGCCCGCTACGGCGTGATGCCCGCATGGGGCGCATTCCTGCGCGAAGACGAGGTGCGCGCGGTCGCGGCCTATGTGCACCAGTTGGGCGGCGGCGAGGATCCGGCGACGACCGAATAGGAAACCCGGGCCCGGCCGTGAAGGGCGGTCGGGCTTCGGGCCTTGCGCTTCTGACAGGGAAGGAAGGAGCGCAGGGATGGGGGAGGGGCTCTGGCCGGGGCCCCTTTCCTTTTTTTTGCGCCGCGCGTTTGCGCGTCGCCCGGGGGGCGCGCGCGTGGGCTTTGCATCCGCAGCGGAAGTCAAATGGCGATGTCGGATCGGCACTGCCCTGTTCGACGCGCCGCGGACATGGCAGTCTCGGGCCAGACGGCGGGTCCGGACACGGGACCGTTTTGCATGATGCGACCTGACCGACCGGGTGTGTGCCTGATATGACCGACCTTCGCCTGCTGATGATTGCCCCGGCCCCGGTCATCCAGACCGGGGCGCAGGTGACGCTGGATGCCAAGTTCGTCACCGGCATGCGCCTGCAGGCCGCGCTCTGGCCCGGAACGTGCGATTGCCTGCTGCGCGCAGGGACGACAGAGATCCCTTTCGGCGCGCGCGCCGTCGACCCGGCGCGAGAGCCCTTCGGGCTGACCGTGGTGGCGCGCGACGAGACCATCACGCCCGCTCATCTCGACGGCTACGATCTGATCCTTTGCAGCGCCGATGACGACCGCAACCTGACGCTGGACCGGATCGCCAGGGCGGCGGGGGTGCCGCTGGTGGCGACGCTGGAATACACGCTCGAGACGCGGCTGCAGATCCTAAGGCTCGACCGGAACCGCGGCGCGCTGCGGCGGCTGGCCTCGGCGGTGCGGATGCGCCTGCGCGAGGTCACGCGACGCAGGCTTCTGCGTCATGCGGCGGGTCTTCAGGCCAATGGCTACCCGGCCCATGCCACTTGCAGGGCGTATGATCCGCACGCCCTTCTTTACCTCGACAACCGCATGACCGGGCCGCTCTTTGCCGACGCCGCAGACCAGTCCGACCGCCGGGCGCGGCTCTTGTCGGGCGCGCCGCTGAGGCTGGTCTATTCGGGGCGACTGGAGCCCATGAAGGGCGCGCAGGACCTCGTGCCCGTGGCTGCCCGCCTGCGCGACCTCGCGGTGCCCTTCCGGCTTGACATATTCGGCACCGGGCCGCTGGAAGACACCATCGCTCGCGCCATCGCCGCGCAGGGTCTGGCCGGCCAGGTCCAGCTTCATGCCCCGGTCGATTTCGAAACCGAGCTGGTGCCGTGGCTGCGCCGCAACGCCGATCTCTACCTGTGTTGCCATCGCCAGTCCGACCCGTCCTGCACCTATGTCGAGAACATGGGGTGCGGGCTTGCGGTGGCGGGCTATGGCAACGCCATGTGGCTGGCGCTGGCAGAAGCATCGCAGGCAGGCTGGACCACGCCGCTGGGCGATACAGATGCCCTTGCCCGACAGATCGCAGCGATAGAGCCCGACCGCGCGGGCCTTGCCGCATGCTCGGACCGAAGCCTGCAATTTGCGCGCGCGCATGATTTCGAGACCGAGTTCGCCCGCCGCATGGACCACCTGCGCCGGATCGCCGAAGCGGCGCGCGGGACCTGAACAGCCCCGGCAGGTGCGACAATCCCGCATCATTTCAGGGCTTTGATCTGGGTCAAAGAAGGTGTTCACATCAAATGCAATACCGGCCCGAAATCCCGGCCAAGGATACCAGAACATGTCAGACCAGGGCTCTCCGAACCCGTCGCTCTATGCCGCGCGCGTGCCGATCTTTCCGCGCCGTGTCTCGGGCACCTTCCGACGCCTTAAATGGTGGATCATGGGCGCCACGCTCGCGATCTATTACCTGACCCCCTGGCTGCGTTGGGATCGCGGTCCGAACCTGCCCGATCAGGCGGTGCTCGTCGATCTGGCCAACCGGCGCTTCTATTTCCTCTGGATCGAGATCTGGCCGCATGAATTCTACTTCGTCGCGGGCCTTCTGGTCATGGCGGGGCTGGGGTTGTTTCTGTTTACCGCCGCCCTGGGCCGCGTCTGGTGCGGCTATACCTGCCCGCAGACCGTCTGGACCGACCTCTTCCTGCTGGTCGAACGCTGGATCGAGGGCGACCGCAACGCCCGCCTGCGCCTGCACAAGGCCCCGTGGTCGGCGCGCAAATGGCGGCTGCGGCTGACCAAGTGGGCGGTCTGGGTTCTGATCGGGCTGGCGACCGGCGGGGCCTGGGTGTTTTATTTCACCGATGCGCCGACGCTGGCGCGCGATCTGGTGACCCTGTCGGCGCATCCCGTCGCCTATACCTCGATTGCCATTCTCGCGGTGCTGACGGTGATCTTCGGCGGCTTCATGCGCGAACAGGTCTGCATCTACATGTGCCCCTGGCCGCGCATCCAGGGCGCGATGATGGATGAGGACACGCTGACCGTGGCCTATCGCGAATGGCGCGGCGAGCCGCGCGGCAAGGGTCTGCGCCGCCGCAAGGAGGCCGAGGCCAGCGCCGCGGGCACGCACGCCGATACCACCGTGACCCGGGCCGCGGGCCCGCAGATCGGAGGTCGCTCTCCGGCGTTGAAGATGCCGGGCGTGCCCGATACCGCCAGCGCGACGCTGCCTCTCGAAGGGCCGGGCGACTGCATCGATTGCAACGCCTGCGTCAACGTCTGCCCCATGGGCATCGACATTCGCGACGGGCAGCAGATGGCCTGCATCACCTGCGCGCTGTGCATCGATGCCTGTGACGAGGTCATGGAGAAGGTCGGCAAGGAGCGTGGCCTGATCGACTACATCGCCCTGTCGGATGCCCCCCGCGAACGGGCGGGCAAACCGCCGCGGTCGCTCTGGGTGCACATCCTGCGCCCGCGCAACCTGCTTTATACCGCGCTTTGGGCCGGGATCGGGCTGGGCCTGATATTCCTGCTGTTCATTCGCTCGGATATCGAGATTACCGTCGCGCCGGTGCGCAACCCGACCTTCGTCACCCTGTCCGACGGCACCATACGCAACGCCTATGACGTGCGCATCCGCAACAAGCATGGCGAAGAGCGGGATTTCGTGATCTCGACAGGCGGCGCGACCGGTCTGGTGCTCGGGGTCGAGGGCGACAGCGGCAACAGCGTCACCATACCCGCCGACACGCAGGGCTTGACGCGGGTCTATGTGATGGCGCCTCCTGATGCGGTCGCGGCAAGCACCGACCGGACCGAGATCCGCATCTGGATCGAGGACACCCTGTCGGGCGACCGCGTCCATGCAGACACCACCTTCAACGGAAAGGGCGAATGATGCTGTCCTCACCGCTTACGGGCCGCAAGGTCTTTGCCATCTTCGCGACGGGCTTCTCGATCATCATCGGCGTCAACATCGCCCTCGCGGTCAGCGCGGTGCGCACGTTTCCGGGCCTCGAGGTTGCCAATTCCTACGTTGCAAGCCAGGTCTTCGATGACCGGCGCGATGCGCAGGAGGCCCTCGGCTGGACGATCTCGGCAGTATATGACGACGGCGCGTTGCGCATCGACATGGCCGACCGGGTCGGCAACCCGGTCTATCCCGATGACCTGACGGTCCGTGTCGGTCGCCCGACGATGGAGGCCCAGGACGTCGACGGGCGGGCCGCGTTGGGCCATGACATGCTGCTCGACCTGTCCCCGGGTCGCTGGCGCATCGATGTCGGCGCCACCGCACCCGACGGCACCGAGGTCGAAAAACGCATCCTGCTCTGGGTGAAGTCGTGACGGCAGCCTGTCCCGCATGCGTGGCGTTGCCCGACCCCGAGCGCGGCGCCGTTGCCGCGCCCGATCTAGTGCTGCACCTGCCGGACATCCATTGCGCCGCCTGCATCGCGGGCGTCGAGGACGCGCTGAACGACGTGCCCGGCATCGGCGAGGCACGGGTGAACCTGACGCTGAAGCGCGCCTTCGTGGCTTCGGGCGGCGTGGCACCGGAAACGCTGATCGCGGCGCTGGCCCGGGTCGGGCATCGCGCGCAGGTCTTCGATCCGGGGCTCTTGGGCGGGCAGGACAGTTCCGGGCGCGACCTGCTGCTGCGGATCGGCGTTGCGGGCTTTGCGATGATGAACGTGATGCTGCTGTCGGTCGCGGTCTGGTCCGGCGCGGGGCAAAGCACGGCGCAACTGTTCCATCTGATCGCGGCGCTGATCGCGCTGCCCGCCGTTACCTATTCCGCGCGGCCCTTCTTCGGCTCGGCGCTGGGGGCGCTGTCGGCGGGGCGGCTCAACATGGATGTGCCGATCTCGCTGGCCATCGTGCTGGCCATGGGCGTGTCGCTGATGGGGGCGCTGTTGGGCCATGACCGGGCAGGGTGGTTCGACGCGGCACTTGCGCTGACCTTCTTTCTGCTGATCGGGCGGTATCTCGACCATCGCGGGCGCTCTGCAGCGCGGTCCGCCGCGGCAGAGCTTGCCGCCCTCGAAGCGCCGCAAGCGGTGCGCGTTGTCGACGGTCGCGAAGAGATCGTGCGCGCTGCCGACATTGTCGCGGGCGACATGATCCGGGTGCGCCCCGGCGACCGGCTGCCGGTGGACGGGGTGATCGTCGAGGGCGAAACCGACCTCGATCGCGCCGCCCTGACCGGCGAAAGCCAGCCCGACGCGGTCGGGGTGGGCGATGCGGTCTCGGCGGGCGAGGTCACGCTGACCGGCCCGCTGCTGGTGCGCACGCTGCGCGCCGGCGCCGATACCGGCCTGCGCCGTCTGGCCGATCTGGTCGCTGCCGCCGAAACGCAGAAAAGCCGCTATGCGGGGCTCGCCGACCGGGCCGCGCGGATCTATGCGCCGCTGGTGCATATCCTAGGCGCGGTGGCGTTTGTCACATGGTTCTACGGGAGCGGCGATGGCTGGCGCGCGCTGGATGTGGCGATCTCGGTTCTGGTCATCACCTGTCCCTGCGCCCTCGGGCTGGCCATTCCGGCGGTCTCGACGGTCACCACCGCGCGGCTTTTCCGCAAGGGTCTGCTGGTCAAGTCCCGCACCGCGCTGGAACGGTTGGCTGAAGTCGACATGGTCGTTTTCGACAAGACCGGCACGCTGACCACGGGCCGGATGCAACTAACAAGCGATCTTTCCGACGCCGATCTCGCGCTGGCCGCGGGGCTGGCCCAAGGCTCGTCGCATCCGGTGTCCAGGGCCATCACTCAGGCGGCGGCGACGCGCGACCTTGCGCCCTGGAGCCTTGGCGAGCTGCGCGAAACCCCCGGGCGCGGCGTTTCCGCCGCCCATGAGGGCGGGCAGGTGCGACTGGGCCGTGCCGACTGGGCCGGGGCCGACACCGGTGCAACGGCGCTACGCCGGGCGGATGGGTCCGTCGTGCCGCTGGCCTTTACCGAGGAATTGCGCCCCGACGCTGCCGACACCATCGCGGCGATCCGGGCGCGCGGCCTCGACGTGGCGCTTCTGTCCGGCGATGCGCCCGAGGCCGTGGCCCGCATGGCCGGCAGGCTGGGCCTGACCGACGCCCATGCCCGCATGTCGCCCGAGGACAAGGCCGATTGGCTGACCGCGCTGACCGAGGCGGGCCGCAAGCCGCTGATGGTTGGCGACGGGCTGAACGATACCGGCGGCCTGGCCGTGGCGCATGCCTCGATCGCGCCGTCTTCCGCACTGGATGCGGCGCGCAATGCCGCGGACCTGGTGCTGCTGTCCGATCGGCTGATGCCGGTGGCCGACGCACTGGGGTCGGCGCGCACCGCCAGGTCGCGGATGCTTCAGAACATCGCGCTGGCGGTGGGATACAACCTGGTGTCGGTGCCCATCGCCATGGCCGGGCTCGCGACCCCTTTTCTTGCCGCCATCGCGATGTCATCTTCGTCCCTGACGGTCACGCTGAACGCGGCACGGGGGCAACGATGAACGTTCTGGTCTTTCTGATCCCGGTTTCGGTGGGGCTTGGCCTTCTGGGCCTCGCCGCATTTGTCTGGACCATTGCGCGCGGGCAGTACGACGACCCGGAAGGATCCCGTCAGCGCCCGCTTGACGACCGCTTTGACGACGCCCCCAAACGCTAGGGCCGGGGGGATTGCCCCGGCCGCTGCACCGCCTAGAGCGCGGCTGACAGCCGTTCGTCGATGGTTTCGAGAAAACCCATCGTCGTCAGCCACTTCTGGTCAGGGCCGACCAGCAACGCCAGATCCTTGGTCATGAATCCGGCTTCCACCGTCTCCACCACAACCCGTTCAAGCGTTTCGGCAAAGCGCGCCAGTTCGGCATTGTCGTCAAGCTTGGCGCGATGCTTGAGCGCCCCGGTCCAGGCATAGATCGACGCGATCGAGTTGGTCGACGTCGCCTCGCCCTTCTGGTGCTGACGGTAATGCCGCGTCACGGTGCCATGCGCGGCCTCGGCCTCGACGATCTTGCCATCGGGCGTCATCAGTTGCGACGTCATCAGCCCGAGCGACCCGAACCCCTGCGCCACGGTGTCCGATTGCACGTCGCCGTCATAGTTTTTGCAGGCCCAGACGAAGCCGCCGTTCCATTTCATCGCGCAAGCCACCATGTCGTCGATCAGGCGGTGCTGATAGCCGATGCCCTTGGCCTCGAAGGCCTCGCGGAATTCGGTATCGTACACCTCCTGGAAGATCTCCATGAAGCGGCCATCGTATTGTTTCAGAATGGTATTCTTGGTCGAAAGGTACACCGGCCAGCCCAGCTGCAAGCCATAGTTCAGCGACGCGCGGGCGAAGTCGTAGATCGACGCATCAAGGTTATACATCCCCATGTAGACCCCCGCCGAGGGCGCGTCATAGACCACATGCTCGATCTCGGTGCCGTCCTCGCCGACGAACTTCATCGTCAGTTGGCCCGGCCCGGGGAATTTCATGTCGGTCGCCTTGTACTGGTCGCCAAAAGCGTGCCGCCCGATCACGATGGGCTGGGTCCAGCCCGGCACCAGGCGCGGCACGTTGCGGCAGATGATCGGCGCGCGGAACACCACGCCGCCCAGGATGTTGCGGATCGTGCCGTTGGGGCTGCGCCACATTTTCTTCAGCCCGAATTCCTCGACCCGCGCCTCGTCGGGGGTGATCGTGGCGCATTTGACGGCGCAGCCCACCTCGAGCGTCTTCTCGGCGGCGTCGATGGTGATCTGGTCTTCCGTGCGGTCCCGTTCCTCGATGCCGAGGTCGTAATACAGCAGATCGACGTCGAGATAGGGCAGAATCAGCTTCTGCTTGATGAAATCCCAGATGATCCGGGTCATCTCGTCTCCGTCCATCTCGACGATGGGATTCGCTACCTTGATTTTCGACATGGGGAGGGGGCCTCGCGGGTAAATGTTCAACCTCGATTAGGGCAGATCGGACGGTTAATGAAAAGGCGTGTGCAACCCTATGCCGACGTTTGCGGAAAATTGCGCGGCATCGCGGAGGCCGCGCGCCCCCGCTGCACCTGGCCCCCCACGGCACGCGCGCGGCCCCCCGCCGGTCGCGCGTTCTCAACCGCTGCCGGTCGCAATGATCCGCATGCAGCACTTGCATCTCGGACGTCCGCGCCCCCGGCCCCCTGTCGCATCGGCCGCGGACTGCCCCCTGGCAGGCCTTCAGTCGGTGCCAAGCGCGCCCGATGCAATCTCCTCGATCACTTTCGCCCAAAGCTCGGGCGGCTGCGCGCCCGGCACCGCATGTCGCCCCGCAACGATAAACGTCGGCACCGAGGAGATGCCCATCTGGCGCGCAGCAGCGTCGCGATTGCCGATTTCCTCGATGTCGGCATCGGAGTCGAGCAGCCGCCGCACCACCGATGCATCCATCCCGATGGCGTCAGCGATGTCGGACAGCACGTCCATATCGCCGATGTCGCGGCCTTCGGTGAAATAGGCGGCAAACAACGCCGAGATGGCGGCGGTCTGCCGTTCCTCGATCCCCGCCCAGAGGATCAGCCGATGTGCATCGCGGGTGTTGGGCGTGCGCGCGATCGCGCCGAAATCGATCTCGAGACCGGCATCGCGGGCCCGTTCGACCACCGGCGCATAGGCTCTTGCCGCGCCCTGCTTGCCGCCGAACTTGCCTTCCAGATAAGCGCGCCGATCCATGCCGGCTTTCGGCATGTCGGGGTTGAGCTGGAAGGGGTGCCAGGTGATCTCGAAGGGGTGATCCGGGTGCGCCGCCAAGGCACGATCAAGATAGGTCTTGCCGATATAGCACCAGGGACAGATCGGATCGGAAAAAATGTCGAGCTTGGCCATGGGCGTCCTCCTGGCTTGACGTGCGGCAGTGTTTTCGCGGCTCTATCAGCCGCCGTCCGGGAATGCACGCGGGCTGCGCGCTTGCGGGTCGAACCGGGCCCGAAGCGCCTTGCGGACAAGCTTTCCGTTGGGGTTCTTCGGCATGGTGTCGATCCGCCGGATCGCGCGGGGCTGCTTGTAGCGGGCCAGCCGCGTCGACGCCCAGTCGCTCAGCACGGCTTCCTCCAACGGGGCGGGGCCGGTCCAGAACAGCACGATGATGGTGACGCCGGGCTTGATCTCGATATCGACGGCGCCGCATTCCTCGATCCCGGGATGCGCGATGAAAGCCGACTCGACCTCGATCGGCGAGACGCGGAACCCGCCGGCATTCATCATGTCATCGGCGCGTCCGAGATAGGTGATCTGGCCGTCGACGGCCATGCTGCCCTTGTCCCCGGTCATGAACCAGTCCCCCCGGAACCGCGCTTGGGTTTCCGCCTCGGCACCGCGATAGCCCAGCATGAGCCCCGGATCCGTCCGATGTACCGCGATCTCGCCCGGGGTGTCGTGGGCGACCGGCCCGTCCGCGCCCATGATCGCCACATGGCGTCCCGGCTGCGGCGATCCCAGCGCGCCGCTGGCCGCAGGTCGCGACGGCGCCCCCGAGATGAAGGTCGAACATTCCGACATGCCGTAGGCCTCGAAGACGGGACAGCCGGTGGCGGCCTCCCACGCGGCCCGGATCGGCGGCGCCAATTTCTCACCGGCGGCCAGCCCGTGCCGCAACCGCGGCAGATCCATCCTCGCGTGATGCTTGAGGATATTCCTGTAAACCCCCGGTGCCGCGGCAAATATCGTCGCATCGTGACGCCGCATCAACAGCGGGATCTGGGCCTGATCGATGCCATCTTCAGGGATCAGCGCGGTGGCGCCCATGGCCCAGGGGTCCAGCAAGCCGGTGCCCAGGGTAAAGGTCCAGTTGAACGCGCCCGCGTGCAACAGCCGGTCGTCCGGGGACAGCCCGTACCAGCCCTGCATCATCATCTGGCGTGCCCAGACCGCCCGGTGCGCGTGACAGACCGCGCGCGGCACGCCGGATGTGCCGGACGTATAGACGATGTAGGCCAGCCGTTCGGGGTCGCCCCGGTCCCAGTGGCAGGGGTCCTGATCGTACCAGTTCGCCATCTCCTGCGTCGAGAGGACCGGACATTCCGCGTCCGGGCAGGCCACCCCGTCCGCGCGCAGGATCGCAGCGGGGGAAAGCTCGGCCACCATCCTGGCCACCTCGGGTGCGGTCAGCTGTGCCGCCGTGGGCACCGGCACCAGCCCCGCGGCGATCGCCCCCAGATAGGCGATGGGGAAGGCGGTGGTATTGCCGATCCGCATCAGCACCAGGTCGCCCGGCACGAGGCCCCGGCGCAACAGGCCGGTGCCGACGCCGCGCACCGCCGCCTCGAGCCGCCCGTAGGACCACCGTTCGGCCCCGGTCAGACCCAGCACCGCCAGCGCGACCTTGTCGCGTGAAGCCGCGCCACGGGTCAGCACGTGTTCCGCCAGGTTGAACGGATCCGGGCACGGGGCGGGTGGACCGACATTGAAAACTGCGCTCATGCGGACGGTTATGCCATGCTCTTTGCCGCACGCAAGCCGCACCGCGCGCCCCCCTCCGCGCGCAGCCGGACCCGGACCCGTGACCGCCGCACCGCAAATCGGTGCCCGCGGCAGTCCGGCCCCCGCGTCTCGGGGGACGTCAGCAATCCGGGCGCACGCGCACCCCTTCGGAATTCCGCGCGCGCGCGCCGTTTTACCCCCCGCCTTTCCATTTTCCAAATACGCATATCCGACGCCGCAACGCAGCGCCGCGTCACGCCTGTTTCACTGGTCTTCCCACCACCAGACATCAGGCTGCCAACCCAGCCAGTCGCCATAGATCGGCAGCGTGTCGGGAAACTTCAGTTCCCTGGCGTGGGCGATGCGGCTGACGTTCCACTGATAGATCGGGATCACGTAGCGGCCCGTCGTCAGCACCCGGTCCAGCGCTCTGGTCGCCGCGACGAAATCGTCCTTGTCGTCGGCGTTGAGCATCGTATCGATCAGACCGTCCACCGCGGCGCTTTTCACACCCATCCAGTTGCGCGAACCGGGCTGATCGGCGGCGGCGGCCCCGAAATAGAGCTTTTGTTCATTGCCGGGCGACAGCGACAGGCCGCGCTGGTAATAGGCCATGTCGAAGTCGAAATTGTTGGACCGTTCGGTGTATTGCGCGGGATCGATGACCGTGATGGTCGCATCGATGCCCATCCGGTCCAGCGCCTGGGCAAAGAGGTCCATGATCGACTGCGCCTCGGCAGAGCCCTGGGCCAGCAGCACCTCGAAGGTGAAGGGCTGACCGTCGGGCCGGGTCATCACGCCGTCGCGGACCACGTAGCCCGCTTCCTCCATCAGCGCGATGGCGCGGCGCAGATTGGCGCGGTTGCGCACCGTGCCGTCAGACACCGGCAGGGCATAGCCCTCGAGCGCGCCGGGCAGCAATTCGGCGCGGTAGGGCTCCAGCATCTCGCGCACGCGGCCTTCCGCGGGGCCGGGCGACATCCCGAGGAACGAGTTCGAGAAGTAGGAGGTGATGCGGGACTGCCGTCCACCGGTCATGGCGTCGTTGATGTATTCGTAGTTGAAGGCGTGCAGCATCGCCGAGCGCACGCGCCAGTCCGCGAAGGCGGGCTTGCGGGTGTTCATCACGAATCCGATCATCCCCGAGGGGCGGCCATGGGGAATTTCCGATTTCACCAGGTCGCCGTTGCGCACCGCCGGAAAATCATACTGCGTTTCCCATTTCTCGGCGTTGCTTTCGCGATGCGAATTGATCAGGCCGCCTTTCACCGCCTCGAACATGGCCTGGCCGTCACCGAAGAACTCGAGCCGGATCTCATCGAGATTGGCCTGACCGGCCATCAGCGGCAGGTCGGCCCCCCAGTAGTCCGGGTTGCGCCGCAGCGTGACATAGCGCCCGGCCTCGAAATCGTCGACCACGTAGGGCGCCGTGCCGATCGGGATCGTCTCGAGTCCCGAATCACCGAAATCCCGGTCGGCCCACTGGGCTTTTTTCAGAATCGGGCGCATGCCCATGATCAGCGGCAATTCGCGGTCTTCGACGTTGAAGGTCAGGCGCAGGCTGCGCGGGCCGGTCTGCGCGATGGTCTCGACCTTCTGCCAGCCGCCCCGGTAGCGCGGATGGCCCTGGGTTCCAAGCGTCTCGTAAGACCAGATCACGTCCTCGACCGTGACCGGGGTGCCGTCTGAAAACCGGGCTTCCTCGCGCAGGGTGAAGGCAACCCAGGACCGGTCTTCCGGCAGTTCGATCGATTCGGCGAGCAGACCATAGAGCGTGAAGGGTTCGTCGTAATTCCGGCCCATCAGGCTTTCATAGGCGAGAAATCGCAGTTGCCAGGGGGTCGTGCCCTTGAGAATATGGGGGTTCAGGCTGTCGAAGCCGCCGACCTCGCCGGTGACGATGCGTCCGCCGGTGGGCGCGTCGGGATTGGCATAGGGCAGCGCGCGGAAATCCGGCGGCAACTCCGGAGCGCCATACATGGCCACGCCGTGCTGCGGTTCGGCGCCGAGGGGCAGGGCGGCAAGGCCACCGGACACGGTTGCGGCGACGAATGCGATGGTTTGGAACAAGTGTGTGCCCATATCGGGGACAATCCCTCTTTTTCGTTGTTCTGTTGGGGCTGAGGGTAAAGGGGAGTTCGGGGCTTATCAAACTTTTAGCTTGGCAAAGGGGGTATTCTCGCTTATCTATGAGGTACTGCTCGATAGGTTTCTTGCCTGTATGAAACCTGCCTCAATAACTTAACGCCGGCTTCGCGCCGGCGTTTTTTTTGGCTTTGGGTCTGCTTGGGGTGGCACGTCCCGCGACGCTCGGGTCATATCCGCGCAGGTGCAGCACGGCACCGCCGATTTCCGACAGACATCCCCGAGAGGACCCCCCATGCAGCTTTCAGGTAAAACCGCGATCATCACCGGCTCGAATTCCGGCATCGGACTGGGCGTGGCGCGCGCGCTGGCGGGCGCAGGCGCGGACGTCGTGCTGAATTCCTTCACGGACACCGACGCGGATCACGCCCTGGCCGAAGAGATCGGCAAGGAATTCGGCGTCACCGCGCGCTATATCCAGGCGGACATGTCCAAGGGCGATGCCTGCCGTCGCCTGATCGAGACGGCCGGTGTCTGCGATATCCTGGTCAACAACGCAGGTATCCAGCACGTCGCTCCGATCGAGGATTTTCCGGTCGACAAGTGGGATGCGATCATCGCGATTAACATGTCCTCGGCCTTTCACTGCACCGCGGCGGCTTTGCCGATGATGCGCAAGGCAGGCTGGGGCCGCATCGTGAACATCGCCTCGGCGCACGGTCTGACCGCGTCGCCCTTCAAATCGGCCTATGTGACCGCCAAGCATGGGGTCGTCGGCATGACCAAGACCGTGGCGCTGGAGACCGCGAAAGAGGACATCACCGCCAACGCGATCTGCCCGGGCTACGTCAAGACGCCGCTGGTCGAGGCGCAGATCCCCGACACGGCGAAAAAATACGACATGACCGAGGAAGAGGTGATCGAGAAGGTGATCCTGGAACGCCAGCCCTCGCGGCAATTCGCCACCACCGAACAGATCGGTGGCACGGCGGTGTTCCTGTGCTCGGATGCGGCAGCGCAGATCACCGGCACGACCATCTCGGTCGATGGTGGCTGGACGGCGATGTAGCGCGCGGTCCCTGTGTGAGATGCACCACGAGGCCCCGGATCATGTCCGGGGCCTTTCTGAATTCCGGTTGTTGTGCGGTCTCTGGCGGCCAGCTCGAGTGGCGGGACAGCGCCGGTCCGGCGGACGGGCGCTACCACGACTGAGCTATGCGCTTTATCTCGTCGCATCATCGCGTCACCAGAGCGGCGCTCCACCAGCACCAAAGCGCCAGTCCGGTGGGGCCGGACGGGCGCTGTCCCGGCACCTTCGATGCTGTTCGGGCCGGGTGCGTCGTTCCAGGGCATTGTTTCGAAGCGGTGCCTGAACTGGTCCGGCTTGCTTCGTTTGAGCAGAGGCTTGGCACGATTGCGAAACCGGTGTCGCGGAAGCCAGGGCGAATGTCACGCGCCCTTCGCGCGGCTCTCTTCGCTCAGCCCCGCCCACCATTCGGCGTAGGACGTGTTCTTCGGATGCCTGCCGCCCTCATCGGGCGCGCCGTCGTCCCACCAGACCTCTCCGCGCTCGCCAAGATCGCGTTTGGCCGCATCGACGGCGTCACGGGCGCTGCGTGTCTCGGCATCGTTCTTGGCCAGTCCGACCGCCCGCCGGGCCTGCATCAGCCGTTTGACCGCGGCGCGGCGGGTGCTGTCGTCAAGCGCCGGATCGGTCTTCCGCCAAAGCCGCCCCTTGGCCACGAAATAGCGTCCGTCGGGCGTTTCGGGGTAGCTCTTGCGGGCCATCAGGCGGCGTCGTCTTCTTCCTCGGCCTGCTGGCGCAGCCAGAGCTGGGCGTAGCGGCCATTGCGGTCCAGAAGGTCGAGATGGGTGCCTTCCTCGATCACCTCGCCCGCCTGCAGTACGACGATCCGGTCGGCATCCGCGATGGTCGAGAGGCGATGCGCGATGGTGACCACCGTTCGGCCCTCACCGGCGCGGGCCAGCGCGGACTGGATGCCCGCCTCGGTATCGGTGTCGAGCGCAGACGTGGCCTCGTCCAGCAGCAGGATCGGCGGGTTCTTCAGCAGGGTCCGGGCAATGCCGACGCGCTGCTTCTCGCCGCCCGACAGCTTGAGACCGCGTTCGCCGACCGCCGTGTCATAGCCCTCCGGCAGGGTTTCGATGAAATCGTGGATCTGGGCGGCGCGGGCGGCGGCGACGATCTCGTCCTGGGTGGCCCCGTCGCGCCCATAGGCGATGTTGTAGCGGATCGTGTCGTTGAACAGGACGGTATCCTGCGGCACCACGCCGATGGCCTGGTGCAGGCTCTCCAGCGTCACGTCGCGGATGTCCTGCCCGTCGATGCGGATCGCCCCGCCAGAGACATCGTAGAACCGGAATAACAGCCGCCCGATGGTGGATTTGCCCGACCCCGAGGGGCCGACAAGGGCCACGCTTTCGCCCGCCCCGACCATGATCGTGACGCCCTTGAGGATGTCGCGACCGTCATCGTAGCCGAAGCGGATATCGTCGAAGATGACCGCGCCGCCGGTGACCGCGATGGGTTTCGCGTCGACGCGTTCCTGCACCTCGGAGGGTTGTTCCAGAAGTTCGAACATTTCGCCCATGTCCACCAGCGCCTGCCGGATCTCGCGGTAGACGGTGCCGAGGAAATTGAGCGGCGTGATGATCTGGATCATGTAGGCGTTGACCATGACAAAATCGCCGACGGTCATCTCGCCTGCCGCGACACCCTGCGCCGCCATCACCATGACGATGACCAGCCCGCAGGTGATCAGCGCCGATTGCCCGAAGTTCAAAAAGGCCAGCGACGTCGCGGTCTTTACCGCCGCCGTCTCGTAGCCCTGCATGGCGTGATCGTAGCGGCGGGCCTCGCGGTCCTCGGCCCCGAAGTATTTCACCGTCTCGTAGTTGAGCAGCGAATCGATGGCCTTCTGGTTGGCGTCGGTGTCCTGCGCGTTCATGTCGCGGCGCAGTTTCACGCGCCACTCGGTGACCTTGAAGGTGAACCAGACGTAGATCGCGATGGTGACGGCCACGACCACCAGGTACCAGACATCGAACAGCACAAACAGGATGATCCCGACAAGGCTGAGTTCGAGGATCAGCGGCCCGATCGAGAAGATCAGGAAGCGCAGCAGGAAATCGACGCCCTTCACCCCACGCTCGATGATCCGGGAAAGACCGCCGGTGCGGCGGGTCAGGTGATAGCGCAGAGACAGCGCGTGGATGTGGCGGAAGGTCTGCAGCGCCAGACGGCGCAGGGCGCGCTGGCCGACTCGGGAAAAGACCGCATCGCGCAACTGCTGGAAACCCACGTTCATCAGGCGCGTGACGCCGTAGGCCACGGTCAGGCCGATGGCCCCCGCACCCAGCGCCCATGCCGGATCGGTGCCTTCGCCCGACAGCGTGTCGACCGCGGCCTTGTAGAAGAACGGCGTGATCACCGCGATCAGCTTGGCCAGCACCAGAAGCGACATCGCGATCACCACGCGGCGCTTCACCCATGTCTGGCCGGGGGGCCAGAGATAGGGCGTCACCTTGCGGATCGTGCGCAGGCCCGAGGCGCGTTCCTCGCGGGCGAGGTTCGCTGTGTCCTGGGTCTGCGCATCTGTGGCGTCGGGGGGCATCGCCGCTCCTGTCGGTGGGGTTCGGGGGTGCCTTATCGCGGCTGACCGGCGAGGGCCAGCGCGCGCGTCACTCGGCGGCGCGCAGCGGCAGTTCCGGTGCGTCCTCGACAGCGCGCGGCAACGGCATCTCTTCCCAGATGAGGGTCGGGGACTTGATCTGCCGCGCCTCGCGGTTGAGCGCCCAGTCCCGCGCGGCCTGGCTGGACCGGCCCATCGACAGCCGCGCCAGCAGCCGTGCGATCCAGTGCGCATAGGTGGTGACCCAGACCCGGATCGCCAGCATCGAGGGTGTGAACAGAAGCGTCAGCACCGTCGCGATACCAAGGCCGAAGACCACCGCCGTCGCCAGCTGCTTCCACCAGAGCGCGGTCGGGCTGTCGATGGAATAGCCGCCCGCGAAGAAATCCAGGCTGAGGCCGAACATCATCGGCGCGAGGCCTGCCATGGTGGTGATCGTGGTCAGCAGCACCGGGCGGATGCGGTCCTGTGCAGTGCGGATGATTGCCTCGATCCGGGGCATGTAGCGCTCATATTCCTGGTAGGTGTCGATCAGCACGATGTTGTTGTTCACCACGATCCCGGCCAGCGCCACGATGCCGGTGCCGGTCATGATGATCGAGAAGGTCTGGCCCATCACCAGCATGCCGATCAGCACGCCGGTGGTCGACAGCACCACCGCCAGCAGCACCAGCGTGGCATTGTAGAACGAGTTGAACTGCGCCAGCAGGATGATGAACATCAGGCCCAGTGCGGCGGCGAAGGCATTGCCAAGGAAGGCCTGGCTTTCGGCCTGGTCTTCTTGATCGCCGGTCCATTCCCACAACAGGCCCGGGGCCAGTGGATTGGTCTCGAGCCATGCGGTGAGGGTCGCGATGCGTTCGTTGGGATTGATTGCGATCAGCGTCAGATCGCCCGCAGCGAGGCCGTCTGCGACGTCATCGGCAGCGACGCCCGGCGACAGCGACACCACCGCATGCCGCGCGCCAAGCGCATCCGCGATCACCCGCGCGCCGTCCGGGGCCGCGCCATCGTCCAGCGCGCGTAACGTCGCCCGCGTTTCGGCCTCGGGGCCGGTGCCCGACACCGCCTTGAAGAGGTTCGGGGCGACATCGGCCTTGACGTCGAAGAACCGTTTCTGGCCGACGCGGTTGATTTCCGCCAGTTTTTCCACGGGCTTTCGGGTGATGAAGTTCGACAACGGCACCAGCCCGTCGCCGGTGCGCACTTTCAGCGTATCGAGCGTGGACAGGATGCGGTCGTCTTCGGGCAGCCGCACGCGGATGTCGATTTCTTCGTCCGATGTGTCAACGCGCATGGTGTCGAGCAGCAGGCCACGCGTCACAAGCTGAACCATCGCACCCACGGTGGCCACGTCCGCGCCGTAGCGGCCGGCCTTTTCCACATCGACGTCAATCTGCCAGTCGATGCCGGGCAGGGGGCGCGTATCCTCGATCAGACGCAGGCCGGGGGTGGCGTCGAATTGCGCACGCATGGTGGCGGCGGCGTCCAGCAGGTCGGTCCAATTGTCGCCCCGGATGCGCAGGTGCACTGGCTTGGCCGAGGCCGGGCCCATGGCCAGGTTCAGCACCTCGGTCTGGATGCCGGGGATGACCTTCAGCTGATCGGCCAGCTCGGCGATCACGCGGTCGCCATCCAGCGTCGGGTCGTCCTTGCGGTCGTCCCAGGGGATCGTCTCGAACTGGATCTGGCCGATGGTGTCCTTCGGGGCCTGCGCGCCGCCGGTGTTGCTGTCGAGCCCGCCGTCGCCGGCGAAGGCAAAGGCATTGCGGGTGCCGGGATGGGCGATGACGATGGCCTCGGCGCGGCGCACCAGCGCGTCCTTCTCGGCGAGGCTGAGGTTGCCGCGCGCCCGCACGTAGAGCAGCGCCTGTTCCGGCTCGCTTTCGACGAAGAACTCGACGCCGTTGTTGTTCTCGCCGAAATAGCCGAAGACGCTGATCACGAAGGCGATGACAAGTCCGACAGACACCAGCGGGCCGATGGGATTGCCGACGATGGCGGTGATGAACCAGCCGAAAGGCGAACGGCGATAGCCCGCGCGGATGCGCGTCTTCTGGCGGCGGATCGCGGCGGCGCCCATCACGATCGAGGTCACGACCGCGAAGCCCAGGAACACGACGATGCCTGGCAGGCGTCCCATCCAGCCCTCGGCCACGGGCGCGAACAGGTAGGCGGGGTTCAGCACCATCATCGCGCCTACAAAGAGGCCCAATAGCGCCACCGGCACCAGAGCGGCGCGTATAACCCAGGGCAGGGCGGCGCGCAGACCGTCCGAGGCATGGTCCAGGATCCGAGAAAAGCGGCCCGTCACCCCGCCCATCACCGGCAGATAGACCAGCGCCACGACGAGGCTGGCGGACAGCACGAAGATCAGCGTCACCGGCAGCATGCCCATGAACTGCCCCGGCACGCCGGGCCAGAACAGCATCGGTAGGAAGGCGCAGAGCGTCGTGGCGGTCGAGGACACCACTGGCCAGAACATGCGCTTGGCGGCCTCCACATAGGCCGACATCGGACCCGACCCTTCCGAGATCCGCTTGTCGGCGTATTCGACCACGACGATGGCCCCGTCGACCAGCATGCCGACCGCGAGGATCAGGCCGAACATCACGATATTCGACACGGTCACGCCCATCAGCGCCAGAAACGCAAAGCACAACAGGAACGAGGTCGGGATCGCGAACCCCACCAGCAACGCGGGCCTTGTGCCAAGTGCAGCCAGCACCACGATCATCACCAGCGCGATGGCGGTCAGAACCGACCCTTCAAGCTGGCTCACCATCGAGGCCACCTGCCGCGACTGGTCGTTCGAGGTGCCCAGGCTCACGGCGGCGCGCAACTCGGGCGGCCAGGCAGCCTCGGCGGCGGCGACCTCGGCCTTCACCTCGGCCACGGTGTCGATGATGTTGAACCCCTTGCGCTTGACCACCTGGATCGCGATCGAATCCGCGCCGTTGAACCGCGCGGTCGAGGTGCGGTCCTCGAAGGTCAGGTTGATGGTCGCCAGATCGCCCAGCGTCACCACCCGGTCGCCGTTGACCTTGACCGGCAGCGCATAGACATCGCGGGCATCGTCGAAGGACGACGGGATCTTGACGGCAAACGCCCCGTTCTCGGTCTCGACCTCGCCGGCGGCAATCAGCTGGTTGTTGTTCTGCACGACGTTGATCAGCTCACCGGCGGTGACGTTGTAGCTTTCCAGCCGCAAAGGGTCGATCACCACTTCCAGCATCTCGTCGCGATTGCCCGCGATGGCGGCCTCGAGGATCGCATCCAGCCCCTCGAGCCGGTCCTGAAGGTCGCGGGCGACCTGCACCATGGTACGCTCGGGCACCGGGCCGGTCAGGTTGACGATGACGATGGGAAATTCGGAAAAGTTGATCTCGTTAATGGTGTATTGCTCGGCCCCGGTCGGAAACCGCGCCTCGGCGTTGGACATGGCGTCGCGGACATCGGCCATGATCTTGGTCTTGTCCCAGCCGAACTCGAACTCGAGCACGACGCCCGCGTAGTTTTCGGCGGCGGTCGAGGACATCCGGTCCAGCCCGTCGAGATCGACCAGCTCGTTCTCCATGGGCTTGACCAGCAGCGTCTCGGAATCCTCGGCCGAGATGCCGGGGAAGGGCACCGAGACGAACAGCGCCGGGATCTCGATGTCAGGCTCGCCCTCTTTCGGCAGGGTGACGTAGCAGAAGGTGCCGACGACCAGCGACAGCACGATGAAGGCCAGCACCATCCGCGCCCGGCCCGCTGCCCAGTCGACGATGCCGGTCATTGGATCACTTCCTCGTAGGTGGCGGCCACGGGCACGCCGTCGGTGACGTATTCCTGACCCAGCAGGATCACGTCGACCGCGTCCGGCAGACCGACAACGTAGATGCCGCGGGCGGTGTCGCGCAGCGTTTCGACAGGCATGAACAGCGCGGTTCCCTCGGGGGTGACGGTGCGCACGCCGATCTGGCCCTGATCGTTCAGCGTGAGGGCCGATTGCGGCAGCAGATGCGCCAGTTCGCCTTCTGCCTCGATGGCGATCTCGGCGGTCTGCCCGGCGGATATCGCAAGGCCCCGGTTCGGCACCGCGACCTCGACCCGGAAGGTGCGGGTCAACGGATCGGCAGAGCGCGACACGAAGGTCACGCGCCCCGTCACCTCGCCGCCCTCGGTCAGGCGGGCCCCGGCGCGGGCGCCGACCTCGACGCGGGCGACGTTGGTTTCGGGCACGAAGCCCACCAGCTTGATCGGGTCGAGCTGCAGGATCGTGGCGCAGGGCGCGCCGCCCATGCCGCCCGCCTGCATCAGCGCACCAAGCTCGGCGGTGTCGGTTTCGAGCAGGCCGGAAAACGGCGCGACGACCTGGGTCTTGGACAGTTCGTCCTCGGCGCGGGCCAGCGCGGCCTCGGCGCTCTGGATGGCCGCCCGGCTGGTTGCGACACCCGCACGCGCCGCCTCGACGCCCGCCTTGGCCGATGCGACAGCGGTCTCGGCGGTGCGCACGCCCGAGGTGGTCGCGGCGACGCGGATGTCAGAGGCAAAGCCGCTTTCGGACAGGCGCGATGCGGCATTGGCGTTGATCCGGGCTTCGGCAAGCGCGGCTTCCGCCTGCGCGACCCGGGCTTCGGCTTCGGGGATGCGGGCCTCGACTTCGGGCATCCGGCCCTGGGCATCGGCCAGCGCCGCGCGGGCTTCGACAAGGGACACTTCGCGGGTGCCGGGATCCAGTTCGCACAGCAGCTCGCCCGCCTCGACAAAGGCCCCCTTGCGCAACGGCTCCGAGATGATGCGCCCGGTGGTTTCGACCATCACCTCGACAAGGCGCGCGGCCTCGGTCTCGCCGCGCAGAAGCACGCGGGCATCGACCTCTTGCGCCACCGACCGGCGGGCCATCACGCGGATCGCGCCGCTTTCGGCGTCGATGCCGCTGATTTCCGCGGTATCCGGTGCCGCGGTCTCGTCCGGGTCAGCGGTCGCGCCCGCGTTGTCCTGCTCTTGCGCAGTCGCAGGGGCCACGTCGCGGGCAAACTGCAGCAGTCGGTCGCGTTCGATGATGGCGAAATACAGCACGACGGCGACCACAAGCGCGGTGAGAACGGGAATGAGGCGCATGGTGGTCGTGTCCTGAATTGGCAGCGGGGCCGGGCAGCGGGCCGCAAGGCAGACTTGGTAAACACAATACGATAAATCGATCGGCACAGATTAATTTGCTGAATAGAGGCCCGCAAGGTGAACCAAATCGTTCACTTTCGTCAAATCACGCTTTTGCTGCAAGTCTGTGCCCGCCTGTCGCCTGAAAAGCACATATCCGCGCGCAAAACGATGCAGAAAGACGCAGTTGCGCCGCCTTGTGAGGGCGCGGCGGCTCGGATAAGAGGGGCGAAACCGGCAGTTCGACAAAGAGGCACCCCCCGTGAGCAACCCCGACAGCTTCATCGATGAGGTGACCGAAGAGGTCCGTCGCGACAAACTTTTCGGCTACCTGCGCCGCTACGGCTGGATCGCGGTGCTTCTGGTTCTGGTGCTGGTCGGCGGTGCCGCGTGGCGCGAATACAGCGCTGCGCAGACGCGCGCGGCGTCCCAGGCATTCGGCACCGCGGTGCTCAACGCGCTCGAGGCAGAGCAGGCCGATGACCGCATGGCGGCGCTGGCGGCGATCGACGCACCCGCCGACGGTGCGGGGGCCATTCTCAACATGCTGAAGGCGGGCCAGAGCGCCGAGGCCGGCGATACCGAGGCCGCCGTCGCGGCACTCGAGGCGGTGGCGACAAATGGCGACGTGGCCGAGATCTATCGCAACATCGCCAGCTTCAAGGCATTGACCGCAGCGTCGGGCACGATGACCGCCGAGGAACGGCGCCAGGGCTTCGAAGCCCTGTCCCAGCCCGGCAACCCGCTGCGGCTGCTGGCCAGCGAACAGCTTGCACTGATCGAGATCGAGACCGGCAACCGGGACGCGGCGCTTGCGGCATTGCAGGCGATCCTGGGCGATTCCGAGGCGACGCAGGGCTTGCGCCGCCGGGCATCTCAGTTGATTGTTGCGCTTGGCGGAGACCTGAGCGCGGGCTGACAAGATCCGGTCGGACAAGCCGGAAAAGAATGACTAGGCGAGGGCAGAGGCGTGCGGAACGGGACGATACTGGCAGGAATTGCAGGTCTCGCGGTGCTGGCGGGCTGCAGCGAGCAGGAACTGATCCTGCCGGGCGAACGTCTTGGCCTGCGCGAAGTGCTGAGCACCGACGCGGCTGAGCCCTACGGCTACACCCCCGCCGAGAACCGGTCCGAGGCGGCCAACCTTCCGGCGGCGGTGTCGAACGGGGCCTGGGCGCAAAGCGCCGTTTCCCCGGCGTTTCGCACCACGCATGCGGCCCTGAGCCTGCCTCTGGCACCGATCTGGTCGGCCGATATCGGCGCGGGCGATGGCCGCAAGGTGCGCCTCAACGTCGACCCGGTCACCGATGGCAGCCGCATCTACACCATGTCGTCGGATTTCATCGTCACCGCGACCGCCAGCAATGGCGCTCAGGTCTGGAGCCGGTCTGTCGTGCCCGACCGCGACAGCGACACCCAGGCACAGGGCGGCGGTCTGGCGGTGGCGGGGGGCGTGCTTTATGTCTCGTCCGGCTTCGGGCTGGTGACGGCGTTCGACGCCGCCAGCGGCACCGAGCGCTGGCGTCAGGATCTGGATGCGACCGCGACCGGCGCACCGACGGTGGCGAACGGGCTGGTCTACATCACCTCGGGCGACAGCACGGGCTGGGCCATCGAGGCCGAGAATGGCCGCGAACGCTGGCAGTTCGAGGGCCTGTCAGGGGACTTGAACAACATCGCGGGCGCCCCGGCCCCGGCGATCGGCGCGGACCGGGTGGTGTTTTCGTTCGGATCGGGCGCGATGCAATCGACGTTCCAGCAGGGCGGCCTGTCGCTCTGGTCTGCCGATCTTGCGGGCGGACGCACCGGGCGGGCCCTGTCGAATGTCGACGACATCTCGGGCGATCCCGCGATTGCCGACGGCACGGTCTACGCGGGCAACCATTCGGGCCGGGTCGCGGCCTTCGATCTGTTTTCCGGCGTGCGCCGCTGGACGATCAACGAGGGTGCCAACGACATGCCCTGGATCGCGGGCGGGTCGGTCTATTTCGTTTCGGATATCAACGAGTTGATCCGCGTCGATGCGGAAACCGGCGCGCGCGTCTGGGCGGTGCAACTGCCCGGTTGGGTGCCGACGCGCCGCCCCGAAAAACGGCGCGACCGGGCCTATGCCAACCACGGTCCGATCCTTGCGGGGGGGCATCTGATCGTGGCCTCTTCGGACGGTTTCCTGCGTGCCTTCAACCCCGAGAACGGCGCGCTCGTGGCGCAGACCGCGGTGCCGAACGGGGCCACCACGCGGCCCATCGTGGCCAACGGCACGCTTTATGTCGTGTCGCGTAAGGGCACGCTGCTGGCCTATCGGTAAGCGGCGGCACGCAGCGGTCGCGCGGACCATGCCGGGCAGCGGGCGCCGTGTGCCGCGCCCCGTCTTTACGGGGATATGCGGGGCAAGGCGTTGCGGCTGCGCGGTGCCCCTTTCCTTGGCAGGGCAAATGGAATAGGTCGCGGATCTTTACATCTGCCGAGGCCCGTCGCCCAAATGTCGTTCAAACTCGCCATCGTTGGCCGCCCGAATGTGGGCAAATCCACGCTGTTCAACCGGTTGGTCGGCAAGCGCCTGGCGCTTGTGGATGACCAGCCAGGTGTCACGCGCGATCTGCGCGAGGGGCAGGCGCAACTGGGGGACATCTCTTTCACCGTGGTCGATACCGCGGGGCTTGAGGACGCCACCGACGATTCGCTGCAGGGCAGGATGCGGCGGCTGACCGAGCGCGCGGTCGATGACGTGGACGTCTGCCTGTTCATGATCGACGCCCGGGTCGGCGTCACTCCGGTCGACGAGGTGTTCGCCGAGATCCTGCGCAAGCGCGCGGATATCGTGATCCTGGCCGCCAACAAGGCCGAGGGCCGCGCAGCGGAGGCAGGCATACTTGAAGCCTGGAACCTTGGACTGGGCGAACCTCTGGCGCTGTCTGGCGAACATGGCGAAGGCATGCCCGAACTCTATACCAGGCTGATGCCGATCGCCGACCGCTTTGCCGACGCGGCGCGCGAGGCCGATGAAGCAATGCCCGAAACCGAATTGCCGGTTTCGGAAGAAGCCGACGAGGCGATGCGCGTGCCAACCGACGAACGCCCCCTGCAGGTCGCAGTCGTGGGGCGGCCGAATGCGGGAAAATCGACGCTTATCAACAAGATATTGGGCGAAGATCGTCTGCTCACCGGGCCCGAGGCCGGCATTACCCGCGATGCGATTTCGCTGAAGCTGAACTGGAACGGGACCCCGACCCGGATTTTCGACACCGCCGGCATGCGCAAGAAGGCCAAGGTGCAGGAAAAGCTTGAGAAGCTGTCCGTGTCCGACGGGTTGCGCGCGGTCAAGTTCGCCGAGGTGGTCGTGGTCCTGCTGGATGCCGCGATCCCGTTCGAACAGCAGGATCTGCGGATCGCCGACCTGGCCGAACGCGAAGGCCGCGCCGTGGTGGTTGCGGTCAACAAGTGGGATCTCGAGGACGAAAAGAACGAAAAGCTCGCCGCGCTCAAGGAGTCCTTCGAGCGCTTGCTGCCACAGCTGCGCGGAGCCCCGCTGGTGACGGTGTCTGCCAAGACCGGTCGCGGGCTCGACCGTTTGCACGCGGCGGTGGTCAAGGCGCATGAGGTCTGGAACAGGCGCATCTCGACGGCGCGGCTCAACCGCTGGCTCGGGGCGATGGTCGAGGCGCACCCGCCGCCCGCGCCGCAGGGCCGCCGGATCAAGCTGCGCTACATGACCCAGGCGAAGACGCGGCCGCCGCATTTCGTGGTCATGTGCTCGCATCCCGACAAGATACCCGAAAGCTATTCGCGCTATCTGGTCAACGGTCTGAGGGTGGACTTCGACATGCCGGGAACGCCGATCCGGCTGGTCATGCGCGGCCAGGGCGACCGCAACCCCTACAAGGGCCGGAAAGTCCGCAACGCAGGTGCGCTGAAAAAACATCTGGGCAAGAACAAGGGCTGATCTTCGCGCCAGAACATTATTAGATAATAATGTCTTGGCGCGGGGTGTTGATGTTTTGCGTCAGGTGTCGGGCGGGATCAGGCCGAGGCCGCGTAGATAGACGCCGATGCCCGACTCCAGAAGATCATCCGCCGGAAAGGGCGACTTGTTGCCGGGGGAATTGCGCGCGAACAGTTCGACCACGCCATGACACATTGCCCAGATATGCGCCGAGAACATCTGCGCCGGAGGACGCCTGTTCGCGGGAATATGCTGGGAGAGGTCCGCCGCGGCGCGTTCCAGCACCGACCACGCGCGATTGGCAACCTGCGCCAACGCGGGCGAATGATTGACGGACACGCCCGATTCGAACATTGCGATATAGTGGCCGGGATGGTTGCGGGCGAAGGCCAGGTAGGCGCGTCCCGTCGCCTCGAACGCGGCCAGCGCCGAAGGCTGGCCCGACCGATAGGCATGCTCCATCACGTCGATGAAGATTTCGTAACCCTGCCGCGCGGCTTCGGCGATCAGTTCCTCGCGCCCATCGAAATGGCGGTAGACCGCGGCCGGCGTGACACCCGCGCTTTTCGCGGCCTCGGAGAGGGTGAAGCCGGTCGGACCTTTTTCCTCGATCAACGTGAGCGCGGCCTCGACCAGCGCCTGCTTGAGGTTGCCGTGATGGTAGCCGCGCTTAGACATTCCAGATGTCGCGGCTGCCGCAGATCCTGGGGTCGGGCGTGCCCACGGCCTCGGCGCTCTTGCCGGTGTAATCGAGCGCTCCGAGCACGCATGAGATGGCTGCGATCCGCGCGCGGCGCTTGTCGTCCGAGCGGATCACCGTCCAGGGCGCGTGCGGGCTGTCGGAGCGGGTCAGCGTCTCGCCGATCGCGGCGGTATACGCATCCCATTTCTTGAGGCCCTCAACGTCGATCCACGAGAGTTTCCATTGCTTTAGCGGGTCTTTCTCACGTGCGAGAAAGCGGCGGAGCTGTTCGGCCTGCCCGACATTGAGCCAAAGCTTGAACAGATGGACGCCGTCGCTGACAAGCATCCTTTCGAAATCCGGTACCTGGGAAAAGAACAGCGCCCGTTCATCTGGGGTGCAGAAGCCGAAGACATGCTCGACCACGCCGCGGTTGTACCAGGACCGGTCGAAGAACACGACCTCGCCCGCGGCAGGCAGATGCTGGATGTAGCGCTGGAAATACCATTGTGTCTGCTCGGTGTCAGACGGCTTGGACAAGGCGGTCACACGCGCGCCACGCGGATTGAGATTCTCGCGGAAGCGCTTGATCGTGCCGCCTTTTCCGGCGGCGTCGCGCCCTTCGAAGACGATGGCGATGCGCTGGCCGGTGGCCTTGGCCCAGGATTGCATCTTCACCAGTTCGACCTGCAGCGCGCCCATCCGGTCCTCATAGTCCGACCGCTTCATGCGCTTCTTGTAGGGATAGGACGGGTCGATCACGTCGTTCTTGCCCGCGTGCGCAATGGCATCGCGAACGGCGTCGGGCACGTCGGTGTCGTAAAAGGCGCTGATCGCACCGTCAAAGGGCAGGGACATTGGACCTCGGGCATGTTGACGCCGGGCGACTATGGGATGTTAAGGGGATTAACGCAAACGCCTAGCGCACCCCGGCGGACCGCGCGGCACGGTCGATGGCGGCGGTCACGGCGGCGGGTGCCCAGTGATGCGGCATGTGGCCGATATCCTCCAGCAGGGTCAGGGTGCTGTTGCTTAACAGGGTGTCGAGCGGCTGGGCATGGACATGCGGCGGCACCACCGTGTCGTCCGCGCCATGCACGATTTCAACGGGGATCTTCACGGTCCCGTAGCGCGGCGCCATTTCCGACACCGCGGCGTGCAAGGTGTTGACCTGACGGGCGTTTGCGCGGATCGCGTCGTTGCGAAGTGTCAGGCCGGGACCGATGTAGTCGAGGTAGCCGGGTGGCACCGGCTGCGGCTTGAAGATCTCTTCGGTGACGGTGCGAATGCGGGTTTCGGTGGCAAAAGGCGTCGCAATCGAGGGGATCAGAGCGCCACCGAGAGAGGAGCCAAGGATCTCGTATTGCGCGCCCAGACCGCCGCTCCAGGGGATCGTCGCACCCGAAACCACCACAAGCGCCGCGGGGTCGTGGTTCAGGCCCCAGGCCATCGCCACCGCGCCGCCGTAGGAATGGCCAAGCACGATGGGCCGCGAGACGCCCAGCTTGCCCGCCGCCGCGTGCAGCATCGCGGCCTGTTCATAGGGCGTTTCCGCGTCGCTGGTGAACAGCCGTGCGACGTCGTCGCTGGCGCGGTCGGTGTAGCCGAGGCCGGGCCGGTCGAAAACGATGACGCGGTAGCGGTCCTTGACGCGGTCGACAAAATCGAATGTGAAGTCGCGAACGTTGCCGCTGGCCCCGTGGATCAACACCAGATCCGGGCCGTCGCCAGTGACGAAAGCGTGAACCCGGCGCCCGTCATCGAGGGTCACGAACTGCCCGACGGGGGGCCAGGCCTCGGAAACCGCCGGTTTGCCCCTGGCGGATTTTCCGGCCACCGCCGCGCATCCCGAAAGAGCCAGAATTGCAAGTCCGATCAGCGCCTTGGCCAGCAAAGTCAATGTGTTTTCACTTCCTTAGATCGGTCCGGGCCTGTCCGATGAGACCGATATCATACGGGGTCGTGAGGTAGAGTTCCGAAATCCAGTTTCCATAGAGAAGATGCGCGTGGCTGCGCCAGCGGTTCTGCGGCGGCTGGCTGGGGTCATCGCCGGGGTAGTAGTTGGCTGGCACGTTGATCGGCGTACCCGCGGCAACGTCGCGGTCGTATTCTTCCTTGAGCGTGCCGGAATCATATTCGAAATGGTTGAAGACATAGAGCGCGCGATGGCCGGTATCCTCGACCATGCAGGGCCCGGTTTCGGTGGAATCGATCAAGATTTCCAGCCCGGCGGCGGTGATCTCGTCGCGCCTGAGTTCGGTCCACCGCGATACCGGAATGACCATATCGTCCGAGAAGCCGCGCAGATAGGGCGACGCGGGCGCGCAATTGCTGTGCCGGATGCAGCCGAAGGCCTTGTGCGGCAGGATATGCTTGGGCACGCCGTGGAAGTGATTGATCATCGCCATGCCGCCCCAGCAGACGCCGAAGGTCGAATGCACATGGGTCTGGGTCCAGTCGAAGACGCGGGTCAATTCATCCCAGTAGGTTACCGCATCGAAATCGAGATGCTCGATCGGCGCGCCGGTGATGATCAGCCCGTCGAACTTCTCGCCGGTGGCTTCGACCTCCTCGAAGGGGCGATAGAAGCTTTCCATATGGTCGGCGGCGGTGTTGCGGGTCTCGTGGCTGGACATGCGGATCAGCGACAGCTCGATCTGCAAGGGCGTGGCCCCGATCAGGCGGGCGAACTGCGTCTCGGTCTGGATCTTCTTCGGCATCAGGTTGAGAAGCCCGATCCGCAGCGGCCGGATATCCTGCTTGTCGGCGGCATCCTCGTCCATGACCATGACGCCTTCCCGGTTCAGGATGGCATAGGCGGGCAGGTCGCTGGGCAGTTTGATGGGCATGGGCTGGATCCGGTCTGGAGTGCGGTCTGGCGGGGTGCGGGGGCGACAGATAGTCTCTTGCGGGCGGGGTCTCAAGGCGCGGGCGGGATCAGCCCAGCGCGTCGGCGATCACGTCGTGAAAGCCGGCCTCGGTGTTCACGTCGGCCATCGCCTCGGCGGTGACGGTCACGCCCCAGTTTGCCGCCATCGCGCGATAGAGCGGCTGGCGATGCGCCATGGCCTTGGCATAGGTCCAGCGGATAAAGGCGTCGGGATCGACCTTGTCGGGGGCGACGTTCACCTCCGCCAGGTAGGTATCCCAGGCCCGGGTCAGGAAATCGGGCTGATAGGCCATCGGTTTCGGGGCACGGTCAAAGCGGCGCACCAGCTCTGCGGTGTGGGCGTCAGTGCCTTCGATCCAGACCATCAGACAATGCGATGCCAGTTCTTTCAGGATTGGATCGTGCGGATCGTCGGGGTCGACCCATTCGCAGATCGACCCGCCGGTATCGCAGACGAAATGCGGATATCCGTAAAGGTCCTGCGCGCGGTCGATGAAATAGCCGGTGTCGAGCAGCGCCTGCATCTCGGCGCGGCGAAACTGTTCCTGGCGCTGGCGATAGGTGGCGATGTCCATGCCGCCCAGATCCGGGGCGCCGGGTTTGCCGAGATAGGTCGAGACCGGGGCGAGGTTGTCGAACGTCAGGTTCGAGCCGAGATAGATCGAGTCCGACAGGAGCAATTGCCGCAGAAACGGGTTCTTCATCGCCTCGCGCTTGGCGTTATCGGCGATGTATTCGCCCATGTACCGGGTGCCGATGCGGTAATCGATGGAATAGTGGAACCAGTTGCCCGCCCCGCGCAGCATGGCCGACACATGGGTCTTGCCAAGCCCGGACATGGCAAAGAGCAGCACGCGCTTCTGATCAGCCGCGCGCCACTCCGCGCCGGAATTGTAAAGCCGCTGCATCCGCCCGTCCTTGCCCGAAAGTCCTGTCGGGGCAAGGCGTAGCCAGCCGGGCTGCCTGCGTCAAACCCTTCGCGCCGTCCGGCCCCGGATGCGCGCCCAAAGACGCCCGTCGAGCACAACCAGCCCCAGCGCCAGAAGCCCGAAACCTGCAAACGCCGCCGTGCCGAGCGCCTCACCGCGCACCGTCGCACCCAGCACGATGGCCACGGGTGGGATCAGCAGCGTTACCAGCATGAGATTGGATGCGCCGGCCATGGCAAGGATGCGGTAATACAGCAGGTAGGCGAACGCCGTGGCGACCAGCGCGTAATACAGGATCGCGCCCCAGGTCACGGGGGCCAGGCGCAGGCTGGGCGTGCCCTCGGCCCAAAGCATCAGCGGCGCGATCAGCACGCTGGCGCCGGTCAGCATCAGGGCGGCGGCCATCTCGGGGGCCAGCCCGCGCAGAAAGCGGCGCGCGAAGATGCTGGCGACCGCGTAGGACAGGGTGCCCGCGACCACCGCCAGCTGGCCCAGGCTTTCCAGGTCAAGCGACGTCAGCACACCGGGGCCGATGGCCAGTGCGACATCGGAAAACCCCAGCAGGATGCCCAGGGACTTGCGCGGTGTCATGCGTTCGTCGGCAAAGACCAGCGCGGCCAGAACCGCGCCCCAGATCGCCGTGGTGGCGTTGAGGATCGAGGTCAGGCCGGTCGGGATATGCAACTGCCCCCAGGCCATGAGCGAAAACGGGATCACATTGTTGAGCCCGCCCATGATCAGCCCCGCCGCCCAGAGCCGGGGGTCGCGGGGGATCGCAACGCCGCGCAGCAGCACCCAGAGCCAGAGCGCACCCGCCGCGGGCAGGACGCGAAAGAAGACCGAGGTCAGCGGCCCGATCTCGTCCAGAGCGGTGCGGATCGCCAGAAATGATCCGCCCCAGATCACCGCAAGCAGCAGCAACTCGGTCCAGGCGCGCGGGGATATGTCGGTTTGCGTGTTCATGGCACCGGTCTAGCCAAACCCGCGCCGCCGGGCGACCCGAAGCGTGCGCAATATCGTGCACCATCGGGGAAAGGGGGCCAGACCCCTAGCCGGTCTGTTCAACGAAAAAGCCCGGCCCGTTGTCGGGGGCCGGGCCTTGATCAAGGGACGGTGCGCAAGATCAGAAGGTCAGACCGATCTTCATGCCCACACCGAGCGCGTCGTTACCCTCAAAAGAGGCCGCGGGCGACGCGAACGCGTTCTGGGTTTCGGCGTCGCCGACCCAGATATAACGCGCGCCGAGCGACACTTCGACGTTGTTCATGGTGTAGCTGCCGCCGATGCCGAGCGACCAGTTGCCGTCGGTCGGTCCGAGGTTCGACGAGATCCCGCCGGACTGAGGCTCAAAGCCGATCGAGATGGAGCCCGCGAGTTCGTCGGTGAACCGGCGACCGACACCCAGCGAGTAGCTGAAGGTATCGTCGTCATAGGACACCAGCGAGCCGCCGGTGATGGCCTCGTACTGGGTCGGGGTGATGTCGAAATCGCTCCAGTTGACCCAACGCACACCGCCGAAGACCAGCGTGTCCTTGGCGACGCCGGACTGGAAGGTCAGGTTGACCGACTGCGGCGTCTCGATCGTGGTGGTCGACGTGCTCGAAAATGCGGTGGCGGGGAAGTCGAAGTTGCCGGTCTCGGTGCTGTCGTGATCGGTGGTGATCTTGGAGTTGTAGGTCAGCGCCAGACGCAACGCGATATCGGGGATCTCGTAGGCGGCGCCGAGGACATAGCCCCAACCGGCGGCCTTCTTCAATTCACCGTCGTAATTCAGGATCTGCTGGGTGAAGCCCGGCGGCAGCGGCAGCGGCGACACCGTGGAGAGGTCCTGGAAGTTGTTGACCTGGGCCTGTCCCTCGAGCGTCTGGTACCGGACGCCGCCATGTACGCTCATGCGGGGGGTGAATTTGTAGCGGGCAAGGGCGGTGAAGGCGTTGGCACGCAGATCCGCGGTGGACCCCTGGGCGTAGTAACCGGTTCCGGTGTCGTATTCGACATTTGCGCCGAACGGCTGGTCAAAGATCAGCGCGACCGACATGCGGTCGTTGTAGTCATGCTTCACGGCGGCACCGTAGCTCAGGTAACCGGCGGCCATGTCGCCCGAGGCGATGCCTGCGCCGACACCCAGCGTCGGGTCCGAATTGGTCTTGCCGGACACTTCCGGCGACACCGAACCGAAGCTGAATTCGGCATAGGTGCCGTCCTTGAAGATCATGTCGATCGACTGACCCGAGCGATCGATACCACCCGCGTTGGCAGACGCTGCGGCCATTGCCAGCGCGGACGCGCCGAGAACTGCGTATTTCATGTTTTTCCATCCCTTGAGAGTGCTCTCTCCTGGGATCGGTATATCCGGTGTGATTTTTGCGGCAATTTTGACCCGGCGTCAGTTCATTCTGTGCGGCGCAACGTCACTTTTGCGTCACACCTCGTGTTTCGGCCCAGATGTTGAAGTAATTCGCGGCAAAAATGATCGCCGCACCCAGAAAGACAAACGGATCAAGGGCTTCGGAATAGAGCGCGACTCCGACGAGTGCGATTATCGGCAGGCGGGTGAAGTCGATAGGCATCACAACCGTAGCGGGCGCAAGGCTGAGCGCCGTGGTCAGGCAGTAATGCGCCACCAGTCCCGCGAGCGCGATCAGCGCGACCCAGGGCAGGCTGGTCGAGGACGGCAGCGAGATATCGCCATCGATTCCCGCAAAGACCAGCCCCAGCCCGGCCTGCATGACCGTCAGCCAGAACAGGATCGAGACGATGCTTTCGGTCCGCGTAAGCTTGCGGGTGAAGACCGCCGATCCGGCAAAGCCGATGGCGGCGCAGGCGGCGAAGACGAGGCCCCATTCGAATGTCTCGGGCGAGGGGCGGGTGACCACCAGCACACCCACGAAACCCGCGATGGCGGCGATGCCACGGCTGCGGGTCAGCCGCTCTCCGAGGATCAGGGGCGACAGCAGCATGACCCAGATCGGAGAGGTGAATTCCAGTGCGAAGACCTGCGCGAGGGGGATCACCGTGATGGCGTAGAACCACAGGTTCTGCCCGGCGAAGTGAAAGCTGTTGCGGATGAAGTGCAATCGCAACTGACGGACCCGGATCTGTCTGCGACGCCCCGCCAGCGTCGCCACCACGGAGACGATGACAATGCCGATCAGGCTGCGGAACAGCATGATTTCGAAGGTGTCGAGTTCAAGCGAAACGGCGCGGCCCGCGATTGCCATCGAGATGAAGGACAGGATCGCCCCGATCATCCACAGCGCGGCGCGGATCGTGTCGCTCATGGCCGGGTCCTGCCCTGGGCCGGTGCAAAGGGGCGTTGCTTCGTCATACCGGGCATCTGCTGCGAAAGTCGGGCCGGGTGCAAGACGCAGCAAGTCTAGGGGCGCGAAAGGCGGCGGGTTGCGCGATCCCAGCGCAGTCCGGCCTTTTGCCCGCAGATGGCGAAGGCGCGGTCGAGCCTGCGGTCGTTGAGCGCCCGAAACCATGACTTGAGCGGCACGGCAGAGCGGTCGCCGAAGCCGTCGACCAGAACGTAGCGCGCGGCGGTCGCATCCCAGACGATGTTCGCGGGCCCGGCGTCATGCACCACGATATGGCATCGGTAGACGGCATCGACGAAGGTCGCGAGGGCCTGCATCTGGCGGTCGTCGAGCGCGCCGGTCGCGGCTTGTTCGGCCAGGCTCGGGGCCAAGCCGCCGTCGGGGCCACGGATCATCTCGACCACCTGGCCCCGGCCCTGATCGGTCTCGCGGTAGCCGATGATCGCGGCCAGAGGGGGCGTCTCGCTCCGTTGTCGCGCGGCGCGCAGGGCGGCGTCTTCGCGGGCGAAAAGCGCATAGGCCTCGGCATGTTTGCGACGGCCCGCCCGGCTGTCCGGGTCCAGCCCGTCAAACCCGCGGCGGTACTTCGGCAGCATCACCTTGATCAGTTGATCCGCCGCGCCCGGCATGCGGTACACGGCGCGCTCCGACCCCCTGGCCAAGCGCGTCGCGGTCGCAAGCGAAAGGATGTCGGGCGCGGTCATGGCGGATCATTCCCACTCGATCGTTCCGGGGGGCTTTGACGTGATGTCATAGGTCACGCGGTTGATGCCCTTGACCTCGTTGATGATGCGGGTCGCGGTTTCGCCGAGGAATTCGTGCGTGAACGGAAAATAATCCGCCGTCATGCCATCGACCGAGGTCACGGCGCGCAGCGCACAGGCGTAATCATAGGTGCGCCCGTCGCCCATCACGCCAACCGTGCGCACGGGCAGGATCGCGACAAAAGCCTGCCAGATATCGTCGTACAGGCCGTGCTTGCGGATCTGGTCGATATAGACGGCGTCGGCCTTGCGCAGGATTTCCAACTTTTCGCGCGTGATCTCGCCCGGGCAACGGATGGCAAGACCCGGCCCCGGAAAGGGGTGGCGACCGATGAAACTGGCGGGCAGGCCAACCTCGCGGCCAAGCGCGCGAACCTCGTCCTTGAACAGTTCGCGCAGCGGCTCGATCAGCTTGAGGCCCATCTTTTCCGGCAGGCCGCCGACATTGTGGTGCGACTTGATCGTCACAGACGGCCCGCCCGAGAAGCTAACCGATTCGATCACGTCCGGGTAAAGCGTGCCCTGCGCCAGAAATTCGGCGCCCTCGATATCGTTGGCGTATTTCTGGAACACGTCGATGAACAGCCCGCCGATGATCTTGCGCTTGGTCTCGGGGTCCGAGACGCCGTCCAGCGCGCCCAGAAACAGCTCCTGCTCCTGCGCGTGGATGACCTTGAGGTTCATGTGGTCGCGGAACATCTGGACGACCTCGGTCGCCTCGTCGAGGCGCAGCAGGCCGTGATCGACAAAGACGCAGGTCAGCTGGTCGCCCACCGCTTCGTGGATCAGGGCGGCGGCGACGGATGAATCGACGCCGCCCGAAAGCGCGCAAATCACCTGCTTTTCGCCGACCTGCGCGCGGATCTCGGCAACGGCCTGATCGCGGTAGGCATCCATCGTCCAGTCGCCCGAAAACCCTGCGAGACGGACAAAATTCTCATAGAGCGTCTTGCCGTTGGGGGTGTGATGCACCTCGGGGTGGAACTGCACGGCGAAAAAGCCGCGATCGCGGTCGGCGATGATCGCAAAGGGCGCGCCGGGCGAAGTGCCGAGGACCTCGAAGCCCGGCGCGATCTTGCTGACATGGTCGCCATGGCTCATCCAGACCTGCTCGCGTTCCCCGAGGAACCAGCCGGTCAGCAGGTCGGACTTGGTGTCGGAAGGGGCCACATAGGCGCGGCCGAACTCGGCGGTGGCATGCGCGCCGGCTTCGACGGTGCCGCCAAGATCCTGCATCATGACCTGCTGGCCATAGCAGATGCCGAGGATCGGCACGCCCAGATCGTAGATCGCGCGCGGCGGGCGCGGGCTGCCCGGGCGCATCACCGAGTCCGGCCCGCCCGAGAAGATCACCGCCTTTGGCTTGATCTCGGCCAGCAGCGCGTCGGTCACCTTCTGGTAGGGATGGATTTCGCAATAGACATTCAGCTCGCGCAGGCGACGCGCGATAAGCTGGGTGACCTGGCTGCCGAAATCGACGATGAGCAGGGTTTCGTGCACGGTGTTTTCCATGCGCCGTCTCGTAGGGCGTGGCGCGATTTGGCGCAAGAGGGCGCCGCGCCGCCCGGGGTGCGATCTCGGGATGCAAGGTCCGTTCAGACGCAGGCGCTGCCGCCAATCTTTTGCCGCATGTCGCTTTCGCCCCGGATGGGACGGTTTCGGGACAGGGCAAGGGCCGCGGCTTGCGATACTGGCCCGAGCAGAGGCGGCCCGGACGTGTGCCGCGCGGGGATGAAAAGGACAGGCCATGACCGACGCAGGCGCGCGCAGACGCGGGCGGAGTGGAGGCGGCGGTGCCGCACGGCGCGCTGAACGCACGGCGGTGTCGTTCGACACGGCGCATTTCATCGAGCGCAACATCCCCAATTTCGAGATTCTGACCGAGGAAACCCTGGCGATCATCGAAGCCAACGCCGAGACCGTCCTGCAGGAAATCGGTGTGAATTTCGTCAACAACCCCAAGGCGCTGGCGCGGTGGCGCGAGGCGGGGGCCGATGTGCAGGGCGAACGGGTCCGCATTCCGCGCGGGCTTGCGCGGCAGCTGTGCCAGACCGCGCCCAGCCGGTTCACCCAACACGCGCGCAATACGGACCGCAATGTCGAGATCGGCGGCAAGTCGCTGGTGCTGGCACCGGTCTACGGCCCGCCCTTCGTGCACGACATCGAGACCGGTCGGCGCTATGCGACGATTGCCGATTTTCAGAAATTCGTGAAGCTTGGCCACATGTCGCGCTGGCTGCACCATTCGGGCGGCACGGTCTGCGAGCCGACGGATGTGCCGGTCAACAAACGCCATCTCGACATGCTGCACGCGCATATGACGCTGACCGACAAGCCCTTCATGGGGTCGGTGACCGAGCCGTCGCGGGCGGCGGATTCGGTGGCCATGTGCAAGGTGCTGTTCGGAGACGATTTCGTCGATCGGAACACGGTGCTGACCAGCCTGATCAACATCAACTCGCCGCTGACCTTCGACGACGTGATGATGGGATCGCTCGAGATCTATGCGGCGGCGAATCAGGCCTGCATCATCTCTCCGTTCATCGTCGGCGGCGCCATGGCACCGGTTTCGGTCGCGGGCACGCTGACGCAGGTGCTGGCCGAGGTGCTGGCGGGCGTGGCCTATGCGCAGCTTGTCCGCAAGGGCGCGCCGGTGATCTTCGGGGCCTTCGTGACCTCGATCGACATGAATTCCGGCGCCCCCACGTTCGGCACGCCCGAGGCGGCCCAGATCACCTATGGCGCAGGGCAACTGGCGCGGCGGCTGGGCCTGCCCTACCGGTCATCGGGCGCCTTCAATGGGTCCAAGCTGCCGGATGCACAGGCGGGGTACGAATCGGCCAATTCGCTCAACGTGGGGCTGCTGTCGGGCGTGAACTTCATGCTGCACGCCTGCGGCTGGATGGAAGGCGGGCTGGTATCCAGTTTCGAGAAGTTCGTGATGGATGCCGATCAACTGGGCGCATTGCACCAGCTGGCGCGCGGCGTGCAGAACGACGAAGAGCACCAGGCGATGGACGCCATCCGCGAGGTCGGTCCGGGGGGGCACTACCTTGGATGCGCCCACACCCAGCGCAATTTCAAGACCGCGTTCTGGCGCTCGGAAGTGCTCGATTACAAACCCTACGAGACCTGGAGCGAAGAGGGCAGCCGCGATACCGCGTCAATGGCGGCGGCGCTGGTCCAGCGCAAGCTCGACACCTATGTCGCCCCCGAGATGGACCCGGCCACCCGCGAGGCGCTGGACGCGTTCGTTCTGGAGCGCAAGGGTGCCATGGCGGACGCCTTCATCTGACGCGGCCGTGACGCGCGCCAGTCGGTTCCGGCGATTTCGTCGGGCCGACGCGGGGCGGTGGGTTCGGTCGGGCCGGTCGAACCTGTAGGGCCGGTCAAGTCGGTCAGGCCGGACGCCTCGGTGTCGCGGGCCTGCGGCGTCGCGGATGTCTGGTTGACCAGCCGCGCTTCGGCCATCATCGCAGACAGGATCTCGACGTGCAGGGCGACGCCATAGCTGGCCGATCCCGTGCAGCGCAGTTCCTCCTGTTCGGCCTCGAGCGACATCAGGCGATCCAGCGCATCCGCATGGCGCCGGGGCGGATTGCCGCCCAGCAGGCGACCGAGATGGGTCGTGCGCCGGTACTCGTCCGCCCCGATCCGGGCGGCGCGGATCAGCAGGCGGGGGCGGCGCAGGCAGGACAGCGTGTGGATCGTCTGGGACATGGGCTTGGACCTTCTCGTGAGTGCAACGTCACGACAGTCATGCACAACCTCAGCGGGTGTTGCGGTCGCCCTGTATCCTGCGAACGCCCTGTTTCCAATTGTTTACATATCGGAAACAATCCTCATCCCCAGCCATAATAATTAACGATCCGGTAACAAATGCACGCTCAGGTTGAGCGTTCGTATTGGGGAAGAACCAAGAAATTCGGTGTGTCGAAGGGGAAGAAAACGATGCAAGGGACAGATCATGATTGCTCCATCGCTCTGCCAGGCTGGGTGCCGCAAGCTGCCATTCACTATCTCGAACATACGGAGACGGGGACGTCTCTCCGGGCGTTGGCCCGGGCTTCGGGATGCCATCCATCGACCGTCTTGCGCCAGGTGCGCAAGTTCGAGACCCGGCGCGACGACCCGCTTGTCGATGCGGCCCTGCAGCGGCTCGGTCAGTTTTGCGGTCGGGGCGTGCCAATGAGCGGGGATGTGGCGATGGCGGACGATTCGGCGGATTTTCAGCGCGAAACCCAGCGCATCCTGCAACGACTGTGCGAAAGCGGCGCGGTGCTCGCCGTCGCGGAAGGCATGGAAAAGGCCGTGGTCGTGCGCGATAAGGGCGAGGGCGGCAGCGTGCGCACCGCCGTCGTGAATGCCGATATCGCCGAGGCCATCGCGCTGCGCGAATGGATCACCTGCGACGCCCCGGCGCGGGTATCGCGCTACCGCATCACGGCGCTCGGACGTCAGGCGCTGAACCAGATGATGGCGGGGCGCGAAAGCCGCCTGCGCGGGTTTGCCGAAAGCCAGGCGGGCTATGGATCCGGTGCGGAGATCGACGCCCAGATGCGGGCCAGCGAAGGCCTGCCCGGACGCGCCAAGCGGCGGTTTTCGGTCAGCGACAGCCCGCTCGCGGTACTGGCCCGGCGCAAGAATCCCGACGGGTCGTCGTTTCTGCGCGAGGCGCATGTGTCGGCCGGCGAACGCCTGCGCGAGGATTTCGAGCTGTCCGAGATCGATTCAGGCGCGCTGCCCGCGCTGATCGCGGCGGTGCCCGCGCCGGATGCACAGGCAACCGGTCCACGGGCCCGCTTTCTGGCGGCACTCGAGGCGTTGGGGCCGGGTCTTGGCGATGTGGCGGTGCAATGCTGTTGCCTGCTCGAAGGGCTCGAGACCACTGAACGGCGCATGGGCTGGTCGGCACGCTCGGGCAAGATCGTGCTGCGCATCGCGCTTGAGCGGTTGTCGTGGTTCTATGCCAGCGACCAGGGCCGCGGCTCGGGCATGATCGGCTGAGACGGGGGGCTGCGGCGGGAAACGGAGACAGGGGGGGCGCGACAGAATGCATGCCCGCTATTCGCGGCATGCTCTGGCCATGCCCGCACGCGCGGCATAGGATGCGGGCAACCTCTAGGAACTGCGGGAGCCCGCGCATGCGCGATCTGAAACTGCCTGGCGAGCGTCACCCCGAAAAGGCGCATCGCCCCGACAACCCCCAGCCAAAGAAGCCCGCGTGGATTCGCGTCAAGGCACCGGGTGGCGCGGGCTACGCCGAGACCCGGCGGATCATGCGCGACAACAAGCTGACCACGGTCTGCGAAGAGGCGGGCTGCCCCAATGTCGGCGAATGCTGGAGCCTCGGCCACGCCACGATGATGATCATGGGCGAGATCTGCACCCGTGGCTGTACCTTCTGCAACGTCGCCACCGGTCGGCCCGATGCGCTCGATACCTTCGAGCCGGGCCGGGTCGCCGATGCGGTGCAGAAGCTGGGGCTGAACCACGTGGTCATCACCTCGGTCGACCGCGACGATCTGGAGGATGGCGGCGCCGAGCATTTCGCCCAGACCATCCGCGCCATCCGCCACCGCGCGCCGGGCACCACGATCGAGATCCTGACGCCGGATTTCCTGCGCTGCGGACCAGAGGCGCTGGAAACCGTGGTCGCAGCACGCCCCGACGTCTTCAACCACAACCTCGAGACGGTACCGGCGCTGTACCCGACGGTGCGTCCGGGAGCGCGGTACTTCCATTCGCTGCGCCTGTTGCAGCGGGTGAAAGAGCTCGATCCGAGCGTGTTCACCAAGTCGGGCATCATGGCCGGACTGGGCGAGAACAAGGTCGAGGTGCACCAGGTGATGGACGACATGCGCGCCGCGGGGGTCGATTTCCTGACGGTCGGGCAGTACCTGCAGCCGACGCCCAAGCACCACGTCGTCGACCGTTTCGTGACGCCCGAGGAATTCGAGGGCTATGAAAAGGCGGCCTGGGGCAAGGGGTTCCTGATGGTGTCGGCGACGCCACTGACGCGGTCGTCCTACCACGCGGGCGACGATTTCGCCCGTCTGCGCGACGCCCGCGCGGCCAAGCTCGCCTCTGCGTGATCCGGTGGTGCAGCCTGCGCTGCGCAGGTTGTGCCCCTGATCCCGGGGGAACCAGGGGCGGTGCGAGGGGCCAGCCCCTCTTGGCCGCGGGGCGCGGCCAATTCACCCCGGCGGTTTTCGGGAAAGATGAAGCGCTTCGGGGCGCGCCTGTGCTGACGACGGTGTCGGGCAAAGGGGGATGCGCGTGCTGCGGCGTCGGGCAGGCCGGTCAGGACCCGTCGGGCAACGCCTTGAGATAGGCCGCGACGGCTTCGCGATCCGACGCGGGAAGCTTGGCGAAGTTTTCGACCACGGCGACCATGTGGCCACCAACGCTGTCGAAATCCGGGGTGAAGCCGGTTTCGAGGTAATAGGCGATGTCGGTTGCCGACCAGTCGAGCCCGGCGGGGGTGATGTCGGGGATCCGACCCTTGCCCGAGGGGTTCGGCGCACCGGCAAGCCAGCGATCGAGGTCGAGCCCGCCCAGGGCGTTGCGGGGCGTGTGACATTCGCCGCAATGGGCCAGAGCCTCGACCAGGACGCGCCCGCGGGCGATGGTGTCGTCCGCGGGCTCTGGCGTGATCCATGCCGCGTCGAGGAAAAGCAGTTTCCAGCCGCCAAGACTGGCGCGGATCGAGAACGGGAAGCCGACGTCATGGGGCTTTGAGGCGATGTCGCTGGCAGGCAGCGTCAACATGTGGGCCCAGAGGTCGGCGACGTCCTGCGGGGCCATGCGGATATAGGCGCTGTAGGGAAAGGCCGGGTAATAGTGCTGCCCCTCCGGAGACGTGCCCCGGGTGACCGCGCTGGCGATATCCGTCAGGGTCCATGTGCCGATCCCCGATTCGGGATGCGGCGAGATGTTGGGCGCGTAGAACGTGCCGAAGTCCGTCGCGAAAGCCTGCCCGCCGGACAGCACGCGTTTGGCGTCGCCCTTGGCGTCGGGCGCGGCGTGGCAAGAGGCGCAGCCCGCGGCGACAAAGACCGATGCGCCGCGATCCGCATCCGCGACCAGCCCGTCATAGTCGGCAGCCGCGACGGTTTTCGGGCGCGTGATCCAGAGGCCCGCCGCCCCGGCGAGGATCGCCAGGCCGACGAGGCCGAGTATTGTCCGGCGCATCACCCTTGCGGCGCGCGATACTCGTCATGGCAGGCCTTGCAGGCCCCGCCCAGGGTCCCGAGCGCGGGGCCAAGCGCCTCTTGTCCGGTGCCCGCGACGCTTTGCAGTTTGGCCGCCTGGGTGCCCAGCGCCTGCCATTTCGAGGCGAAATCGTCGAGGTTGTCCCAGATTTCGGTCTTGGCGCGGGTGCCATCGAGGTCCATCTCGCTGGTGCCTTCGGGCCAGAGCGGGGGCTGGTTGACCATCGAAATCGCGTGGATCGAATCGGCAGCCGCCTGTGCCGCGTCGGCGTCGTAATCGGCCTCACCCTTGGCCATGTCGCCGATGATGCCGAGGTTGATCGCCATGATGCGGAACTGTCCCTGGCGGGCCTTGAGGTGACCGCTGAAATCCTGTGCCACGGCGGGCAGGGCGAGGGCGGTGCAAAGGGAAGCGAGGGCAATGACTTTCATCTGATTCTCCGGAATGACGTGAAACCCGATCACGTTAGCGCCGATTGCGCCTGCGTCAAAAAGACAAATGCGTGAGCGGCGCGCCGGGGCGGGTCACGACCGGCCCCGCGCCTCGAAGCGCGGCAGCATCGCCGAGAAGTCGCGCCCCTTGCCGTCTTCCTCCTCGACGAAGCGGGCATAGAGCGCCATGGCCTGCTGGCCAAGCGGCGTGTCGGCATCCGCGCCTTCCGCGGCGGCCTGGGCAAGCCGCAGGTCCTTCAGCATCAGCTCGGCGGCGAAGCCCGGCTTGTAGTCGTTGTCGGCAGGCGAGGCGGGGCCCACACCCGGGGCCGGGCAATAGGTGTTCATCGACCAGCTCGAGCCCGATGAGGTCGAGACCACGTCGAACATCGCCTGGCGGTCGAGGCCCAGCTTGTCGGCCAGCGCGAAGGCTTCGCAGGTGGCGATCATGGTGACGCCGAGGATCATGTTGTTGCAGATCTTCGCGGCCTGGCCGTTGCCGGACGCACCGCAATGCACCGCCTTCTGGCCCATGATGTCAAAGAGCGGCCTGGCCTTTTCGAAGCCCTTGGCGTCGCCGCCGACCATGAAGGTCAGCGTGCCGCCCGAGGCCCCGCCGATGCCGCCCGAAACCGGCGCGTCGAGCGGCAGCAGACCGGCCTTCGTGGCGTCGTCCGCCACGGCCCGGGCGCTGTCGACATCGACGGTCGAGCAATCGAGGAACACCGCGCCTTTTGTCATGGCGGGGATCACCTCGGCCGCGACGGACCTCAGGATGTCGCCATTGGGCAGCATGGTGATGACCACGTCGGCATCCTTCGCCGCCTCCGAGGCACTGGTGGCGGTGTCGATGCCGTCGATGGTCATGGTGGCGGTGTCGTAACCGGTGACGTGATGGCCCGCGCGGGCGAGATTGCGGGCCATGGGACCGCCCATGTTGCCCAATCCGATAAATCCGATCTTCATTGTCCGGGTCTCCTTCGCGGTCAGGTCATGGAAATTGAGGCGCACGTCGCGCAGGGGTTGCAGCATCCGGGCCGCATCCGCCATCGGCACAGCATCGAGCGCGTGCCGCCACTTCGGCGCGCGGTCCTTGTCGATGACCTGGGCGCGCACCCCTTCGAGGAAGTCGCCCTCGGCCATGGCGCGATGGGTAAAGCGGTACTCCAGAGCGAGGGCGCGGCGGATATCGGGGCTGCCCTGCCGGTGGCGATGGATCATCTCGAGGGTGACCGCCATGGACAGGGGCGCGTTGCGACCGATCGCCCGGAGGGCCTGCGCGGCGAAGTCGCTGGCGTCGGACCGCAGCGCATTGACGATGTCGATCAGGCGTTCGCCGCCGAAAAGCGCGTCGATGCGCGGCTGCTGCGCGGCCATGGGGCTGTCTGGTGCGGGGCGGGCCGCGGCCAGAACGGGGGCGGGGTCGCCGGTGTCAACCAGGGCGGACTTCAGCGCCTCCCATTCGGCCTCGGGTATGTAGTGATCGGCGAACCCCGCATGGCGCGCGTCGCCCGGCCCCATGCGCGCGGCGGTCAGCCCGAGATATTCGCCCATGCGTCCCGGCGCGCGGGCCAGCAGCAGCGAACCGCCCACATCGGGCACCAGGCCGATGCCGCATTCGGGCATGGCGATCAGGGTGCTGTCGCCGACGATCCGGTGCGATGCGTGACCGCCCAGACCGACGCCGCCGCCCATCACGAAGCCTTGCTGGAAGGACACGACCGGCTTGGGATATTCCGCCAAAAGCGCGTTCATGCGGTATTCGTCGCGCCAGAACTGGCGTGCGCCGTCATATTCGCCGCGCATGCCCGCGTCATACATCGCCGCGATATCGCCACCGGCGCAGAAGGCGCGGTCGCCCTCGGCATCGATCAGCACGATGGTGACGTCCGGATCGTCGAGCCAGTCGAGCAAGGCGGCCTCGACATCGAGGCACATCTGGTGGGACAGCGCGTTCAGCGCCTTGGGTCGGTTCAGGGTGATCCGGCCCGCGCGCCCGTCGCGGCGGATGTGAACATCGCTCATGCGCGTGCGTCCAGCATCTTGCGGGCGACGATGACGCGCATGATCTCGTTGGTGCCTTCCAGGATCTGGTGCACGCGCAGGTCGCGCACGATCTTCTCGATGCCGTAATCGGCAAGGTAGCCGTAGCCGCCATGCAGTTGCAGGCATTGATCGGCGATGCGGCTGCCTGCCTCGGTGACGAACTTCTTGGCCATGGCGCAGAACTTGGTGGCATCGGGCGCGCCGGTATCGAGCTTCCACGCCGCCTGGCGCAGGAAGGTGCGGGCGGCCTGCAACTCGATCTCCATGTCCGCGAGGCGGAACTGCAGCGCCTGGAACTGGTCGATGGATTTGCCGAAGGCCTTGCGCTCGTGCATGTAGTCCATCGTCTTGTCGAGGGCGGACTGCGCCGCGCCGAGCGAACAGGCGGAGATGTTGAGCCGCCCGCCATCGAGACCGGCCATGGCGTATTTGAAGCCCTGACCCTCGTCGCCGAGCAGGTTTTCGGCACCGATCCTGCAGTCGTCGAACTGGACCTGCCGGGTGGGCTGCGACCGCCAGCCCATCTTGTCCTCGAGACCGCCGAAGGACAGCCCCGGCGCGCCGGCCTCGACGTACATCGCCGAGATGCCGCCCGGCCCGTCGTCGCCGGTTCGGGCCATCACCACATAGGCGTCCGAATAGCCGCCGCCCGAAATGAACGCCTTGGTGCCGTTCAGGGTGTAGCCTTCGTTGCTGCGGGTGGCCCGGGTCTTGAGCGCCGCGGCGTCCGAACCGGAGCCCGGTTCCGTCAGGCAGTAGGACAGCACCGTCTCGAGCGGCAGGGCCTTGGGGAACACCCGGGCCTTCATCTCGTCCGAGCCGAACTTGTCGATCATTGCGGCGCACATGTTGTGGATCGACAGGAAGGCCGCGACCGAGGCGCAGGACATCGACAGCGCCTCGAAGACCAGCGTCGCATCGAGCCGGGTCAGCCCCGCGCCGCCCTGTTCCTCGGAGACGTAAAGACCGCCGAAGCCCAAAGCGCCGACTTCGGGCCACAGCTCTTTGGGGATGTCGCCGGCCTTTTCCCAGGCCTGTGCGTTGGGGGCGATCCGATCCGCGCCGAACGCCTGCGCCATGTCGAAGATCGCCTGTTGCTCTTCGTTGAGTGCAAAGTCCATCGCGGTCTCCCCTCCGGTAAATGAACGTGTGTGCAATTATTGTGGCACCGCGGTCCGCACGGTGCAAGTCCGTTGTCGCGCGCCGCCAGAGCGTGCCTGTGTGCCAGCATCTGTGGCAGCATCTGTTGTGGCGGCGTGATCCGAGGCCCCGGATCAGGTCCGGGGCCGGGGCGTGGCGGGGACGGCCTCCGGGCGATGCCGGGCGCCGCCGTGGCGGTCAGTCCATCGCCTTGAAGTTGAATTCGCCGCCTTCCTTGATGCCCGAGAACCAGCGCGCCGTGACGGTCTTGGTCTTGGTGTAGAAGCGGAACGCGTCCGAGCCGTACTGGTTGAGATCGCCGAACGCCGACTTCTTCCAGCCACCGAAGGAGAAGTAGCTCAGCGGTACCGGGATCGGGAAGTTGATGCCGACCATGCCGACATTGACCCGATGCGCGAAGTCGCGCGCGGTGTCGCCATCTGCCGTGTAGATCGCCGTACCGTTGCCATAGGGGTTGTCCATGGTCAGCTTGAGCGCTTCCTCATAGGTGCCCGCGCGGACCTGGCTCAGCACCGGGCCGAAGATCTCTTCGCGGTAGATCTCCATGTCGGGGGTGACGTTGTCGAAATAGGACGGACCGACGAAATAGCCGTTCTCGTAGCCTTGCAGCGAGAAGCCGCGCCCATCGATCAGCAGATCGGCACCCTGATCGACGCCGGAGGCGATCAGCCGTTCGATCCGCTCTTTCGCCGCTGCGGTGATGACCGGGCCGTAATCGACCTCGTCCTCGGAGGTGTAGGGACCGACGCGCAGCTTCTCGATCCGGGGGACCAGCTTGTCGCGCAGCCTGTCGGCGGTCTCTTCGCCCACCGGCACCGCCACCGAGATCGCCATGCAGCGTTCGCCCGCAGCACCAAATCCGGCCCCGACCAGCGCATCGGCGGCCTTGTCGAGATCGGCATCGGGCATGATGATCATATGGTTCTTGGCGCCGCCGAAGCATTGCGCGCGCTTGCCGTTATTGGCGGCGCGGCCATAGATATACTGCGCGATCGGCGTCGAGCCGACAAAGCCCACGGCCTGGATGGTGTCATTGTCGAGGATCGCGTCGACCGCGTCCTTGTCGCCGTTGACGACCTGCAGCACGCCATCCGGCAGCCCCGCCTCCTGCAGCAGTTCGGCCAGCCGCAGCGAGGTCGAGGGGCAGCGTTCGGACGGCTTCAGGATCATCGCGTTGCCGGCGGTCAGGGCCGGGGCCATCTTCCACAGCGGGATCATCGCGGGGAAGTTGAACGGCGTGATGCCCGCCACGACGCCCAGCGGCTGGCGCATCGAATAAAGGTCGATGCCGGGGCCGCCGTCGTCGGTGAACTCGCCCTTCAGCAGGTGCGGTGCGCCCATGCAGACCTCGACCACCTCGAGCCCGCGCTGCACGTCGCCGCGCCCGTCGGGGAGGGTCTTGCCGTGTTCGCGGCTGACCAGCTCTGCCAGCTCGTCCATATGTTCGTTGATGAGCGCGCCAAACTTCATCATCACCCGGGCCCGACGCTGCGGGTTGGTGGCCCCCCATGCGACCTGTGCCTCTGCGGCGCGGGCGACGGCATCGTCCACCTCTTGCTTGGTGGCCAGCGGCACGCGGGCCTGCACTTCGCCGGTGGCGGGGTTCATGACGTCCGAGAACCGGCCAGAGCCGCCCTTGACGTGCGCGCCGTCGATGTAATGCGTCAATTCTTTGGTCATGTTCGTCCTCCAATACGCGGTCCTGTCTAACATAGCCTTGCAAATTTGGGGCAAAAAGAGGCAGCTTGCCAAAAGGGATTTGCAAAAACGCAAGGAAGTGACGGACGCATGAAAAGCTGGGACGATATGCGGATTTTCCTCGCCACGGCACGGGGTGAAAGCCTGTCCTCGGCGGGACGGCAGTTGAAGATGGACCCGGCCACGGTGGGGCGGCGGATCGCGCGGCTCGAAGAGGATTTCGGCACGCCGCTGTTCGCCAAGAGCCCGCAAGGCTACGCGCTGACCGAATCGGGTACGCGGCTGCTGGCCCACGCGGAAGAGGCCGAACAGGCGATGCAGGCCGCCGCCGAGACGGTGGCGGGCCGGACCGAAGGTATCGCGGGCCAGATCCGCATCGGCGCGCCGGATGGCTGCGCCAATTACCTGCTGCCGCAGGTCTGCGCCCGCATCGCCGAGGAAAATCCCGATCTCGACGTGCAGATCGTGGCGCTGCCGCGGGTGGTGAACCTGTCGAAACGCGAAGTCGATATGGCCATCGCGGTCTCGGCCCCGACGGCGGGTCGCCTGACGGTGCAGAAGATCTGCGACTACAAGCTGCACCTCGCGGCCTCGCGGCGATACGTCCGCGTCAATGGCCGGGTGGAGCGTCTGGAAGACCTCGGCGGGCACAAGATCGTCGGCTACATTCCCGACATGATCTTCGACAAGGAACTGGACTACCTCGACAATCTCGGGGTCGAGCGGGTGCGCCTGGCCTCGAATTCGGCCTCTGTGCAGCTGCGCTGGGTCGCGGGGGGCGCGGGAATCGGCATCGTGCACGATTTTGCCCTGCCCGCGGCGGGGCGCATGGTCCGGCTTCTGACCGACGCGTTGTCACTCGAGCGCACCTTTTACCTTGTGCGCCACGCCGATGACCGCCGGTTGGAGCGTCTGAACCGCTTTGCGCGCGCCCTTTGCGACGGAATGCGCGAAGAAGTGGCCCGATTGGAAGGTCTTACTTGACATGACGGCCACCAAACTCCGAACCTGAGACAGCCGTGTGTTGCCGAAGGAAATAAACCCATGCAGGTCCAGCAGATCCTGAAACTGAAAGCCGATCAAGGCGTCGTCACCGTACCGCCGGGCACCGGCATCGACGAAGCCGCCAAGATCCTGTCGGAAAAACGCATCGGCACGATCGTGATTTCAAGCGACGGCAGCGCCATCGAGGGCATCCTGTCCGAGCGCGACATCGTGCGCGTTCTCGGCGTCAAGGGGGTCAGTTGCATGGGCGATACGGTCGACGATCTGATGACCACCAAGATCGAGACCTGCAAGCGCAGCGACATCGCCAAGGACATCCTGGGCCGCATGACCGAGGGCCGCTTCCGGCACATGCCCGTGGTCGAGGACGGAAAGATGATCGGCATCGTCACGCTGGGCGATGTGGTCAAGGCACAGCTGAGCGAGCTTGAGATGGAGAAGGATGCCCTCGAAGGCATGATCATGGGCCACTAGGGGCCGAATTCGGATCCGCTTGCAATTCTGTCGGTAATAATGTTGCGTGGCGGGCAGCGAAATCACGCGAGAACCCATCATGCCCAAGCCAGTGCGGACCGCTCTCTATCCCGGCACGTTCGATCCGATCACCTTGGGTCATATCGATATCATGCGGCGCGCGGCGCGGCTTTGTGACCGCTTGGTGATCGGTGTTGCGATCAACCGCGACAAGGGGCCGCTGTTCTCGCTGGATGAACGGGTTGCGATGCTCGAGGCGCAATGCCGCGTCGTGGAGGACGAGACCGGCACCGATCTTGTGGTGCATCCGTTCGAAAACCTGCTGATCGACTGCGCCCGCGATGTCGGTGCCGGGCTGATCGTGCGCGGTCTGCGCGCGGTGGCGGATTTCGAATACGAGTACCAGATGGTCGGTATGAACCGGGCGCTCGATTGCAGTATCGAGACGGTGTTCCTGATGGCGGAGGCCCGCCATCAGGCAATTGCATCGAAGCTGGTCAAGGAAATCGCGCGGCTTGGAGGCGACGTCACGAAGTTCGTCACCCCCGATGTGCGCAATGCCTTGTTGGCCCGCTTCGGGACGGCTCAGCCGTAGACGGCGTTACGCGCGACTTTCTCTTCGCGGCCGTTGATGTCGAGGTCAACCTTCATGCCGAAGGGCAGGGCTTCGAGTTGACGAAGCGTGCGGTTGTAGCGTGCGTGGTTGCGCAGGCGGGTATTCAGTGTATCGAAGAATGCCATTTGAGGCCTCCGTTTGTGGTCGTGTCTGTTTCCGTTGACGCCTACATATGCTTGCTGCAGCGCAGCACAACGTCGTCTTTGTTCGTGCCGATATGCACGGATTGCATGGCGGACGGGGCTCTGTTCAGGATGTATTTACCGGTTTGACGCTAGGGTTCGGGTCACCACGATCATGGAGAATCCATATGGATATTCTGCCTGTTACCGCGCCCCGGATGTCGCCGTTGATACCGGGACGACCGGCACCGGTGTCGCCACCGCAATCGGATGGCGCGGGCGGCACCACGCTTGCCGCGCCGATGATGCCCCCGCCGCCGGTCGAGGTGGCGCTGTTGCCCCGGGCGACCCAAGGCTACGAGGCCGCGGCGGTGGCGACCGGCCCGAAATAGCGCTGCACGGGTCTTGCATGACCGGCGCGCCTGCGGTGCCGCGACTATGGTCAGACGCGCGTTTGTCGGGGCAGGGCGATGTGCAGGGTACTTTCTGGCTGCGGTCCGCGGTGGCGTGCAGGCGGCGGCGGGAACGGACCTGACCCCGGGCATGGCGCGGATGCCCGCGGCGCGTTGGCCAACGCCGCCCGGCTGATCCGCCCTGCGGCTGCGGTGCGCTTTACTGCGGCTGCGGTGCGCTTTGCCGCTGCGTCGCGTCCTGTTACAGCGTGGCGTCCCGCTTCTGGATTGCGCCCCGCCGCTGCGTCGCGTCTTGCTACGACGTTGCACTTTGCTGCTGCGTCGCCCTGCTTCTCTGTCTCGCTTTGCTACCGCGTGCGCCCCGCTACTGCGCCCCGCCCTGCCGCTGCGCCCCGCCCTGCCGCTGCGCCCCGCCCTGCCGCCGCGCACCGCCCAGGAAAAAAGGCCGGGCGCATCGCTGCTGCCCGGCCTTTTCGATACTGCGCGGATGGTTCGTCAGATGAACGCGCCGAGCGCCTTTGCGGTGTCCAGCATGCGGGTCGAAAAACCCCACTCGTTGTCATACCAGCTCAGCACCCGGACGAAATTGCCGTCCATGACCTTGGTCTGGTCCGTGGCAAAGATCGACGAATGCGGGTCGTGGTTGAAATCCATGCTGACGAGCTTGTGGTCGGTCACCCCCAGGATGCCCTTCAGCGGACCGTTTGCCGCCGCCTTCATCGCGGCGTTGATCTCGTCGACGGTGGTGTCGCGACCGGCCTCGAAGGTCAGATCGACGACCGACACGTTGGGCGTCGGCACCCGGATCGCGACGCCGTCAAGCTTGCCGTTCAACTCGGGCAGAACCAGACCGACGGCCTTGGCAGCCCCGGTCGAGGTCGGGATCATGTTCAGCGCCGCGGCGCGCGCGCGGTAAAGATCCTTGTGCATCGTGTCGAGCGTCGGCTGGTCGCCGGTATAGGAATGGATCGTCGTCATGAAGCCGCGCACGATGCCGACCTCGTCGTTCAGTACCTTGACCACCGGTGACAGGCAGTTGGTGGTGCAGGACGCGTTCGATACCACCAGATCTTCGGCGGTGAGGGTGTCGTGGTTGACACCATAGACGATGGTCTTGTGCGCCTCCGAGCAGGGGGCCGAGACCAGTACCCGCTTCGAGCCGTTCTCAAGGTGCAGGCCCGCCTTTTCGCGCGACGTGAAGATGCCGGTGCATTCCATGGCCACGTCCACATCGGACCAGGGCAGGTCCTTCGGATCGCGGATGGCGGTCACGCGGATCTTGCCGCGGCCCACGTCGATCCAGTCGTCGCCAACGGTCACCTCGGCGGGGAACCGGCCATGCACGCTGTCGTATTGCAGCAGGTGCGCGTTGGTTTCGACCGGGCCCAGATCGTTGATCGCGACGACCTCGATGTCGGTGCGGTTGCCTTCGATGACAGCGCGCAAGATGTTGCGTCCGATACGTCCGAAGCCATTGATCGCGACTTTGGTGGTCATGGAGAATCTCCTTCCGGTAATCACGAGTAGAAATTACGTTACCGCTAACAAGCAAAGTGGACCGGTCAAGTCAAGCTCAGCCGTGCCTGGACGCGGTGGTTTCACCGCCAGAAGGCGACCCAGTCGAGCAGCGCATAGAACTTCTGGCCCAGGAAAAACATATGCGTTGTGCCGAAAAACGCCAGATCAAGAATGATCGCTCCGACGATCAAAACGCCCAGAGAAAGCGCCAATCCGTTTGTCATGCCGTGCCTGCCTCGTTCGGTGACGACGCCTTGGACCGCCAAAGCGTGCCGCCGCCGTATCGTTTGCGTCAGTCTAACACCGGGCCTTTGCGGTTGCCCATATCCAAGACCGTGGGCGGCGCGGCCAGAGCGCGGGTTGTGACATTCTCAATGCAGCGCCCGGGGCGCGGTTCAGCACCGCGGCCTGAAGGCGCAACAGGGGCAGGGTTGTCGGCGTCAATCGCACGGAATGGCTTGCGATGGGTTACGATGCAGAGCGCGACGAAAAAGCCCGAGGCGCGGGAACCTCGGGCTTGTCAGTCTTCAAGAGGGCGACAGGATCAGTGCAGCTTGCGCCCCATCTCGGCGGCGACGTCCGCCATGCGTGCCGAAAAACCCCATTCGTTGTCGTACCATGCCAGCACCCGCACAAGCCGCGCGCCGATCACCTTGGTCTGGTCGGGGGCGAAGATCGAGCTGTGGGTGGTGTGGTTGAAGTCGATCGAGACCTTGGGTTCGGGGTCATAGGACAACACGCTGCCCATGCGCCCGGCGGCGGCCTCGGCGACAACCTCGTTGACGTCGGCCGCGGTCACATCCTTGCGCGCCACGAAAGTCAGATCCACCGCCGAGACGTTCGGCGTCGGCACCCGAATGGCGGACCCGTCGAGCCGACCCCTGAGATTCGGCAGCACCTCGCCCAGTGCCTTGGCCGCCCCGGTCGAGGTCGGGATCATCGCCATCGCGGCGGCGCGCGCGCGGTACAGATCCTTGTGGCGACGGTCGAGCGTCGGCTGATCGCCGGTATAGGAATGGATCGTCGTCATGATGCCCGACTCGATGCCGATGGCGTCGTCCAGCACCTTGGCCAGCGGGGCAAGGCAGTTGGTGGTGCACGACCCGTTCGAGATCATCCGCTCGCCGCTTTGCAGATCGCGGTGATTGACGCCGTAGACAACCGTGCGGTCCACGTTGCCGGCAGGGGCCGAGATCAGCACCGATTTCGCGCCGCGGTCGCGGTGGATGGCGGCCTTGCGTCCATCGTTGAACGCGCCGGTGCATTCTAGCACAACATCGCAGCCGTCCCAATCAAGCTCTGACGGGTCATAGGTCGAGAACATCTGCATCGGCCCGCGACCCAGGTCCATCGTGTCGCCCGAGATGCGCACCTCGCCCGGAAAGCGGCCATGCACGCTGTCATAGCGCAAGAGGTGCGCCGAGGTTTCCAGCGGGCCGGTGGCGTTGATCTTGACCACCTGCACATCGTTGCGCGCGCTTTCGGCGATATGCGCCAGGGTCGACCGACCGATCCGCCCGAAGCCGTTGATCCCCAAAGTCACTGTCATCAGATCTGCTCCTGCATCCCGTTTGTGAACAAACGTATACCGACCTGAGCTGCGCGGGTGCAATGGAAAAAGGCTTTTTTTGACAGCGTGTTAGCGATAAACCGTGGTGCCGGGGATGTGGTTGCGCTAACCTCTGACGGGTGGTCGCGCTAACATCTGCGACACCTTGGGAATCACCGTGTCATGTCCGATCTTGCAACCCTGTGCGGCCGCAGCCTTGTCGCGCTTTTGTTTGTTGCGGGGTTTGTGCAGAAACTGGTGGATCCGGACCCCGCCATGGCGCTGCTGGTCGACAGGGGTTTGCCCGGGTTTCTGGTCTGGCCCGCGACGGCCTATAACGGTGCGGCGGCCATCGCGCTGATCCTCGGGGTCTGGACGCGACCCGTGGCGGCGAGCCTGGCGCTCTATTGCATGATCACCAGCGTTTTCCATTTTCTCCCCGAGGATCCTTGGCAAATGTCGATCTTCATCAAGAACTGGGCCATTGCGGGCGGGTGTCTGGTGCTGGCGGCGCATGGGCCGGGTCGGTTTGCGGTCCGCCCCTTGCACTGACGCCCTGCCGCACTAGGCTATGGCGTCGGTTTCTGGAAAGGGCATGGCATGAGCGGACTTCTGGCACTTCTCGATGACGTGGCGGGCATTGCCAAGGTGGCGGCGGCATCGGTGGACGATATCGCGGCACAGGCGGTCAAGGCGGGGTCCAAGGCCGCGGGTGCTGTTATCGACGATGCCGCGGTGACGCCGAAATATGTCCAGGGCTTCGCGCCTGCGCGGGAATTGCCGATGATCTGGAAGATCGCGCGCGGTTCGATCTTCAACAAGCTCGTGTTCCTGTTGCCCGCCGGCCTTTTGCTGACCAACTTCGCGCCGTGGTTGATCCCGCCGCTCTTGATGCTGGGCGGGTCCTACCTGTGTTTCGAAGGCGCGGAGAAGCTGGTCCACGCGGTGATGCCGCATGACGAGCATACGCCGGGCCCGGATGGCAGCCACGATGTGGGTGATCCGGCGCATCTGGAAGAAACCAAGGTCGAAGGTGCCATCAAGACAGATTTTATCCTGTCGGCCGAGATCATGACCATTTCGCTGGCCGCGATCCCGCCGTTGAACATCTGGATGGAGGCCGCGACGCTGGCCACGGTGGCGTTGATGATCACGGTGGCGGTTTACGGCTCGGTCGCGCTGATCGTGAAAATGGACGATATCGGGTTGTGGCTGACGCAGGTGGGCAGGCTCGGTGCGACGCGGGCGCTGGGGCGCGGCATCGTCAAGATGATGCCGGGGTTGCTGAAAACGCTGTCGGTCGTGGGCACGGCGGCAATGCTCTGGGTCGGCGGGTCGATCATCGTGCACGGGCTGGCCGAGATGGGCTGGCATGCGCCTGAAGATATCATTCACCAGATCGCCGTCGCTGCCGGAGCCTACGCGCCCGAAAACGCACGCGGCGCGGTCGAGTGGATTGCGACCGCGGCCTGCGATGGCGTGATCGGGGTGGTCTGGGGGCTGATCCTGATCCCGATCGGCACGCGCTTCGTGGCACCGCTCTGGGCCCGCATGATGCCGAAGAAATCCGCGGCGTAAAAAGGTGGCGTAACGGGCAGGGCGCGGTTTTCTGCGCGAGGACCGCGAGGACCGCGAGGACCGCGAGGGACCGACAGGACCATAGCGCATACCGGGGACGGTATGGCACGCACTACCCCCGGCGCCTGGATCAGCGCCGGGGGTAGTGGGCGTGTCAGGTCCGGCGCGGGAAGCCTGCGAAGCCGTGACCGCTCAGCGGCTGCCATCCGGCATCAACCGCAGCAGGCGTCCGTTTTCCGCGTCGGTCACAGCCAGGATCGCGCCGTCATGGTCGATGGCCACGTCCCGCACACGGCCCAGGTCCATGCGCAGCCGTTCCTCTTCCCGCACACGATCGCCCGACAGCGACAGCCGCACGATGCCGCCGGGATTGAGCGACGCGATGAAGATGTCGTCCTGCCAGTCGGGCAAGGCTGCGCCGTCATACTGGACCATGCCCGACGGGGCGATGACCGGGTCCCAGAAATAGACCGGCTGCTCCATCCCGTCGCGTTGGGATGCGTTGGTGCCGACCGGCGTGCCGTTGTAATTCTCGCCATATGAAATGACCGGCCAGCCATAATTCTTGCCGCGCTCGATTCGGTTGAGCTCATCGCCGCCCGCGGGCCCGTGCTCTATCGTCCAGAGCGTGCCGTCGATGACCAGCGCCCCTTGCGGATTGCGGTGGCCCAGCGACCAGATCTCGGCCTTCTTGCTGGGGGTGCCGGCAAAGGGATTGTCGCCGGGGATCGCGCCGTCCACGGTGAAACGCACGGTCTTGCCATAGGTCGTCGTGAGGTCCTGCGCCAGCTCGCGTTCGCCCTGGCCGAAATGTTCGCCCGCGGTCACGAAGACATGGCCCCGTCCGTCAAAGGCCACCCGGCTGCCGAAATGCATCGGCGAGAAGGATCCCGGCTCCTGGACGAAGAACTCGGTGACACCGGTCAGCCGGGTGGCATCGTCCGACAGCGTGCCGAAGGCCGCGGCGGTGGCGTTGCGGCCCCGCGACAGCGGTTTGGCATAGGTCAGATAAACCCGCCGCGTCTGGGCGAAATCGTCGGCGATGGCGACGTCCAGCAACCCGCCCTGACCCTTGTTCACCACCTTTGGGACCCCGGCCAGCGGTGCCGACACGGTGCCGTCGCGGGCCACGTGACGCAGGCTTCCGGGGCGTTCGGTCACCAGATACCCGGCATTGCCGGGCAGCACCGCGATGGCCCAGGGCCGCTCGAGCCCCGAGGCGATGGTGCTGTCGGCAAGGCGAACGTCGCTTTCGACCAGCGGCGCGCGGAACTGTTCCGCGAAGGCGGGTGGAAAATCGGTGTTTCGGTCGCCTCGCTCGAACCCGTTGACGTTGCCGGGCAGGGCAACGCCGCAAGCAGCGAGTGACACGAGGGCGGTGAAGGTGAGGCGCATCCGGCAGTCCTTTCGATCATCGGGCTCGCTACAGGATATAGAGCGTAATTCGCCGGAAGGGGAGGCGGTCACTCAGCGGTGATCGGGGGCGCGCGGACCTTGCCCGCGGGGCAAAAAAACGCCCCGATGCGGGTGATGCACATCGGGGCGTCGGTCTTGCGGCGTGCGCAGGTGGCTCAGAGCAGCGATCTGACCTTGTCCGCCACCGCCTCTGCGGTGATGCCGAAATGCGCGTACAGCTCTTCCGCCGGGGCCGATGCCCCGAACCCGTGCATGCCGACGAAGCCCGACTTGTCACGCTTTCCACGCTCGCCGAAGAGCCAGCGATCCCAGCCAAAGCGGACGCCCGCCTCGACCGCGACGCGCACCGGGCCACCGGGCAGGACGCGCTTGCGATAGCTTTCTTCCTGGTCCTCGAACAGCTCCCAGCAGGGCATCGAGACGACGCGCGTGCCGATCCCGTCCGCGTGCAACAGATCGCGCGCTTCCATGGCGATGGCGACCTCGGAGCCGGTGGCCATCAGGATCGCCTGGCGCTTGCCCTCGGCATCGGCCAGCACATAGCCGCCCTGCGCCACGAGGTTCTTGGTCTTCATCTCGCTGCGCACCGCGGGCAGGTTCTGGCGCGACAGGGTCAGGACCGACGGGGTCTTGTCTTGCGTCAGCGCGATTTCCCAGGCCTCGGCGGTTTCGGTGGTGTCGGCGGGCCGGAACACCAGCGTGTTGGGCGTCGCGCGGCAGATCGCCAGATGCTCGACCGGCTGGTGGGTGGGGCCGTCTTCGCCCAGACCGATGGAATCGTGGGTCATCACGAACACCGTCGGGACTTTCTGCAACGCCGCGAGGCGCATGGCGGGACGTGCGTAGTCGGTGAAGCAGAAGAACGTGCCGCCATAGGGGCGCACGCCGCCATGCAGCGCCATGCCGTTCATCGCGGCGGCCATGCCGTGTTCGCGGATGCCGTAATAGATGTAGCGGCCATCGCGGCTGTCGATGTCGAAGGTGCCCAGATCGGCGGTCTTGGTGTTGTTCGACCCGGTCAGGTCCGCCGAACCGCCGATGGTCTCGGGCATGATCGGGTTGATCACCTCGAGCACCATTTCAGACGATTTCCGCGTCGCGACCTTGGGCATCGTCTCGGTCAGTTGCTTTTTCAGCGCCTTGATGGTCGCCGACAGCTTCTTCGGCGCCTCGCCGGCCATGGTGCGGGCGAATTCGGTCTGTTTCGCCCCCGACAAGGCCGCCACGCGGGCATCCCAATCGGCCTGGGCGGACGCACCGCGCGCGCCGACCTCTTGCCACCAGGACGCGATTTCGTCGGGGATCTGGAACGGCGCCTCTTGCCAGCCCCAGGCCCGTTTGGCGGCGGCGTTCTGGTCGTCGTCGGTCAGCGCGCCATGGCCCTTGGAGGTGTCCTGTGCCGCGTGACCCAGGGCAATATGGGTCTTGCAGGCGATCATCGAGGGACGCGGATCGGACTTGGCGGCCTTGATGGCGGCGTCGATGGCGTCGGGGTCGTGACCGTCGATTTCCTGCACGTGCCAGCCCGAAGCGGCAAAACGCGCGGGCTGATCGGTGCGGTCCGACAGGTCGACCTTGCCGTCGATGGTGATGTTGTTGTTGTCCCAGAACACCACGAGATGGCCAAGCTGCTGGCGACCGGCCAGGGCGATGGCCTCCTGGCTGACGCCCTCCATCAGGCAGCCGTCACCGGCGATCACATAGGTATGGTGATCGACGATCTTTGCCCCGAAACGGGCGCGCAGGGCTTCCTCGGCGATGGCGAAGCCCACCGACATGGCGAGACCCTGGCCCAGCGGGCCGGTTGTCGTCTCGATCCCGCGAGCGAGGAAATTCTCGGGGTGGCCCGCGGTCTTTGCGCCCAGCTGGCGGAAGTTGCGGATCTGGTCGAGCGTGATCTCCGGGTCGCCGGTCAGATAGAGCAGCGCATAGAGCAACATGGAGCCATGGCCCGCCGACAGGATGAAGCGATCGCGATCGGCCCAGTCCGGTGCTGCCGCGTTGAATTTCAGGTGCTTGGAGTAGAGCACGGTCGCCACGTCAGCCATGCCGATCGGCATGCCGGAATGGCCGGAATTTGCTGCGGCCACGGCGTCGAGGGCCAGCGCACGAATGGCGGTGGCGCGCATCCAGTGATCGGGGTGGGACGATTTCACGGCATCGATATCCAAGGGGTTCATCCTTCAGGGCAACTTGCGTCGCGTAAGCGTCTAAAGAGGCCCCGATGCAAGATCAAGCGCGTGTGCCAAGGCCTTGACAGATAAGGGGGCGCACATTTGCATTGGTCTTGATAGACTTGGTGCGACAGAGGGCCAGAGCGATTCGCGACGGTCACGGCGTGCCGTGGCGAGCGATTGCAAGATCGGTCCATTGCGGGACGGGCAGAAGGCAGAAGGCATGAGTGATATTGATGAGCTCGAGCGGCGCATCGCGGCTGCGCTTGACCGGATTGCGACCGGCGTCGAGGGTCTCGGCGGTGACGCATCGGTCGAGGAGGCACCGCCCGAGGCGGATGCAGGGGCCCTGGCCGCGCTGCAGGCGGCGCTTGACGATGAACGGTTGGCAAATGCCCAGCTGGAAGAACGGGTCAAGGCGATCCGCGACAAGCAGGAAGGCCAGTTCGCCAGCTTGCGGGCCGAGGCGGACGAAGCCCGGCGCGGTCTGGCCGCGCTGGACCATGACCTTCAGCGTCTGCGCCATGCCAACGAGATGCTGACCGCGACCAATCGCGAAATGCGCGAGGCGTTGCAGGAAAATGTCGGCGAACCGCACCTGATCAACAAGGCGATGCTGGCCGAGCTTGAGTCATTGCGCGCCGCGCGCGCGTCGGAGACTTCGGAGGCCAACGCCATCCTGGGCGTGCTGTCCCCGCTTCTTGCCGAAGCCGCAGACCACCAGACAGCGCAGGAGGCGACCTGATGCCCGAGGTTGACATCACCATCGGCGGGCGGACCTTCGCGGTTGCCTGCCAGGAAGGCGAAGAGCAGTACCTGATCAGCGCGGCAGAGATGCTCGATACCGAGGCCAAGGTGCTGATCGATCAGATCGGTCGCATGCCCGAGCCGCGGATGCTTTTGATGGCGGGGTTGATGCTGGCGGACAAGACCGCCGGGCTTGAGGAAAAGCTGGCCGCTTCCGACGCGCGGGTGGCCGAACTTGAAGGCTTGGTGCGCGACGCCGCGACCAAGCCCGCGCCAGCACCCGAACGCATCGAGGTGCCGGTACTGCCGGACGGCGTGATCGAGACGCTGGCGGAGCTGGCCGCGCGCGCCGAGGCCGTCGCCCATGAGGTCGAGGAAAAGTCCCGCGCATGAAAAAGGCGCACCCGCCGGGTGCGCCCTTCATCCGCCCTTGCGGGGCGTCTTCAGCCTAGCCGTTGGCTTCGCGGATCTTCGCGGCGGCATCCTTGTCGAAATTGACGCCATTGTCGGCAAACAGCTTGTCCAGTTCGCCGGACAGCGTCATTTCGGTGATGATGTCGCACCCGCCGACAAATTCGCCCTTCACGTAAAGCTGCGGGATCGTCGGCCAGTCCGAGTAGTCCTTGATGCCCTGACGGATGGCGTCGTCGGCCAGCACGTTCACATCGGCGAAATCGACCGCCATGTAGTTCAGCACGCCCGCCACGCGGGACGAGAAGCCACATTGCGGCATCGTCTTGGTGCCCTTCATGAAAAGCACCACGTCATTGGCCTTCACGGTTTCTTCGATCTGGGCTGTCGCGTCAGTCATCGTCTTTCTCCATTTCTGCGCGGCGGCGCTTGTCGGCCCGGATCGCGGGCATCAGCGCGCCGTATGTGATCAGGCCCATCAGCGCGAGTGCGCCCAGGATCGGCCAGGTTTCGGCGAGGAACCGGATCAGTCCCCCGGACATCTCAATCCGGCGCCTTGGTGGTCAGCGCCAGCGCGTGCAATTCGCCCTGCGCGCCATCCATCTTGCCCTTGAGCGCGGCATAGACCGCGCGTTGTTGCTGCACCCGGTTCTTGCCTGCGAAGCTGGCGTCGATCACCTCGGCGGCGTAGTGGTTTCCGTCGCCTGCCAGGTCGGTGATGGTGATTTTCGCCTTCGGGAAGGTGGCGCGGATCAGGGCTTCGATTTCATGGGCCTGCATTGCCATGGGGGTGTGGCTCCGGAGTTGTGCACGTTGGCCCAGATGTAGGCGGCGAAGCGCCCCCGTGCAAGCGGGCTCAGGCGGCAAGGTCGACCCAGACCGGCACATGGTCCGAAGGTTTGTCACGTCCGCGCACCTCGCGGTCGATGCCCACATCGGTCATGAGGTCGGCGCAGGCGGGTGTCATCAGCACGTGGTCGATGCGGATGCCGTTGTTGCGGTTCCAGGCGCCGGCCTGATAATCCCAGAAGGAATAGTGCCCCGGCTCCGGATGGCGGGTGCGGAAAGCCTCGGTGAAGCCGAGGTTGAGGATGCGCCGGTACGCAGCGCGGCTTGTCGGCAGGAAAAGCGCATCCTTGGCCCAGGCCTGCGGTTTCGCGGCATCCTCGATCTGCGGAATGATGTTGTAGTCGCCGGCCATCAGCGCGGGCATCTCGTCGGCCAGAAGGGCCACCGCGCGGGCGTGCAACCGGTCCATCCAGTCGAGCTTGTAGCCGTATTTGCCCGTGCGCTCGGGCGCGCCGGATGCGTCGAAGGTGACCGGGTTGCCGTTGGGCAGATACAGCCCGCAGAGCCGAAGCGCATGGTCGTCGCCCACCACCGTCGCCTCGATCCAGCGGGCCTGATCGTCGCTGTCGTCGCCGGGCAGCCTGCGGCTGACATCCTCCAGCGGCAGTTTCGACAGGATGGCGACGCCGTTGAAGCTTTTCTGGCCATGGGTTTCGACATTGTAGCCCATGTCTTCGAAGACCGCGCGCGGGAAAGCGTCATCGACCGACTTGATCTCCTGCAGCAGCGCCACGTCCGGCGCGGCCTCGGTCAGCCAGTCGACCAGCGCGGCCTGCCGGGCCTTGATGCCGTTGATGTTGAATGTGGCGATCTTCATGCAGGCCTCCTTCGCGACGTCCGGTCCTTGTGAGCGAGCAGGGGGCGCGATGCAAGCTCCGGAACCCTGCCGTGACGCCACCGATTCGAATCGGTTTGTTTCCAATTTCGGGCCAATCCGGCGCGTTGGGACGCATTGTTCGGATCTTATCCACAAAAATCTGCATTCGGTGGATAACGTCAAGAATCGATTAACCGTTCGCGTGTTACCCAGAGGCACACCTGTGGAGAACCACGTTCGGGCACTTCACGCGCATCTTAAAAGGGAAAATAAAACTCGCAACACAAGCATGGCGTGCAAGATTTGGGACATTGAACCTGAATTGGAGGACACCATGTCTGCACTTAAGCGCTTCGAAACGCACGAGATTAATGACGTCACAGCAATCGAGCGTCAGGAAACGAGCCTGTCTGCCCTGACCGGCGATGCGGTCGAGGCGTTCACCTCGTGGTCCGGCCCGGAAGACACCGCGCTGCATGGCGGCGACGCGACCGAGATGTTCACCTCGTGGTCCGGCCCCTCGGGCAGCGAGACGCGGACGGGTGACGCGACCGAGATGTTCACGTCCTGGTCCGGCCCCTCGGGCAGCGAGACACGGACGGGTGACGCGACCGAGATGTTCACCTCGTGGTCCGGCCCCTCGGGCAGCGAGACGCGGACGGGTGACGCGACCGAGATGTTCACGTCCTGGTCCGGCCCCTCGGGCAGCGAGACGCGGACGGGCGACGCGACCGAGATGTTCACCTCGTGGTCCGGCCCCTCGGGCAGCGAGACGCGGACGGGCGACGCGACCGAGATGTTCACCTCGTGGTCGACGCCTGCCAACGCCTGAGCCCTCGGGGCGGACTTTCGGACTGATAAGGAAGAGTACAATGTCGAACATCGTCCAACTGAATGTTCCGCCCCGACTACACGACAAGGAGGCGCGCCTCGGCGCCCTCGTTGCGACCTTCGCACAGCATCGCCGCTCGGAAGACGATGTCTTCTGGCTCAAGGAAAACGCCGAGATCCTGAACGTGTTCGAGACCTCGTCGATCAGCCCCGGACCGGAGGCGCTGAGCGCGCTTGGCAATTTCTACGAGGGCGTCGAGGCGCGGCTGGCCTTTTTCCCGCAATATTACCGCTTCATCCTGTCGATCGCCCTCGATCTTGAGGATCTGGGCGTGCCGGGCACCAAGGCCGAGGCCCTCTGCGCGCAGGTTCTCGACCACCAACTGCCCGAGGCGGAACTGTCCGACCTGCAACGGCTGGAGGCGCGGCGGCTGGTGGCACGACGCGGGTTCCGCGCGTCGCCGCAGGACGCAGGCCTGGAGGATCGGCTGCGCGCCTTCATCGGGCGCAGCGCGACCTTCGCGATCCCCAACAAGAAAGCGGCCTATGAACTGACCCATGTGGTTTTCTACCTGAGTGGATACGGTCGCAGGGACCCCGGGCTGTCAGCAGATACGATCACCAGCCTGCTTTACGCGGGAACAATCGCGTTTCTCGACCGGAACGCGGATCTTCTGTCAGAAGTCGCTATCGCTTTGCGTTATTGTGATGTATCAATTCCGCAACCTTGGGTAGAGTTCCTGGATGCCTCTCTCGGGGCAATGCGGGTGACGGGGGATGCGGACGTGCGCAAGCCTGACGATTATCACGAATATCTGGTCGCCAACTGGCGGGTCGCGGCCCTTGGCGGAGAAGCCTTTGCGGCACCGCTTTATCCCGGTGCGATGCGCTTTGACCGGATGCGGCGCGGCGCGTCACCCTTGCGCGAGATTTCGGAATGTCTGTTCCTGCTCGGTGCCAACCGCAGCTCCGACTGGACGCATATGCAGACCGTTGTCGGCGATCTGCTCACACCCGCCGCACAATCGGCGCTGCGCGCCGCCGCCGCCGCCGTGCCGCACCATTTCGATGCGTTTTTCGCGGGTTTTTCCCGCGCCGAGGGACGCGGCCCGCAGATGGTGCCGCAATGAGCCTGCGCCCGGCGCATCTGGGGGCGATCTGCGTTGCGCTTTATACGTTGCACATGGCCGCGGCCGACGGCATCACCAAGCTGATCGCGGGGCAGTACGCCGCGCCGCAGCTTTTCGCGCTTGCAGCGCTCATCGCCATGGCCATGTCGCTGCTGATGAGCGCGCGGGCGACGCCGGCCGGCGTTCGGGCGGCGCTGGTCACCGGCTGCAGGTGCGCGATGGTCATCCGATCGATCCTGACCGTTGTGGCCTCGATCGCGTTCTTCAACGCCTTCCGCCATCTGCCTTTCGCGGATGTCTTTCTTTTCATGGCGCTGGTGCCGATCATCGCGGCGCTTCTGAGCGGGCCGATCCTGCGGGAATCCATCCGTCCGAGTGCCTGGATCGCGCTGATCTTCGGGGTTGCGGGCGTACTTTGTCTGATGCCCGGCGGGGTCTCGGCCCTGACCATCGGGCATCTCTGGGCGGGGCTGGCGGTTCTGTCCGGCACCGGCTCGCTGATCGCGGCGCGTCTGATCGGACGGCGCGAACACAATGCGCTGGCGCAGGTGTTTTACCCCAACCTCGCCCTGTTCGTCGTGATGGCGGTCGCGCTGCCCTTTGTCTGGCAACCGATGCCCCTCGCCGATCTGGGCTGGGTGACGGCCTATGCGCTGTTCCTGTTTGTCGCGCGTTGGATCGTGACGGTGGCGATGCGGCTTCTGCCGGCCTATGTCGCGACGCCGCTGATGAATCTGCAATTCGTCTGGATGGTGGCCATCGGCTTTTTCGCGTTTGGCGAGGTGCCGAGCCTTGGCACCATGCTGGGCGTCAGCCTGGTGATCGGGTCGGGCCTGTGGCTGGTGATCGACGACGCACGTCCCGGTTGGCGGCGGACATCGCTGACCGCCTGAGGCCCGGACGCCGCCAACCCGCTACATCGAGAAGCTGGTGCCGCAGCCGCAGGAACTTGCGGCGTTGGGGTTCTCGATCACGAACCGCGCGCCGATCAACTCGTCCGAAAAGTCGATCACGGCATTTTCGAGAAACGGCAGCGACACGCGATCGACCACCACCTTCTGCCCCTGGCTTTCGAGGATCAGATCGTCATCCTCGGGCGCGTCGAGCTTGATCTCGTACTGAAATCCCGAGCAGCCGCCGCCCTCGACCGCCACCCGCAACGCCTGGCCCTGATCGCCCGCGCCGATCTCGGCTAGGCGGGCAAAGGCGCGCTCTGTCACTTTCGGGGGCAATTGCATGGGGCACCTCGGGCTTTCGTTGCGGGTCATGGGTCGCTGTCTCGGGTCGCGGTCGGGATCGTCGCGGCGACAAAAACGGTCGCGTCCGGCACGGCCCTGCATGCGCAGGCGCGTTGCTTCCGGTCGCGCAAGGAATATATGAAGTCACGGGATAGCCGACAAGGACCTCTGCCGCAATGCCAGCCCTCTATGCCTGCACACCCGCGGCCTCGCGCGGGCGTCGTCACCCGGAAGAGGAAAGCGCGTTCCGGTCCTGTTTTCAGCGGGATCGCGACCGCATCATCCACGCCTCGGCGTTCCGGCGGCTGAAACACAAGACCCAGGTCTTCGTCGAACACGAGGGCGACTTCTACCGCACCCGGCTGACCCACTCCATCGAGGTGGCCCAGGTGGCGCGCACGATCTCGAATGCGCTGGGGCTCAACGTCGATCTGACCGAGGCGGTGGCGCTGGCGCATGATCTGGGCCATACGCCGTTCGGCCATACCGGGGAAGACGCGCTCGATGCGCTGATGACGCCCTATGGCGGCTTCGATCACAACGCCCAGACGCTGCGGATCGTGACCACGCTGGAGCGGCATTACGCCGAGTTCGACGGGCTGAACCTGACCTGGGACACGCTGGAAGGCATCGCCAAGCACAACGGTCCGGTGACCGGCACGCTGCCCTATGCGCTGGCCGAATACGATGCGCATCACGATCTTGAACTGCACACCCATGCCAGCGCCGAAGCGCAGGTTGCGGCGCTTTCGGACGATGTGGCCTACAACAACCACGACCTGCACGACGGTCTGCGCGCGGGGCTGTTTTCGGAAGACGACATCGCCACGCTGCCCATCGTGCGCGACGCCTATGCGCAGGTCGACGCGCTATATCCCGGGCTTGAGCCGTACCGCCGCCGCCACGAGGCGCTGCGGCGCGTCTTCGGCACCATGGTGGCCGATCTGATCGACACCTCGCGGGCGCGGCTCGCGGCGTCGGGGGCCACATGCGCACAGGACATTCGCGATCTCGGTCGCCCGGTGATTGCGTTTTCGGACGCGCTGCGGGCCGATCTGAAGGCCATCCGCGGTTTTCTGTTTACCCACATGTACCGCGCGCCCTCGGTCATGGCGCAGCGCGAACGGGTGACCCAGGCGGTCAATGCGCTGTTCCCGATCTATCTCGGCGATCCGGGCCAGTTGCCCCGACGTTGGCAAAGCGACATGACCGCGGAGGAAGACCAGACGGCGATCGCGCGATCGGTGGCCGACTATATTGCCGGCATGACGGACCGCTTCGCGCTGCAGGAACATGCGCGCCTGACCGGTGTCGATGTGCTGAACGACCAGACCTGACCTTGCGCCGCGCGCCGAATCAACGCGATATGCAGGCAAATGGCGATCCGACCGCCCGATAGAAAGAGGTGACAATCATGGCAACGCCCGCAGAGGCCGGCCTCGACCCGGTGATGGGGTTTGCGCTCGTGGGCGCATTGGGTGTCGGGTCGCAATGGCTGGCCTGGCGATTGCGCATGCCCGCCATCGTGCTGATGCTGCTGGCGGGGCTGATCGTCGGGCCGGGGCTTGGCCTGCTCGATCCGTCGCGGGACTTTGGCAGCATCCTGCAACCGATGGTGGCCATTGCGGTGGCGATCATCCTGTTCGAGGGCGGGCTGTCGCTGCATTTCTCGGCGCTCAGGGATGCGGCGGTCGGGGTCAGACGGCTGGTCTTCATCGGTGCGCCGCTGGGCTGGGCGGCCTCGGCGGCGGCGCTTTATTACGTGGCGGGGCTCAGCTGGCAGACCTCGGCGGTGTTTGGCGGCATCATGATCGTCACCGGGCCCACGGTGATCGCGCCGCTGTTGCGTCAGGCGCGGCTGAGGCGTCGGCCGGCGGCGCTGTTGCGATGGGAAGCCATCGTCAACGACCCGGTCGGGGCGCTGGCGGCTGTGCTGGCCTTCGAGGTCGTCGTGGTGTTGCAGACCGCCAGCGGTCCCGGCGATGCGGTCGTGGATCTGGTGATCGGCATCACCGTGGCGACGGTGCTGGGCCTGGCCGCGGGCTGGGCCACGTCGCGGGCCTTTGCCCGCGGCTGGGTGCCGGAATACATGAAGGTGCCCGCACTTTTCGTGCTGGTCCTGGTCGTCTTCGGGGTCTCGGACTGGGTCCTGCACGAGGCCGGGCTGCTGGCGGTCACGCTCATGGGGCTGTGGATCGCCAATGTCGAATTGCCATCCTACACCGAGATCCGCCGCTTCAAGGAACAGGCGACGGTGATGCTGGTGTCGGGTGTGTTCATCCTGCTCGCGGCCAACATGGACCGGGCGACGCTGGCCTCGCTGGACCTGCGCGCGCTGGCCTTCGTGCTGGTGGTCGTTCTGGTCGCGCGCCCGGTTGCGGTGCTGATCGCGCTGGCGTTTTCCGGCGTGCCCAGGGCCGAGCGTCTGCTGGTTGCCTTCACCGGGCCGCGCGGCGTCGTACTGGTCGCGGTGGCGGGCCTGTTCGGCGAACGGCTGGCCGGGATCGGCATCGAGGACGGCAGCCGTATGGCCCCCCTGGCCTTTGCGCTGGTGGCGGCGACGGTGGTGCTGCACGGCTTTACCCTGTCGCCGCTGGCGCGGATGCTGGGGCTGACCGCGGCGGACCGCCCCGGCGTGATGATCGTCGGTGGCTCCACCTGGTCGCTGGCACTGGCGCAGGCGCTGAAGGCGCTGGATCTGCCGGTCATCATCGTCGATCCCAACCATTCGCATCTGCGCGCCGCGCGCGAGGCCGGGATCGAGACCTATTTCGGCGATCTTCTGTCCGAGGATGCGGAGCACAAGCTGGACCTGGTGCGGTACGAGCAGGTGATCGCGGCCACCGACAACGATGCCTACAACACGCTGGTGACTACCGACCTCGGCCCCGAGTTCGGGCGCGAAAAGGTTTTCCAGCTGCGCCGCGCCCGCGAAGGATCGACGCGCCATGCGCTGCCCGCGACGCTGGGCGGTCGCCCCATCGGATCGGACGAGACGTTCTACGAATCCGAAGCGCGGATGCGCGAGGGGTGGGAATTTCGCACCACGCGGCTGTCCGAGGAGTTCACGCTCGAGGATTGGTACGCGAAGAACCCCGACGCGATCATCGTCGCGGATTTCGCGACCGACGGCAGCTTGCGCTTTCTCGGTCCCGACAGCACGCCGCGCGACGGTGCCGATGTGCGTATCCTGATGCTGGCCCCCAAGCGCGAAGAACGGTCGGAAGAGCGCGTGCCGACCGGCTGATCCGCACTTGCGGGGGAGGGTGCGGGGCCGCCGCCCGGGCAGTCAGCGGGCGCGTCGGCGAGGCCCCGCATCAGGTCCGGGGCAGAGGGGGTGCGCGCCACGGCGTCCGGTCTCTTGCGGGCCACCCTGATTGACGCGCGCGGTCCGCATGGTAGAGCACAGGCAAACCCGAGGAGCCCAATTCCCATGAACCTCTTTTCCGAGATCGGCGCGCTGGTCACCGACGCCATCGGCGCACTTGTCGACGCGGGCACGCTGCCTGCGGGCCTCAACCTCGGCCCCGTCGCGGTCGAGCCGCCGCGCGATGCCGCCCATGGCGACATGGCCACCAATGCCGCGATGGTGCTGGCCAAGCCCGCCCGGATGAAACCGCGCGACATCGCCGAGGCGCTGGTCCCGCTTCTGGCGGCCGACGCGCGCGTCGCCGAGGCCACTGTCGCCGGGCCGGGATTCATCAACCTGCGGCTGGCCGACAGCGTCTGGCAGGCCTTGCCCGCCGCGATCCTGACGTCTGACGGAACCTATGGCCGGTCGGGACTGGGGCAGGGATGTTCGGTCAATGTCGAATACGTCTCGGCCAACCCCACCGGGCCGTTGCATGTGGGCCATACCCGGGGCGCCGTGTTCGGCGATGCGCTGGCGTCGCTGCTGGATTACGCGGGCTACGCGGTCACGCGGGAATATTACATCAACGACGGTGGCGCGCAGGTCGACGTGCTGGCGCGGTCGGTCTACCTGCGCTATCTCGAGGCGCACGGACGCAAGGTCGAGTTCGAGGACGGCACCTATCCCGGCGACTATCTCGTGCCGGTCGGGGCCGATCTGAAGGGCAAGGTGGGCGACGCCTATATCGACCAGCCCGAAGCGGTCTGGCTGGACGAAGTGCGCACCTTCGCCACCGCCGCGATGATGGACCTCATCCGGGCCGATCTGAAGCAGCTCGGCGTCGAGATGGACCACTTCTTTTCGGAAAAGTCGCTCTATGGCACCGGAAAGATCGAGGCGGCGATCGAGGATCTGCGCGGCAAGGGGCTGATCTACAAGGGCACGCTGGAGCCGCCCAAGGGCAAGACGCCCGAGGATTGGGAGCCGCGCGAGCAAACGCTGTTCATGTCCACACGCTATGGCGACGATGTCGACCGTCCGATCATGAAGTCGGACGGGTCCTGGACCTATTTTGCCCCCGATATCGCCTATCACTACGACAAGGTGCAGCGCGGCTATGATGCGCTGATCGACGTCTTCGGCGCGGATCACGGCGGTTACGTCAAGCGCATGAAGGCGGCCGTGGCGGCGCTGTCGGCGGAAAAGACGCCGCTCGACATCAAGCTGACGCAGCTGGTGAAGCTTTACAAGAACGGCGAACCTTTCAAGATGTCCAAGCGCGCGGGCACCTTCGTGACCCTGCGCGACGTGGTCGAGGAGGTCGGCGCGGATGTCACCCGCTTTGTCATGCTGACGCGCAAGAACGACGCGCCGCTCGACTTCGATTTCGCCAAGGTGATGGAGCAGTCCAAGGACAACCCGGTCTTTTACGTGCAATACGCCCATGCCCGGGTGCGGTCGGTGATGCGCAAGGCGGTCGAGGCCGGGATCGACGTCTCGGACACGGCGCTTGCCGCCGCCGACCTGTCCGGCCTGACGCATCCTTCCGAACAGGCGGTGGCGCGGAAACTGGCCGAATGGCCGCGCCTCGTCGAGATCGCGGCGCGTACCCACGAGCCGCATCGGGTCGCCTTCTATCTCTATGATCTGGCCAGTGAACTGCACGCGCTGTGGAACAAGGGCAACGATGTGCCGGGCCTGCGCTTCCTGCAGGACGGCGATGCGGCCACAAGTCAGGCGAAAATCGCCCTCGCGCGGGCCGTGTCGGTTGTCATCGCGGCGGGTTTGGGTATCTTGGGCGTCACACCGGTCGAGGAAATGCGCTGACCAAATCAAGCGCCCCACCGGTCAGGCAGAGCAGAATGACCGGTGGCCACGGCTGCCGAAGATGAGGCAGGCATGGCGGATATCTATCGTTCCGGCTCCGATTCCGGGGTCGCAGGACAGGGCACAATTGCAACGCTCACCCATCTGACAGGGGCGGCGATGTCGCTGGCGCTGATCGTCGGGATCGGCGTCTGGGGCACCAAGCTGATCATGCGCGACGTCTCGGGCATCCCCGTGGTGCAGGCGACCGAAGGGCCGATGCGGGTGCAACCCGTCAATCCCGGTGGCCGCCCGGCGGATCATCAGGGCCTCGCGGTCAACGATGTAGCCGGGCAGGGCATGGCGTCGCCGCCGCCCGCGGAGATCCGTCTGGCACCGCAGTCGGTCAGCCTGACGGATGACGATGTGCCGTTGGGCCGCCTTGCGTCCCGCCCCGCGCCACGACAGCCGCGGCCGACGGTGGATCCGACACCGAAAGGCACACCCGCACCGACGCTGGCCGAGACGATCCCGCCGGACCCCGCCGTCCCGGCGCCCGTCAGTCCCGACGCGGTCGCGGATATGGAGGCACCGCCAGCCGAGGACGTCGAGATGGCCGCCCCCCCGAGCATGCTGGACGATGACCCGGTGCGCGCGGCGATCGACGCCACCATCGAGATGGCGCTGGAGGCCGATGGCGGCATCGCCCGGTCGTTGCGCCCGAAGACGCGCCCGCAGGGGCTTCGGCGCGCATCGGTCGGGGCGACGCCGCCGACGACAGCGCCCGGCATCAAGGAAATCGCACCGGCAAGCATCCCGGCCGGCACCCGGCTGGTGCAATTGGGGGCCTATGACAGCCCCGAGACGGCGCGCGCCGAATGGACCCGCTTCGAAACCCGGTTCGAGGATTACCTGACCGGCAAGGACCGGGTGATCGAACAGGCGGCGTCGGGTGGCAAGACCTTCTACCGCCTGCGCGCGCATGGCTTTGCGGACCTGTCGGACGCGCGGCGGTTCTGCGCAGCGCTGGTGGCCGGCAACGCCGATTGTATCCCGGTGGTGACGCGGTGAACCGCTTCGGTGCGGCGATCCTTGCCCCTTCGGGGACGCGTCTCACCGAACCGGAACGGCGGTTCTTTGCCCGGGCGAATCCCTATGGCTTCATCCTGTTCGCCCGCAACCTCGAGGACGCGGAGCAGATCCGGGCGCTGACGGCGGCCCTGCGCGACACGGTCGGGCACAACGCGCCGATCTTCATCGATCAGGAGGGCGGCCGCGTGCAGCGCCTGCGCCCGCCACTGGCCACCGAATGGACCGCGCCTCTGGACTTCGCGGACCTCTACGGCGCAAGAGCGACCGAGGCGATGTACCTGCGCTACCGCATCACGGTGGCCGAGTTGCGCGGCTACGGCATCGACGGAAACTGCGCGCCGATGCTGGACGTGGCCCGGCCCGACACCCATCCCTTTCTGAAAAACCGCTGTTATGGCAGGGACTTGAAGCGCGTTCTCGATCTTGGTCGCGCGGTGGCGCGGGCGCATCTCGACGGTGGCGTCCTGCCGGTGATGAAGCACCTGCCGGGGCATGGTCTGGCGAAGCTTGACAGTCATCTTGACCTGCCGCGCATCGAGACGCGCGCGGAGGTGCTGATGGAGACGGATTTCGCCGCCTTCAAGCCGTTCGCGGACCTGCCGCTGGGCATGACCGCGCATCTGGTGTTTTCGGAGTACGACACCGCGCCCGCGACCGTGTCGCCGCGCATGATCCGGCTGATCCGCGACGAGATCGGCTTTGGCGGCCTGTTGATGACCGACGACATCTCGATGGAGGCGCTGTCGGGAACGGTGGCGGACCGCGCGGCGGCGGCCATTGCGGCGGGGTGCGACGTGATCCTGCATTGCAACGGCGAGATGGCCGAGATGCAGGCGCTGATGGACGCGGTGGGCGACATGACCCCCGAGGCCTATGTGCGGGCCGTGGCGGCGCTGACCGCCCGAACGGACCCGGGCGAGGTTGACATCGGCGCGCTGCAGGCCAAGCTGGAGGCGCTTCCAACCGGGCGCGCAGGATGACCGACGACAGCCATTTCGACCTCCAGCCGATCTCCGTTGCGGACCGCCTCGAGGCGGAGGCGCTGATCGTCGATGTGGATGGCTATGAAGGTCCGCTCGATCTGCTGCTGACCCTGTCGCGGACCCAGAAGGTCGATCTGCGGCGCATTTCGGTGCTGGATCTCGCGCGGCAATACCTGGCCTTCGTGGAAGAGGCCCGCGCACTGCGGATCGAACTGGCCGCCGATTACCTGGTGATGGCGGCCTGGCTCGCGTTTCTGAAATCCCGGCTTCTGCTGCCGCCAGACCCCACCGAAGACGGCCCCTCGGGCGAAGAGCTGGCGGCGCATCTGGCATTTCAGCTGGAACGCCTGCAGGCCATGCGCGACGTCGCCGCCCGGCTGATGGCGCGCGACCAGAAGGGGCGGGATTTCTTTGCCCGCGGCCTGCCCGAAAAGATGGAGCGGGTGCGCCATGTCCGCTATACCGCGTCGATCCTCGATCTGATGCAGGCCTATGCGCGGATCCGCACCCGCGACGAATTCCGGCCTTTCGTGATGGACCGCGACCGGGTCTTCACCATGGAGATGGCGCTGGACCGGATGCGCGGCATGATCGGCTTCGCGGGCACCTGGACCGACATCGCCACCTATCTGCCCGACGGCTGGAGCGACGATCCGGTCAAGCGTCGATCGGCCACGGCCTCGACCTTCGCGGCCTCGCTGGAGCTGGTCAAGGAAGGCCGCGCCGAGCTGCGCCAGTCCGGACTGTTCGCGCCCATCGAATTGCGACGCAGGGATGGGCGCGAGACATGAGCGAGGACGCCGTGGACCCTGCGCCGGGTGCGCCCGACGCGGAAGACGACCCCCGCGAGAGCCTGTTCGAGGCCCCGCCCATGGGCGAGCAGGAACGCATGGTCGAGGCCCTGCTGTTCGCCACCGCCGAGGCGCAGACCGTCAAGGACCTGAACGACCGGATGCCGTTCGGCTGCGACGCGGCCGAGGCGCTGGTGCATCTTGAAAAGCGCTATCAGGGGCGCGGCGTCCGGGTCATGCGGGTCGGCGATGCCTGGGCGATCCGCACCGCGCCCGATCTGGGCTTCCTGATGCAGAAGGAAACCGTCGAGACGCGCAAGCTCAGCCGTGCCGCGATCGAGACGCTGGCGATCATCGCCTACCACCAGCCGGTCACCCGCGCCGAGATCGAGGAGATCCGGGGCGTGTCGGTCAGCCGGGGCACTGTCGATCAGTTGATCGAGATGGAGTGGATCCGCTTCGGACGCCGCAAGATGACGCCCGGGCGACCCGTGACTTTCGTGGTCACGCAGGGCTTTCTCGATCATTTCGGGCTCGAGAATGCCCGCGATCTGCCGGGGCTGAAGGAATTGCGTGCCGCGGGACTGCTCGAAAACCGCCCGCCGCTGGGCGCGATGCCGGGACCGGGCGAAGGCGATGTCGATGCCGAGGAAGAAACCCCGGAAGGGCAGAGCGAGCTGTTCGAGGATTGAGGCGGGACGGACAAGTGGACACGCGGCAGTGGGGCGGGGGCTGTGTCGCGGGCTGTGATCGCGACGGGCTGCACCGGTGCCGCGCAACGCGACACATTCGTGCAATTGACGGCAGATTGGCCCTGAAATCGGCACAATTGATGTCTATCTTTCCGCGTATCGGCACAGACCGCCAGACGTGCGGCAGCAAGAGGCACAGCGAGGCAGAGATGAACGCGAACCAGATTATCAACATGATCATGCGCACAGTGATGCGTAACGTGATCAACAAGGGCGTGAATGTCGGAATCGACAAGGCCTTCGGCAAGGGCAAGGCGCGCGACGACATGACCCCCGAGGAGCGTCAGCGCGCCGATGGTGCCAAGAAACACGCAGGAAACGCGCAGAAGGCCATGCGCATGGCCCGTCGCGCCGGTCGCTTCTGAGACCCCGGTCGGTTCTGACTAACCGGGCTTTGTGACAATCCGGTCCGCCGGATAGCGACCGGTCGGACATGGAAAAGGCGCCGGGCCAGACCCGGCGCCTCTTGTGGCGTTGTAAAATCGTTCGACCGTTATTCGGACGCGGGCACGACGACCTCGTCAACCTCGATGATCAGCGGATCGGTCCAGTCGAAGGTGATCGTGGGCACTTCGGCGAAATCGACGTCGACAGCGTCACCCGCGATCCAGCCCTGGGTGGCGTCAAAGGTGATGGCGCACCAGGTGCCGTCTTCGAGGCAGCCCTTGAGCTCATAGTTCGCCTCGGCGGGCAGCGTCGCGATCGTGTCGTTGCTCAGGCCGGGACCTTCAAGCACGGTCAGCATGCTGTCAGGGGCCACGGTCTGGGTCATGGCATATGCGGGCATTGTCGCGATGCCCGCGACGAGGGTGGCGGCGAAAAGCGATGTGATCTTGCGTGTCATCGGATGTCTCCAATTCCTGTTATACAAGCCCGACGGGCATTGGGATAACAACAACCGGCGCGACGTTTCGTTCCCGATCCTGCGCAACGCACCGGCGCGATGTGGCGCTGCATGGCGGTTTCTTGCTGAAACGACCGGAAATAGGCCGAAATCCGGGTGCATTCCCCCGTCCTGCGCGATCTCAGGTCCGGAAATGCTTGGAAAGCTTCAGGCCCTGACCCTGATAATTCGACGCGATATCAGCGCCGTAGAGTTGTCTTGGGACCGCATCCATCCGCTCGTAGACCAGCCGTCCGACGATCTGCCCATGCTCCAGCACGAAGGGTGCTTCGTGGCAGCGCACTTCCAGCACGCCGCGCGAACCGGTGCCGCCCGCCGCCGCGTGGCCGAAGCCCGGATCGAAGAAACCCGCATAATGCACGCGGAACTCCCCGACCATTGCCAGGTAGGGCGCCATCTCGGCGGCATAGGCGGGCGGGATATGCACGGCCTCGCGGCTGACAAGGATGTAAAAGGCGTCCGGGTCGAGGATGATGCGGCGGTCGCGGGTGCGGATCTCTTCCCAGTATTCCGCCGCGTCGTAATGGCCGATCCGGTCCAGGTCGATCACCCCGGTATGCGGCTTGGCCCGATAGCCCACAAGGTCGTCGCCCGCGGCAGGCTCAAGATCGACCGAAAAGCCAAGCCCGTCGCGGATCAGCGGCGGGCCGCCGCTGACCAGCGTATCCGAGGCATGCAACGCCGTCAGCGCCGCGTCGTCAAGGATGGACTGCCCGCGGCGGAACCGGATCTGGTTGAGCCGCATGCCGGTGCGCACCAGGACCGAAAAGGACCGGGGGCAGATCTCGGCGTAGAGAGGGCCGGTATAGCCCGGCGCGATGCGGTCGAACTCGGTGCCGTCATCGGTGATCGTTCGGGTCAGCAGATCGAGCCTGCCGGTCGAGCTCTTGGCATTGGCGATCGCGGTGATGTCCTGCGGCAGCGCGAGGCTTTCCAGCAGCGGGATCAGGTAGACGCAGCCTTTCTCGAGCACGGCACCCTGTTCCAGATCGACGCGGTGCATCTCGAATTCGGCCAGGCGCTGTTCGACGCTTTGTCCCTTGCCGGACAAAAACGAGGCCCGGACCCGGATCGCCTGCCGACCGAGCCGCAGATCGAGGCTGGCCGGCTGGATCTGACCCGCGACCAGAGCCGCATCGAGCCCGATGGCACCCGTGTCGATCAGCGTTTCGATCTGCTGGCTTGCAAGCACGCCTGTCATGTCGCCGGTTTCCTTCCGCTGCGCAGGTCCTGTCTAACAAGGACACGCGGCGCTTGTGAACGCCAATGCGTGCAGACGAGGGTTAAAATGCATCGAACCGCGCCCGGCATGATCCCGGTCAAGGCGCGGTGCAGGGTGCCAAGCCAGACTGGCGGTGGTTTTTGCAGTAACGGGAACACGGGTGACAATGGGTGTGGCGCTTCTGCTTGGTGGCGGCATCGGTCTGACCCTGTCGGGCCTTTTTGCGATGCGCGCGCGCGACCACCGCGCCGACGCCCGCGAGGCAGCGCGCCTGCTGACGTGCCAGCCCCGGACCCCGCCGCGGTTCGATGCGTCCATGCTTGACGGGCTGCCAGCGCCCGCGGTTCGGTTTTTCACCTACGCAATCGCCGAGGGCACGCCGCTTTACACGGTCGCCCGGTTCGCGATGCGGGGTCAGTTCAACCTCGTGACCAAGGCGGCCCCGAATGTGCTGCAGATGACCGCGACCCAGACGCTGGCCGCCCCGGAAGGGTTCGTCTGGGCCATGTCCGCAAGGTCCAGGCGCATGCGCCTGTCCGGGTCGGATACGGGGGACTGGACGCGGTTCTGGGTCGCGGGGCTGCTGCCCGTGGCGCGGATCGGCGGAACCGAAGATCACCGCAGGGCGGCCTTCGGACGCTGCATCGCCGAAGCCCTGATCTGGACGCCGGCCGCGCTCTTGCCCGGGCCGGATGTGGTTTGGGAGGCCGTCGATCCCGACACAGCGCGGGTCACGGTGCGCCATGCCGGGATGACGCAGGCGGTCGACCTGGCGGTCGGGCCAGACGGTCAGCCGCTGAAGGTGTGGTTCCAGAGGTGGAGCGATGCCAACCCGGACAAGACCTACCGGCTTCAGCCGTTCGGTGCCGAGCTGTCGGAGTTTCGCAAGGTGCAGGGGTTTTGCGTGCCGATGCGCGCCGTGGCGGGCAACTTTTTCGGCACAGACGCGTATTATCCGTTCTATGTCGCTGAAATCACGACCTTTAAGTTTCCGGAAGGGGCAGGGGACTGATCGGTCCAATGCCGCACGCAAAGGACGCGGGCACCAACACCGCAGGGGGAATTTCAAAAAGGAAAGATAGCTGGTCGGGCTAGCAGGACTCGAACCTGCGACCTTCCGTCCCCCAGACGGACGCGCTACCAGACTGCGCCATAGCCCGACTTGGGATGTGTCATACTGGAAATAAGCGCCGTCGCAACCCCTTGAACAGGGAATTTTCAGCCCCGCGCGCCTACGATCCCGAGGCTATGCGCCGACATGCGCGCGCAGCTTCTCGAGAACGGGCGCAAGTCGCGCGGCATCTTCGGGCGACAGGCGGTCGAGCTTGGCCAGATGGTGCAGCGGACCCGGTTCAGGCGGCGCGGATGGCGACTCGATCCGATCGGTTCCGTTCGCGCCGGGCGATGGCGGCGCGACTGCGGGCGCGTCTTCGGCTGCGGCCTCTTCGGGATCGGCCTCGGGCGGGTTGTCGGGATGACCGGGGCGCGACGCGGCGTCCGTGTTCGGGGGGGGGACCGGGTCTGCGGCCTCGGCGATCTCGGTCTCGGACGCGGGCTCGGATGGGGCGGCCTTCGGGCGATCCGCTGCTGCCGTCGCGCCCTCTGCCAGGTTGTCTTCGCGCGGCGTGTCGTCGTCGTCGACCGGGGTCACGACCGGGTCGGCGTCGGCGGTTCGCGCGGCGTCCCCGTCGCGTGCGGCGCGGTCACTGAAAGGCTTGGACAGGAATTCAGGGGTCGGGCCGAACAGACTGGGCTGAGCCTCGGCTTCGTCGGATGCGGCGCGGGCGGATATTTCCACCGCCGCATCGGCATCGTCCGGAGAATCGGTCGCAACCGACGGCGTGTCCGCGGCACTGTCCTCTGGCGTAAGATCCGGCGCGGAGGCCGCTTCGGCGTCCTCGGGACGTTTCGCCTCATCGGGCGCGTCCGGCGCATCGCCCGCGATTACCGGTTCGGCGCGGTCGGTGGCATCGACGCTGTCGCCTTCCGCGTCATCCGGTTTGGCGGCGGTATCCCCGGCGACCTCGGGCGGGTCGGGCTGTTGCGCAGCCGCTGCATCCTGCAGCACCTCCGGCTCGGGCTCTGGCGCGACGTCCTCTACCGCAGGCGCGTCGGGCGTGCCCTCGGGCAAGGGGGCGACCGGCGCCTCGGCGCTGTCGGTCTCAGCATTGGCCGGGGGTGCAGGCGTCTCGGCAAGGGTGCCGCCGGTGAAGGGAACGACCGTCGAGGCGGGGGGCTCGGCCTCGATGAACGGCGCATCCTCGATCTCGTCGTCGATGCGCGCGGGCACGTCCCGATCGGGGGTCTCGACCGCGTCGAGCACGTCCTCCGCGTCGTTGTCGTCAATTGGAGGGGCCATGTCAGATACGGACTTAACGCCCTGTTCGGAAAGAATTTTCTGAACACCCTTGATGGTCATGCCATCGTCGTGAAGCAGCTTCTTGATGCCCCCGAGAAGCATCATGTCGGAGGGGCGGTAATACCGCCGCCCGCCCGCGCGCTTGACCGGCTTGACCTGCGGAAACTTGCTCTCCCAGAACCGCAGGACGTGGGCGGGCGTCTCAAGCCAGTCCGCCACCTCGCTGATGGTGCGGAACGCATCGGGAGATTTGCTCATGTCGGTTTCAGCCCTTGTTGCCAGTCGCCACGCGGTCTTTCATCAGATGCGACGGTCGAAAGGTCAGCACCCGGCGCGGCTGGATCGGAACCTCTTCGCCGGTCTTGGGATTCCGACCGACGCGCGCGGCCTTGTCGCGGACCGAAAACGTCCCGAAGGATGAGATCTTGACCTGTTCGCCCGCGACCAGCGCGTCGGACATGTGTTGCAATATCGCTTCGACCAAATCGGCGCTTTCGTTGCGCGACAATCCCACCTCTCGAAAGACGGCTTCGCTAAGATCCATGCGCGTGAGAGTTTTTTCCCCCATCGCTTCCTCCCTGATTTTGTCGGAGTGTAGGCGCGGAGCAATTTCCGAGTCAATATCAAGGGCTTGGCGGAGGGCGTTGATCTGACCGAAAAACGTCACCAGCGCAGGACGACAGAACCCCAGGCAAGGCCGCCGCCGATGGCTTCGGTGACGATCAGATCGCCGCGTTTGATCTTGCCCTGCTGCTTGCCCACCGAGAGCGCCAGCGGGATCGACGCGGCAGAGGTATTGCCGTGGTCCTGCACCGTCACGATGACGTTGTCCATCGACAGGCCAAGCTTCTTTGCGGTGCCGGTGATGATGCGGATATTGGCCTGATGCGGCACGACCCAGTCCACGTCCTTGCCCTCGAGCCCGATCTTCTGCAGCGCGGTGGTGGCGGTCGAGGCCAGCTTCTCGACGGCGTGGCGGAACACTTCCTTGCCCTGCATGCGCAAAAAACCGGTCGACTGCGTCGATACACCGCCATCGACATAGAGGATGTCCTTGAAGCGCCCGTCGGAATTCAGGTCGATAGACAGGATGCCGCGATCCTCGTTCGTGCCGGTGCCGGTCTGCGCTTCGAGGATCAGCGCACCGGCCCCGTCGCCGAACAGCACGCAGGTGCCCCGGTCGGTCCAGTCCATGATCCGGCTGAAGGTTTCGGCACCGATCACCAGCACCCGCTCGGCCTGGCCGGAGACGATCAGCGCATTGGCATTGGCCAGCGCGTAGATGAATCCCGCGCAGACCGCCTGCACGTCGAAGGCAAAGCCACGGGTCATGCCCAGCGCGGCCTGCACCATGGTGGCCGCCGACGGAAAGGTCAGATCGGCGGTCGAGGTGGCGACGATGATGGCGTCGATATCGTCAACGGCCAATCCGGCATCCGCAAGCGCCGCGTCGGCGGCGCGTTTGGCAAGGTCGGAGGTGGGCTGGCCCTCGGCCGCGAAATGACGTCGCTCGATACCCGAACGCGACCGGATCCATTCATCGGTGGTGTCGATACACGCCTCGAATTCGGCGTTTTCGACAATGCGATCAGGAAGGTAATGGCCACATCCAGCAATCACGGCGCGCAACGTCATGTGGTGGTCTCTCCGTCGTCTGCTGAAGTGGCGGCATCCTGAGCAAGCTCTGCGGTGGATGCAACCCGTGCCTTGAGCTTGTCGGTAAATCCCGATTCGGCCAGTCGACAGGCAAGGTTGACCGCAGCAGCGACGCCGGTCGCGTCGGCGGCCCCATGCGACTTCACCACGGTGCCGTTGAGCCCGAGGAAGACACCGCCATTGACCCGGCGCGGATCGATGCGCCTGGAAAGCCGTTTGAGCGACGGATAGGCCAGCAAGGAGGCAATGCGCGAGATGAAGGAATAGGCAAAGGCATCCTGCAGCAGATCGCGGATCAGTCCCGCCGTGCCTTCGCCGGTCTTGAGCGCGACGTTGCCGGTGAAGCCGTCGGTGACGATCACGTCGGCCACATCGCCGGGAATGTCGCCGCCCTCGACGAAGCCCACGAAGTCGAACTCTGCGCTGTCGGCGGATTGGGCGATCAGCTCATGCGCCTCGTGCAGTTCGGCGCGGCCCTTGTGCTCTTCGGTGCCCACGTTCAGCAGACCGACCCGGGGCCGCTTCAACGCCAGGCCGTTGCGGGCGTAGGACACCCCCATCAGGGCATATTGCAACAGGTCGCGCGCATCGGCGCGGATATCCGCGCCCACATCGAGCATGACGTTGAAGCCCCGCTCGGATCGGGACGGCCAGAGGATCGCGATGGCCGGGCGGCTGATACCCGGCAGCTTGCGCAGACGCACCATCGACAGCGCCATGAGCGCACCGGTATTGCCGCAGGACACCGCCACGGTGGCCTCGCCCGCGCGCACCGCCTCGAGCGTGGACCACATCGAGGTGCCCTTGCCGTTGCGCATCACCTGGCTGGGCTTGTCATCCATCGAGACGACGTCGTCCGCGTGCCGGATCTCGACCCGGGGGTCCAGATCGGGCGTCCTCGCGACGAGGCGCTCAAGCTCGGGCTTGTGGCCGTGAAGGATAAAGCGGACGTCGGAATTGGTCTTCGCGAACACGGCAACACCGGCGACAACCGCCGCCGGTCCCTGGTCGCCGCCCATCGCATCGATGGACAGCACGACCGCGCCCTTGCCCGTCTCCTGTTGATCCTGCGATGAGGTCATGAAGATGGGCCTCGCGGGGATGCGCTATTCAGGCTGCGTCTTCGTCCAGGTCGATCTCGTCGGCGACCGCCACGACTTCACGCGTTGCGTAGTGCCCGCAGGAGGGGCAGACGTGGTGCGGGCGCTTCAGTTCGCCGCAGTTGTCGCATTCGTTGGGGTTCGCCGCAGTCAGCGAATCGTGCGCGCGACGATTGTTGCGGCGCGATTTGGATACTTTGTTCTGTTGGACGGCCATGTCTCAACCTCAATCTCGTGTGATGGGCGCGCCTTGCGTCGTCGCGGTGCCCGGTGTCGGGAATCTGGCGGGCTGATAGTCCCTATCGCGCACCGCTGGCAACCCTGAATTCCTGTGAAGGCGCGAACATAGTGGGGGCAGGCCGGAACGCAAGCGGATTCTGGGTCTATTCGGCACCGCTTTCGTCATCCTTTTCCCGCGCCTGCATCAGTCCGGCAAGCCCGGCAAAGGGCTTGGTGTCCTCGTCCCGGATGGGGGCGGCGCCCGGGGGTCGGGATTCGGCGGCGATCTCGGCGGCGGTCTCGGCGCGGGGATAGTCGGGCGCGGCCAGCGACAGCGCCTCGATCAAGACCACCGAGGGGTCGATCACCGACCCCAGCGGTTCGGTGGTGTCGTCCTCGGGCATCTCGATTTCGGAGCCGGGTTCGGGATCGCCCAGCAGCGCCTCGGGCAGGTAGCTGCGCACCACGTCGGTCTCGATCCGGGTGGTGACCGGCGCCAGAGTGACGATACAGGGCTGCACCACCGTCGCCCCGAGATGCCCCTCAAGCCGCCAGCCGCGCTTGCCCAGGGGTTTGATGGCGCCGTCAAACACCACCTTGCGCAGCGCGGTGAAGTCGAGCGTCGCGGCAATCTCGGCACGCGTGGCCTCGTCGGGCGTCACGCGAAAGCGCGTCGGCTGCGTATTGGGCAGATCGGCGGTCCGGAACGGACCGGGCGTGTGGGGCGCTTCTGACATGGGATCGGCACCTTTCGTTGCATGCGGCGGATTTACCGGCGAACGCCCACGACTTGATCGCCGCTGCGTCCTTCTGTAAGCGGGATAAAAGCCGAACGCGGCCAAAAGCAAGAGGGTTGGAATGTCGGGCAGTCGAACACGGGCCGGAGGCGCATCTTTCGCCCTGATCATTGCAGCCGCCTTGTCGCTTGCCGCCTGCACGGCCGATTTCCGCAATCATGGCTATGTGCCGCCGGACGAGGACCTGCAATCCATCGTGCCCGGCATCGATACCCGCGCCACGGTCGAGGAAACGGTCGGCGTGCCCACCGCATCGGGCGTGCTTTCCGAGGGGGCGTATTACTGGGTCGGCTCGACCATACGCCACTTCGCCTGGCAGAAACCGGAGGTCACCCGCCGCGAGGTGGTGGCGATCACCTTTACCGACGATGGCGTGGTCGAGAATATCGAACGGTACGGTTTGCAGGACGGGCGCGTGGTGCCGATCTCGCGTCGGGTCACCGACAACGCAGGCGGCGATATCAGCTTCATCCGCAAGCTCTTCGGCAATATCGGCTCGTTGAACCCAGCCGGTCTGATCGGGGAATAGGGACGTGACCGCCGCGGGCCTGCCGGGACGTGACGGCGGCGCTTGCGATGCGGCGACGTCGCACGACCTTGCGCTTGCGAAGGGACGATACCGCGCCCGCATCGCCGATACCCCCGGCGACCGGGCGGCGGTCCGGACCTTGCGGGCACGGGCCTTTCCGGGCGACGCGGCCCGCGCCGAGGCCGATGCGATCGACGCGCGCGCCGTTCAGGTTCTGGTCGAGGATGCGACAAGCGGCGAGATGGTCGCCTGTTTCCGGCTTCTCGCGGTCCACCGGGGCACCAGCCTCGGTCAATCCTATGCCGCGGAGTTCTATGACCTCGCGCGGCTTGCAGACTATCCCGGCCACATGGTCGAGATCGGGCGCTTCTGTATCGCCCCCGGGCGGATCGACCCGGATATCCCGCGCATCGCCTGGGGGTTTCTGACGCGCTATGTCGACCGTCATGCGGTGGCGCTGCTGTTTGGCTGCGCATCCTTTGCGGGCACCGATCCGGCGCCTTACGGCGACGCCTTCGCCTGGCTGCGCGACCGGCATCAGGCCCCGCCGCGCTGGCAACCCGCCGAGAAGGCGGCCGAGGTCTATCGCTACACGGCGGACACCACCCGGCGCGCGGATGCCCGGCGCGGACCGAGGGCGCTGCCGACGCTACTCAAGACCTACCTCGCGCTTGGCGGTTGGGTCAGCGATCACGCGGTGATCGACCGCGACATGCAGACCCTGCACGTGTTCACCGGGGTCGAGACCGCGCGCATTCCACCGGCCCGGGCGCGGCTTCTGCGGCGCATCGCCGAGCCGGGATGACCCGGTCCGCGCCGTGCGCACTTGCGGGCGCGCGCCGCCGCTGCCATATGCCCGGCCATGGCACAGGCACCCCTTTTACAGCTTTCGGATATCTCGCTCACCTTCGGCGGCGAGCCGGTCTTCGCCGATCTGAGCCTCGTTGTGCAACCGGGCGACCGGGTGGCGCTGGTGGGTCGGAACGGGTCGGGCAAGTCGACCCTGATGAAGGTCATGGCAGGGCTGGTCGAGGCCGACACCGGCACCCGTGTCGTGCCGCCGGGCACCTCGGTCGGCTACATGGAGCAGGATCCGGACTTTTCGGGCTTCGCGACGCTGGGCGATTTCGCCGCCTCCGAGCTGGAACCGGGCGAGATGTACCGCGTCGAGGCGGCATCCGAGGGTTTGAAATTCGACCCCGCGCGCCCGGTCGAGACGGCGTCGGGCGGCGAACGTCGGCGCGCGGCACTGGCCAAGCTGATGGCAGAGGATCCCGACCTTCTGCTGCTGGACGAACCCACCAACCACCTCGATATCGAGGCGATCCGCTGGCTCGAGACCGAGTTGAAATCGACCCGCAAGGCCTTCGTGCTGATCAGCCACGACCGCCGCTTCCTGGCCGAGCTGACGCGCGCCACGCTGTGGATCGACCGGGGGGCGGTGCGCCGCCGCGAGGAGGGCTTTACCGCCTTCGAGGCCTGGCGCGACAAGGTCTGGGAAGACGAGGACATGCAGCGCCACAAGATGGACCGCAAGATCAAGGCCGAGGCGCGTTGGGCGGTCGAGGGTATCTCGGCCCGGCGCACGCGCAACCAGGGCCGGGTGCGGGCGTTGCAGGCCCTGCGCGCGGAACGCTCGGGCATGATCCGCCGGCAGGGGGCCGCGGCGATGGACCTGGCGGCGGGGCCAAGCTCGGGCAAGAAGGTGATCGAGGCCGAGGGCCTGTCCAAGACCTTCGGCGGCAAGCTGATCCTGAAGGATTTCTCGATCAAGATCGAACGCGGCGACCGGGTGGCCTTTGTCGGCCCGAACGGCGTCGGCAAGACCACCCTGATCCGCATGCTGATGGGCGAGGAAGCCCCCGATGCGGGCACCGTCAAGCTGGGCACCAAGCTGGTGCCTGCGGTCTTCGACCAGGCCCGCGCGCGGCTCGATGGCGACATGTCGCTGTGGGAAAACCTGACAGGCGATCCGGAAATGGGCGTCTCGGGCAAGGCCGACCAGATCCTCGTGCGCGGCCAGCCCAAGCATGTCGTCGGCTACCTCAAGGAGTTCCTGTTCGATGAACGCCGGGTGCGTGCGCCGGTGCGGTCGCTGTCGGGCGGCGAAAAGGCGCGGCTCCTGCTGGCTAAGATCATGGCGCGGGAATCCAATCTGCTGGTGCTGGACGAACCGACCAACGATCTCGATGTCGAAACGCTCGATCTGTTGCAGGATCTGCTGGGTGATTATGCGGGCACGGTGCTGCTGGTCAGCCACGACCGCGATTTCCTCGACCGGGTGGCGACCACGACCGTCGCGATGGAGGGCGACGGGCGCGCGGTGGTCTATGCCGGTGGCTGGTCGGACTACCAGTTCCAGCGCGGCCCCTCGGCGGACGCGGTGCAGCGTGCCAGGGGGGCCGATGCCGCCCGCGCCGCCAATCCCAAGCCCAAACCGAAACCGGCGGGCCTCAGCTTCTCCGAGAAGCATCGCCTTGAGGAATTGCCCGCCGTGATCGCCCGGATCGAGGCCGAGATCGGCAAGTTGAACGATCTGCTGTCCGACCCGCAGCTGTTCACCCGCGAGCCGGTCAAGTTCCGCAAGGCAACCGAGGCGCTGGCCGAACGCCAGGACCGCCTGTCCGCCGCCGAAGAGGAATGGCTGGCGCTGGAAGAAAAGGCCGAGGCGGGCTAGGCGCGTATGGTCGGCGCGCAGATCCGCACCATCGGTCGGCCGCCGCGGCAGCCGCAGTCGTTCGCGGGGTTGGCAGCGTGCGAAGCCGGGTTACCTTGGCCGCCATGACAGCCGCGCTTTTCATCGGATCGACCATCTATCGCGGCTCGAGCTACGGGGCGCTGCATCCGCTGTCGATCCCGCGGGTGCCGACGGTGATCGACCTCGCGCGCGGCCTCGGATGGTTGCCGCCCGCGCGCTACAGGACCAGCCCGCGCGCCAAGCCAGCCTCGTTGCTGGGCTTTCACACGCCAGACTATATCGATGCGCTGGTCGCCGCCGAGGCGGCGCAGGCGGTGGATGCGTCGGTGCGCGACCGCCACGGCCTTGGCACCCTGTCGAACCCGGTCTTTCCCGAAATGTACCGCCGTCCGGCCACTGCGGCGGGCGGCGGCATGCTGGCGGCGGACCTCGTGGCCGGGGGCGGTATCGTCTACAACCCGGGCGGTGGCACCCATCACGGCCATCCCGACCGCGCCCACGGCTTTTGCTACATCAACGAGCCTGTGCTGACGATCCAGCGGCTGCTGGCCCAGGGCCTCGGGCGCATCGTCTATATCGACATCGACGCGCATCATTCGGATGGGGTCGAGCCTGCCTTCGCGGGATCGACCAAGGTGCGGATGATTTCGTGCCACGAGGAGAACCGCTGGCCGTTCACCGGCAGGCTCGAGGACACCGCCGGGGGCGCGGCGTTCAACCTGCCGCTGCCGCGCGGGGCCAATGACAGCGATTTTGCGCTGTTTCTGGACGAGGTGATGCTGCCCGCGACGCAGGCCTTCGCGCCGGACGCGATCTTCCTGCAATGCGGGGCCGACGCGGTGACCGAGGATCCGCTGTCGCGGCTGGCGCTGTCGAACAACGCCCATATCCGCACGGTGGCGGCCCTGATGGGGATGGCGCCGCGGCTGATCGTGTCGGGTGGCGGCGGCTACAATCCCTGGAGTGTGGCGCGGCTCTGGACCTGTGTCTGGGCGACGCTGTCGGGGCAGGTCATCCCGGCGCAGCTGCCCCGGACCGCCGAACAGACGCTGCGCAACCTTGACTGGGCGCGCAAGGCCCGTCCGGGCGCGGCACTGCTGACCACCCTGCGCGATGCGCCGCGCGAGGGCCCGGTCTCGGACGCGGTGCGGGCGCGGGTGGCGCATCTGAAGGCGCGGATCTGAGTGGCGGGGAGGGGGCTGGAGCGGGTGAAGGGAATCGAACCCTCGTCGTCAGCTTGGGAAGCTGCTGCTCTACCATTGAGCTACACCCGCGAGGCCCATCCATCTAGCATCGCCCGCCCGCCGGGTTCAAGCGCCAACGCACGCCGTGTGTGCGCCTTTGTAACAGACGGACGCGGCTTCGTGACTTGCCCGGAACCCGGCCTTGGCGCATGATCTGAACAGGACAGTTCAGTTCCGGCGAAGGGCCGGAGGAGGCCGAGAATGTCGATGATCGCAAGCTTTACCGACCGCGCCGTTCCGCGCCTGTCGACGCGGGAGTTCACGCTGTGCAAGGCCGCACTTCTGGTGGGCCTGATCGCGCTGGGGCAATGGGCCTCGCATGTAAAGGCGGGCGACGACGGGCACGGCCCGGTCTGGCGCGCGGCCTCATGCGACAGCATCGCCCCGGTTGCGGACGACCGCCAGGTCTGAGCCGAAGGCGCGTCCTGCGGCTTCGGCAAGCGGCGGTTCCCGTTACAGATTGACCCCCGTGCCCTGCAGCACGCCATGGGCCATCGCATAGCGTGTCAGCCCGGCGGTCGAGCTGATGCCAAGCTTGCGCTTGATGTTCTTGCGATGCGTCTCGACCGTGCGGATCGAGATATCGAGCGCCGCCGCCACGTCCTTGTTGGTCTTGCCCTGCGCCAGTTGCAGAAGGATCGTCTGTTCGCGGTTGGTAAGTTGCTCGCGCTCGGTGCCTTCCGAAGGCGCGATGGCCCCTTCGGCCCCTACGCAGAGATAACGTTCTCCGGCATGGACGCGGTCGATGGCGATCTTGATCTCGTCGCTTGGCACATCCTTGAGCACGTAGCCCATCGCGCCGTGCCCCAGCGCCGTGCGGATATATTCCGGACTGTCATGCATCGACAGGATCAGGATGCGCGTTTCCGGGCGTTGCTCGAGGATGATCTCGGTCGCGGACAGACCGGACAGCCCGGGCATGTTCAGATCCATCAGGATCACATCGGGACCGAGGTCGCCAAGCCGGTCGATCATCTGCTGGGCGTCCGACAGCGTGGCGATGACAGAGATGTCGTCGTAGGACTCGAGGATGGCCGTGATGCCCTCGGCGATCATCGGATGATCATCGACCACGACGACGCGGGTTGGCTGGGTCATGCGCGTTTCCTGTGTTCGGTCTGGGGCTGCGTCCCTTCGGGGGGCAGCATGTGGGTCAGCGGCACCTCGGCCTCGATCACGGTGCCGGACCGCGCCGACAGCACCCGCAGCGTGCCGCCGAGGTGGTCCATCCGTTCCTGCATGTTGCGCAGGCCGATGCCCCGACGGGTGCGCGCCAAGGTGTCGTCGCGCAGGCCCTTGCCATTGTCCGACAGCCGCAGGGTCGCGCCGTGCTTGTGGCCGCGCAGGTCGACCTCGACGCGGGTCGCTTCGGAATGGCGCTCGATATTGGTCAGCGCCTCCTGGGCGATGCGGTAGAGCGCGATCTTGGCCTCGTCGTCAAGGCGGTTGCGGAAGACCACGGTCTCGAAGTGCACGGCGATGCCGGTGCGGGCGCGGAAATCCTCGCACAGGGCCTTGAGCGCGGGACCAAGGCCGAGATCGTCCAGCACGCCGGGGCGCAGATCGCGGCTGATCCGGCGCACCTCCTGGATCGCGCCGGCCAGATGCTCGACGCCCTGGTCCAGCGTGTCGGCGGCGCGCGCATCGCCGGTCTGCAGCCGCCGCCGCGCGATATCGAGGGCGTATTTCACCCCCACAAGGATCTGGCTGATGCCGTCGTGCAATTCGCGCGCGACGCGGCCGCGTTCCTCTTCCTGGGTGTCGAGCACCCTTTGCGTCAACTCGCGCAGGCGGGCATCGGCCTGCCGCCGTTCGCGCAGGTTCATGATCAGCCCCGACAGGAACACGCCGAGCAATGCGATCAGCGTGATCAGACCGATGTAGAAAAACGTGCGCTCGACCCTGCGTTCGACCTCGGCGCGGGTGGCGGCGACGCTTTCGACGACGTCATCGATGAAGACGCCGGTGCCCACCGCCCATTGCCAGGACGGGAACGAGGTGACGTAGCTGATCATGCGCGCCTCTTCCCCGGTGGCGGATTTGGGCCAGAGGTATTCGTGATAGCCCGCCCCCTGCCGCGCGATGCGGATCAATTCGTCGGTGATCGGCGTGCCGTCGCTGTCGGTGAGGCCGGTCCAGTTGCGGTTGATCATGTCGGTGCGTCGCGGGCTGACAAGGTTGGTGCCGTCATAGTCGTAGACGAAGAAAAACCCCTCATCGCCATAGATCATGGCCGCCAGGATCTGCTTGACCTGTTCGCGCGCGGCCTGGTCGTTGGGGGCGGCAGAGCCATAGACGAAATAGAAGCCGTTGCGCGCCTGGGTGACGTAGTTCTTGAGTTCCGCCTTCTTGGCCTCGATCAACTGCGTCTCGAGGCTGCGGATTTCGCGGTCGGCCAGCGCGCGGGCCTGATGCGCCACGAGATAGGCAATCGCCGACACTGCGAGGATGAGCGGCAGGGCAGCCAGAAGAAAGAACTTCTGGCTGTAGCGCAGTTTCAACCGGTTGAGGATCGCCGACATATGCGTGCCTAGCGCGGAAGCCGGGGGCTTGAAAAGTGGCATCTTCGTGAGGCGCGACCCCGGTCCGGGCAATGGGGCGCGGCAGGGGTGGCAAAGCGGGACGCATTCCATCAGGATGATGCCACCACGGGATGGAGGCACCATGATCCTGAGCGATACGGTCTGTGCGTTGGGCGAGGGCGCGCTCTGGCACCCGAAGAAAGCGGCGCTTTACTGGTTCGATATTCTCGGCAAGCGACTGTTCGAGCATGACGGCCAGCGCCAGCGCGACTGGCGGTTCGACACCCATGTCTCGGCGGCGGGCTGGGTCGACGGCACCCGTTTGCTGATCGCGGACGAGCGCGCGCTGTTCGTCTTCGACACCGAAGCCGAGACCCGCGAAGATGTGGTCGAGCTTGAGGCGGACCGCGACGAGATGCGATCGAACGATGGCCGCACCGACCCCTGGGGCGGGTTCTGGATCGGCACCATGCGCAAGGACGAGGGCGGCAGCGACGGGGCCATCTACCGGTTTTACCGTGGCGAATTGCGCCAGCTTTACAAAGGCCTTGCGATCCCCAACGCGATTTCTTTCGCGCCGGCGGGTCATGCCTATTTCTGCGACACCCGCGCACGGCAGATCATGCGCGTGGCGCTGGATGACGCGGGCTGGCCCGCCGAGGAGCCGACGGTCTTCGTCGATCTTCGCGACGACGAATTGAACCCCGACGGCGCGGTGGTGGACAGCCAGGGCAACCTCTGGAACGCGCAATGGGGGGCCGGTCGGGTGGCCTGCTACAGCCCCGAGGGCGCGTTCATGACGGCGATCGGCGTTCCGGCGGGGCAGGTGACCTGCCCGGCCTTCGGCGGGGCGGACCTGTCAACGCTCTACATCACCTCGGCGGCGCATGGCGCGCCCGACAACGACCGCCTGACCGGGGTGACCTTTGCGGTGCCGACCGGGTTCAAGGGGCAGCGGGCAAGCCAGGTGATCCTGCCGTAGCGACAAGGCCCTATGGCGTCCGGGTAAAGACCAGCGCCATGGAATCCCCGAGCGCGATGGGGCCGGATGTATAGTCCGCGGCGATGCCCGGGCTGCGCAGCGCACAGGTCCAGCCCGCGCCATCGGTGCCCGGCACGCCCAGCTCCAGCGGGTCAAGATCTGCCGTCGGTTTGCCCTCCATGTGGATCACCGCGTAGATCTGTTCACCGTGCGGGCCATGGCGCAGCGACGTGAAGACGGTGCGTCCGTTTAGCGGCTCGAGGTAGCCAAAGTGGTCGCCGGGGCCGTAGTTCTGGCGCAGCCAGGGCCGCGCGGCACGAAATTCCCGCAGCGCCAGCGTGTAGGCGCATTGCACCGGATCGAGACTGCCCAGCGAATGGGTGATGTTGCAGTATTCGTGCATGTCATCCATCCAGGCCCGTGCGATCTTCTTCAGGCTTTCGACGGAATAGACCGGCCCGGCCAGCTTCGGCTCGGTGGTGTTCAGCAGCCGCGCGATATCCTCGAGGTCGTAATCGGTGACCTCGACCAGTGCGGGCAGGAAGGTCAGAAAGCGCGCCAGGTCCTCGCGCGTCTCGTATCCGAGGGCTTTCAAGCGGTTGAAATTGCCCGGTATCGAAAAGGCATATTCGTCGATTTGCCAACGCAGTGAGATGGCTTCTTCAGCCACAACCTTAACACCGTAGCGGTCGTCCTGGTTGCGCACGAATCCCCAGGATGCCCGCGCCATGGCATTCAGGAAATCCATCGGCACGCCGGGCAGCGTGACATAGGTCATCGTATGCACGGCGGGGTTGTCATAGGCCTTGTCGAGAATCTCCATCCGGGTTTGGCCGAGGCGCGTATTGATGTTCATCTTCGGGCTGACCTGGGTGCCGCGCCGCAGCGTGTCATGGTTCGAGGTGCCCGATATCCAGTTCGCGCCGACGCTCAGGCATTCTTTGATGCGCCAGTATTTGCCCAGCCAGAAAGTGTACAGAAACGGGGTGTTATGGGCAAACGTTAAGGGACCCCACTGGAAGACGTCATCGTCGCGCTGACGCTCGATCACGGATCGGTAGGTCGATGACAGCTCCCAGTCCTCCTCGGGCCAGGGGCGGCCGTCCTCGAAGATGAACCAGGGGCGGTAGTCGGTGCCCGCGACGGTCTGCACGATGTCCGACATGCTTTGCAGGTAGTCATCGTCGTGGCGCAGTTCCTGCGATGTGGCATCCCAGTACTTGAAATCCTGCGCGCCATCGACCCGCACGCCATCGGCGCCGAAGTTCACCTTGCGGCGCTGCATTTCAAGCAGAATGGCCCGGACAGAGGGGTTCTGGTAGTCGAGGTTCTGCCCGTACATGTTTGGTCCGGCAAAGAAATGTCCGCCCAGAACGCGCAAACCCTGGTTGTCGGAATGGCCGTAGACCACGTCAAGCACCAGCTTCTTGGGGCGGTCGGGAAAGCTGTGCAGAACGCAGGCCAGATCGACCAGTTCATCCGGGCGTCCGGTTTCGAGCAGGCAGGGATTGACCGTCGCCATGCCCGCGATGACGGTGTCATATCCCCAGTTCGTCGTGTCGGGACGCAAGAGCGACACGGTCACCTGATCGTCCGGGCCCGCGCGTTCCTGCCAGAAGTCCGGCCCGGTTTCGTAGACGGTGGTCGGCTCCACCGGCAGCAACTGCACGCTGTCGTATCCCATGAAAAGCTGGTCCGCAGGCTCAAGCGGCAGACCCGCCGCGACCCTTGCGGCCAGCCGTTCGAACTGGCGCGTCAGATCGGCAAGGGTGCCGCCCGCGGTGGCGGTGGGCACATGGATCTGCAGGATGTTCGAGACGGGACCGAACTTGTGCGGCGTGTCGCCCCTGAGCGCGTCCCAATAGGCCCGGTCGGTGCGCGCCGCCTGCATCGCCTCTACGTCGTAAAGCTCGGCCGGGGCCATCGCGCCGAAGGGCAGGGACATCGCCAGCGGGTCGAGGATGCGGTGCCAGGTATCCTCGGCATCGCGCCAGCAGAGCGCGTAGAAATCGCCCAGAGCGTCGCGGCTGCCCGCATTCATTCCGCGCACAACCGCAAAACAATGCGCCTCGGTGCGGATCACCGGCAGGTAGACCCGTTCGAAGGCCACCTCTTGATGCGCGCGGGTCAGATCGAGCGGTGCGGTCGGGGCCAGCACCTCGAGGAAGATGTCCCCCGAGGGCACGCGGGCATCCTGCAATTCCGGCACCCAGAAGCCGAACCTGGCCACGCCGTCCGCACCTACCTGCCCCCCGAGATCGCGCGCGATGGCGGTCTCGGCCATGAACCGGGTCTGCGCCGTCATCAGCGTCTCTTCGCAGGCGCGCGCCATGGCTTCCGAGGCCGGGGCGTCGAAAACGATACGGTCGTTGAGGGCCATTGTGCCTCCGTGGGGTCAGGATCAGGTCGTCACATCGGGGGCGTCCCGGCCGGTCCGCGACTTGATCTCGGCCAGGGCCTCCGCGGCGGCGATGACCGGGGCCAGCGCCTCTTCGGGGGCAAGGTCGAGCTTGGCGGGATCGGTCTCGGCACGTTCGAGATAGACCCGCAGGGTCGCGCCCTCGGTGCCGGTGCCCGACAGGCGGAATACCATGCGGCCGGCGTCCGACAAGGTGATGCGGATTCCCTGTCCCTCCGAGCGGCTGTTGTCCACCGGATCGTCATAGGCAAATTCGTCCGCCGCCTCGACGGTCAGATCACCGGCGCTGGTGCCGGGCAGGGTGGCCAGATTGTCGCGCAGATGCGCCATCAACCCTTCGGCGGCCTTGGCGTCGACATCTTCGTAATCGTGGCGCGAATAGTAGTTGCGCCCGTATTGCTTCCAGTGTGCCGCCATCAGATCGGCGACCGAGGTCTTCTTGACCGCGAGGATGTTGAGCCAGAACAGCACCGCCCAAAGCCCGTCCTTTTCGCGCACATGGTCCGATCCGGTGCCGGCGCTCTCCTCGCCGCAGATGGTGACGCGGCCCGCATCCAGCAGGTTGCCGAAGAACTTCCAGCCGGTCGGCGTCTCGTAGCACCGGATCCCCAGCGCGTCGGCCACCCGGTCCAGCGCGCGGGACGTGGGCATCGACCGTGCGACGCCCTTGAGCCCGTCCTTGTAGGCCGGCACCAGGGTGGCATTCGCCGCCAGCACCGCGACGCTGTCGGACGGTGTCACATAGGCATTGGCCCCCACGACCATGTTGCGGTCGCCGTCGCCATCGGACGCGGCCCCGAAATCGGGGGCATTGTCGCCGTACATCTCGTCCATCAGCGCCTTCGCCCAGATCGGATTGGGATCGGGGTGGCCTTCGCCGAAGTCGGGCAGCGGAACGCCGTTGATGACGGTGCCTTTTTCCGCGCCCAGCGTGTCTTCCAGAATGGCGTGCGCATAGGGGCCGGTGACCGCGTGCATGGCGTCAAAGCGCATCCGGAAGCCGCCTGCGAAAAGCGCGCGGATCGCGTCGAAATCGAAGATGCGTTCCATCATGGCGCTGTAATCGGCGACCGGGTCGACCACCTCGATCTCGGTCTTGCCCAGCATCGTGGTGCCCGGCGCGGACAGGTCGATATCCTGGCTCTCGGCGATGAAGTAGCGAATGCAGCTTTGCGTGGCGGCGTGGATCTTGGCGGTGACGCCTTCGGGCGCGGGGCCACCGTTGGCGGTGTTGTACTTGACGCCGAAGTCGCCCTCGGGGCCGCCGGGGTTATGCGATGCGGACAGGATGATGCCGCCATCGGCACCGCGCGTGCGAATGAGGTTCGACGCGGCCGGCGTGGACAGGATCGCGCCGGTGCCGACGATGACCTTGGCCGCGCCGGAGGCCGCCGCCATGCGCAGGACGACCTGCGCCGCGCGGTCGTTGAAATAGCGCCCGTCGCCGCCCAGCACGATGGTCTTGCCATCGACGCCGCCGATGCCGTCCCAGATGCACTGGATGAAATTCTCGAGGAAGTGCGCGCCCATGAAGGTGCGGGTTTTCTTGCGCAACCCCGAAGTGCCCGGTTTCTGCCCGTCGATCGGGCGGGTTTCGACTGTAACGATGTCCATCTCGGCTCCTCCTCAGAGTTCAATGTTTCGGTCAATGGCGTTGCGCCAAGCATGAAGGCTGGGCGCGGAATGACAAGGGGCCGTCGGAACCGGTCTGTCCCTAGGCGTCGATCGCCTCGAGAACGCAGGCCAGAACCGACGGTCCGACGAGGTCGAGGTCGCCCTTGACCGGCGTCGGCGCGGCCTCGGGGCGGGTGGTGTCGATGTGGCGCACCCAGACCTTGCCCCTGGGGGCCTTGGGCAGGGTCAGGGTGATCGGTCCACCGGCGTTGAACGCCAGGTACAGCGCGTCCTCACGCTGGGCATAGGGCGGTGTGCCGCTGGCCATACGCATTTCGGCGCAGACCAGGGACCGGTCGGGGTCTTCCCAGTCGGCATCCTGCATCTCGGTGCTGTCCTCGCGCCACCAGAACAGATCGGGGATGCCGTCGAGCACCCGTTCGCGCGCGTGCAGGAACAGCTTCTGACGCAGGATCGGGCGCGCCTTGCGGAACGCGATGAGGCGCTTGGTGAAGGCGTGCAGGTCCGGATCGCACGACCCCCAGTTGAGCCAACCGGTCGCGTTGTCCTGGCAATAGGCGTTGTTGTTGCCGCCTTGCGAATTGCCGAACTCGTCGCCTGCCAGCAGCATCGGCGTGCCCTGGCTCAGCATCAGGGTGGCCAGCATGTTGCGCTGCCGGAGCGCGCGGGCAGCGGTGATGTCGGGATCGTCGGAAGGACCCTCGACGCCGAAGTTGTCCGAGTGGTTGTCGCCGTGTCCGTCGCGGTTGTTCTCGCCGTTGGCCTCGTTGTGACGCTCGACATAGGCGGTTGTGTCGGCCAGCGTGTAGCCGTCATGGGCGGTGATCAGGTTGACGCTGGCGGTGGCGGGACGCCCCGAATGGTCGAATTGCAGCGCCGATCCGGTGATCCGCGCGGCCAGTTCCGCCACCATGCCCGCATCGCCGCGCCAGAAGCGCCGCACCCCGTCGCGATACTTGTCGTTCCATTCCGAGAAGGGTGCCGGAAACGCCCCCACCTGGTAACCGCCGGGGCCGATATCCCAGGGCTCGGCCACCAGCTTGACATGCGCCAGCGTCGGGTCCTGCCGCACTGCGTCGAAAAAGGCGGCACTGGGGTCGAAACCGTCGGCGGTGCGCCCCAGCGTGGCGCAGAGGTCAAAGCGGAACCCGTCGATCCGGAAGGTCTCGACCCAGTAGCGCAGGCTGTCCATCACCATCCGCATCACCATCGGATGCTCGATATTGATGGTGTTGCCGGTGCCGGTGTCGTTGATGTAGTGCCGCCGGTTCTCGGCCAGCCGGTAATAGGCGGCATTGTCGAGACCCCGGAAACACAGCGTCGGGCCAAGCTGGTCGCCCTCGCCGGTGTGGTTGTAGACGACATCGAGCCAGACCTCGATTCCCGCCGCGTGCAGGCGCGCCACCGCGTGCTGCAGGTCCTTCAGACCGCCATCGCTCAGGTAGCGCGGATCGGGGGCGAAAAACCCGATGCTCTGGTAGCCCCAGTAGTTGGTCAGGTCCTTGTCGACGAGAAAGCGGTCGTTGATGAAGGCATGCACCGGCAACAGCTCGACCGCGGTGATGCCCAGGTCGGTCAGGTAGTTGATCATCGCACCCGAGGCCAGCGCCAGCGCGCCGCCCTTGGGGGTCGCTTCGGGAAATTCCTGCGTCAGGCCCTTGAGATGCGCCTCGTAGACGATGGTGTCCTGCATCGCCGTGGCGGGGGCACAGGTGTCGCCCCATGCGAAGCTCGGGTCCTCGACGACGCAGCGCGGCATGTGCGGGGCGCTGTCGCGGGTGTCGAAGGACAGGTCTTCATCGTCATGCCCGCGGGTAAAGCCATAAAGCGAGTCGTTCCAGTCCGGATGGCCGGTCAGACGCTTGGCATAGGGGTCCATCAGCAGCTTGTTGACGTTGAAGCGGTGCCCCTCCTCGGGGTCGTAGGGGCCATCGGCGCGCAGACCGTAAAGCTGCCCGGGCCGGATGCCGGGCAGGTAGCCGTGCCAGACATCGCCGTTCCGCTCGGCCAGGGCGACGCGCTGGATCTCTTCGCTGCCATCCTCGGAAAACAGGCAGACATACATCGCCGTCGCGTTCTGCGAGAAGACGGCGAAATTGGTGCCATCGCCGTCGAACCGCGCACCGAGCGGCGCGGCATGGCCCGGAGCGGGCGGAGTGGTCGGTGTCATTTGGATTGGACGATATCCTGATAGAGCGCGGCATAGGCCCGGGCCGAGACATCCCAACCCACATCCTGTGCCATCGCATTCTTCATCATGCGTTGCCAGACCTTCTGTGTCTGCCACAGGTCATGTAGGCGCGCAAAGGCCCCTGCCAATGCGGATGACGTAACGGGATGGAACTGCACGCCGGTGGCCACCCCTGCGGCCACTGCGGCGGGGTTGGCATCGATCACCGTATCGTTCAGACCGCCGGTGCGCGCGACCAGCGGCAGGGTGCCGTGGCGCAGCCCGTAAAGCTGGGTCAGCCCGCAGGGTTCGAACCGGGACGGCACCAGAATCGCGTCGGCCCCGGCGATCATGCGTCGCGACAGCGCCTCGTCGTAGCCGATCCTGACGCCGATGCCCTCATGCGCGGCGGCGTCGCGGAACGCGGCTTCCAGACCGGGATCGCCCGAGCCCAGAAGCGCCAGTTGCCCGCCATGATCGCACAGGGCAGGCAATGCCTCGAGCAACACGTCAAGCCCCTTCTGCTGGCTCAACCGCGAGATCACGACGCAAAGCGGACCGGACCAGTCGGGCAGGCCGAACTCACGGCGCAGCGCCGTCTTGTGCCGCACCTTGCCGCGCGCGGTCTTGTAGGGCGGGGTCCAGGCATCGGTGTCGACCCCGTTGAGAATACCCGACAGATCGCCGCGGCGCGCGTTCAGGATACCCTCCATGCCCATGCCGAACTCGGGCGTAAGCAGTTCCTGCGCATAGGTCGGGCTGACCGTCGCGATGCGATCGGCGGTTGTCAGACCGGCCTTGAGCGCCGAGATCTGGCCCCAGTATTCGAACCCGTCCTCGGTAAAGCCGCTTTGTGGCAGCGCCAGCATCGGCAGCATCGCCGCCGGGGCCATGCCCTGGAACGCGATATTGTGGATCGACAGCAGCGTCCCGACGGCGTCGGTTCCGGTCATGTCGCGCAGGTAGACCGGTGCGAGCCCGGCCTGCCAGTCATGCAGGTGCAGCACCTGCGGCCGCCAGCCCGCGACCCCCTTGGCCGCGATCAGCGCCGCGGCGTAGGACAGGGCGGCAAACCGCACAGGGTTGTCGGGCCAGTCGATGCCGTTCGCATCGAGATACGGGCTGCCGTCGCGGTCGAAAAGATGCGGTGCATCGAGCGCGTAAAGAACCGTCTCGCCCAGGCTGCCCTCGATGAGGCGCGCGTCAGCGCCGAAGAGAGGGCCCAGCGCATGGGTCTTGCCGCCCGAAAGGGCGGCCTTGACCGCCGGATAGGCCGGGATCAGCGTGCGCATCTCGACGCCAAGCGGGGCCAGCGCCCCGGGCAGGGCGCCGGCGACATCCGCGAGCCCGCCGGTCTTGACCAGCGGTACGCATTCCGAGGCGACAGACAGGACCCGTGTCATGACTCCGCAGCGCGCGCGTCCAGCATGTCCTGCGTGATCAGTGTCACGCCGCCGTCGGACACGCGGAACCACTTGGCATCCTCGACCGGGTCCTCGCCGACCACCAGCCCTTCGGGAATATGCACGCCGCGATCGATCACCACGTTCTTCAGCCGTGCCTTGCGCGACACATAGACGTAAGGCAGCACCACCGCCCGCACCAGCGAGGAATAGGAATTGGTGTGCACCTGCGTGTGCAGCAGCGACTCGCGGATCTCGGACCCCGAGATGATGCACCCGCCCGAAATCAGCGACGAGATCGCCAAGCCGCGGCGGTCGGCCTCGTCATGGATGAACTTCGCGGGCGGCACCGATTCCGAATAGGTCCAGATCGGCCAGGACGTGTCCCAGAGGTCGAGGTCCGGCGAAAAGGTCGTGAGGTCCAGGTTGGCCTTCCAGAAGGCGTCCACCGTGCCCACGTCGCGCCAATAGGCCGGGGCGTCGTCGTTGGCGCGCACGCAGCTGTCGGTAAAGCGATGCGCCTGCGCCTTGCCGCCCTTGACGATCTCGGGGATCAGGTCGTTGCCGAAATCGTGGCTGGAGTTTTCGTCCTCGGCATCCTTGAGCAGCAGCTCGCGCAGGAATTTCCAGTTGAAGACGTAGATCCCCATCGAGGCCAGCGTCACGGTCGGGTCGTCCGGCGTGCCCGGCGGGTCCGCGGGCTTTTCCAGGAACGAGGTGATGACGTCGTTTTCGTCGATCGCCATGACCCCGAAGGCCGAGGCCTCTTCGCGCGGCACCGTCAGGCAGCCGATGGTCACGTCCGCCTTGGCATCGACGTGCTGGCGCAGCATCAGCTCGTAATCCATCTTGTAGATGTGGTCACCGGCCAGGATCACCACGTAATCGACGTCATAGCTGTCGACGATATCGACGTTCTGGGCCACCGCGTCGGCGGTGCCGCGATACCACATCGATTCCGCCACGCGCTGCGACGCCGGAAGGATGTCGAGAAATTCGTTGCGCTCGGCGCGAAAGAAGCTCCAGCCGCGCTGGCAATGGCGGATCAGGGAATGCGCCTTGTACTGCGTCGCGATCGCCATTTTCCGGATGCCGGAATTGAGCGCGTTCGACAGGGCGAAATCCACGATCCGCGTCTTGCCGCCGAAATAGACCGCCGGTTTCACCCGCCTGTCGGTCAGTTCCTTGAGCCGAGAGCCGCGCCCGCCCGCAAGCACAAAGGCCATCGATCGGCTCGATAGTCGCTTTGAAGTGTCTGCCATGTCGTCCTCCCTGACTGTCCGGTCCGACGTCTGTCGCGCCGTCACGAGGACACACTTTGCAGACTGGACACCGGTCTGGCTAGTGGCCGCGCGAAAAATTGTGATTGCGCTAACGGATTATTTGTCCCGCGCGGCAAGATCCCGGGACCGCGAACCGCCGAAACGACTCCGGAACCGCCGGGCCGACCGGCGCGGGGCGGCATCCGGTGGCATCCGGTGGCTTGTGGCGGGACCGGGTGCGGGGCGACCGGTTTCGGGCAGCTCAGTCCTTGATCAGGAACACCGCCGACAGCGGCGGCAGGTAGACCTCGGCCGATGCGGGCAGCCCGTGGCTCGGGGCATCCGTTGCCGTCACGCCGCCCATGTTGCCACGATCCGCACCGCCGTATAGCGCGGCATCGGTGTTGAGCGCCTCTCGCCAGCGCCCTTCCGACGGCAAGCCGATCCTGTAATGGCTCTGTTCGACCGGGGTGAAGTTGCACAGCACCACAACCTCGGCGTCGCCTGCATTGCCCTTGCGCCGCCATGCGAAGACCGACCGCGAGGCGTCGTTCTCTTCGATCCACTGGAAGCCCTCGGGGTCGCAATCCTTGACGTGCAGCGCCGGTGTCGCGGCATAAAGCGCGTTCAGATCGCGCACCAGCGCCTGTATTCCGCCGTGGGACGGGGTTTCCAGCAGGTGCCAGGGCAGCGACGTGTCATGGTTCCATTCCGAAGGCTGGGCAAATTCCTGACCCATGAACAGCAGCTTCTTGCCCGGGTGGCCCCACATGAAGCCGTAATAGGCGCGCAGGTTGGCGAACCGTTCCCAGTCATTGCCGGGCATCCGCCCCAGCATCGACCCCTTGCCATGCACCACCTCGTCATGGCTGATCGGCAGCACGAAGTTCTCCGAAAAGGCGTAGACCAGCCCGAAGGTCATCTGGCTGTGGTGATGCTGGCGGTAGATCGGGTCTTTCTGGATGTAGTCGAGCGTGTCGTTCATCCAGCCCATGTTCCACTTGAACCCGAAGCCGAGCCCGCCGTCATGGACCGGTTGCGAAACCTTGGGAAACGAGGTGGATTCCTCGGCCACGGTCATGATGCCGGGATGCGCTCCGTAGGTTTCGGTATTCATCGTCCGCAGCACGTCGATGGCTTCGTAGTTTTCGCGCCCGCCATCCTTGTTGGGCACCCATTCGCCCGCGTCGCGGGAATAGTCGCGGTAGAGCATCGAGGCCACGGCATCGACGCGCAGCCCGTCGACGTGATATTCCTCAAGCCAATACAAAGCGTTGGACGTCAGGAAGTTCTTCACCTCGCGGCGACCGTAATTGTAGATCAGGGTGTTCCAGTCCTGATGAAAGCCCTCGCGCGGGTCGGCGTGTTCATAAAGCGCCGTGCCGTCGAACTGGCCCAGCCCGTGCTTGTCGGTCGGAAAATGGCCCGGCACCCAGTCGAGAATGATGCCCACGCCCGCCTTGTGCGCGGCATTGACCAGATCGCGAAACTCGTGCGGCGGCCCGTGGCGCACCGTGGGCGCGAACAGGCCCACCGGCTGATAGCCCCAGGAGCCGTCAAAGGGATATTCCGAGATCGGCATCAGCTCGATATGGGTAAAGCCCATGTCGGTGACGTAATCGACCAGTTCCGTCGCCGCCTCGATATAGGAGATGCGGCGATTGTCGGCCTTGCGCTTCCACGACCCCAGATGCACCTCGTAGACCGAGATCGGCGCATCGCGGCTGTTGCGCGCGGCACGGTCCGTCATCCATGTGTCATCCGACCAGCCATAGCCCGCGATGTCGCGCACCACCGATGCATTCTCGGGCGGGTGCTGCGATCCGAAGCCCAAGGGGTCGGACTTCAGCGGCATGATGTCGCCCTGCGCGCCGATCAGTTCGTACTTGTAGGCGGCCCCTTCGCCGACGCCGGGCACGAAATGTTCCCACACGCCGGTGGCACCGCGCCGCCGCATCAGGTGGCGCCGTCCGTCCCAGCCGTTGAAATCCGCCACGATCGAGACGCGCCGGGCATTCGGGGCCCAGACCGCGAAATGCGTGCCATGGACACCATCATGGGTCATCACATGCGCACCGAGCGCCTTCCACAGCGCGCGATGCGTGCCCTCGCCAAGCAGGTATTCGTCGATCTCGCCCAGCACCGGGCCGAACCGGTAGGCGTCCTCCATGTCCCAGGTCTTGCCCGCGCCATCGCTGCCGCGCAGCCCGTAGGCGTCGTCGCCCGGCACCGGGCCGCAGAAGATGCCCGGAAGGTCGGCAACGGCGTCCAGCGGATAGGTCTTCTTGCCAATCACCGCAGCCATTTCAGCGGCATGCGGGTCGCACACCGTGACGTGACGGGTGCCCTCGACATCATGCGGCCCCAGGACCGCGAAGGGATCGTCGCTGGTCGCATCGAGGATACGGGCGAGGGCGGGGCGGGGCAAATGCGTGTGACTGACCATGAAATGTAGCTTACCTTCCTGTGCAAACGCTTCAATGCGCGTGTTCGATCACTCTTCGAGGTAGGACCGTGTCGCCCAGATATCCTGCATGTAGCCGCGGATCGTGCGATCGGACGAAAACCAGCCGGACCGCGCGGTATTCAGCGCGGCCTTGCGCTGCCATGTGGCCTGATCCGCGAAAGTTGCGTCGGCCTCGCGGCTGGCGCGCCAGTAGTCGCTGAAATCCGAAGACACGAGGAAGTAGTCCGGCCCCGACAGGTTGTCGGCGATATGTCCGTAGCGGTCCGGCTCGTCGGGCGAGAACACGCCCGAGCGCACCGCCTCGAGGGCACGGGCAAGGCGCGGATCGGCGGCGATGGCCTTTGCCGCGTGACCCGCGATCTTGCGACGCTCCATCACCTCGGCGGCGGTCATGCCGAACAGGAAGAAGTTGTCGGCGCCCACATGTTCGCGGATTTCGACATTGGCCCCGTCGAGCGTGCCGACGGTCAGCGCGCCGTTGAGGGCGAATTTCATGTTGCCGGTGCCCGAGGCTTCCTTGCCCGCGGTCGAGATCTGCTCGGACAGATCGGCGGCGGGCACCAGACGCTCGGCGAGGGTGACGTTGTAGTTGGGGAGGAAATGCACCTGCAACAGATCGCGGGTCTGCTTGTCAGCATTAAGAGCGACCGCTACATCGTTGATAAGGTGGATGATATCCTTGGCGAACGTGTATCCCGGCGCGGCCTTTCCGGCAAACAGCGTCACGCGCGGCGTCCAGTTGCCCTGCGGGTTGTCCTTGATCTCCTGCCAGAGGGCGATGGTCTCGAGGATGTTGAGGTGCTGGCGCTTGTATTCATGCAGGCGCTTGATCTGGACGTCGAACATCGCATCGGGATCGACCGACGCACCCTGCGTCTCGGCCATCCATTGCGACAGCTCCGCCTTGTTGGCGCGCTTGGCGGCGGCGAAGCGATCGCGCCAGCCGGCATCCTCGATGGCGGGTTCAAGCTTGCGCAACTGCTCCAGGTCGTCGACCCAGGCCTCGCCGATGGTGTCTGTGATCAGCCCCGACAGGCGCGGGTTGCACGACAACAGCCAGCGGCGCGGGGTCACGCCATTGGTCTGGTTGACGATGCGATCGGGATGCAAGCGGTGCAACTCCTCGAACACGGTCTCTTTCATCAGCCCGGTGTGCAGCGCCGAGACGCCGTTGACCTTGTGGGCCATGACAAAGGACAGCTGTCCCATCTTGACCTGACCATCGGCGCGCATGGATTGGGTGCGGGACGGGTTGGCTTGGTAGTGGTCGTTGTCGATGCGGTCGACGATCTGAAGGTGACGCGGCAGCAGGCGGCCGAACAGGCCCTCGTCCCAGCTTTCCAGCGCCTCGGGCAGCAGCGTGTGATTGGTGTAGGACAGGCAGGCGCGCGCGATCTGCGTTGCCTCGTTGAAGGGCAGGCCGCGTTCGTCGTGCAGGATCCGCACCAGTTCGGGGGCGGCAACGGCGGGATGCGTGTCGTTGAGCTGGATCGCAACCGCGTCGGGCAGTTTGCGGATGTCCGAATGTTCCTTGTCGAACCGCGCGAGGATGTCGCGGAGCGCGGCGGCGACCAGGAAAAACTCTTGCTTCAGGCGCAGCTCCTTGCCCTGTTCGGTGGTGTCGTCGGGATAGAGCACCCGGCTGATGGTGCGGGCCAGCGCCTCGGGGGCGGCGGCCCCGGCGAAATCGCCGCGGTTGAAGGCGGGCAGGTCGAACGGATCCGACGCCTTGGCCGACCAGAGCCGCAAGGTGTTGGCCCAGCGTCCCTTCCAGCCGACGATCGGGGTGTCGTAGGCCTCGGCGTCGATGAATTCCGCCGGTTGCCAGACGCTGCGGTTGTCGACCTCCGTGACCTCGCCACCGAACCCGATGTGGAAGCGGGCATCGGGGCGTTCGAATTCCCAGGCGTGGCGCTGCAGCAGCCATGTCTCGGGGGACTCGACCTGCTTGCCGTCCTGAAAGCTTTGCCGGAACAATCCGTGCTCGTAGCGGATGCCATAGCCATAGGCCGGACAGCCCAGCGTCGACAGGCTTTCGAGAAAGCATGCCGCGAGACGGCCAAGGCCGCCATTGCCAAGCGCCGCGTCCGGCTCATCGGCCAGCACGGTGTCATAGTCCTGACCGAGCGACGCCAGCGCCTCGCGCGACTGTTCGACAAGGCCGAGGTTGACGATGCCGTCTTCCAGAAGCCGCCCGATCAGAAACTCCATCGACAGGTAGTAGACCCGCTTGGCCCCGTTGTCGCGCGTCACGCCCGCCGCCTTGAACCAGCTGTCGGCGATGTGGTCGCGGATGGCAAAGGACAGCGCCATGCGCCAATCCTCGATGCCCGCGAAATCCGGCTCGCGGCCAAAGGAATAGCAGAGGTGCTGCACGATCGCGTTGCGCAATGTGCTGGTCGAAGTCTGGGTCGCGGAGGGGGGCGCGATGTTCATGTCTGGACGATCCTGTTAACGCTCACATTCGTAAAACCGCGTTGAACCCGGATTGGCAAGGCCCGTCACTCGTCGATTGTTCAGTCGTGTCCCCAAGGTTGCAACCCGGAAGCACCGGAAGTTGTCATGCCCCAAGCTGGCCAAGCTCGGCCAGATGGCAGGCGCATCCGGTCAGGGCGGCGTAATCATCGGTAACGATGAACATCGGGAACTGCCGCATGAAGCTGGAAAACCGCCCCTTTTCGCAAAACGCATCCGAAAAGAGCGCGGTCGTCAAATGCGGCGCGACGTGCTGCGTGACGCCGCCACACAGATAGATGCCGCCGAAGGGCAGGGTGATCAGCGACAAATCGCCGACATAGGCCCCGAGCAGACGGGTAAAAAGCGCGATGGTCCGGTCGGCGCGGTCATCCTGACCCGCCGCGTCCACGATCTGTGCCGCCGAGAGTGGCGTGCCTGCGCCATCCTCTTCGCAAAGAAAGGCGTGCAGGCGTTCGAGCCCACGCCCGGACAGCACATCCTCGAAACCCGGCATCTCGTGTTTGCGGGCCACCCAGTCGCGCAGCCGCAATTCGTCCGCCGACCGCGCCTTGAGCGACACATGCCCGCTCTCGGAGGGGGGGACCAGGGTCTGCCCGCCCAACCGGTAGACCGGCGCCGCGTTCAGCCCGGTGCCGACCCCGATCACCAGCTTGGCGGCCTGCGGGCTTGCGGGCTTGCCGGGCAGCACCGGGATCAGCACGTCCGGCGACAACGCATCGAGCGCGTGGCCCTGGGCCTGCAGATCGTTCAGAACCGCCACGGTGGTTGCCCCGGTGGCCGCCGCGACCGAGGTCTTGTCGACCTGCCAGTCCAGATTGGTCAGCTTGCCGACGCCGTCGCGGACCGGGCCTGCCATGGCGACGCAGGCCGCATCGGGGCGCGCCTGCTGCTCGGCGAGGTAATGACTCAAGACCGCCTCAAGGCTGGCATTCTCGGCGTTGCGATACCGGCGGATGCTGTCTGCCGCCACGGTGCCGCCGCGGGCCAGCGCGACGCGGGTGTTGGTGCCGCCGATGTCGGCCACGACGGCCAGTTGGGGGGAAAGCGCTGCCATGGACTTACCTCGGTTCGGTTCGGTGCGGGTGGTAGGAGGCTTTGCCGCTGCAATCAAGGCCGGGCCGCGCCGCGCTGCGGGCAAGGGGCGGGCTGTCGGGCCTGCGATCGCGCCTGCGCAGGCGGGGTGCGGCGGGCATCATGCGGGGGCAGGACCGGTCGACCGGCCGAGGATGAGATCCGCCGCCAGAAGGTCCTGCGGTCTTGGCGCGTCGGGGGCGGCGATCATCGCCAGCAGCCGCTCTGCGCACAATCGCCCCGCCGCGCCGATCGGCGCGCGCGTCGCGGTGAACAGCGGCTCGTCCGCGCCATTGGGCAGGTAGCTCAGCACGTCGTCATGGGTGATGACCGACACGTCGCGGCCCATCGCGAGGCCTCGGCTGAAGATCGCCCGCTCCACTCCGAGCGCGATCAGGATCGATGCGCACAGGAAAGCCGTCGGCGGATTGGGCCTGGCCAGCATGTCGGTCGCGCTGCACAATCCGAGGCTTTCGGTCATGCTGCCGCTTTCGATCAGCGACCTGTCGACGCCCAGCCCCGCCTCGCGCAGCGCATCCGCATAGCCCTGCCGCCGACGATGGGCGAAATCCATCGACTCGATGCCGTTGATCAGGGCAATGCGGCGGTGACCCAGCCCGATCAGGTGCCGCGTGGCGCGCGCAAAGGCATGCCGGTTGTCGACATCCACATAGGCGTAGTCCTCGGGCATCCCATCCGATCGGCCATGGACCAGGAACGGTACGCCGATCTCGGTCAGCAGCGCGATGCGCGGATCGCGCAGCTGCGGCGCGTGCAGGATGATGCCATCGACGTTGCCCTTGGCGCGGATGGCGCTGTAGCGCTCGGCCTGTTCGCGGTCGGGCACCAGCGTCAGCACAAGCTCGTATCCGGCTGCCATGTAGGCCTCGGACGCGCCCGAGATGAAATCGCCGAAGACAGGGTTCAGGATCTCGTGCTTGCTTGACAGGGGAATCACGTGACCGATGGCCATCGCGCGCCCGGTCGCCAACCCCTTGGCGCGCGCGCTGGGGCTGTAGTTGAATTTCAGCGCGGCTTGCAAAACCCGCTGGCGGGTGGCCTCGCGCACTTCGGGATAGCCGTTCAGCGCCCGGCTGACGGTGGTCTGCGACAGGTTGAGGTGCTCGGACAGTTCTCTGAGGTTCATCGGCAAATCCGCCATTTGAAGGCATTAGCGCGTTCAAAGCGCTTTGGATTTTGCCATTCTAGCCATGTTCCGGGTGCCCTGTGAAGCCTGCAAAAAACGGCACGACCTAGCCGCAGCGCAGCATTTTTATGATGTCTTTGTGACGGGATGGGCCCCGAAACCGGATTGACAGGCGCTAACATGTCAGTAAGCCTGCGCGGGCCAAAGCGCTTTGGAAAATTTTTTCCTTGCGCCGGACCGAACGAGATTGCTCACATGATCCAAGGGAGGACTGTGAAAATGAAAACGTCGCTTTATGCGAGCGCGGCTGCGCTTGCCTTGTCTGCCGGAAGTGCCCATGCGGCCGGGCATCTGCCATTCAACCCCGGTGAGGGAGCCTTCACCTGGGACAGCTACACCGCGTTTGCCGAAAAATACGATCTGAGCGGCCAGACGGTCGAGATCACCGGTGCCTGGACCGGCAACGAGAAAGAGAAGGTCGACAAGGTCTTCGACTACTTCGAGGAAGCCACCGGCGCCTCGGTCAACTATTCCGGCTCGGACAGTTTCGAGCAGGATATCGTGATCTCGACCCGCGCGGGCTCTGCCCCGAACCTCGCCGCGTTTCCGCAGCCGGGTCTGGCGGCGGATCTTGCCAGCCAGGGACTGCTGACGCCGCTGGCGGACGGGACCGCCGAATGGGTCGCCGAAAACTATGCCGCCGGGCAATCCTGGGTCGATCTGGGCACCTATGCGGGCAAGGACGGCACCGACGACCTCTACGGGCTGTTCTACCGCGTCGATGTGAAATCGCTGGTCTGGTACAACCCGATCGCCTTCGACGAGGCGGGCTACGACATCCCCGAAACCATGGAAGAACTGAAAGAGCTGACCGACCAGATCGTCGATGATGGCGGCACGCCTTGGTGTATCGGCCTTGGCTCGGGCGCCGCGACCGGCTGGCCCGCGACCGACTGGGTCGAAGAGATGATGCTGCGCACCCAGCCGCCCGAGGTTTATGACGCCTGGGTCACCAACGAGCTCAAGTTCGACGATCCCGCGGTGATCGCCGCCATCGAGGAGTTCGGCTACTTCGCGCTGAACGACGACTACGTGCAGGGCGGTGCCTCGAACGTGGCGACGACGGACTTCCGGGACAGCCCGGCGGGCCTCTTCACGATCCCGGCGGAATGCTACATGCACCGTCAGGCATCGTTCATCCCGGCCTTTTTCCCCGAAGACGTGGTGGCCGGTGAGGACGTCGATTTCTTCTACTTCCCGGCCTACGAGGGCAAGGATCTCGGCAAGCCGGTTCTGGGGGCGGGCGCGCTTTTCGCCATCACCAAGCCGTCGGACGCCACCAATGCGATGATCGAGTTCCTCAAGACCCCGATCGCGCATGAGCTGTGGATGGCGCAGGGCGGCTTTCTGACCGCGCATGCGGGCGTCAACCTCGATGCCTATGCCGATGACAGCCTGCGCGCACAGGGCCAGATCCTGCGCGACGCCACCACCTTCCGCTTCGACGGGTCGGACCTGATGCCGTCGGAAATCGGTGCCGGGGCATTCTGGTCGGGCATGGTCGACTACACCACCGGCACGTCGGCTGCCGATGTGGCGGCGGGCATCCAGTCGCGCTGGGACTCGATCCAGTGATGCACTGAGCCAAGACACCTCCGTCCCGGTCATGCGGGGCGGAGGAGGCGCACCCGCCGCCGCGCGGGTACGCAACGTCGGACCCCGCCGCAAAAGCGGGGCCGCGCCCGAACGCGGGGCCAAGCCTGAACGCCGGGCCGTGCGGTCCGCGGTGTCAGAAAAACGGGAGGAACCACAATGTCTCCGATCCTTCAGGGTCTGATCACGATCATCGTCGGTGTCGGCGGCTGCGTCGGGTATTTCTTCGCCTCCAACTGGGTCCTCGACAAGGTGATCTTTCCGCCCCGGACGGACGATCACGGGCGCAACATCAACCGCGCCACCATGGTCCGTCCCTGGCTGTTCCTGTTTCCCGCGATGTTCGCGCTGGGGCTTTACCTTGTCTATCCGGTGATCGGCAGCTTCTGGCGGTCGCTTTTCAATCGCTCTGGCGAAGAATTTATCGGCTTGGGCAACTACACCACCATGTTCGGCGAAGAGGGCTTCCGCACCGCGGTGTTCAACAACATTCTCTGGGCGATCTTCGTGCCCGCCGCCGCGACCTTCCTGGGCCTGCTGGTGGCACAGCTGACCGACAAGCTGAGATGGGGCAATATCGCCAAGTCGCTGATCTTCATGCCGATGGCGATCTCGTTCGTCGGTGCGTCGCTGATCTGGAAGTTCGTCTATGCCAACGACCCCGATATCGGCATCATCAACGCGCTGCGCGTGTTTTTCGGGGCGGCCCCGATCGACCCCTTGCAGGTGCCGTTCTGGAACAACTTCTTCCTGATGGTCATTCTGGTGTGGATCCAGACCGGCTTTGCCATGGTGATCCTGTCGGCGGCCCTGCGCGGCATCCCCGAGGAAACCATCGAGGCCGCCATCATCGACGGGGCCAACCCGTTCCAGATCTTCTTCAAGATCAAGGTGCCGCAGATCATGGGCACCATCGTCGTGGTCTGGACCACGATTACCATCCTCGTGCTCAAGGTCTTCGACATCGTCTACGCCATGACGGGCGGCAATTTCAAAACCGAGATCCTGCCAAGTTACATGATGGACTACATGTTCCGCGATGACGGGCGCGCGACCGCCGTGGCCTTCGTGATCATGGTCATCGTGCTGCCGGTGATGGTCTGGAACATCCGCCAAGCGCGCAAAGAAATGAACTGAGAGGGGACATCCAAATGGATCAAATGGCAGGACAGAAGACCTCTCTCTCCATCGTCACCAATGTGTCGGTGATCTTGCTGGTGCTGATCTGGCTCATTCCGACGGTCGGGCTTCTGGTGTCGAGCTTTCGCGACCGCGAACAGATCTCGGAGACCGGCTGGTGGGCCTCGATGTTCTCGGTCTCGCAGGCTTACCGCGTCTCGCCCGAACCTGTGGACGTGATCCGCGACGGCGGTCTCTACATGTTCTCGGGCAACCTGTTTACCGCATCCGACGAAGTGTCGGCGGAAGGGTCCGGCGACGTGTCGGGTTTCGGCATCACCGGGCGCGACCCGAGCGCCGCCGAGCCGGGGCAGACATACGGTCGTCTCAAGCTGATCGTGACGGAACCCGACGGCACCACCGATACGGAAAACTACGAAACCGCCTGGGAGGCCGGCGGCACCCCCGAAGCGCCCGACACCGACGAGGACGGTCGCCCGGTGCAGGGCTTTACCATCGACCGGGCCGTGACCGTGCAGGCCAATGGCGACTTCACCTGGATGGCCGACGGAGAGATCGACCGCGCGCCGACGATCTACATCACCGCCGCCTCACCACCAGATTTCGGGCTCGACAACTACCGCCAGATCCTGACCTCGGACAACATGGACCGGGCCTTCATCAACACGCTGACGGTGACGATCCCGGCGACCATCATCCCGATCCTGATCGCGGCCTTCGCGGCCTATGCGCTGGCCTGGATGGACTTCAAGGGCAGGGGGTTCCTGATCGCGATGGTGGTGGGGTTGCTGGTGGTGCCACTGCAACTGGCGCTGGTGCCGCTTTTGCAGCTGCACAACAAGGTCGGCATCGGGCAGTCCTTCCTTGGCATCTGGCTGGCGCATACCGGCTTTGGCCTGCCGCTGGCGATCTACCTCTTGCGCAACTACATGGTCGGCCTGCCGCGCGACATCATCGAAAGCGCCAAGGTCGACGGGGCCACGGACTTCCAGGTCTTCACCAAGATCGTGCTGCCCTTGTCTTTTCCGGCGTTGGCGAGCTTTGCCATCTTCCAATTCCTGTGGACCTGGAACGACCTGCTGGTGGCCAAGGTGTTCCTGCCGTCGAACTCGGAATCCTGGGTGATGACGGTCAAGATCGCCGACGACCTTCTGGGGTCGCGCGGCGGCGACTGGGGCATCCTCGCGGCAGCGGCCTTCATCTCGATCGCGGTGCCGCTGATCGTCTTCTTCGCAATGCAGAAATACCTCGTGCGTGGCCTGCTGGCCGGCTCGGTCAAATAATCAGGGGCTTCATGAACAAGACGGCGAACCTTCCCGGAACCGACAGTCAGGCGCACACCGAATGGTGGCGCGGCGCGGTGATCTATCAGGTCTATCCGCGCAGCTTCCAGGACAGCAACGGCGACGGGATCGGCGATCTTCTGGGCATCGCGCAGCGCATGCCACATATTGCATCGCTGGGCGTCGATGCGGTGTGGATATCGCCGTTCTTCACCTCGCCGATGCGGGATTTCGGCTATGACGTTGCGGATTACTGCGATGTCGATCCGATGTTCGGATCGCTGGCCGACTTCGACGTGCTGATCGCCGAGGCGCACCGCCTGGGCATCAAGGTGCTGATCGACCTCGTGCTCAGCCACACCTCGCAGGATCATCCGTGGTTCAAGGAAAGCCGTGCCTCGAAGGACAACGATCGGGCCAACTGGTATGTCTGGGCCGATGCCAAGCCCGATGGCACGCCGCCCAACAACTGGCTGTCGATCTTCGGCGGCTCTGCCTGGCAATGGGAGCCGACGCGCTGCCAGTATTACCTGCACAATTTCCTGACCGAGCAGCCCGATCTGAACTTCCACGAGCCGCAGGTGCAGGCCGCATTGCTGGACGTGGGGCAGTTCTGGCTGGATCGGGGCGTCGACGGCTTCCGGCTCGATACGATCAACTTCTACGTCCATGACAAGCAGTTGCGCGACAACCCGCCCTTGCCCGAGGATCAGCGCAACCCGATCACGGCCCCGGCGGTGAACCCCTATACCTGGCAGGACCACCTTTACGACAAGACCCAGCCCGAGAACCTCGTTTTCCTGCGCAAGCTGCGCAAACTGATGGACGGCTACAACGCCGCCGCGGTGGGCGAGGTGGGCGACGACCAGCGCGGGCTGGAAATCCTGGGCGAATACACCGGCGGCGACGACCTGATCCACATGAGCTACGCGTTCGAGCTTCTGTCGGGTCACATGCCGACCGCAGCCTATATCGCCGAGGTCTTCGAAAAGGTCGACGCGGTGGCTGCCGATGGCTGGGCCTGCTGGGCGTTTTCCAACCACGACGTGCCGCGACACAGAACGCGCTGGGACCTGTCCGACGCCGGAGAGCGCTGCTTTGCGACGCTGATGCAATGCCTGCGCGGATCGACCTGTCTTTACCAGGGCGAAGAACTGGGCCTGCCCGAAGCGGACGTGGCCTTCGAAGATCTGCAGGACCCCTATGGCAAGCGCTTCTGGCCGGCCTTCAAGGGGCGCGACGGGTGCCGGACGCCGATGGTGTGGGAATCGTCGAACCAGAATGGCGGGTTTTCGCAGGGAAGGCCGTGGTTGCCGGTCAGCCACGACCACCTCAACCGGGCAGTTGCCACGCAGGAACAGGACCCCGCCGCCATCCTGCATCACTACAGGCGCGTCATCGCCTTCCGCCATGCCCAGAAGGCGCTGCGGACCGGTCGCCAGAGCAAGGTCGTGGCAGATGGCAACATCCTGACGTTCCGGCGTGAAAGCGCGGACGAGACCGTGTTCTGCGCGTTCAACCTCAGCCATGAGCCTGGGGTGACCGACATGCCGCCCGGCAAGTGGCATCAGATCGGGATCGAGCTGGGCAGCGCCGGACCGGCACCGGACGGGCGGCTGCATCTCGGGCCGTGGCAGCCCGCGTTGATGCTGCAAGCGCAAGAACAGGGATAAGGGAGGGACCCATGGCAAACCTGAAACTCACAGGTGTCGAAAAGACCTATGGCGGCACCGTCCAGGTGTTGCGCGACATCGACCTCGACATCAAGCAGGGCGAGTTGATCGTCTTCGTGGGCCCCTCGGGCTGCGGCAAGTCGACCCTGCTGCGGATGATCGCGGGGCTTGAAAAGATCACCGGAGGCACGCTGGAAATCGACGGTCAGCGGGTCAACGACGTGCCGCCCGCGCAGCGCGGCATCGCCATGGTGTTCCAATCCTACGCGCTTTATCCGCACATGACGGTGCGCGACAACATGACCTTCGCGCTCAAGATCGCCAAGAAAAGCCAGTCCGAGATCGACGCCGCGGTGAACAAGGCCGCGAAGATCCTGCAGCTCGAGCCTTATCTCGACCGCCTGCCCAAGGCGCTGTCGGGTGGTCAGCGCCAGCGCGTTGCCATCGGACGGTCGATCGTGCGGGATCCCAAGGTGTATCTTTTCGACGAACCGCTGTCGAACCTCGATGCGGCGCTGCGCGTGGCCACCCGGATCGAGATCGCGCAGCTGAAGGAATCGATGCCCGATTCGACGATGATCTACGTCACCCACGACCAGGTCGAGGCGATGACGCTGGCAACGCGCATCGTGGTGCTGGCCAACAAGGGCATCGCGCAGGTCGGATCGCCGCTCGAGCTTTACGAGCGACCCAACAGCGAGTTTGTGGCCCAGTTCATCGGCTCGCCCTCGATGAACCTGCTGCCCGGAGAGATCGTGGAGACCGGCGAGACCACGGTGATCCGGATGGATGGTGGCGGCATGGCGCGGTCGAAGGTGCCGACAACGCCCGCAGACAAGGGCCTGAAGGTCAATGTCGGCGTGCGGCCCGAGGATTTTCTCGAGACCGAGGCCGGGGCCGAATACATCTATGAAGGTCGCGTCAAGATCACCGAGGCGCTCGGAGAGGTGACGCTGCTCTACTTCGACACCGGCGGCGGCGAACCGATCATCGGGAAGCTGCCCGGCATCCATGCCGATCTGCGGGGCAACACCGTGAAGCTGGGGGCCGCACCGGAGAAGGTGCACCTTTTCCATGACGGCACATCGCTGCTTTACCGGTAAGCTTATACCGGCCCCCGGATTGCCGTGCGTCACCCGGCGCCGCCCGTTCGATCGACCCCGACGGGCGCGCGTCCGGGCGTCGGCGGCCTGTGCGGTCCAGTCGTCCGGCCTGGAATTTCTGGCGAAATTCGGCTTGATTTCGGTGACATTTCCGCTGTTAACACAAAGTTCACTTTTTGTTCTCGATTTGCCGTTGGCGAAACGGCCGTGATCCCCTATCTGTGAGCCATGCGTTAACGGGGGTCTGATGGCTGAGCTCAAACACATCGAGGTGCGTGGCGCGCGCGAGCACAACCTCAAGGGCATCGATGTCGATATTCCGCGCGACCAGCTGGTGGTGATCACTGGCCTGTCGGGGTCGGGCAAGTCGTCGCTGGCCTTCGATACGATCTATGCGGAAGGCCAGCGTCGCTACGTCGAAAGCCTGTCGGCCTATGCGCGGCAATTCCTCGACATGATGGAAAAGCCCGATGTGGATCACATCTCGGGCCTGTCGCCCGCGATCTCCATCGAACAGAAAACGACGTCGAAGAACCCGCGCTCGACCGTCGGCACCGTGACCGAGATCTACGACTACCTGCGCCTGCTGTTTGCGCGCGCGGGCACGCCCTACAGCCCTGCGACCGGCCTGCCAATCGAGGCGCAGCAGGTTCAGGACATGGTTGACCGCGTCCTCGAGATGGAAGAGGGCACGCGCGGCTACCTGCTGGCCCCCATCGTGCGCGACCGGAAAGGCGAATATCGCAAGGAATTCCTCGAATTGCGCAAGCAGGGATTTCAGCGCGTCAAGGTCGACGGCACCTTCTATGACCTCGACGAGCCGCCCACGCTCGACAAGAAATTTCGCCATGACATCGACGTGGTGGTGGACCGCATCGTCGTGCGCGAAGGCCTTGGCACGCGGCTGGCCGACAGCTTCCGCACGGCGCTGGACCTTGCCGACGGGATCGCCATCCTCGAGACCGCGCCGCGCGACGAGGACGGATCGCCCGAACGGATCACCTTTTCCGAAAAGTTTGCCTGCCCGGTGTCGGGCTTCACCATCCCCGAGATCGAGCCGCGCCTGTTTTCCTTCAACGCGCCGTTCGGGGCCTGCCCGGAATGCGATGGTCTGGGGGTCGAGCTGTTCTTCGACGAGCGGCTGATGGTGCCGGACCAGGGACTGACCCTCTACGACGGTGCGATTGCCCCCTGGCGCAAGGGCAAGTCGCCTTACTTTCTGCAGACAATTCAATCCATTGCGAAGCATTATGAATTCGATGCCGCAACGAAGTGGAAGGATCTACCCGCGCATGTGCAGCAGGTTTTCCTGCACGGCTCGGGCGACGAGGAAATCGCGTTTCGCTACGACGAGGGCGGTCGCGTCTACAACGTGACGCGCACATTCGAAGGCGTCATTCCCAACATGGAGAGGCGCTATCGCGAGACCGATTCAAACTGGATCCGCGAGGAATTCGAGCGCTACCAGAACAACCGGTCCTGCGGCACATGCGGCGGTTACCGGCTGCGCGAAGAGGCGCTGGCGGTCAAGATCGGCGGTCTGCATGTCGGTGAAGTGGTACAGAAGTCGATCAAGGATGCCTTCGCCTGGATCGAGGCGGCGCCCGACAGCCTGACCAAGCAGAAGACGGAAATCGCGCGCGCCATCCTCAAGGAAATCCGCGAGCGCCTTGGGTTCCTGAACAATGTGGGCCTCGAATATCTGACGCTGAGCCGGGCCGCGGGCACCTTGTCGGGCGGCGAAAGCCAGCGTATCCGGCTTGCCTCGCAGATCGGATCGGGCCTGACGGGCGTGCTCTACGTGCTGGACGAGCCGTCCATCGGGCTGCACCAGCGCGACAACGATCGTCTGCTCGGCACGCTCAAGAACCTGCGCGATCAGGGCAATACCGTGATCGTCGTCGAACATGACGAGGACGCCATCCGCGAGGCCGATTACGTCTTCGATATCGGCCCCGGCGCCGGTGTGCATGGCGGCGAGGTGGTCAGCCACGGCACGCCCGCAGAGGTGGCGGCGGATCAGAACTCGATCACCGGGCAGTATCTGTCCGGCACGCGCGAGATCCCCGTGCCTGCCGTCCGGCGCAAGGGAAACAAGAAAAAACTGAGCGTTGTCAAGGCGTCAGGGAACAACCTGAAAGATGTGACAGCGGATTTCCCGCTGGGGAAATTTGTTTGCGTGACGGGGGTTTCGGGGGGCGGCAAGTCGACGCTGACCATCGAGACGCTGTTCAAGACCGCCTCGATGCGTCTGAACGGGGCGCGGCAGACGCCTTCGCCCTGCGAGACGATCAAGGGCCTGCACCACCTCGACAAGGTCATCGACATCGACCAGCGCGCCATCGGGCGCACGCCGCGGTCGAACCCGGCGACCTATACCGGGGCGTTCACGCCGATCCGCGACTGGTTTGCCGGTTTGCCCGAGGCCAAGGCGCGGGGCTATAAGCCGGGGCGGTTTTCGTTCAACGTGAAGGGCGGTCGCTGCGAGGCCTGTCAGGGCGACGGGCTGATCAAGATCGAGATGCACTTCCTGCCGGACGTCTACGTGACCTGCGAGACCTGCCATGGCGCGCGCTACAATCGCGAGACGCTTGAGATCAAGTTCAAGGGCAAGAGCATCGCGGATGTCCTTGATATGACAGTGGAAGATGCCCAGACCTTCTTTGCCGCCGTGCCGTCCATCCGCGAGAAGATGGACGCGCTGGTCAAGGTCGGGCTTGGCTATATCAAGGTCGGGCAGCAGGCCACGACGCTGTCGGGCGGCGAGGCGCAGCGCGTGAAGCTGTCGAAGGAGCTGGCGAAGCGGTCGACGGGCCGGACGCTCTATATTTTGGACGAGCCGACCACGGGGTTGCACTTCGAGGATGTGAAGAAACTGCTGGAAGTGCTGCATTCTCTGGTCGATGCGGGCAATACGGTGATCGTGATCGAGCACAACCTCGATGTGATCAAGACCGCCGATCACATCATCGATATCGGCCCCGAAGGTGGCGATGGCGGCGGCATGATCGTGGCGACCGGGACTCCCGAACAGGTCGCCGAGGTACCCGAAAGTCATACGGGGTATTACCTCAAGGACATGCTGAAGCCGCGAAAGGTTGCCGCGGAATGACGTGATATCAGGCGCTTGCGGCGGTCAGTTCAAGTCCTGGATCAGCCGTCCGTGGCGTCGTGTCTCCATCAGCAGCGCGCCGAATGTGTCGATGCCGCGGCCCGACAACATCGGCAGCATCCGGCAGAGCGCCTCGGCGGTGGCATGGGCGTCGCCAAGCGCCGTGTGTCGAAGAGCCGCCGGAATGACGATGCCGAGCCGGGTACAGAGCGCGTCGAGCGTATGCACTTCGGTGGTGCCGAACAGCACCGCCGACACCAGAACGGTATCGACCACCGGATGCGACCATTCGAGACCGGTCTCGGCGCGTTTGGCCTTCAGAAATGCGATGTCGAACGGTGCGTTATGCGCCACCAGCACCGCCCCCGAGGCAAATTCGTGAAGGTGCGGCGCCGCCTCGACGATCCCGGGTTTGCCGCGGACCATGGCGTCGTGAATATGGTGCACGCGGGTCGATGCCTCGGGGATCGGACGCCCGGGATTGACCAGCATGTTGATGCGTTCGCCCTCGATGATGCGCCCGCGCATGACACGCAGCGCGCCGATCTGGATGATCTCGTCGCGGTGGGGCAGCAAGCCCGTGGTTTCGAGGTCGAAGACGCAATAGGTCATGTCCGACAGCGGCGTTTCGGCAAAGTCGCGCGGCACACCGCTGTCCATCAGGCGGAAATCATAGACCAGCGGGCGGTCGGCGTCGGGCGAGATGCGGGCGTCTTCGCTGTCGATGATCAGCAGATAGCCGCCCTCGCGCATGGGTTTCAGCCGCGCGGTGAACACCAGTGCGCCGCGTTTTCCGTTGAGGTCCGCGATGACCTCCATTCCGGTTTTGTTCAGCTTGTCCCGGGCCCGGGCGAGGCTTTCCTGCGTGAAATAATCGGTCAGATGCGCGTTGAGACGGGGCGTGCCGATCTGCGCCAGCACCTCGGCGGCCTGGCCGTCATAGAGCACGATGGTGTCGTTTTCCGAAGCCAGGATCGTCGCCACCGGGATCTCGGTCAGCAGCGCGGTCAGGCGTTCGCGTTCGGAGTTCAGCAATCGGGTTTCGTGGGCAATGGCTTCGGCGGTGGACAGGGTCGCCTGGCCAAGGCGGCGGGTGACCGCATCGGCGGCAGGGGCCAGATCGCCCAGATGTCGGGCAAAGTCGATGTCGAGCATCGGCGCGCTGTCATTGTGGGCATGGTTGCGCATGCCCGCGGCCAGCCGGTCGATGGGCTTGGCCATGGTCTGATCGAGGACGAACCACGACGCGGTCAGGATCGCCAGCAGCAGGAAGGCGGCGGCGACAAAGGCGGTCGCAAGCCCATGTTCGGGGACCAGACGCAGCGACATGGCAACAGCGGCGAGCGAAAAACCAAGCGCCGTCGCAAACAACAGAAGGATGCGGAGACGAAGGGACTTCATGGGGTCAGATCCGTGTGCAGATGGAGGACAGGATTGGATCGGCGTCGCCGACATCGCGCCAGACAGGTTCGCTGCCATCGCCGAAGATCGGGTCGGCGCGCAGGCCCGCGTCGCAATCGACCATGATCTCGACCGACTGGATGGGGCGCCAGCGTCCGTAGAAATAGAGGTCGGCCATGAACACCGTCGGGCGGTCGGAATTCTGTTCCACCGTCTCGATGTCCACGGCGACGAAACGTTCGGTCATCGGCACCACATAGGTCCAGGGTCGCCACATCACCGACTTGTCGATGCTCTCGGCCACGATCAGGCCTTGGGGCAGGTTGTCGGCGGTCCGACCGTACCAGCTGTATTCGCTTGAAATGGCCGCCACCAGCATGCCGCAGCCCGCGCCGACCGGCACCAGCCACTTGGGCAGGCGATTGCCTGTGAGCTTGATGATCACGAGCATTCCACCGGCCCCGGCGAAGCCGGCCACCAGGACAGCGATCAGTTCCAGAAACATCTCTGCTCTCTCCTACGGGCGCGCGTATCGGGCATGTTACTCAAGACAGCATGCCTCGGCCATGACCAAGCGCGGATTGCAGCCCCTTGACCACCACAAAGGCATCGCGCAGATGCGCGCGTTCGAAATCCGACAGGGCGGCGGGCGACAGGTAATTGTCCGGCGCCTGGCCTTCGCGGATTTGTCGGCATTGGTGTTCCAGCCGGGTCTCGGCGATCAGGTCATAGGCATCGAGCAGGTCCTGCCCGCCACCCTGGCTGACAATGCCCGCGGTGCGTGCCGCGACGATCCGGGCGCGGGTGTTGACCGCGCGCAATTCTCCGCGCAACGCATAGACCCGCGCCAGATCGGTGACGGGAACGACGCCCGAATGCTTGAGATCGAGCCGGTCCTTGTGCTCGCCCCGCCGGATCGTCGCGAAGCCGCGGATCATGCCAAGCGGCGGCTGGTGCTTCAGCGAATTGGAGATCATGTGCGACACGAAGATCGAGTTTTTCGACGCCATCGCCAGGGTGGCTTCCTGAAGGTTGTCGAACAGCGAAACGTCACCGCCGATCGGGCGCAGGTCGAACATCACCGAGGCCAGCATCTGCGCCTCGGGCACCGGCTTGTCGATCCAGTCGCGGAAATAGCGCCGCCAGGTGGCCAGCGGCTTTCGCCAGCGCGGATTGGTCGCCATCATGTCGCCGGGGCAATAGACATACCCGCATTCGTGCAAACCGTCCGACACGATCCGCGCCAGATCGGCGAAATAGCCGTCATGCGCCGGGGTGGCGTCGTCCGACAGGATCAGGCAGTTGTCCTGATCCGAAACGCCGGTCTGTTCCTGCCGCCCCTGAGAGCCGCAGGCCAGCCAGAGATAGGGCACCGGTGGCGCGCCAAGCTGCTGCTCGGCCAGTTGCAGCAGCCGCCGCGTGACCGCATCGGCGATATCGGTGATCAGGCGCGTGGTGACCTCGTGCGGGTGATGCCCCGAGACCAGCTGCGTCAGCAATCTGGGGATCCGCGCCGTGGTCTCGGCCATCTGGCTGGCGCTGTCCGCTTGGGCGATCCCGGCCACGATCTCGGCAGAGGAAATCGCCTGGAAACGCGTCAGATCGGTCTGCGTCACGATGCCGACAAGCCGGTCTCCGTCGCAGATCGGCACATGTCCGATGCGCAGCTCCAGCATCATGTGCAGCACGTCCGACCCCAGTGCTTCGGGTGGCAGGGTGCGCGGATCGCGCGACATGATCCGGTCCACCGGGGTATCCGTGGGCGCGTTTTCAGCCAGGATCCGGGCCGTGAGGTCGCGGATCGTGACGATCCCGATCAGGGCGTCCCCGTCCACAACGCAGAGGCTCGAGACATGCGCATCGCGCATCTGGCGCGCCGCCTCTGCGGCCGTGGTTGCAGGATCGGCGGTCAACGGAACCTTGCCCATGAATTGCGACACCTGGCTGGTGGCCAGGTCCGACAGCGGGGTCCGCGAAGGTCGGGCGGCAGCGCTGCGGTCGAAGAAGCGCGCCAGGGCAGGGTGGTCCTCGCGGGCCTGGATGAAAGCCTCGACCGGCAGGATCAGCAGGCGGGTCCCGGATCGGGCGATAGCCGTGGTGACGGCGCTGCCGCCACGGGCAAGCCCACGTTCGCCGAAGGTATTGCGCGGCCCCAGCAGCGATACGATCGCGCCGTGCTCGTCGCGCACCTCGATGTCGCCGGAGCGCAGGATGTAGATCCCTTCCAGCGTGTCGCCGAAGGAATACACCCGATCGCCCGCGTCATAGGTCGCCTCGCGCATTTTGGCGGCAAGGGCCGCGCGGTCATCGACGCGCAGCTCTGAATAGGGCTGAAGCTGGTCGAGAAATTCGGAGATCGTCTCGGTCATGGTCAGATGGGTTCCTGCATGTCGGCAAGCCGGGTCGGAAATGGGACAGGGAAAAGGATATCGAAAAGAAAAACCCGGGCCAATGCTGGCCCGGGTCGTGTTGATCGGAAGCGGGATCAGTGATCCTGTGCTTCCCCTGCGCCGCGCGGCACGCGGACGCTTTCGACAAGCGCGCGGATCTCGTCGGGCACCGGCTTGGTCATCGAGGTGACGATGTAGGCCACCGCGAAGTTCACCACCGCACCGACCGCGCCGAACGAGGTCGACTTGATCGTCCCCAGAAGCGGGTCCGCATCGGTGAAGCTGTTGGTGCCCGCGACAAAGAACCAGCCCTTGTGCAGGAAGATGTAGACCAGCGTCACCAGAAGACCGGCGAGCATGCCCGCAACCGCACCGCGATTGTTCACCTTGGTCGAGAAGATGCCCATCATCAGCGCCGGGAAGATCGACGCCGCCGCAAGGCCGAAGGCCAGCGCCACGGTCTGCGCCGCGAAGCCCGGGGGGTTCATGCCCAGGTAGGTCGCGACCACGATCGACACCGCCATCGCGATCCGGGCGGACAGAAGTTCACCCTTCTCCGAGATTTCAGGCGCGAAGCGACCCTTGACGAGGTCGTGGCTGACCGCCGACGAGATCGCGAGCAACAGGCCCGCCGCCGTCGACAGCGCCGCGGCCAGACCGCCTGCCGCCACAAGACCGATGACCCAACCCGGCAGGTTGGCGATCTCGGGGTTTGCCAGCACCAGGATGTCGCGGTTGAAGTTGGTCAGCTCGTTGCCGGCCCAGCCTTCCGCTTCGGCACGCGTCTGCATGGCCGCATCGCCATCGTTATAGAACTGGATGCGACCGTCGCCATTCTTGTCTTCCCAGCCCAGAAGGCCGGTCTGCTGCCAGGTTGCCATCCAGTCATAGGCCGGATCGCTTTCGATCTGCTCGACCGAAACCGCCTGACCGCCTGTACCCTCGGGCCAGAACAGCTCGGTGATGTTGAGCCGCGCCATGGCACCGACCGCGGGTGCGGTGAGGTAGAGCAGGGCAATGAAGACCAGCGCCCAGCCAGCCGACCAGCGTGCATCGGCAACGCGGGGGACGGTGAAGAAGCGCATGATGACATGCGGAAGACCCGCGGTGCCGATCATCAGCGACAGGGTGAAGAGCAGCATGTTGAACGTATCGCCGTTATGGGCGGTATATTCGTTGAAGCCCAGTTCGCGCACGATCTGGTCCAGACGCTCGAGCAGCGGCAGGCCGGAAGCCTGGTGATCGCCAAAGAGCCCAAGTGCCGGGATCGGGTTGCCGGTCAGCTGCAGCGAGATGAACACGGCCGGGATGGTGTAGGCCATGATCAGCACGCAGTACTGCGCAACCTGGGTGTAGGTCACGCCCTTCATGCCGCCGAACACCGCGTAGGCGAAGACGACGACCGCGCCGATCAGCAGACCGGTGGTGTTGTCGACCTCGAGGAAGCGGCCGAAGGCCACGCCAACGCCGGTCATCTGGCCGATCACGTAGGTCACCGAGGCGACGATCAGGCAGATCACCGCCACAAGCCGTGCGGTGGGGCTGTAGAAACGGTCGCCGATGAATTCCGACACGGTGAACTTGCCGAACTTGCGCAGGTAGGGGGCAAGCAGCAGGGCAAGCAGAACGTAACCGCCGGTCCAGCCCATCAGATAGGTCGAGTTGTCATAGCCGGTAAAGGCAATGAGGCCCGCCATCGAGATGAACGACGCCGCTGACATCCAGTCCGCCGCCGTGGCCATGCCGTTGGTGACGGGGTGCACGCCGCGACCGGCTGCGTAGAATTCCGACGTGGACCCGGCGCGGGCCCAGATCGCGATGCCGATATACAGCGCGAAGGATGCCCCCACGAAGATGATGTTGATCGTTGTCTGATCCATGGTGTTACTCCTCGTCCACGCCGAATTGAGCGTCGAGCTTGTTCATGCGCCAGGCGTAGAAAAAGATCAGACCCAGAAAGACAAGGATCGAGCCTTGCTGTGCGAACCAGAAGCCCAGATCGGTGCCGCCGACCGAGATGCCGGAAAGCATCGGGCGCAGCAGAATGCCGAAGCCGAAGCTCACGACAGCCCAGATGACCAGGCTGACGAGGATAAGACGAACATTGGCCTTCCAGTAGGCCTCGCCGTCGGTGGGTATGTGTTCCGCCATGTTGCGGGTCTCCTCCTTGAATTGACGCGGGTTCAGCCGCGCATAGGCTTGATGATCGCGGCAAGGTCGCGCGCGATGTCGTCGATGGCGCCCATCGCGGGAATGCGTTTGAGCGCGTTTTTCTGGTCGTAATAGGCGATCAGCGGCGCGGTTTGGGCATGATATGCCGCAAGCCTCTGCGCCACCGTCTCGGCATTGTCATCGGCGCGACGGGTCATGTCGGTGCCGCCGCACGCGTCGCAGACACCCTCTTTCGCGGGCTGCTTGTAGATGTCGTGATAGCCCTCGCCGCAGGCCGCGCAGGTGTAGCGGCCCGACACGCGGGTTACCATCTCGGCGTCATCGACCTCGAGGCTGATCACCGCGTCGATCTTCTGGCCGCGCGCGTCCAGCATTTCGTCCAGCGCCCGGGCCTGGGCCTCGGTGCGCGGAAAGCCGTCGAGTATCACGCCGCTTGCGGTGTCGGGGTCGGCCAGCCGGTCGGCAAGGATCCGGGTGACGATCTCGTCCGAGACCAGCGCCCCCGCATCCATCTTCTCTTTCGCGGCCCGGCCCGCATCGGTGCCGGCCTTGACCGCCGCCCGAAGCATGTCGCCCGTCGACAGCTGGACCAGCCCGAAATCCTGTTCGAGCATCCGTGCCTGGGTGCCTTTCCCGGCCCCGGGGGGGCCGAGAAGGATCAGCACGGTGGCGGGCGACTGGGCGTTCACGTCAGCCATGGCCATCATGCCCGGTTCATCCGGTTTTCGATCAGGTCATCGACCACTTCCGGCTCCGCGAGGGTGGAGGTGTCGCCAAGCGCGCCGAAGTCGTTTTCGGCGATCTTGCGAAGGATGCGGCGCATGATCTTGCCCGACCGGGTCTTGGGCAGGCCCGGGGCCCACTGGATCAGATCCGGCGAGGCGATCGGGCCGATTTCCTGGCGTACCCAGGTGCGCAGCTCCTTGCGCAGGTCCTCGGACGGTTCCACGCCCGACATCAGGGTGACGTAGCAGTAGATGCCCTGGCCCTTGACCTCGTGCGGGTAGCCGACAACCGCGGCCTCGGCGACCTTTTCATGGGCGACCAGCGCCGATTCCACTTCTGCCGTGCCCATCCGGTGACCCGAGACGTTGATCACGTCATCGACCCGACCGGTGATCCAGTAGTCGCCGTCTTCATCGCGACGGCAGCCGTCACCGGTGAAGAAGTAGCCCTTGTACTGCTGGAAGTAGGTGTTCTCGAACCGCGTGTGGTCGCCCCAGATGGTGCGCATCTGGCCCGGCCAGCTGTCGCCGATGGCCAGCACGCCCTCGGCGGGATTGCCGTCGATCTCCTTGCCGCTTTCCGGCTCGAGCACCACGGGCTTGACCCCGAAGAACGGCTTCATCGCGGCACCGGGCTTGGTGGCATGCGCGCCCGGCAGCGGCGTCAGAAGGTGGCCGCCGGTTTCGGTCTGCCACCAGGTGTCGACGATGGGGCAGCGGCCCTGACCCACGACCTCGTTGTACCAGGTCCAGGCTTCGGGGTTGATCGGCTCGCCGACCGTGCCGAGCAGTTTCAGCGAAGACAGATCGCAATTGGTCACGAACTCGTTGCCCTTGCCCATCAGCGCGCGAATCGCCGTGGGGGCGGTATAGAACTGCGCGACCTTGTGCTTTTCGCAGACCTGCCAGAAGCGCGAGGCGTCGGGGTAGGTCGGCACGCCTTCGAACATCAGCGTCGTGGCGCCATTGGCCAGCGGTCCGTAGACGATGTACGAATGCCCGGTGACCCAGCCCACATCGGCGGTGCACCAGTAGACGTCGCCGTCATGATAATCGAAGCTGATCTCGTGGGTCAGGCTGGCGTAGACCAGATATCCACCGCTCGAGTGCACCACGCCCTTGGGCTGACCCGTCGAGCCCGAGGTATAGAGGACGAACAGCGGATCTTCGGCATTCATCGGCTCGACCGGGCAATCGGGCGACGCATCGGCCATGGCCGCCGTCACGTCGACATCGCGCCCCTCGGTCCAGGTTGTCTGGCCGCCGGTGCGCTTGACCACCAGGCACTTGACGGTGTCCTTGCAATGCAGCAGCGCCTTGTCGGCATTGGATTTCAGGGCGGTCTTCTTGCCGCCGCGCGGGGCCTCGTCGGCGGTGATCACGACCTTGGCGTCAGAGCCGTTGATGCGCTGCGCCAGCGCGTCGGGCGAGAAGCCCGCGAAGACGACCGAGTGGATCGCGCCGATCCGGGCCGAGGCCAGCATCGCATAGGCGGCCTCGGGGATCATCGGCAGGTAGATCACCACGCGGTCGCCGCGACCGACGCCCTGGGCCTTGAGGATGTTGGCCATGCGCGACACCCGGTCGTGCAACTGGCGGTAGGTGATGTTCTGGGACGCTTCGGAGGGGTCGTCCGGCTCGAAGATGATGGCGGTCTGATCGCCGCGGGTCTCCAGGTGCCGGTCGATGCAGTTGGCCGCGACATTGAGCTGTCCATCCTCGAACCACTTGATCGAGACGGCCCCGTAATCAAAGCACACGTCCTTGATCTTGGTGGGGGCCTTGATCCAGTCGAGCCGGCCGGCCTGCTCGCCCCAGAACCCGTCCGGGTCGGCGATCGAGCGGTCGTACATCTTGTCGTACTGGGCCGCCGTCACCAGCGTATCGGCGACGAATCCGTCGCTCGGGGGGAAGGTCGATGTCTCGGTCATGGTGTCCTCCTTGAAAGTCCAGCGAAAGCCGCGTCGCCGCAAAATGGCATCGCACGCGCCTCCCATAACTTGTCGATCACAATAACGTATCCGTGAAAACGATGGAACAACCTTCGGAAACAAAGCCACTTTTTAGTAAAGTTATTTTCGAGGGAAGTTGCTTTCGGTAAATTTATTTCACCGGAGAGCCAAAAGCCCGCGTGTTCACATGGTGTTATCGGACGTCACGTTATGCGGCGATTGTCGCAAGGGCAACCGGCTGTTCACCTTGAAATGCAAATTCCATTGCCGCGCAAACCGCGCGGGTCACCCTTGCACCTCGGGCGAAGTCCATTAGGCTTCGCGCACACGGCGGCCAGATCGCCGGATCAAGGGAGAAGACATAATGAAAAACCTTACGGTGAAACTCACCGCCTCCGCGCTTGCGCTGAGCTTTGCGACCGAAGCGATGGCAACCGAATGGAACGTGTCCGTCTGGGGCAAGCGCCGCGCGTTTACCGAACATATTCACAAGCTCGCCGACCTCGTCGCAGAGAAAAGCGGCGGCGAGTTCACCATGAATATCTCGTATGGCGGCCTGTCCAACAACCGCGAGAACCTCGACGGCATCTCCATCGGCGCGTTCGAGATGGCGCAGTTCTGCGCCGGGTATCACCCCGACAAGAACCGCGCGATCACCGTGCTGGAACTGCCGTTCCTCGGTGTGGCCAACCTCAACGAGGAAGTGGCGGTCAGCCACGCGGTCTATGACCATCCTGCCGTGGCCGAGGAAATGGCGCAGTGGAACGCGCGCATGCTGATGACCTCGCCGATGCCGCAATACAACCTTGTGGGCACCGGCGAGCCGCGCGACGAGCTGGCGGAATTCGACGGCATGCGGGTCCGCGCGACCGGCGGGCTGGGCGAGGCGTTCTCGGCGGTGGGCGGCGTGCCGACCTCGGTAACCTCGTCCGAGGCTTACCAGGCGATGCAGTCGGGTGTCGTCGACACCGTGGCCTTCGCCCAGCACGCGCACCTGTCCTTCGGGACGATCAACCAGGCGGATTGGTGGACGGAAAACCTCAACCCCGGCACCGTGAATTGCCCGGTCGTGGTGAACATCGACGCCTATGAAAGCCTGTCGGACGAAGAGCGCGAGATCCTCGACAGCTCGGTCCCCGAGGCCATCGATTACTACCTTGCCAACTATGGCGAGTTGCTCGATCGCTGGGATTCGGTGCTGGCGGAAAAGGGCGTCACAGCGGTGACGATCTCGGACGAAGAGCTTGCCAAGTTCGAGGAAGTCGCCGGCAAACCCATCCAGCAGGCCTGGATCGAAGAGATGAGCGCGCAGGGCATGCCCGCGCAGGAATTGTTCGATCTGGTGCGCGCGACGCTGGCAGAAACCCGCGCGTCCAACTGATCGCATCGGTGATTGATAAATGACAGGACGACCCGGCAGCGCCCTCTGCGGTGCCGGGTCGTTCTGCCGGAGGGTTGCCAGGACCGGGGAGGGGACATCATGTCGAGTGGTGCCAAGGTACGCGTAGACGACAGCTTGCTGAGCCGTCTCGATCAGGGGCTGGTCCGGTTCGAGTGGCTTCTGGCCCTGATCTCGGGGATCTTCGCCTTCGGTCTCATGGTTCTTGCGGTGGTGTCGGTCACCGGGCGCAACGGGTTCAACGAACCTCTGCCCGGCTATGTCGACTGGATCGAGGCCTTCATGCCGCTGATCGCCATCCTCGGCATTTCATACGTACAACGCAACGGCGGCCATATCCGGATGGACATCATCGTCGGACGGCTGCGCGGGCGGCTGCTTTGGACCGTGGAATTCATCACCACCTTCGGCGTCCTGCTTCTGATGCTGGCGCTGGTCTGGGGGTCCTGGGCGCATTTCGACCGTTCCTTCGACATGGGCGCCCCGCTCTGGAGCCGGGACAGCTCGATCGATATCGGGCTGCCGATCTGGCCTGCGAAACTGGTGGTGCCGGTGGCCTTTTCGATCCTGTGTCTGCGCCTCGTGCTGCAACTCTGGGGCTATGCGCGCGGCATTATCTACGGGCTGACCGAACCCGTGGCCGTGCCGCTGATCCAGTCCGCCGCGGAACTCGCCGCCGAAGAAGCCCACGCCCTGAGCGAGAGGAACTGAGCATGGATCCTGTCGATATCGGACTTTGGGTCACCGGCGGCATGCTGGTCATGGTGGTGCTGGGCATGCGGGTTGCCTTTGCCGCCGCATTGACCGGCGTCGTCGGGCTGATCTGGATTTTCTGGGAAAAGAAGGACTACGAGTCCGCCGAATTCGTCTGGGCGTTGACCGTCGCGATCAAGACCGCGGGGCAGGTGCCGCATGGCAAGGTCGCGAGCCAGGCCCTGAGCCTGATCCCCACCTTCATCCTCATCGGGTATCTGGCCTATTACGCGGGTCTCACGCGGGCACTGTTCGAGGCCGCGAAACGCTGGATCGCCTGGGTGCCGGGCGGGCTGGCGGTGGCCACGGTCTTTGCCACCGCAGGTTTCGCGGCGGTTTCGGGCGCATCGGTGGCAACGGCCGCGGTCTTTGCGCGCATCGCCATCCCCGAGATGCTGAAAGTGGGCTATGACAAACGCTTCGCGGCGGGCGTCGTGGCCGCGGGCGGCACGCTGGCCTCGCTTATTCCGCCGTCGGCGATCCTGGTGATCTATGCCATCATCGTCGAGCAGGATGTCGGCATGCTGCTGCTGGCAGGATTCATTCCGGGTATCTTCTCGGCGCTGATCTATGCCCTGCTGATCATCATCCTGGCGCTCACCATCAAGGATTTCGGGCCGCCGGTCACGGGTTTCACCTGGCGGCAGCGTTTTGCGTCCCTGCCGCCGGCGCTGCCGATCGTGGCGGTTGTCGTGATCATCATCTTCTTCGTCTACAACCCGTTTGGCGGCGATGCCTGGGGCACCCCGACCGAAGGCGGCGCCATCGGGGCCTTCATCGTCTTCGTAATGGCCCTGTTTCGTGGCATGCGCCTGGCCGAGCTGAAGGACGCGCTGGTCGAGACGGCGAAACTGTCGATCATGATCTTCTCGATCATCTGGGGCGTGCTGATCTACGTGCGGTTTCTAGGCTTCGCCGATCTGCCAAGCGCGTTTTCCGACTGGATCACGGCGCTGGAATATTCGCCGATGCTGATCCTTGTCTGCATCCTGCTGGCCTATGCGGTGCTTGGCATGTTCATGGATGCCATCGGCATGCTGCTGTTGACGCTGCCGGTGGTCTATCCCGCCATAATGGCGCTGAATGGCGGCGAGTTTGTCAGCGCCGAAGAGGCCACCTTCGGGATGTCCGGGCCGATGTGCGCGGTCTGGTTCGGTATCCTGGTGGTCAAGATGGCCGAGTTCTGCCTGATCACACCGCCCATCGGGCTGAACTGCTTTGTGGTGGCGGGGGTGCGGCCCGACCTGTCGGTGCAGGACGTGTTCCGCGGCGTGACGCCGTTCTTCATCGCCGACGGCATCACCATCGCGCTTCTGGTGGCGTTTCCGGCGATCGTGCTCTGGTTGCCGTCCCTGGCCAGTTGAGCCGGGTCATCTTGCGCTGAAAATCGGCAACTCCGGCGGGAACCCCGGGGCGATATCGGCGTTTCTCTGGCAGACGCTCCCCGAGCGGGTCGGGAGCTTGCAACAGAGAACCTGACACCGTTCAGGAGAGAGGTTACACCATGCTGGGCTGGGCACTTACTTTCTTCATCGTCGCAATCATCGCCGCCGTATTCGGCTTCAGCGGCATCGCATCCGCGACCGCAGGCATCGCGCAAATCCTGTTCTTCATCTTCCTGATCCTCTTTGCGATCACCCTTGTGATGAAGCTTGTCCGCAAGGTCTGACGACATAAACGTCGCCACGGAAACCCTTGACGAAGATGCAAAAAGCGCCGGGATGACCGGCGCTTTTTCTGTCATTTTGCAGCACCCAAAGGCAGCACCTGCGGGTGCGACGCGCGGCTCAGGCGCCCAGTGTCTCGGTCGACGAAAAGAACATTGCCTGCGAGATGGCCGAGCGGACCTGCTCTTCCGAATAGGGCTTCGAAATCAGGAACGCGGGCTCGGGCTTGTCGCCGGTCAGCAAACGCTCGGGGAAAGCAGTGATGAAGATCACCGGGCGGTCGCCCAGCGTTTTCAAAAGGTCATTCACCGCGTCCACGCCGGACGAGTTGTCGGCCAGCTGGATATCCGCAAGGATCAGGTCCGGCGTCTCCTTTTCGCCCAGCGCATTCGCGCCGTCCCGGGTGCGCGCCACGCCGGTGACACGGTGGCCCAGATCGGCGACGATGCTTTCGAGATCCATCGCGATGATCGCCTCGTCCTCGATGATCAGCACCCGACCCGACATCCCGTCCGCCATTTCCTGACGCGCGGTCTGGACCAGGATCTCGGCCTCCTCGATGCCGATATTCATGATCTCGGCCACTTCGGAGAGGGGAAACTCCTCGATCGTGTGGAGCAGCAGCGCTTCGCGGCTGTTGGTGGTCAGTTTCGACAGATGACGCTGTGCCGCGGCCCGGGGGCCTTCGTCCTCTTCGGTCACCGGCGCGCCGGTCGTCACCCAGATGCCGTGGAAGGTCGCGAAAAGCCCTGCCTTCGGATTGCTGGCAGACTGGATCATCGATCGATCGGCAAGAACGGCCTCGAGCGTCGCGGCAGCGTACTGGTCTCCGGTCGACTGTGATCCGGTCAGGGCGCGCGCGTAGCGACGCAAATACGGCAGGGCGTGACCTATCTCACTGCTGAGGTCTGGTTGAGACATGTCATCTCTTTCCTTTTTTCAATATTTCTGGAACCAAACACCCTAAGCTTTGGTTAGTTCCCTAATTGGGGCCAGAACCCGACTGCGCGCAAGGACGAACATGGTTCACAACGATAGTAAACGGCAGCGTGACGACGTGATAGATGACAACCTGAAAAAGGTGTATCAAGACATGCTCGATCAGGAAGTTCCTGATCGGTTTCTTGATTTGCTTTCGCAACTGAAGGCGCAAGACAACGGCTCATCCGACACGCCAAGCGAGCAAAAGGAATGAGCGCGGATCCCCGCGACGAAATCGTCGAGCATTTGCCGGCGCTCAGGGCGTTTGCCTTGTCGCTGACCCGCAACGGCAGTCTGGCCGACGACATGGTACAGGATGCGCTGGTCAAGGCGTGGACAAAGATCCACACCTTTCAGGCAGGTACCAACATGCGCGCCTGGTTGTTCACGATTCTGCGCAACACCTATTATTCCAATCGGCGCAAGGCCGGTCGCGAGGTCGGCGATGCCGATGGCCTGCTGACCGAAACCCTGTCTGAAAAACCTGCCCACGATGGCCGTCTGCAGATGGCGGACTTCATGCGTGCGTTCCAAAAACTGAATGACGAACAGCGCGAGGCGCTGGTGCTTGTCGGTGCGTCGGGCTTTTCCTACGAGGAAGCCGCGGGCATGTGCGGTGTCGCCGTCGGCACCATCAAAAGCCGGACCAACCGCGCCCGCGCGCGGCTTGCAGAGCTGTTGCATCTCAGCGACGATGAGGCTTTCGAGCTGACCGATCAGGCCACGATGGCGGTAATTTCAGGAAACAAGCCCGCAACGGTGCGCTAGGTCATGATCGGTGTGCCAGGGCCCAGACCGATACCCAGTGGACTGGGGGCGCGGATCATCGGCTTTTTGTCGATCGCGCTGATCCCGATCGGCCTGGTGTCCTTCTTTCAGACGGCGCAACTTGGCACTGAAACAAAGATCCGCACCGAGTTGAGCCTGACGGACCGCACCGAAGCGGCGGTCGCCCCCGAGCGCGCGGTGCTGACCTCGGTTCTGGGGGGTGCCAAGGCCCTTGGCGCGATCTCGACCATTGTCGACGGTGACCGCGCGGGCTGCGCCAGCACGTTGACAGAGTACCGCGACAGCAATCCGCTGGTCAGCTTTGCGGCCTTCGTGGCCACCGACGGCACCTTCCTTTGCGCGACCACCGAACAGACGGTTCCGGTCGAACTTCCCGCGGTATTGCAGGCCCTGGGCCAGCCGCGCCCTGCAATTCTTCGCATCGAACAGCCGCGCGTCAGCAAGGAACCGGTGGTCACGATCTTCGAGCCGGTGCTGCGCAGCGGCCGCCACATCGGCCATATCCTGATTTCCGTACCGACCCGGGCGCTGCGCGCGCTGCACGTGGACGCGGCCAAGGACGCCCAATCCAGCTTTATCGAGATTTTGCTGGTGGACCGCGATGGCACCTTGTTGAAATCTCGAAACAACAAGGCGTTGCAGCCCCTTCTGCCCGATACGATCAGCCTTGAGACCCTGCCCAAGAGCGACAAGTACAGCTTTCTCGCCCGCAGCGGCGACGGGCGCGAGCGCATCTTTGTCGTCGTCTCGATCGTGCCGGACCTGATCTATGCGGTCAGCATCTGGCCCGAGGACAGTCCCGAGTTGAGCGCGCTTCAGGCAGGGACCTTCGCCAAGGCGCTGCCGCTGATCATGTGGGCCGCCAGCGTCATCGTTGCCTATCTTGCGGTAAACCGGCTGGTGATCCGGCATATCCGGACCCTGCGTTTCCAGATGCGCAGCTTTGCCCGCGACCGCCGCTTGCCGGCGCATACGACCTCGTCGGACATGGCGCTGGAACTGCGCGACATGGAAAACGACTTCCTGCAGATGTCGGATTCGATCCTGCAGGACGAGGCCCAGCTGGAAGACGCGTTGCGCGAAAAGACGATCCTGCTCAAAGAGGTGCACCACCGGGTCAAGAACAACCTGCAGCTGATCTCGTCGATCATGAACATGCAGATCCGCCAGTCCGAAACCGAAGAGACCAAGCGCGTCCTGCGCCGCCTTCAGGAACGCATCCGGGGCCTTGCCGCGATACATCGGCAACTCTACCAGACCCCCGATCTGGGGCGGGTCGATGTGCGCGAACTGCTGGACGAGCTGACCCAGCATGCATTCACCGCGACCGATCCGGAAGGTCGCAAGATTGACGTGCACCGCGAATTGGAACCCGTCGAGGTCTACCCCGATCAGGCCATGCCGCTGGCGTTGCTGACCGCCGAGGCGCTGGCCAATGCCGAGAAATACATCCAGCGCGATGCCCAGGGCCAGGCGCAGATCGTGGTGACGCTGCGCAACATCGGCGACAACAGCGTGCTGTTCGAGGTGAGCAACTCGTCGGACCCGGATCGCCTGGCGGCCATCGATTCCATGGGCGGGCTTGGGCAACGTCTGATTCAGGCCTTTGCCACGCAGCTTGGCGGCGAGTTGACGCAAGGGCTCGACGGAGACGTCTACCGCGTGTCCGTCACCTTCCAGATTTCGGATTTCAAACCGGAAGTCGTCGATTACTGAACCGGGACTTCCAAGGGGTCACAATGTCCGATCGAGCAGACTTGAAACCATTGCCGGTGCCCCGGAACGCGCAGGGCGAAGACCGTCGCGTCGGCGTCGAGATCGAATTCGGTGCGCTGCACGAGGCGCAGGTGAGCCAGATCATCGCGGACCGGCTGGGCGGCGGGGTCAAGCCGCGCGGTGATCGTGGCTATGTCGTCAGCGACACGTCCCTGGGGGATATCGAGGTCTACCTCGACACCCAGTACCTGACCCGGGCGGAATCGGACCTGGAGCAGCGCATCCACGACATCGCGCGGCATGTCGTTCCGGTTGAGATCGTGACAGGCCCGATCCTGCCCGCGCAGATCGAAACGCTCGATGTGCTTTGCGACGACCTGGCGCAGGCCGGGGCCACGGGCACGACGGCGGGGATGTTTCTGGGCTTCGGGGTGCATTTCAACCCGGAAGTCACAGGCGACACGCTCGAGGCGATCCTGCCGACGTTGCGCGCGTTTGCCTTTCTCGAGGACAGCATCCGCGATGCCGCCGAGATCGACCTGGCGCGGCGGATCATGCCCTATGTGGGCACCTATCCGCGCCAGCTGCTGGACGGGTTGGCCGAACCGATCGACAGCCGCGCGGCGCTGATCGACCTCTACCTCGCGCAGGCCCCGTCGCGGAACCACGGGCTCGACATGACGTGCCTGTTCGCGCATCTCGACGAGGCGCGGGTGGCGGCTGCGATGGATATGACCCTGATTTCGGCGCGGCCGACGTATCACTACCGGTTGCCCGACTGCCGCATCGACGAGCCGGACTGGTCACTGGCGCTGGAATGGAACCGCTGGGTGCGGATCGAGGAGATCGCGGCCCAGCCCGACATGATCGACGCGCTGTGCGCGGGCTGGCGCGCCCATCGGGCGCGGTTTGCCGCGACCCGTGGCGACTGGGCGCGGCGGGCGGCGGAAATCGTCGGCGGCCTGACATGAGCGATCGCCCGGTCATCGGTGTCACCGTGTCGCGCCGCTCGGGTTGGCGGATCTTTCCGCTGATGGCGCTGAGCATCTGGCTGACCGGGGGGCGTGCCATCCGCTGGCAAAGCAATCGCGAGATCGACCTCGAAGCGGTGGACGGTGTGGTCATCGGCGGTGGCGACGACATCGCGCCCACGCTCTATGGCGGCGAAGTCCGGGTCGGCGTACGTCTGGACCGCGACCGTGATGCGCTCGAAACCGGGGTGCTGCGCGAGGCGTTCAAACGCGGTTTGCCGATCCTTGGCATCTGCCGTGGCTCGCAGATGCTGAACGTGGTGCTGGGCGGCGATCTGCATCAGGACGCCTATGACGTTTACGAGTCGCGCTATTACCGCACGATCCTGCCCAAGAAGAAGGTCGATGTGGTGCCGGGCACGTTGCTGGCCAAGGTCACCGGCGAGGTTTGCGTGCGCGTCAATGCGTTGCATTCACAGGCGGTGCAGACCCTGGGCACGGGGCTGCGCGTCGCGGCGCGCGACGACGGCGGCATGGTGCAGGCCATCGAACGCTACACCGACCCGTTCGCGCTGGGGGTGCAATGGCACCCCGAACACCTGTTTTATCGCCGCGCCCATCGCAGATTGTTCGCCGCGCTGGTCGAGGCCGCGCAGGCCCATCGCGCCAATCGCGGGCAACTCAAGGCCGCGTTTGCCGAAGCCCAGGACGCAGAGGAAAAGCGCGGCCGCCTGGCCCTGTAGCCGCGTCGGTCCGCGCTGTTGCGCGCATGCGACAGTATTGCGGACTATCTTGTGCCGGGCGGGAACCAAGGCCCGCACAGCCCGTTGAGCTTTCAACAAGTGAGCAAAAAAGGAAGCTGATCCGATGACCGATATATTCGTGATTGGTCTTGTCGGGCTTTCCTTGGTGACTGCACTGATCTTCGCGCTGACCAGTCGGAAACGCGGAGACGACAGAGAACGCATCGACCAACACCGTTCCTCGTTTCGACGGGATCACGGGAAAGCCTGACAGGGCGGAGACAAGATGATGGAAAGGGCGGTCCAATGGGCCGCCTTTTTCACGTGGTCAGTGGCGCCATGCAGCACCGCCCGCGCCGCCGACACGTCGACGCGCGACTGCGTCATGCGGGTAGGAAACCGTGCTGTGCCGGTAGTCAGGTGTGTGGACGGGCGACCAGGTCGCGGGCGCGGCATCCAGGTTCGCCGCAACATTGGCGATGCGCCGCGTGGCGGCACCGATTGTGAACGGTGACCGGCGACGTGGCGCGGGATCGATATTCTCGATTATCCGGGCGATCGCCTTGATCCGGCGGGGTGACACGCGCGGCAGTCCGGGCGACCGGCACAGGCCATCGAGCTTGAGGAACACACGGGCGAGCAGCGCAAGGGGCGGTGCGGCAACGGGGCCGCCCAGGATGCGGCGAAGTGGTCGGAACATGCTCATCTCCTGCGCCTCATGTACGCGATTGCAACGCGCTTGAAACCCATTAACGCGCGATCCGTTCCATCATTTGTACTTAAATTTCCTTTCGAGAACGTAAATGGACCGATTGTGTCCTGCACGCATCTGTTTTCCGGCATCGGTGCAAGCGTTCGGCGCAAAATCAGGCATTGCGCGGTTGCGGCGTCGTCCCGGGACAATTGCGGATTGGTCGCGATCGGGTAGGAATGGACCCGCGGGTATCGCCGGGGCACCGTGCGCGGTGCGGCACCCGCGGTCGACAACCGACATGGAGACAGGATGAAACTTGCTCGTATAGGCGCCCCGGGCGCGGAAAAACCCGTTCTGATCGACGCCAATGGCGATCTGCGCGACCTCAGCGGCGTTATCGACGATCTGGCCGGAGAGACGCTTGCCGACCTGTCGGCGCTGCGGGACCTCGACCCCGAGGCGCTTCCCCTGATCACCGGGACCCATCGGTTCGGGCCCTGTGTCGGGCGCACGGGCAAGTTCATCGGCATCGGTCTCAACTATGCCGATCATGCGGCGGAAGCGGGCATGGCGGTGCCGTCCGAGCCGATTGTCTTTCTCAAGGCGACATCGGCCATCTGTGGCGCGAACGATCCTATCCTGCTGCCGCGCGGATCGCAGAAAACCGATTGGGAGGTCGAGCTTGGCGTCGTGATCGGGCGTCGGGCCAAGTATGTGGACGAAGCGCGCGCGCTCGATCACGTCGCCGGCTATTGCGTGGTCAATGACGTCAGCGAACGCGCCTACCAGCTTGAACGCCTTGGCCAGTGGACCAAGGGCAAATCCTGCGACAACTTCGGCCAGACCGGACCGTGGCTGGTCACCGCCGATGCGGTGGGCGATCCGCAGGACCTTGCGCTGTGGCTTGATGTCAACGGCACACGGATGCAGGACGGCTCGACCCGGACAATGGTCTTTGGCGTAGCCACCCTGATCAGCTATCTCAGCCAGATTTTTACGCTCGAGCCGGGCGACATCATCGCGACCGGGACCCCGCCGGGCGTCGGCATGGGGCAGACGCCGCCCCGGTTCCTGCGCGCAGGAGACACGGTGACGCTGGGGATTGCGGGACTGGGCGAACAGCGGCAGGACGTAGTCGCGGACGACTAGGCCGCGCGCTGTTGCGGGGCCGGGGCAGGGCCGGGCGCGTACCATCCCGGTCCCGCGCTCGGTCAGCCGCCTGCCTGTCCGCCGCCGATGCCGGGACGTGGCGCATCAAAGCGGGCGCGGCTGAGAATGTTGTTCTCGGCGTCGACGGTCAGGCGGAAGGCGCGGGCATCGTGGTAGAAGGTCAGCCGCCAGCGGCCTTCATCCGCATCCACACCCTTTTCGCAGCGCGAGGTTATCGCGCCGGATTTCATCAGCCCGGGCACCTCGGACGCCGCAAGGCCGAAAGCCGCGCCGATGATCCCGGCATCGACCACAAAGCCATCCTTGCCGCTTTCGACCTGTGTCACGACGCGCCCTTCCAGTAGCCATTGGCGGCAGCCACGGTGGCGAAGTGGGTGGCGACCACCTGGCTGACCGAGATCAGGGAATTGGCATCCTCGGCATATTCCGGGCGCATGCGGTCGCGGGACGCGGCGTCGGGTTGGGTCAGCTTGACCGCCATGCGCGACAGCTTCACCGCAAGCGCGTAGCCGTCTTCCGGGGTGGCGGTGATCAGGGTCGGGAGCCAGGTCGTCACAGGGTGTCCTTTCGGTGGTCCATGCTCGGTGATCTGTGGTCAGGGATCTGTGATCCCTGGGCGATGGTCTGCGATCCGTGGCCGGTGTCGTCACGCCGTCCGCCCCGATCATCCGGCCGAGGTTGGCGGGGCAAGTGCGATATCCGCCAGTGTCGCGCGGTCGAGATCGGCCAGAAACGCGGCCTCCGCGGCGCGCAGACGGGCCTTCAGGCGGCATCGACCGTCCAGTGTGCAGGACACCGGCCCATCGCCGAAACACGCGACCAGCGGCTGATCTTCCTCAAGCAGGCGCACCACGTCACCCAGGCGGATATCTTCGGGACGCCGCGCCAGCATTGCGCCACCGCCACCGCCGCGGCGGGTCTCGACGATACCCCCGCGCGACAGCCGCTGCATGATCTTGCTGAGATGGTTGCGCGACAGGTCGAACTCCGTCGCCAGCGCGGCTGTGGAATGGGCGCGGTCGGGTGCGCTTGCCATACGCATGAGCATGCGCAGCCCGAAATCGGTGAAAGAGGTCAGACGCACGCGATCAGGTTCCGTTTGTTGGGGGCCTTGAATGGGTATTTACAATACCAATTAACAGGACTACCGGTTGTTGCAACAGATTTGTGCAGGAGGCCCCGATGGTCGACACGCAGACGGAGGTTCCGCGGATATCGTCCGCACGCCCGGAAATGACCCGCGCACTGATGGCGCGGACCGGTCTCGATCCGGCGATGCTCACCGACCTCGTGCATCGTTTCTACGACAGGATCCGCGCCGACGCGGCGCTCGGCCCGATCTTTGCCGACAGGATCACCGACTGGCCGCCGCATCTTGAACGGATGGTCGCGTTCTGGTCCTCGGTGGCCCTGATGACCGGAACCTATCACGGCGCTCCGGTCCCGAAACACGCGCATCTGCCCGTGACATGGGCCCATTTCGAACGCTGGCTGGCCCTGTTTCGCGCCACCGCCCACGAGGTCTGCCCGCCCGCAGGGGCGATTCACGTGATCGCGCGCGCCGAACGGATCGCCCGGTCCCTGCATATGGCCGTCGAGGATGCGGCCCGCAGCGCACCGGACGCCGTTCCCACCCTGCGCTGACCCTGCGGGCAGGCGCTGTCGAAAAGGACGCGACAATGACCGACCGGACGGCTGTCACAGGTGGCTCTGATGCAGCACGGTCGCGCGCGCCCTGGTTCGGATCCCGGGACAAGGGCGGCTTCGTGTACCCATGACAGATCGCTTCGGGGCAATCGGATCGGCGCTGCATGTGTTCTTCGGGCCTGAATTGCGGGTCTGGCGCGGCACGATGCCCCTGGGTGTGGCGTTCTGGCTGCATGGCGTCTTGGCCAGCTGGGCGATTGCCATGCTCTATGCCACGGCGGTCGATCTGGGCCAGACCGTCCTGCAGCAGGTCCTGCTGATCCTCGCCCTGTTCTATACCGTCTGGATCATTGTCGGCATCTGGCGGTGCTCGGCCAATGCCGCGCCGTTCTGGGGCAGTGTGGCGCGGTGGATGACGGTGGCCTGGGCGATCAACAGCACCTTGCTGCTGGTGTTTCTGCAACTCGATCTGCTGGTGCGCCATGCGCAGGGATGATCCCCCGGAACCGCGCCGGGATGGCGGCACCGGCCCCCGTCTGCGCGGCGTTTTCCTGAGCGGCGCGCGGTCGCTGTTTCCCGGCTATTTCGCGCTGGTCATGGCCACGGGGGTGGTCTCGATCGCCTGCGAATTCATGGGCCTGCGCGCCGTGGCGCTGGCGTTGATCGTGGTTAACTGGATTGCCTATCCGACCCTCTGGGCCTTGACGATCGCCCGCGCCCTGCGGTTTCGCCCCTTGCTGCTGCGCGACGTTTCGGACCATCAGCGCGCGCCCGGTTTCTTCACCATCGTCGCGGGCACCTGTGTGCTGGGCACGCAGAATGTCGTAGTGCTGGGCGCGACGGGGGTCGGCACGGTGCTCTGGTGGCTTGGCCTGATCCTGTGGTTCGGGGTGATGTATACCTTTTTCACGGCGGTAACGGTGCGGCCACGCAAGCCGACGCTGGCGCGCGGCATCAACGGGGCTTGGCTGATCGCTGCGGTTTCGACCCAGGCGGTCGTGGTGCTGCGGGGCGTCATCGACACCGCCACGCCGCCGCCGGGGATGATCCAGTTTCAGGTCATTGCGATGTTCATGATCGGCTGCATGCTGTATCTGGCGATCATTCCGCTGATCTTCTACCGGCTGACCTTCGTGCCGCTCAGCCGCGAGGATTTCAGCCCGCCCTATTGGATCAACATGGGCGCGGTCGCGATTACGGCGCTGGCAGGCTCGATCCTGATCCTGCGCGGCGAGACCTGGCCGATGCTCGGCCCCTTGCTGCCATTTCTCAGGGGCTTCACCTTCTTCTTCTGGGCGGTGGCAAGCTGGTGGATTCCGTTCCTGTTCGCGCTGATGACCTGGCGCTACGTCTGGCTGCGCGACCGGTTCACCTACGAGCCCGCGGTCTGGGGCATGGTGTTCCCGCTGGCGATGTACACCACCAGCACCTACCAGTTCGACCGGGCCATGGGGTATCGCTTCCTCGATCCGATCCCGAGCGTGCTGATCGTCGTGGCGCTGGTCGCCTGGGGGCTTGCGATGGTCGGCCTGATGCGGCGTATCCTGCAAGGGATCCGATCCGGAGACGCGGCAGGGCCATGACGCATTTTACCAGACGCCAGCGCCACGCGGCCTTGCCAGACACGGTACCGCAGCATTTTTGCCCTGGCGGCACAGAGACGGAGACACCCTGATGAGCGACGACACGGATGCACCGAGGGACTATGCCTCGCCGCCCTGCCTCGCGGGCGAGATCGCGCCGGATTATTTCGACCCGCTGGCGGTATCCGCCGATCAGGCCCGGGACGTGGCCCGGTGGCGGCACGCCGAACGGGCCCGCCTGCGCACCGAACGGCAGGCGCTGAGCGTCGCCGATCGGGCGGCGGCCGGAGCGGCCATCGCCGGGCATCTGCGCGGGCTCTTGTCGGCACCGCTCGACCGGGATGCGGCGGGCGGCGGGGCGGCCCTGCGGGGCAGGGTGCTGTCAGCGTATTGGCCCATCAAGGGAGAGCCGGACCTGCGTCCACTGATGGCGGAGTTGCACGCCGGGGGCGTCACTCTCTGCCTGCCCATCGTCGAGACCCGGGCCGCGCCGCTGGTGTTTCGCCGCTGGACACCCGAGACAGCGATGGTGCGCGGCCACTGGAACATCCCGGTGCCGCCCCCCGACGCGGACGCCCTGGTGCCCGACGTCATGTTGGCCCCCTTGATGGGCTGGGACAGCGATGGCTACCGGCTGGGCTATGGCGGCGGCTACTTCGACCGGACGCTGGCGGCCAGCGATCCGCGCCCCTTCACCATCGGGATCGGCTTTCAGTCGGCGCGACTGGCGACGATCTATCCGCAACCGCACGACATCCCGCTCGGCGTCATTCTGACCGAAGCGGGGGTGCAGACCCCACAGGAGTTCCCATGAGCAGCACGGCGGAACAGATGCGCGCCTGGCGCGGCCCGGCGATATTGACCTTCGGTTTCCGCCCGTTCTTTCTGGGGGCGGCGATCTGGGCGGCGCTGGCGATGGCGCTCTGGATTCCGATGCTGTCGGGGGCGCTGACGCTGCCCCTGGCGTTCGACCCGGTGTCCTGGCATGCGCATGAGTTCCTGTTCGGCTACCTGTCGGCGGTGGTCGCGGGCTTCTTGCTGACGGCGGTGCCGAACTGGACCGGGCGCCTGCCGATCGTGGGCTGGCCCCTGGGCGGGCTGTTCGTGCTCTGGGTGGCGGGGCGCATCGCGGTGGCGGCGTCGATGGCGCTGTCGCCGCTTGTGGTGGCGCTGGTCGATCTGGTGTTTCCGGTGGCGCTGGGGATGGTGATCGCACGCGAGATCGTGGCTGGCAAGAACTGGCGCAACCTGGTGGTGCTTGGCATGCTGGCGGTCTTCGCCATCGGCAATGCGCTGTTTCACTATGAGGCCGCGACCGGGGCCTATGCCGCGCAGGGCCACGGGCTGCGTCTCGGGCTGGGGGCCGGGGTGATGATGATCGCGGTGATCGGCGGGCGGGTGGTGCCGTCCTTCACCCGCAACTGGCTTGCCAAACGCGGCGGCGGGCGGCTGCCGACACCGCCGATGCAGCGCTTCGACAAGGCCGCGTTGCTGATCCTGCTGGGGGCGCTGGCGTTCTGGGTGGTGGTGCCGCTGCATCCGCTGACCGGCGTAGCACTGCTGCTTGCGGGCATCGCGCACCTTGCCCGCCTGGCGCGATGGGCAGGCGATCGGACCCTGGCAGAGCCGCTGGTCACGGTGCTGCACGCGGGCTACGGGCTGGTGCCGCTCGGCGCGCTGGCTCTCGGCGCGGCGGCCCTCTGGCCCGGAAGTTTCGGCGCGGGCGCGGCGCAGCACCTCTGGATGGCGGGTGCCATCGGGCTGATGACGCTGGCGGTGATGACCCGGGCCACCCTTGGCCACACCGGTCAGACCCTTGCGGCGGGACCGGCCACCGTCGGCATCTACCTTGCGCTGCTGGTGGCGGTTCTGGCCCGCGTCGGCGCGGGGCTCTGGCCCGGCGCGGCAGACGGGCTGCACATGCTTGCCGGGGCAAGCTGGATCGCGGCGTTCGGCGGCTTTGCGGTGGTCTACGGACGGCTTCTGCTGTTGCTGCCAGCGGGCAAGCGGCCCGGAGGCTAGGGGCGGGTGGGCTGGCTTGAGTTCATCGCCGCCTGGGCCGGCTTTTTCCTGACCCATTCGCTGCCGCTGCGCCCGCCGCTGCGTCCGTGGCTGCAGGATCGGCTGGGGCGGACGGGCTTCACATGGGTCTATTCGGCGCTGTCCCTGGCGGTGCTGGTCTGGCTGATCGGAGCGGCGGGGCGCGCGCCTTACGTGCCGCTTTGGGAACAGGCCCCCTGGCAGCGCCTTGTGCCGGTCGCGGTGATGCTGCCGGTCTGCCTGATCCTGGCCCTGGGCATCGGGCGGCCGAACCCGTTTTCGTTCGGCGGCGCGCGAAATCATCTGTTTGCGCCCGCGCGTGCCGGGATCGTCCGGGTCACGCGGCATCCGTTGCTGCTGGCGCTGGCGCTTTGGGCGGCGTCGCATATGGTGCCCAACGGCGATCTGGCGCATGTGCTGCTGTTCGGCACCTTCGCGCTGTTCGCGGCGCTTGGCGGTCGGCTGGTGGACCGGCGGCGCAAGCGCGAGCTGGGCCCGGATTGGACACGTCTGCGCGATGCCGTGACCGCAAGGCCCGCGCATGTCCGACCCGCCTCCGGACCCGGGGCACTGATGCGGCTGGCCATCGGCCTCGTGCTCTATGCCGGGCTCTTCTGGTTGCATCCATGGCTGTTCGGGGTCCCCCCGCTGGGCTGACAGGTCGCGCACATGCCCGCTGCAGGGAAGTTGCGATAGATCAACGTCGGCTCTTTGCCCCAGGTGTACCGTCGGAAACGATTTACACCGAGAGGTGCGTCGTTTCATGACCCTGGACCTGTTCGAAACGACACTTCGTGCGTTCGAAGACCGGATGCTGTTGCGACGCAGGATGCTGCACGTGACGGGGGCGGTCCCGCCCTCGGGCCCTGTATCCGCGTCGATGGCAGACGACATTCGCCGAAGCATCGTCAACTGCCACACCTGCACCGGCGCAGACATCTGCGCGCCGTGGCTGGACGACGCCGACGTCGGCGCGCAGCCTCCGGAGTTTTGCCCCAACCGTCACACCATCCTGCGTCTCCGGGCGTCGGGACACCACAAGGAGACCAAGACATGACCTTGCGCGAATCAATCGGCGCCTATTTCACCGCCCGCAGCGACCGGCTTGGCCTGATGGCCGAAATGTTCCACGCCACCGGTGCGATCAAGGGCCTCAAGAGCGGCGTTGCCGATCCGAACGAACTGCGCTCGGCGGTGTATACCTGTCTGAGCTGCGAAAACGCAGAGACCTGCAAGACCTGGCTTGAAACCGCGGCCGACGGGGCGTCTGCGCCATCGTTCTGCCCCAACAGGCCCAGGCTCGAGCGGTTGTGCGCCAACTGATCCGGCGCTTTCTGCCCTGACGCCCGCGCGGCGTGGCCCGTCACGCCCGGCGCGATGCGGATCATGACGGGCCACCGCGCCCCGCGTCCGGCTGCCTGACGCGCCGCACGTGCTGTCAGGCGGTGTGATCGTCGATGAACCGGGAAGGCTTGGCGAATGCGCTCAGGCTGTCGTGATCGCCGATCGTGATGCGCGACTTCGAGACGATGACGCCGTAGGGTTCGAGCCCGCGAAAGGCCCGGCTGAGGTTTTCCGGTGTCATGCCGAGAAACGAGGCCAACCGCCGCTTCTCCATGCTCAGGTCGAATTCCGCCGATCCGGTGCGATCGCTCTGCCGCAGCAGGTAGTTCGCCAGCCGTTCCAGCGACGTGCGCAGCTTGAGATCCTTGGTGCTCTTGATGACGGATCGGTAACACTGCGCCAGTTCCGACACGATGGCGCTGGCAAAGCCGGGATCGACGGCGAAGATCTGCCGCACGTCCTGCGACGGGATGAGGACGACGCGGCTTTTCTCAAGCGTTCGGGCGGACATCAGGTACGGCAGGTCCCGGACCGTCGCGGCCAGGATGAACGTCGACACCGGGCGCACCGTCGCCATGCTGGTTTCGCGCCCCTGCCATGACGCGAACAGATCGACCGAGCCGCTCAGCAGAACGTGCAGGAAGTCGGGCGGATCCTCTTCCCGGATCAGGTCTATGCGCGGCGGGAAGTTCTGAACATAGGCGGCCCGCATCAGCCTTTCGAAATGGGCGTCGGTCATGTCTGCGAACAGGTCGATGGCCCGAATTTCGGTCAGATGCGACTCAGGCATTTGCGCGTTCTTTTCCGGGATATGTGCATTTGAAACACTTTGATAAGCTGCTTGATAATTGTCAATCGCAAGATTGATGTCCGCACGATCCGAATTGATCCGCGTCCTGTAACGTTATGATATATCTGGCATATGTCATATTTTCCACGGTTTATTCCGGCGATGTGATCCAGATCAAGTCGCGCGAAACCGGAACCCGCCACCTCTGCCGTCAAGCCCGACTTGGGCAATTTGCGCGCAGATGTCAGGAGGACAGACAATGGACAGTGCCGGAACCGTCCGCAAGGTCGACCAGAACAGGGCCCTCGGGCTCAGCACGGTCGCATTTACCGCATGTTTCGCGGTCTGGACGATCTTTTCCATCATCGGGGTCGGCATCAAGTCCGAGCTCGGGCTGAACGAGGCCCAGTTCGGACTTCTGGTGGCGACACCGATCCTGACCGGCTCGATCAGCCGTCTGTTCCTGGGTGTCTGGACTGAAAAATACGGCGGACGTCTGGTGTTCACCGCGCAGATGCTGCTGACGGCGATGGCCACATGGGCACTGACCTTCGCATCGACCTATCCGATGTATCTGGTCGCGGCCCTGGGCATCGGCCTTGCGGGCGGTTCGTTCATCATCGGGGTTGCCTATGTGTCGCGCTTCTATGACGCGGGCCACCAGGGCACGGCGCTGGGGATCTTTGGCGCGGGCAATGTCGGCGCGGCGGTGACCAAGTTCGTCGCCCCCTTCGTGATGGTGGCCTATGGCTGGCAGGGCGTTGCGCATGTCTGGGCCATCGGGCTTGCGATCATGGCGCTGGTGTTCTGGGTCTTCGCCAAGGACGACCCCGAACTGGTCGAGCGGCGCAAGACGGGCGTCAAGGCCCCGAGCCTCGCCCAGCAATTCGCGCCGCTGCGCAACCTGCAGGTCTGGCGCTTCTCGCTGTACTATTTCTTCGTTTTCGGGGCCTTCGTGGCGCTGGCGCTGTGGATGCCGCACTACCTGATCGACGTCTACGGACTTGACGTGCGCACCGCGGGCATGGCGGCGGCGGCATTCTCGCTTTCGGCGTCGCTGTTCCGCGCCTATGGCGGGCATCTGTCGGACCAGGTCGGCGCGCGCAAGGTCATGTACTGGACCTTCGGCTTCAGCTTGGCGCTGCTGTTCATGCTGTCCTATCCACCGACCGACTACGTCATCCAGGGCAAGAACGGCCCGATTGCCTTCTCGACCCAGATGGGCGTACTGCCCTTCGTCATCACGCTGTTTGTCCTGGGCTTCTTCATGAGCCTCGGCAAGGCGGCGGTGTTCAAGCATATCCCGGTCTATTACCCCAATCATGTCGGCGCGGTCGGTGGCCTTGTGGGCATGATCGGCGGGCTTGGCGGCTTTGTGCTGCCCATCGGCTTCGGCGCGCTGCTTGAACTGACCGGCATCTATACAAGCTGCTTCGCGCTTCTGTTCGGCGTTGTCGTGATCTCGCTGGGATGGATGCACCTGTCGGTCCGGGCGATGGAACGCGCCGCGCATGGGGCCGCACTCGACACGCTGCCCGAACTGCCCGAGATGCAGGAAATCCATTCGCCCGAGCGCACGGTCATGCCGCGCACCCTGGTCGAATGGCAACCCGAAGACCCGGACTTCTGGGCCAAGAAAGGCCGCGCCGTGGCGCGCCGCAACCTGTGGATCTCGATCCCGGCGCTGCTCCTGGCCTTTTCGGTCTGGATGGTCTGGTCGATGGTGGTCGCGCGTTTGCCTGCCATCGGGTTTGACTTCACCTCGTCGCAGCTGTTCTGGCTGGCCGCCTTGCCGGGTCTCTCGGGCGCCACGCTGAGGATCTTCTACAGCTTCATGGTGCCGATCTTCGGCGGCAGGCTCTGGACGACGCTGTCGACCGCGTCGCTTCTGGCCCCGGCCATCGGCATCGGCTACGCGGTACAGAACCCCGAGACACCTTACCTGATCTTCCTGGTGCTGGCGCTGCTCTGCGGTCTTGGCGGCGGCAACTTCGCCTCGTCCATGGCCAATATCGCCTACTTCTTCCCCAAGGCCGAGAAGGGCAACGCGCTGGCGCTCAATGCGGGTCTTGGCAACCTTGGCGTGTCGGTCATGCAGTTTCTGGTGCCGATCGTCATCACCATGGGCGTGTTCGGGGCCATGGGCGGCGCGCCCGTGACGCTGGACAACGGCACCGAGCTGTGGATGCAGAACGCGGGCTTTGTCTGGGTGCCGTTCATCCTGGTCGCCACTGTCGCGGCATGGCTCGGCATGAACGATATCGCCGACGCCAAGGCCAGCTTCCGCGATCAGGCGATCATCTTCAGCCGGTTCCACAACTGGGTGATGTGCGTGCTCTACACCGGCACCTTCGGCAGCTTCATCGGCTATTCGGCGGGCTTCCCGCTGCTGACCCGGCTGATGTTCCCCGAAGTGAACGCGCTGCAATACGTGTTCCTCGGCCCGCTTGTCGGCGCGCTGAGCCGCGCGGGCACCGGCTGGATCAGCGACCGCTTCGGCGGCGGGCGGGTCACCTTTTGGACCTTCCTCGGCATGATCGTCGCGGTCTTCGGCGTGATCACCTTTCTGCCATCGGACGGGCAGGGCGGCAGCTTCATCGGGTTCTTCGCCTGCTTCATGGCGCTGTTCCTGCTGACCGGTATCGGCAACGCGTCGACCTTCCAGATGATCCCGGCGATCATGGGCCGCGAAATACCGCGCCTGATGCCAAATCTGGACGCCGTCGCGTCGCGCAAGCAGGCCGAACGTGAAAGCGCCGCGATCATCGCCTTCACCAGCGCCATCGCCGCCTACGGGGCGTTCTTCATTCCCAAGCTCTACGGCACGTCGATCGCCATGACCGGGGCGCCCAACGGTGCGCTCTGGGCGTTCCTCGGCTTCTACGTGATCTGCCTGATCGTGACCTGGGTCTTCTACACCCGGCCCGGCGGGCTTCTGCATGACATCGAGGCGGGACGCGGCCGAGCCGCCATTCCCCAACCCGCCGCACAAGAAAGGACCGCGACATGAGCCATCTGCTCGACAGACTGAACTTCCTGCAATCCAGGGAACTGGACCAGTTCTCAGACGGTCATGGCCAGGTCACCCGCGAAAACCGCGACTGGGAGGACACCTACCGGAACCGCTGGCGGCACGACAAGGTCGTCCGCTCGACCCACGGGGTGAACTGCACCGGGTCGTGTTCCTGGAAGATCTACGTCAAGTCCGGGATCGTCACCTGGGAGACGCAGCAGACCGACTATCCGCGCACCCGCGCCGATCTGCCCAACCACGAGCCGCGCGGCTGCGCCCGGGGGGCCAGCTACAGCTGGTATCTCTATTCCGCCAACCGGGTGAAGAACCCGCTGGTGCGGGGGCGGCTGATGAAGGTCTGGCGCCGGATGCGCGAGACGATGGACCCGATCGCGGCCTGGACCAAGCTGCAGGCCGACCCGGTGCTGCGCGCCTCTTACGTCGAGACGCGCGGCAAGGGCGGGTTCGTGCGCGCCACCTGGGACGAGGCGACCGAGATCACGGCGGCGGCAAACGCCTATACCGCCAAGACCTACGGCCCCGACCGGGTCTTCGGCTTCTCGCCGATCCCGGCGATGTCGATGGTCAGCTATGCGGCGGGGTCGCGCTACCTGTCGCTGATGGGCGGCGTCTGCATGTCGTTCTACGACTGGTATTGCGACCTGCCGCCGGCCTCGCCGATGACCTGGGGCGAACAGACCGACGTGCCCGAAAGCGCCGACTGGTACAACGCGGGCTACCTTCTGCTCTGGGGCTCGAACGTGCCGCAGACGCGGACGCCGGATGCGCATTTCTACACCGAGGCGCGCTACAAGGGCACCAAGTCCGCGGTGATCTGCCCGGACTACTCCGAGGCCGCGAAATTCGGCGATGTCTGGCTCAATGCCAAGCAGGGCACCGACGCGGCGCTGGCGATGGCCTTCGGGCATGTCATCCTGCGCGAGTTCCACCTCGACCGCCAGACCGAGTATTTCGAGGATTATACCCGCAAGTACTCGGATTTCCCGATGCTGGTGAAGCTCGACGCCAAAGAGGGCCGGCTGGTGCCGGGCCGCTTCCTGCGCGCCGACGATCTGGACGACAAGCTGGGCGAGGCCAACAACCCCGAATGGAAGACCGTGGCCTTCGACGAGCTGAGCAAGAGCCTCGTCGCGCCCAACGGCTCTATCGGGTATCGCTGGGGCGAAGACGGTGAATGGAACCTCGAGGAACGCGCCAAGGCGACCGACACCCGGCTCAAGATGTCGCTGGTGCTGGAAGAGGACCGCGAAGAGGTGGTCGGCGTCGATTTTCCGTATTTCGGCGGCCAGACCTTCGGCCAGTTCGCCACCGATGCCAAGCACCCCGACGTGCTGACCCGCAACATCCCGGTCAAGAAGGTGATGACCGCCGAGGGCGAGGTGCTGGTCGCCACGGTGTTCGACCTGTTCTGCGCCAACTACGGTCTCGACCGGGGGCTGGGCGGCGATTGGGTGACCAACGATTACGCCAACGACATGCCCGGCACCCCCGCCTGGGCCGAGAAGATCACTGGCGTGAAGGCCGACAAGATCATCCATGTCGCCCGCGAATTCGCCGACAACGCGCGCAAGACGCAAGGCAAGTCGATGATCATCATCGGCGCCGCGATGAACCACTGGTTCCACATGGACATGAACTATCGCGGTGTCATCAACATGCTTGTGATGTGCGGCTGCGTCGGCCAGTCGGGCGGCGGCTGGGCGCATTACGTGGGCCAGGAAAAGCTGCGTCCGCAGACCGGCTGGCAGCCTCTGGCCTTCGCGCTCGACTGGACGCGTCCGCCGCGGCACATGAACTCGACCTCGGCGTGGTATGCGCATACCGACCAGTGGCGCTACGAGACGCTGAAGGCCGAAGAGATCCTGTCGCCGACCGCGCCTGAGGGTGATTGGGACGCAAGCCTGATCGACTACAACATCCGCGCCGAGCGCATGGGCTGGCTGCCGTCGGCACCGCAACTCAAGACCAACCCGCTTGAAGTCGCCAAGGCCGCCAGGAAGGCCGGCAAGGAAATCCCGGCCTATATCGCCGAGACGCTGAAGGCGGGTGATTTGCAGATGTCCTGCGAAGACCCGGACGCGCCCGAGAACTGGCCGCGCAACCTGTTCGTCTGGCGCTCGAACCTTCTGGGATCGTCGGGCAAGGGGCACGAGTATTTCCTCAAGCACCTGCTGGGCACCGACAACGGCGTCATGGGCAAGGATCTGGGCGAAGAGGGCGGCCAGCTTCCGAAAGAGGCCAAGTGGCACAAGGACGCGCCGCGCGGCAAGCTCGACCTCTTGGTGACCATCGACTTCCGCATGTCCACCACCTGCGTCTATTCCGACATCGTTCTGCCGACCGCCAGCTGGTACGAAAAGAACGACATGAACACCTCGGACATGCACCCGTTCATCCACCCGCTGCAGGCGGCGGTGGACCCGGCCTACGAGTCGAAATCCGACTGGGAAATCTTCAAGGCCATCGCCAAGAAGTTCCAGGAAATCGCGCCGGGATACCTTGGCAAGGAGACCGATGTCGTCGCCCTGCCGATCCTGCACGACACCCCCGCCGAGATTGCCCAGGACCAGGTGAAGGACTGGAAAAAGGGCGAATGCGACCTGATCCCCGGCAAGACCGCGCCCGCTTTCGTGGCCGTGGAACGGGACTATACCGCGATCTACGACCGGTTCACCGCCCTTGGCCCGCTGCTCGACAAGCTGGGCAACGGCGGCAAGGGGATCACCTGGAACACCCAGGACGAGATCGACAATCTTGCCGCGCTGAACGGCGTGCAACTGGACGGTGCCGCCGCCGGTCGCCCGAAGATCGACACCGCGATCGACGCCTGCGAGGTCATCCTGATGCTGGCCCCCGAGACCAATGGCGAGGTCGCGGTCAAGGCATGGGAGGCGCTTGGCAAGGCCACGGGCCGCGAACATGCCCACCTGGCCGAGGGCGAGCATCACAACAAGATCCGCTTCCGCGACATCGCGGCGCAACCGCGCAAGATCATCTCGTCGCCGACCTGGTCGGGCATCGAGAGCGAAAAGGTCAGCTACAACGCGGGCTACACCAACGTGCACGAACTGATCCCGTGGCGGACGCTGACCGGGCGGCAGCAGCTTTATCAGGATCACCTGTGGATGCGGGCCTTCGGCGAAGGCTTCATGTCCTACCGGCCGCCGATCGACGTCAAATCGGTCACCAAGGAGGTGCAGGACGCGGGCGATACGCTTGTGCTGAACTTCATCACGCCGCACCAGAAATGGGGCATCCATTCGACCTATACCGACAACCTGCTGATGCTGACGCTCAATCGCGGCGGCCCGGTGGTCTGGATCTCGGAGGTGGACGCGAAGTCCGCGGGCATCGTCGATAACGACTGGATCGAGCTTTACAACGTCAACGGCGCGCTGACCGCGCGGGCGGTGGTGTCGCAGCGGATCAAGGAAGGCACGACCTTCATGTATCACGCGCAGGAAAAGATCGTGAACACCCCCGGCTCTGAAAAGACCGGCAATCGCGGCGGCATCCACAACTCGGTGACGCGCACGGTGCTGAAACCCACCCACATGATCGGCGGCTATGCCCAGCAATCCTACGGCTTCAACTATTACGGCACCGTGGGATCGAACCGGGACGAGTTCGTCGTCGTCCGTAAAATGAAGAAGGTCGACTGGCTCGATGCGGAAAGCGCATCCGATGCGAGCGAAAAGGAGGCGGCAGAATGAGAATCCGCGCACAAATCGGCATGGTGCTGAACCTCGACAAATGTATCGGGTGCCACACCTGCTCTGTCACCTGCAAGAACGTCTGGACCAGCCGCGACGGCGTCGAATACGCCTGGTTCAACAACGTCGAGACCAAGCCCGGCACCGGCTATCCGACCGACTGGGAAAACCAGGCGCGCTGGAATGGCGGCTGGGAACGGACCAAGGCGGGCAAGCTGCAACCGAGGCAGGGCAGCAAGTGGCGCATCCTCGCGAACATCTTCTCGAACCCGTCCATGCCCGAGATCGACGACTATTACGAGCCGTTCGATTTCGACTACGACCACCTGAAATCCGCCCCCGAGGGCAAGGCGTTTCCGACTGCCCGCCCGCGTTCGAAGATCACCGGAGAGCGGATGGAGAAGATCGAGAAAGGGCCCAACTGGGACGAGATCCTGGGCGGCGAATTCTCGAAACGGTCCGCGGATTACAACTTCGAAGGCATCCAGAAGGAAATCTACGGCGAGTATGAAAACACCTTCATGATGTACCTGCCGAGGCTCTGCGAGCATTGCCTCAACCCGACCTGTGCCGCGTCCTGCCCGTCGGGGGCGATCTACAAGCGCGAAGAGGACGGCATCGTCCTGATCGATCAGGAAAAGTGCCGCGGCTGGCGCATGTGCGTCTCGGGCTGCCCTTACAAGAAGGTCTATTACAACTGGTCTACCGGCAAATCCGAGAAGTGCACGCTGTGCTACCCGCGCATCGAATCGGGCAATCCCACGGTCTGTTCGGAAACCTGCGTCGGGCGCATCCGCTATATCGGCGTGATGCTCTATGATGCCGACAAGATCGAAAGCGCGGCGAGTGTCCCCGACGAGAAAGAGCTTTACGACGCGCAGCTTGACGTCTTCCTCGATCCCAAGGATCCCGGCGTGATCGAGGCCGCGCGCGCGGACGGCATCCCCGAGGACTGGATCAAGGCGGCGCAGGAAAGCCCGGTCTGGAAGATGGCGATGGAGTGGAAGGTCGCCTTCCCGCTGCATCCCGAATACCGCACCCTGCCGATGGTGTGGTATATCCCGCCCCTGTCGCCGATCCAGAACGCGGCCGAGGCAGGCGCCATCGGCATGGACGGCGCGATGCCCGACGTGCGCAACCTGCGCATCCCGGTGCGCTACCTGGCCAACATGCTGACCGCGGGCGACGAGGAACCGGTGGTCAACGCGCTGGAACGGATGCTGGCGATGCGGTCCTACATGCGCTCGAAGACCGTGGAGGGCGTCATCGACGAGGCCATCGCGGCCCGCGTCGGGCTGTCAGGCCGGGTGATCGAGGACATGTACAAGATCATGGCGCTGGCGGATTACGAGGACCGTTTCGTGATCCCGACGACGCATCGCGAACAGGTCGAGGAAGCCTACGACCTGCGCGGCGGATGCGGCTTTACCGACACCAATGGCTGCTCGACGGGCACGTCGAAAGGGTCGCTGTTCGGCGGCTCCAAGAAACCCCTGAAAATGCCCACGGAGGTGATGTGATATGGACCGCACGTTGAAAGCCCTGTCGCTGATCCTGAGCTATCCGACACGCGAATTGCAGCACGCCATGCCCGAGATCGGTGGCGTTCTGGCCTCGGACACGCGCATGACATCCGCCGTGCGCCGGGGTTTGCGCCCGCTGGTCGAGGAACTGGCGTCGCGCGACATCTACGAGCTTGAAGAGCGGTTCGTGCTGCTTTTCGACCGGTCGCGCACGCTGTCGCTCAACCTGTTCGAACATGTGCATGGCGAAAGCCGGGACCGGGGCGGCGCGATGGTGTCGCTGATCGAAACCTACCGGGCAGGGGGCTTTGATCCCGCCACGCCGGAATTGCCCGATCACCTGCCGGTACTGCTCGAATTTCTGTCGACCCGGCCCTTCGCCGAGTCGCAGGAAATCCTGGCCGACGCGGCGCATATCTTCGACGCGCTGGCGACCCGGCTGGCGCGGCGCGACAGCCCCTATGGCGCGGTTTTCGCGGGGCTCCTGCAACTGGCGGGGGCCAAGGCGGACGATGCTTCGGTGAGCGCCATGCTGGCAGAGCCGGACGACGACCCCACCGATCTCGAGGCGCTGGACGAGGTCTGGGAGGAAAGCGAGGTGCTTTTCGGCCCCGACCCGAACGCCGGCTGCCCGCAAGTGCGCGACATGCTGGCGCGCATGGACACCCCCGTAACCCCGGCACCGCCTTACGCGGCCGAATAGGGAGACACCGACATGTTCGCCAATTTCGACATCGACTTCTTCATCTTCGGGGTCATGCCCTATATCGCGCTGACGGTTCTGATCGTGGGCTCGATCGCACGCTATGAACGCGACCCCTTCACCTGGAAATCCTCGTCCAGCCAGCTTTTGCGCGGGCGTCAGCTCTGGTGGGGGTCGGTGCTGTTCCATGTCGGCATCATCACCGTGTTCGGCGGCCACCTGATCGGCCTTTTCACCCCGATCACGGTGCTGGATGCGCTGGGCATCCCCTATGCGCTGAAGCAGTGGCTGGCGGTTCTGCTGGGCGGAACGGCAGGTATCGCGGCGCTGATCGGGGCCTCGCTGCTGATCCATCGCCGGGTTACCGATCCGCGCATCTGGCAGACCACCAGCTTTGCGGATATCGGCATCCTGGTGCTGATCTGGCTGCAGTTGTTCATCGGTCTGGGCACCATCTTCCTGACCCTGCAGCATATGGACGGCGCCGAGATGGTCCGCTTCATGACCTGGTCGCAAAGCGTTGTGCTGCTCAACCTCAATGCCTGGGCGCAGGTCGTGGACGTGCATTGGCTCTACAAGGCGCATATCTTTCTGGGGCTGCTGATCACCATCCTGTTTCCGTTCACGCGGCTGGTGCACATGATCTCGGGCTTTGCGGCACCGTTCCGGTACCTGCTGCGCCCGGGCTACCAGATCGTCCGTTCGCGGCGTCGGACGTCGCTGCCGCAGCGCGCCGATCTTCCGGCACGCAAATCGGCGAAACCCACGCGCGCGACCGCGCCGCGCCCGGCGGAGTGAGGGGCATGAACGCTGCACTTTTTCCCGACCTCGTCGTCAACGGCGAACAGGTTCCGCACGCGGTGGTTGCCGCCGAGACCCAGAACCACGCGGCCCCCAAGGGCAAGCCCGGCATCGCCTGGCGCAAGGCGGCCAATGCGGTCGCCATCCGCACCCTGCTACTGCAGGAGGCCCGGGCCCGCGACATCGCGCCCGAGCGTCAGGAAGTCGGTCCGGGCCGCTTCGAGACCGACGAGGAGGCGCAGATCCGGGGCCTTCTCGAACAGGCCGTCGAAGTGGACGCGCCCGGCGACGCCGAGATCGAGGCCGAGTGGCGCAAGGACCCGTCACGGTTCCGGTCGCCGCCGCTCTGGGAGGTGTCGCACATCCTGTTCGCCTGCGATCCGCGCGATGCCAAGGCCCGCGACAAGGCGCATGCGCGGGCCAACGCGGCGCTGCCACTGGTGGTCGGCGCACCGGACGGCTTTGCGGCACTGGCGGCGCGCGAAAGCGATTGCGGCTCGAAAACGTCGGGCGGCGCGCTGGGCCAGTTGGGCCCGGGCGATACCGTGCCCGAATTCGAGGCGGCGCTGCGCAGGCTCGGCGAAGGCGACATCACACCAGAGCCGGTGCTGACCCGTCACGGCTATCACCTGATCCGCATGGATGCGGTCGCCGAGGGACAGGTGCTGCCCTTCGAGGCGGTGCGCGACAAGATCGCCGAGGCGGTCGAGAAAGCCGCCTGGGCAAGGCAGGCCCGCGCATTCGTGGATCGGCTGGTCACGGCCTCGAAGATCGAAGGGGCGGATCTGAAGGCGGTGTGATCGAAGGCCCGTACCGCCGCCGACAAAACCGACCGGGCCGACCGCCAATGCGGCGGGACGTGGCCTTGATAAAAGGAAACCCAGAACGGTGATCGACATGCTGCATTCCGGCCACGACCGACCCACAAGAGCCCAGACCAGAACATCGCGCCTGCGACCGCACGCCGGTGCGACCGCGTCGCGTCATCCGGGTCGGGTCGTTGCGAGGGCCCATCGACCGACACGGGGACACGGGACATGATCGCCGATCTGCTGGACCGCAACGTGCAATGGTCGACCCGGAAATCCACCGAAGAGCCCGGCTACTTCGCCCGCCTTGCGCTTCGGCAATCGCCCGAGTTCTTCTGGATCGGCTGTTCCGACAGCCGGGTGCCCGCGAACGTGGTGGCGGGGCTCGACCCGGGCGAGGTCTTCGTGCACCGCAACGTGGCCAACGTGATCCATTCGGCAGACATGAACATGCTTTCGGCGCTGGAATTCGCGGTGGACGCGCTGAGGATCCGGGAAATCATCGTCTGCGGGCATTATGGCTGCGGCGGCGTGAAAGCCGCGACCGAGGATCTGCCGCACGGACTGGCCGACCACTGGCTCGAGCCGATCCGCCGTCTCGCCCGCGCCTATGCGGTCGATCTGGCGCAGGAAACGGGCATCGAGGCGCGCCGCGACAAGCTGGCCGAGCTCAACGTGGTCGAAGGCGTCCGGCGGGTCGGCGAGACCCCGATCCTGCAACGGGCCTGGGCCGGAGGGCTCGATATCCGGGTGCACGGGCTGATCTACGGACTCGCCGATGGTCGCCTGCGCGATCTCGACTGCACCCTCGGGCCGGGGCATTTCCAGAAGGAGGCTGCGCAATGACGGTTGTCGCTCATATCGAAGGGTCGGGCTGCGGTTGCGACGAGGTCGCGGCCACCGGCGGGATCATCCCGATCGACGCCGCCCTGGCCCGTATCGCGGACACCGTCATGCCCGTCCGGCAGGTCGCGCGCATCGGCCTTGATGCAGCGCTTGGGCGCGTTCTGGCCAAGCCGGTCCACGCCCGCACACCGGTGCCGCCTTTCGACAACGCGGCGATGGATGGCTACGCGATCGCCGTGCGCTCGCTGACCGGGGACGGGCCGTGGCAGCTTGCCGTCAGGTCGCGGATCGCGGCAGGGCAGGCAGGTCGGGATGGCGTCGGCCAGGGCACCGCCGCGCAGATCTTCACCGGCGCGCCGATCCCCGACGGGGCGGATGCGATGGTGATGCAGGAAGACGTGCGGCGCGTCGACGGCGGCATCGTGGTCCGGCACAGGGTCGCGCGGCACGCCCATATCCGGCGTGCGGGTGAAGACATGGCCGCCGGGGCGCCGGTGCTGCCGGCCGGTCGCCGATTGACGACGCGGGACATCGCGGCCTCGGCTGCCGCGGGCTTTGACACGGTGACGGTGCGGCGGCGTGTGCGCGTGGCGCTGATTGTGACCGGGGACGAGGTCAGCGCCCCCGGGCAGGCCCTGCAGCCCGCCGCCATCCACGATGTGAACACGCCGATGCTGCGGGCCGCGCTGACCGGTCCCGAGGTCGCGCTGGTGCATGTGGGGCGCGGCAAGGATCAGCCGCGCGATCTGCGTCACCAACTGGCGGCCCTGGCCCCGAACGTGGATCTGATCGTGACCACGGGCGGCATTTCCGTGGGCGAGGAAGATCACGTCAAGCCGGCGCTGAGCGCGCTTGGCGCGTCGATCCTTTTCAGCGGCGTGGCGATCAAGCCGGGCAAGCCGGTCTCGTTCGGGCGGCTGGGGGCCACCTTCTGGCTGGGGTTGCCGGGCAATCCGCTATCGGCGTTTGTCACGTGGCAGCTGTTCGGAATGGCGCTGCTGGGACGCCTCGCGGGCGGCACGCAGGCCCCGTCCGGACGCAGGATCGCGGTGCTGGAAGGCGGCTTGCGGCACAAACCCGGACGCTGCGAATTGCGGCTTGCGCGGATCACCGGCATGGATGGGTTGGGGCGGGATGTGGTCGCGGTCGACGCGGCGACACATTCGGGGCGTGTATCCACGCTTCCCGATGCCGATGGCCTCGTGTTGATCCCGGCAGAGGCCGACAGCCTTCCGACGGGCGCGATGGTCGAATTCCAGCCGTTCTGCGACAGATAAGGACCCGTCACGATGAACATCGCCTATACAATGGCCCCGGGGCGCGGCGACACGGACCGCCTGCTTTACACGGTGGCGCAGGACCTTGCCGCGCTGGGGTACCGCACCAGCGGCACGGTCCAGATCAACACCGAGCGCGACTCCCATCCCTGCGACATGGATGTGCAGGTCCTGCCGGACGGGCCGGTGCTGCGTATTTCGCAAAGCCTCGGGCGCGATGCGCGGGGATGCAGGCTCGATCCCTCGACCCTCGAAAGCGCCGTCGGGCTGGTCACGGCGGATCTGGCGCGGGGCGTCGATGTGCTGATCGTCAACAAGTTCGGCAAGCACGAAGCCGACGGGCGCGGGTTCCGGCCCGTCATCGCCGAGGCGCTGTTGCGGGACGTGCCGGTGATCGTCGGGCTGAACAGCCTCAACGCCGCGGCGTTCCATGCCTTCACCGAAGACTGCGCTGTTGCATTGGCGCCGGATCCCGGTGCCATCCGCGACTGGCTGCAAGGGGTACGCGCGCCGACAGACGCACCGCTGGCCGTCACGTCATGAAGAAGATCAGCGTCATGGTGGCGCCGACGGCGGTGACGAAATGGCGCAGCAGGTCGGTCCGGACGATCTGGCGGCTGGCGCGCGCGCCGACGTAGCCGCCCAGTGCGGCGGCGGCGGACATGACCAGCGCCTGCTCCCACGCGATCAGGCCCGCCACCACGAAGGTCAGCGCCGAGATCAGCGACAGCAGCGCCGACAGCACGTTCTTCAGCCCGTTCATGCCGTGCAGGTTGACGTAGCCAAGCAGGCCGAAGGTCGCCAGCAGCATGATCCCGAGCCCGCCGTTGAAATATCCGCCATAGATCGACACGGCGAGGAGCGCCACCGCCGACAGGGCCGGGCCCGCATCGCCGGTGCCCCGCTGCCGGACACGCCGCAACAGCGCCGGACCGGCGGCGAACAGCACGGTGGCGACCAACAGCAGCCACGGCACCACCCAGGAAAACGTCTCGCCGGGGGTGATGATCAGCAACAAGGCTCCCAGAAAGCTGCCCGCGACCGCGATGCCCATGATGGCGCGCAGCCCGAGACGACCCTCGGCCTGCATGTCGTGGCGAAACGCCCAGGCACTGGCGAGGTAGCCCGGCAATGCGGTCAGCGTCGCCGTGGCATTGGCGCTGACCGGCGGAATGCCCAGATAGATCAGCGTCGGCAGCGTCAGGAACGTGCCGCCCCCCGCCACGGCGTTCAGGACGCCCGCGGCGAAACCGGCAACACAGAGCAACAGAAGTTCGACCATCGGATTTCCGTTTCGGCAAGGGACGTTGACTGGGCCTCTTGCCGCAGGGCGCATTGGTCTGCAAATTGGTCCGGAAAGGACACCGTCCGATGCCCCGCGCCACGCCCCAGACCCTTGCCGCCGATCTTGCGCGGCTGATCGACCGGATCGCCCCGGATGTCGGCGACCGCCTGCCGCCCGAGAGGGCCCTGGCGCGTCAGATCGGCTGCAGCCGCGAGAGTTTGCGCAAGGGTCTGGCCGCGCTGGAAGCCAGTGGCGAGATCTGGCGGCATGTGGGCCAGGGCGCGTTCCGCGGGCAGAGGCCGCGCCACCTGCCGATCCGCGACACGGTGCTGGTCGAGGGGGCGACCCCGCCCGATCTGATGCAGGCCCGCATCCTGCTGGAGCCGATGGTGGCCGCCGAGGCCGCGCGCTGTGCCGATGCGGCGGACGTGGCCCATCTGCGCGCCAGGGTGGAGGCCGGTCGCGACGCGCGGGACCGCGCGGCCTGCGAGCAGGCGGACGATGCCTTTCACCGGGCGATTGCGCAGGCCACCCGCAACCCGGTGCTGATCGGGTTTCTCGACTACCTGTCGGGCGCGCGTCGCCGGGTCGCGTGGCAGCGGCAATGGGATCGCACCTACCGGCGCATCGGGGTCACCGAATTCCGCAGCTTTCACAGCGATCAGCACGACCGGGTCGTGGCGGCCATCGCCGGGGCGGACGCAGAGGCCGCGGCGACAGCGATGGCGAGACACCTCGAGACCATCGCGGCGGCGATCTCGGACGGCGGCGCCTGACCGGCGCGGCCCGGCCCGCGGGGCCACAGACGGGGCGTGCTGCCCGGCCCGGTCTATCTCCGCGCCGCGCCGTGCTGGCAACATGACTTGTCAATGCCGGAAAAACTTGCAGAATCGGCAATGCGACTGATGATTTTTGCAAAGGCACACAAATGGCTGATAACGAGCGTGCACTGAAGCTCGGTCACCCGATGGGTGGGTTGGATCATCGGGACCGGCGACGGGACGACACCTTTGCCGACAGTCTTGCCGACATTCTGTTCGACAGCACCCAGGACTGCGTCCAGATCCTCGACCTCGACGGGACGTTGCGGCGCATCAATTCGCATGGTTGTCTGAGCCTCGTGGTCTGCGATGCGGCGGCGGTTGTCGGGTCGAACTATTTCGACATCTGGGCGGACCACGATCGCGACCTTGCCCGCGCCGCGGCCCAGGCCGCCATGACGCGCGGCACCGGCCGGTTCACGGCCAGCTATGTCAGCCCGTCCGGCAGAGTCTCTGTCCGGGACGAAACGCTGACGGCGATGCGCAGCGCGCAGGGCGTGCCCGAGGGCATCGTGGTGGTGTCGCGGGACCTGACGATGCTGAACCGGCAGCTTGCGAAAAACAGGGCGCTGGCCGATCTTGGCACCCTTGCCCTGACGGAGACCGATTTCGACACGGTGCTTCAGGCGGTAACGGACCGGCTCTGCAAGATGTTCGACTGCCGGTTCGCCAAGGTGCTGCAATTCGTCGACGCCAGGGACTGCCTGCTGCTGCGGGTGGGCTCCGGGTGGCATACCGGGCTGGCCGGGCGCGCAATGGTCGGCATCGATCTGGAGTCGCAGGCGGGCTACACGCTTCGTGTCAATGGCCCGGTCGTGGTGCGGGACATGGCGACCGATCCGCGGTTTTCCGGACCGCTGGTGCTGCGGCAACACAAGGTCCGGTCGGGCATGAGCACGATCATCCCGGGGTCGGGGGCGCAGCCTTTCGGTGTACTCGGGGTGCACTCGGACTCGCTGCGCGAGTTTGACCAGTCCGATGTCGACGTGCTGACCGCCTTGGCCAATATCATCGCGGCGCGGTGGCGGCAGGAATTGCTTTGGGATCACACGGCGCCGCGGGCACGGATCTGACCGGAACGCGGGCGGGGGCCAGGACGCGGGCAGGGGCAGGGGCCTAGAAAACGCTCATCGAATAGGCCTTGAGGTCGGTCTCGAAGAACTTCCGCACGATGGGATCGATCTCGCGGTCGCCCAGGGCGTGGACGCCACAGTCCCGCATCAGCGACTTCACGGTCCGGCGAGGCGACGCCCTGCGCCAGATCGTACGGCTCGCGAATGGCATCCGGTGCGGACGCCAGGTAACACCGAACAGCATGCCCGTCAGGTATTTGCTGCCCGGCCCGTGGCTTGGAAACATGATCGTCTCGGACAGCCGTTCCTCGGTCACCCGCGTCTTTTCCAGCAGAAACAGCCGCTCTCCGCGCATCATGAGCCGCCCATCCAGACGCGACCGATGCAGATCGCCGGTCTCGGGGTCCCGGGTGCGGTTGAAGTAGACGGTGTGCACCTGGCGGCCGTCTTCCCGGATGAAGATCAGGCCGACATGAATCCGGTCGGGCCACGCGGGATTGAGAAAAAAACACTGGAACGCACCGACATAGGTCTTCAGCACCGCCAGTTCCGCGTCGGTCGATCCGGCCAGCGTGAACCCCGACTGCGCCTTGGGGGCATCGGTGTTCCGGTAGGCGGCGGCGAACTGGTCGGGCCGCTGCGTCAGGGCATGGATGTCGATGCCGAAATACTCGGCCAGACGATGGCGCGCGGAGAGCGTCGGAAAGCTGCGACCCGACAGGTATTTCTCGAACTGCTGGCGGTTCAACCCAACCGCCCGCGCTACGGCGGACGCCGAGGCGCGATGCTGGCAGAGGAAGCGAAGATTGACGGGAAGGTGCTCCCTTTCTTCCACACTGGGCATGAACCGGTCGCTTTCTGCTCAAACATGCGCAAAGTTGCGCAAGAGTGCGTTATAGCCACGACCGCGCGCGCATTGCAAACTGCCCGCAATGGGGACCGTCAATCACACCGACACGCAAGGCGACGTCGACGTCACCGAGGACATGCGCATTCCGATGCGCGATGGCGTCACGCTGTCCGCTCGGGTGTGGATGCCGAAGGCCGCCAACGCGGTGCCGGTGCCTGCCATCCTCGAGATCCTGCCGTATCGCAAGCGCGACGGAACCGACGCCCGCGATGCTTCGACGCACGCGGTTTTCGCGCGGCACGGCTATGTCTGCCTGCGCGTCGATCTGCGCGGATGCGGCGAATCCGAAGGGCTGTTCGACGACGAATACTCCGAGACCGAGCTGGGCGACATCGAGGATACGATCGCCTGGATCGTGGCGCAGCCCTGGTGCAGCGGCGCGGTCGGGATCATGGGTATCTCCTGGGGCGGGTTCAACGGTCTGCAGGTGGCGGCACGGCGACCCGCCGGGCTGAAGGCGGTGATCAGCCTGTGCTCCGGCGTCGACCGCTTCGCCGATGACATCCACTACAAGGGCGGCTGCCAGCTGACCGAGAATGTAGGCTGGGCCACTGTCGCGATGTCGTGGTTCTCGGTGCCGCCGGACCCGGATCTGGTCGGTCCCGCATGGCGCGACATCTGGCTCGACCGGCTTGAGAACACGCCATTCCTGATCAGTCCGTGGCTCGCCCATGACCGCCGCGATGCCTATTGGCGGCACGCCTCGGTCTGCGAGGATTACGCGGCGATGGATGCGGCGATCCTGTCCATCGGCGGCTGGCATGATGGATACCGCAACACGCCTGTCAAGCTGCTCGAGGGCGGCACCCCGGGCGTGGTCAAGGCCATCATGGGCCCGTGGAACCACAAGTACCCGCATCTGGCATCGCCCGCGCCGCGCATGGATTTCATCGCCGTGGCGCTGGAGTGGTGGGACCGCTGGCTGAAGGATGTGCCGAACGGGGTCGAGGATGGGCCCGACTACCGCGTCTACCTGATGGACGGGATCGCGCCGCAAACCAGCTACGAAACGCGCCCCGGCAGATGGATCGCGTTGCCGTCCTGGCCGTCGCCGCTGATCGGGACCCGAACGCTGGTGCTGGGCGATCGCATGCTGGGACAGGGCCCGGCCTCGTCCCCGATGCAGGTCCGGACCGAGGCGGTTTGCGGCAAGGCCACCGGCGAGTTCTTTCCGTTCGGCTTCGGCCCCGGCGAATTGCCGGACGACCAAAGGTCCGACGACGCGCTGTCGCTCTGTTTCGACACCGAGGCGCTGGACCGGGACACCGCCCTTGTCGGCGCGCCCAGTGTGCAATTGTCGGTCTCGGCGGACCGGCCTTTCGGTCAGGTCGCCGCCCGCCTGTGCGACGTGGCGCCGGATGGCGCGTCGACGCTGATTTCGCTGGGGTTCCTCAACCTGCAATTCCGGGACGGGTTTGCCGATCCCGTGCCGCTGGTGCCGGGCCGGATCTGTCAGGTCACCATCGATCTGGATCAGGCCGCGTATGTGGTTCCCGGGGGCCACAGGCTGCGGCTGGCGATCTCGCCTTCCTACTGGCCGTTTGTCTGGCCGGAACCCGGTGCGGTGTGCCTGACGGTGTCGCAGGGCACGCTGACCGTCCCGGTCCTGACGACGGAGGCGGCGCCTGACTGGTCCTGCCCGGCACCTGCCGCGCCGCCGCCGTCCGTGCTGCGCGCGACCCGCGAGGGATATGCCGAAAAGATCGAAACGGTCGAGGACGGATGGCTGAAGACCACGATTCTTGCCGATCACGGCGAAGTCGCGCATATTGAGCACGGATTGCGAACATCCAGCGCCGTGCGGGAAGTCTGGTCCATCGATCAGGCCGACGTCAGTCGCGCCAGGGCCGACATTCGATGGGACAGGGCCATGTCGCGCGGAGGTTTCGCAGTCTCGACATCGGTGGAAACAACCTTGCACAGCGATGCAACGGCCTTTCACGTATCGACCCGCCTGCGCGCCTACGAAGGGGCGCACTGCATTTTTGAACGAGAGTACCATGATCGGATCAACCGGATGCCGGGTTCCGATCCAAGACCATAAGACCCACAGGGAGAAGACGATGAACGACGAACTCAAGTATCTGAGCCAGCAGGTTGCCCGCCAGCGTCTGGACCGCCGCAGCTTTCTGGGCCGCGCGGGCGCGCTTGGCCTGTCAGCCGCCGCCGCCAGCACGATGCTCAGCTCTGCGGTCATGGCGCAGGGCGCAATCAAGGGCGGCGTGATCAAGGTCGCGGTCGAAGGCGGGTCCTCGACCGACAGCCTCGATCCCGCGCTGGTCACCAACTCCACCGGCACACTGGTCAATTTCCTCTGGGGCGAGCCCTTGGTTCAGCTGGACGCCGATGGCGGGCTCGAGATGAAGCTCGCCTCCGAAATGAGCGCTTCTGACGACGCGACCACATGGACCTTCATGATCCGCGAGGGCGTCACCTTTTCCAACGGCAAGACGCTGACCGCCGATGACGTGCTCGCGACGATAGAGCGTCACGCGGGCGAAGATTCAAGCTCTGGCGCGTTGGGCATCCTCAGCGGCATCAAGTCGATGCGCACCGAGGGCCAGGCCTTCATCGTCGAGCTGGACGGACCGAACGCCGACCTGCCGTTCCTGCTCAGCGACTATCACCTGATGATTCAGCCCAACGGCGGCAAGGACGACCCGCTGGCGGCCATCGGCACCGGCCCCTACATCCTGAAAAGCGCCGAGATGGGCGTGCGTTTCGTGGCCGAGAAGAACCCCGACTACTGGAACCCCGATCTGGGCCATGCCGCCACCATCGAGGTGACAGTGATCAATGACGACACCGCGCGCGTGGCCGCACTGCAATCGGGACAGGTACACATGTGCACCCGCGTGCCGCCCAAGGTGGCGTCGCTGGTGGGCCGCATGCCGGGGGTCGAGGTTCACTCGGTCCCGAGCAAGGGCCACTACGTGTTCATCATGCATTGCAACACCGCGCCGTTCGACAACAACGATCTGCGCCTGGCGCTGAAATACGCCATCAACCGCGAGGAAATGGTCGACAAGATCCTGTTCGGCAACGGCTCTATCGGCAATGACATGCCGGTCAACGAATCCTATCCGCTGTTCACCCCGGCCGAGCAGCGCACCTACGATCCCGAAAAGGCCGCGTTTCACTACAAGAAGTCCGGCCACGAGGGCAGCGTGCTGCTGCGCACCTCTGACAACTCGTTCCCCGGCGCGCCGGATGCCTCGCAGCTGTTCCAGCAAAGCGCCAAGGCGGCGGGCATCACCCTCGACATCAAGCGCGAGCCCAGCGATGGCTACTGGTCCGAGGTCTGGAACAAGCAGCCCTTCTCGACCAGCTACTGGAGCGGGCGACCGACCCAGGACGCGATGTATTCGACCGCCTACCTGTCGAGTGCGGACTGGAACGACACGCGGTTCTTCAACGAGCAGTTCGACCAGCTTCTGGTCGCCGCGCGCAGCGAACTGGACGTGGCCAAGCGCACCGCGATGTATGCCGACATGGGCACCATCGTGCACGACGAGGGCGGCCTGATCTGCCCGATGTTCAACAACTTCATCGACGCGACCTCTGACAAGGTTGCAGGCTGGGGGCCGAGCAAGGGCTTTGGCCTGATGAATTTCCACGCGCCCATGAAAATGTGGGTGACAGGCTGACATGGGCCTTGCGTTAAAACTGATTGCCCAGCGCGTTGCGCTGGGCGTCTTTCTGATTTTCGCGGTTTCGGTGCTGATTTTCGTCGGCACCCAGATCCTGCCCGGCGATGTGGCGCAGTCCATTCTGGGGCAGGGGGCCACGCCTGAAAACCTGGCCAACCTGCGCGCGGAACTGGGCCTGAACGAGCCCGCCCCGGCGCGTTATTTCAACTGGCTGGGCGGCATCCTCGTCGGCGATCTGGGAACCGCCCTGACCAGCGGCGCGAACATCTCGGAGGCAATCGCATCGCGGCTCGGCAACACGCTGTTCCTGGCGGCCGTGGCGGCCATGATCTCGGTGCCGCTGGCGATCCTGCTGGGCCTCGTGGCGGTGCGCTACAAGGACCGCTGGCCGGACAAGCTGATCTCGGCCTCGACGCTGGCGTCGATCTCGTTGCCCGAGTTCTTCATCGGCTACCTGCTGATCCTCGTCTTCGGCGTCAAGCTGGGCTGGTTTCCGACCGTGGCCACCGTCTATGACGGCATGAGCTTCGGCGCGCGTCTCAACGCGGTGATCCTGCCCGCGCTGACCCTGACCCTTGTGGTGCTGGCGCACATGATGCGGATGACCCGGGCGGCCATCCTGAACGTAATGCAATCGGCCTATATCGAGACCGCCGAGCTGAAGGGCCTGAGCACCTTCAAGGTGATCTGGAAACACGCCCTGCCCAACGCCGTCTCGCCGGTGGTCAATGTGGTCATGCTGAACATGGCCTATCTGATTGTCGGTGTCGTCGTGGTCGAGGTGATCTTCGTTTATCCCGGCATGGGGCAATACCTGGTCGATCACGTCTCGAAGCGCGATGTGCCGGTGGTGCAGGCCTGCGGTCTGATCTTCGCGGCGATCTACATCGGTCTCAACCTGGTGGCCGACGTCGTCTCGATCCTGTCGAACCCGCGTTTGCGGCATCCGAAATAAGGGTCGGCACATGAACATGAAAACCATACCGATCAGCGCCTGGATCGGCATCTTCTCGACCAGCATCTTCGCCTTTGCCGCGCTTTTCGCGCCGCTGGTGGCCCCCTATGGCATGAGCGAGGTCGTCGGCGGCGTCTGGGAGCCGATGTCGGCCACCCATCTGCTGGGCACCGACAACCTGGGCCGGGACCTCTTGTCGCGAATGATCTACGGCGCGCGCACGACGCTGACGATTGCGCTGATGGCGACCATCGTGTCGTTCACGCTGGGCGCGTTTCTTGGCATGACCGCAGCGGTTGTCGGCGGCTGGGTCGATCAGCTGCTGTCGCGGGGCATCGACCTTCTGATGTCGATCCCGACGCTGATCTTCGCACTGGTCGTGTTGTCGGTGCTGCCCGCGAACATCCTGACGCTGATCTTCGTGATGGGCATTCTCGACTCGACGCGGGTGTTCCGGCTGTCGCGCGCGGTGGCGGTGGACGTCAACGTGATGGACTTCGTCGAGGCGGCGAAACTGCGGGGCGAGGGGATGATCTGGATCGTCTTCCGTGAAATCCTGCCAAACGCCCTGTCGACACTGGTGGCGGAACTGGGCCTGCGCTTCATCTTCATGGTACTGTTCCTGTCGGCGCTGTCCTTTCTGGGGCTGGGTATTCAGCCGCCGGAAGCGGACTGGGGCGGTATGGTCAAGGAAAACAAGGACGGCATCATCTTCGGCATTCCCGCCGCACTGATCCCGGCGGGCGCAATCGCGCTTCTGGCCATTTCGGTCAACCTGATCGCCGACTGGATCCTGAACCGAACAACTGACCTGAAAGGGGGCCGCGGTGGCCGATGACGTCTTTCTCGACATTCGCAACCTGAAGATTGGCGTCACCGTCCGCGAACCCGGAGAGCCGGTGCGCGACATCGAGATCGTGCACGGCATCTCGACCACGCTCGAGAAGGGCAAGGTGCTGGGCCTGATCGGCGAATCCGGCGCGGGCAAGTCCACCATCGGGCTGTCCTCGCTCGGCTATGGGCGCGGCGGGGTCGAGATCACCGGTGGCGAGGTGTTCATCAACGGGCGCGATATCCTGTCGATGAACCGGCAGGGGCTCAACAAGGTCCGCGGGCAGGAGGTGTGCTACGTGTCGCAATCCGCCGCGGCCGGGTTCAACCCCGCGCACCGGCTGATCGATCAGGTGATCGAGGCCACGCTGGAACACGGGCTGTCCACCCGGGCCGAGGCCGAGGCCCGCGCGGTCGAATTGTTCACCGCGCTCAGCCTGCCCGATCCCGAAACCATCGGATCGCGCTATCCGCACCAGGTGTCGGGCGGGCAGTTGCAACGGGTGATGACGGCCATGGCGCTGTGTCCGAAACCCGATCTGATCGTGTTCGACGAACCCACGACCGCGCTTGACGTGACCACGCAGATCGACGTGCTGGCCGCGATCAAGAACGCCATCCGCATCACCGGGGTCGCCGCGCTTTACATCACGCATGACCTTGCGGTGGTGGCGCAGGTCGCCGACGAGATCATGGTGCTGCGCGACGGCCAGATGGTCGAACACGGGCCCACCAGCCAGATCATCGAGGACCCGCACGAGGATTACACCCGCGCGCTGGTCTCGGTCCGGTCGATCAAGCACGAGGAAAAGCTGCCCCTTGGGGAACCGCTGATCCGGATGGAGAACATCGTCGCGGGCTATGGCGACGGCGTCACCGTACTCGATGATGTCAGCGTGGATGTCTATGCCGGGCAAACGCTGGCGGTGGTCGGCGAAAGCGGGTCGGGCAAGTCGACACTGGCGCGGGTGCTGACCGGATTGCTGCCGCCACGGTCGGGCACCATCACCTTCGAGGGCCGCACCCTGATCGCGGAGCAGGACAAGCGGCCGCTGGACGATCTGCGCGACATCCAGATGATCTACCAGATGGCCGATACGGCGATGAATCCGCGCCAGTCCATCGGCACCATCATCGGGCGTCCGATCGAGTTCTACTTCGGCATCAAGGGCCGCAAGCTGAAGGACCGGGTCGCCGAGTTGCTCGAAGAGATCGAGTTGCCCGCCGACATGGCGCAGCGCTATCCGGCCGAGTTGTCGGGGGGGCAGAAACAGCGGGTCTGCATCGCCCGCGCGCTGGCCGCGCAGCCCAAGGTGATCATCTGCGACGAGGTTACAAGCGCGCTCGATCCGCTTGTCGCCGACGGCATTCTCAAGCTGCTTCTTGACCTGCAAGCCCGCGAAAAGGTTGCCTATTTTTTCATCACGCACGATCTGGCCACGGTCAAGGCCATCGCCGATTCCATCGCCGTGATGTATCTGGGCAAGCTGGCCCGCTACGGCACCAAGACCGAGGTCCTGTCGCCGCCGTTCGACGATTACACCGATCTTTTGTTGTCGTCGGTGCCCGAGATGAAGCTCGGCTGGCTGGAAGACGTGATGGCCAGGCGGAAGATGGAAAGCGCGGGAAACTAGGCGCGGGGTCTGTCGTGGCGCATGCCGCGCGAAGGGCCGCGCCCGCATCCGCGCGATCCCGACAGGTGCGGCAGGGGGCGGACAAGATCGGCCCCGTTACCGTTAACGCGCTGGCGATGGCCGAAACGAGGCGGCATAAAGAGCCCAAGCCTGAACAAGGCAAACGACACCGGGCCCGCAAGCCCGGGAAGATGTTCCAAGGGAGGACCACAGATGAACATGAGCAAATCCATCAGACGCCTGCTGGGCGGGGCCGCGGCGACCGCGATGCTGGCATCCGGTGCCTATGCGCAGGAAGTCACGCTGAAGCTGCACCAGTTCCTGCCCGCGCAGGCAAACGTGCCGAAGCTGATCCTCGACGTCTGGGCCGACAAGGTCGAGGCGGAGTCCGATGGTCGCATCAAGATCGACCGGTTCCCGTCGATGCAGCTGGGCGGGTCGCCTCCGGGGCTGATCGACCAGGCGATCGACGGTGTCGCGGACATTGTCTGGACGGTGGTGGGCTACACGCCCGGCCGTTTCCCGACGCCCGAGGTGTTCGAACTGCCCTTCATGGTCGAAGATGCCCGGGCGGCGTCCTGCGCCTATTGGAAGATGTTCGAAGAGCACATGAAGGATGACGAGTTCGCAGGCGTGAAGATTCTTGCCACATGGCTGCACGGCCCCGGCATGTTCCACACCGCCGACCCGGTCGAAACGCCCGCCGACCTGCAGGGCATGAAGATCCGTGGCGGCTCGCGTCTGTTGAACGAGGTGCTGACGCTGGCCGGTGCGACGCCGGTCGGCATGCCGGTTCCGGCGGTGCCCGAAGGTCTGTCCAAGGGCGTGATCGACGGCACCACCATCCCGTGGGAAGTGACCAGCGCCCTGAAAATCACCGAGTTGGTCGAGAACCACACCGAATTCGAAGGCGCGGGTCTTTATAACCTCGGGTTCGTGGTGGCAATGAACCAGCAGGCCTACGACAACATGCCCGAAGACCTTCGGGCGGTCATCGACGCCAATTCCGGGCTCGAATTCTCGGTCTTCGGCGGTGGCACCCAGTCCGATGCGGATGGTCCGGCGCGGCAACTCGCGGTTGAAGCGGGCAACAACATCATCACCGTGACCGACACCGCCCCCTGGAAAGAACTGGTGGATCCGATCTACGACACCTGGGTCGCCGAGATGGACGCCCAGGGCCGCGATGGTCAGGCCCTGATCGACCAGGCCAGGTCGCTGATGACCGGTGAGTGCAAGGGCATCGACGCCAAGATGTGACCTCTACCCGCCGCAGCGGATCTTCTGCTGCGGCGGCCGTCTGTCGGGAATGGATGAATATGTATGGCTTGATTGACCGGCTGGCGCGACTGTTCGCCATATTGGGGGGCATCGTCCTGTCGGCCCTGATCGTGATCACCTGCCTGTCGATCCTCGGGCGGTCCCTGAACTCTGTCCTCAACAGCGACCTGCTGCAATCGGCGGTGCCGGGGATCGCGAACGCGCTTCTGGCGACCGGGATCGGCCCTATCAACGGCGATTTCGAACTGGTCGAGGCGGGCATGGCCTTCGCGATCTTCGCCTTCCTTCCGCTCTGCCACATCAACGGCGCGCATGCATCGGTCGATATCTTCACCGCGAGACTGCCGCCGCGGGCCAACCGGTTCTTGCGCATGGTGATCGAAGGCGTCTTCGCGGCCATTCTCGTGGTTATCGCCTACCAGCTCTTTCAGGGAACGCTGAGCAAACAGGCCTCGGGCCAGACCACGTTTCTTCTGCAATACCCGCTGTGGTGGAGCTATGCGCTGAGCCTTTCGGGCGCGGTGGTCGCGGCCATCGTCGGGGTCTTCATGGCCGGGATGCGGGCGCTGGAATTCAAGACCGGCAAGGATATGCTGCCGGGCGATCTGGGAGCGGATCATTGAGTGACATCGCAATCGGGCTCTTGTCCTTTCCCGCCCTGTTGATCCTGATCTTCTTGCGCGTCCCGATCGGTCTGGCGATGTTCCTTGCGGGCCTTGTCGGGTTGATCTTCGTCACCGGCGACACGAACCTGCCCTTCGCGCGTCTGAAGGCGGAGACCTATACGACCTTCTCGAACTATTCGCTGTCGATCGTTCCGATGTTCCTGCTGATGGGCCATTTCGCGACGCTGGGCGGCATGAGCCAGTCGCTGTTCAAGGCGGCGGAAAGTTTCCTCGGCCACCGCCGCGGCGGGGTCGCCATGGCCGCGGTCGGGGCCTGCGCGGGGTTCGGGGCCATTTGTGGCTCGTCGCTGGCCACCGCCGCCACCATGAGCCGCGTGGCGCTGCCGGAATTGCGGCGCTACGGCTATGCTGGCGGGTTCTCGACCGCGACGCTGGCGGCGGGCGGCACGCTTGGCATCCTCATCCCGCCTTCCGTGGTCCTGGTGATCTATGCCATCCTGACCGAACAGAACATCGCCAAGCTGTTTCTTGCGGCGTTCATTCCGGGCGTCCTGGCCGCGGTCGGTTACATGATCGCGATCTCGATCTATGTCCGGATCAATCCCGGCTCTGCCGGGACCCGGGCGCGGGTGCCCTTCGCGGACCGCTTCAAGGCGCTGTTCGACGTCTGGCCGGTACTGCTGGTGTTCTGTTCGGTGGTCGGCGGCATCTACCTTGGCTGGTTCACACCGACCGAGGGCGCCGCCGTCGGCGCCTTCGGTACCGGTCTCATCGCCTGGCTTGCCGGGGGTCTTACCCGCGTCACCCTGTCCGAAAGCTTTTACGCCACCGCGCGCGCCACGGCGATGATCTTCTTCATCGTGCTGGGGGCGGCCTTCTACAACGGTTTCCTCGCCCTGACGCAGTTGCCGCAAGAGGCTGCCGCCTGGGTCGGCGCAAGCGGGTACAGCCCCTGGGTCGTGCTGATCATCATTCTGGTCTTCTACCTGTTGCTCGGCTGCCTGATGGACAGCCTGTCGATGATCCTGCTGACCATCCCGATCTTCTGGCCGGTCATCCAGGAGCTGGATTTCGGTCTGGTCAGCATGATCGACCTGCAATCCGCGCGGCTGTCCGATCTTGTCGACAGCGGTGCAGAGCTGCCCGCCGCCGTGCTGGCCGAGGCGCAGGCCATGCTGGCCGGCGGACAGGAACTGACCCGCGAGATCACCCGGGAACTGGGCTTGCGCGGCGTCAATGACGGGGCCTTGAACCGGATCAATATCGAACGCACCGCGATCTGGTTCGGCATCCTCGTGCTGATCGTGGTCGAGGTCGGTCTGATCACGCCCCCGGTCGGCATGAACCTGTTCGTGATCAACGCGATGGACCGCGAGACACCGATGGTCGAGACATACAAGGCGATCCTCTACTTCGTCGCCTCCGACATGGTGCGCGTGGTGATCCTGGTCGCCTTTCCGGTCATCACCCTGATGCTGATCCCATGGTGACACACCCGGCCCTGCGGGGCGACTGACGGGCCGGGTCAGCGCCGACCCTGGCGGGGTGGGTTGCGCTTTTTGTTCCATTGCCGCGGTCGATATGCCAATCACTATGGCGAACACCGACACCAGTCTTTGACAACGCGGGGCCCCCCATGAGCGAAAGCCAGATCTTTTTCCTGATCGCCGCCATATTCGTGATCTTCACCATATCGCGCGGCCTTCGCGTCGTGCCCCAGGCCGACAAATGGGTTGTGGAGCGTTTCGGCAAGTTCCAGCGCGTGCTTGGGCCGGGCATCAACCTGATCGTCCCCTTCGTGGACTCGGTGGCGCACAAGATCACCATCCTCGAGCGGCAGCTTCCGAATGCCAGCCAGGATGCCATCACCTCCGACAACGTGTTGGTCGATCTGGAGACCAGCGTGTTCTACCGCATTCTCCATCCCGAAATGACCGTCTACCGGATCAGGGACATCGACAGCGCCATCGCGACAACGGTCGCAGGCATCGTGCGGGCCGAGGTTGGCCAGCTCGAACTGGACCAGGTGCAGTCGAACCGTTCTGCGCTGATTGCCAGGATCAAGGAAGAGATCAAGGACGCGGTCGCGGAATGGGGCATCGAGGTGACGCGCGCCGAGATTCTCGACGTCAATCTCGACGAGGCGACCCGCGAAGCCATGCTGCAACAGCTCAATGCCGAGCGCGCCCGGCGGGCCGAGGTCACCCGGGCCGAGGGCGAGAAACGCGCGATCGAGCTGAAGGCCGATGCGGAGCTTTACGAAGCCCAGAAAAAAGCCGAGGCCCGCCGTGTCCAAGCCGACGCGGAAGCCTACGCCACCGGCGTCGTCGCCGAGGCGATTTCCAACAACGGGATCGAGGCCGCGCAGTATCAGGTTGCCCTCAAGCAGGTTGAATCGCTGAACAAGCTGGGCGAGGGGCAGGGCACATCGACCATTCTGGTGCCGGCCAACGCGCTTGACGCATTCAGCGACGCCTTCAAGCTTTTCAAGGGCGCGAAGTGATGGGCATGGCAGATCTCCTGATCCCGACCTCGTGGGTCTTCTGGTTCGCGGCGGGTGTTGCCCTGCTGATCATCGAGGTGCTGCTGCCGACCTTTCTGGCGCTGGGATTCGGCATCGGGGCCTGGATCGTGTCCGCCATGCTTTTTTTTCTTCCCTCAGAGCTGTTCACGCTTCCGGTGGTGCTGCTGATCTGGGCGGTGCTGTCGGCGGTGATCTGGATCGCGCTCAGGCTTGTCTTCCGCAACAGGCACAGCGGCAACAAGGCCCCGGAGGGCGATATCAACGAATACTGATATCGCGGCGGTATCCGTGGCGTCAGGGGGGCCGGGGCGGGCAGCAACCGCTTGACACCCGCGCATTACATCAATAAATCCCGATATATGGATAATAATCTCGCACTCGAGGCGTTTGCCGCCCTCAGCCAGCAGACCCGGCTCGACGCGTTCCGCCTGCTGATCAAGGCGGGCGAGGACGGCATGTCCGCGGGCGACATCGGCGAGACCCTCGGGGTGCGCCAGAACACCATGTCGGCCAATCTGTCGATCCTGGCGCGCTCCGGCCTGATCCGGAACACGCGTGAGGGCCGCAGCGTCCGTTACTTCGCCGACATGAACGGCGTGCGCGGCCTGTTGGCGTTCCTGATGGAGGATTGCTGCGCCGGTCGCCCGGACCTGTGTCAGCCCGTCATCGACGCACTTGCATGCCATCAATCATAGAAAGCCTGCCATGACCGATACATCGCTTCCCGCCGCCGCGGGTCTGGGCACCTTCGAGCGCTGGCTCTCTGTCTGGGTGGCGCTTGCCATCGGCGCGGGGCTGTTGCTGGGCAACCTTTTTCCCGGTCTCTTCGGCACCCTTGCCGCGCTCGAGATCGCATCGGTCAACCTGCCCGTCGCGGTCCTGATCTGGGCGATGATCTATCCGATGATGGTCGGCGTGGATTTCACCTCGCTGGCGCGGGTCGGGGACAAACCGAAGGGACTGGTGGTGACGCTGGTGGTGAACTGGCTCATCAAACCCTTCACGATGGCCGCGCTTGGCGTGCTGTTCTTCAACCACGTCTTCGCCGGGCTGATCCCGCCGGACGATGCGCAGGCCTACCTTGCGGGCGTGATCCTGCTGGGGGCGGCGCCCTGCACGGCGATGGTGTTCGTCTGGTCGAACCTGACGCGCGGAGACGCCACCTACACGCTGGTCCAGGTCAGCGTGAACGATGTGATCATGGTCTTTGCCTTCGCGCCGATCGTCGCCTTTCTGCTGGGGGTGACCGATATCGTGGTGCCCTGGGACACGCTGCTGCTGTCGGTCGGACTTTACGTCATGCTGCCGCTGCTGGCGGGTTACCTGACGCGCCGGAACCTTGTCGCCAAAGGTGGCGAAGTGGCGGTCGATGCGTTCAAGGCGCGCTTGCAGCCATTCTCGATCATCGGGCTTCTGGTGACCATCGTGCTGCTGTTCGGGTTCCAGGGCGTGGTGATCCTGGAGCGTCCGCTTGTCATCGCGATGATCGCCGTGCCGCTGCTGATCCAGTCCTACGCCATCTTCTTTGCGGCCTATGGCGCGGCGCGCGCCTGGCGCATCCCGTTCAACGTCGCCGCGCCCTGCGCCCTGATCGGCACGTCCAACTTCTTTGAACTGGCCGTCGCCGTCGCGATCAGCCTGTTCGGCCTTGGCTCTGGCGCGGCGCTGGCCACGGTCGTGGGCGTCCTCGTCGAGGTGCCGGTGATGCTGTCGCTCGTCGCCTTCGCAAACAGGACTAAGCACTGGTTTCCAGCCGAAGAAAGCACATCATGACCGTCGTCATCCACCACAACCCCGATTGCGGCACCTCGCGCAACGTACTGTCGATCATCGCGGCCTCGGGCGAAACACCTGTGATCGTCGCGTATCTCGAAACCGGGTGGACGCGCCCGCAGCTGCTGGGTCTGTTCGCCGCTGCCGGTCTGACCCCTCGCACCGCCTTGCGCAGAACCAAATCCCCGGCAGAGGAACTGGGTCTGCTCGACCCGTCCGTCAGCGAAGAGGCGATCCTGGCGGCGATGCTGGAGCATCCCGTACTGGTCAATCGCCCCATCGTCTGTTCACCCAAGGGCGTGCGTCTGTGCCGCCCGAGCGAAACCGTGCTCGACCTGCTGGACAAGCTGCCGCCGGGTCCGATGAAGAAAGAGGACGGCACGCTGCTGATCGACGCGGAAGGACATCGCATTGCCTGAGACACCGAACCTCGACGAACGTCATTTCCGCCCGATCGAGACCGAGCGCTTGCTGCCGTCCGACCGGGCGACCCACGCCCCGCGCATCCTGCTGCTCTACGGGTCGCTGCGCGAACGTTCGTTCAGTCGGCTGATGACCGAAGAAGCGGCGCGCATCCTGACCCGCTTCGGTGCCGAGACCCGCACCTTTCGCCCGGCGGGGCTGCCGCTGCCGGATGATGCGGATGCGGATCACCCGAAGGTGCAGGAATTGCGGGACCTGGTCGCCTGGTCCGAAGGCATGGTCTGGTGTTCGCCCGAGCGTCACGGCGCGATGACCGGCATCATGAAGACCCAGATCGACTGGATTCCGCTGTCCCTCGGCGCTGTGCGACCGACCCAGGGCAAGACGCTGGCCGTCATGCAGGTCAGTGGCGGCTCGCAAAGCTTCAACGCGGTGAACCAGCTTCGCATCCTGGGCCGCTGGATGCGGCTGCTGACCATTCCGAACCAGTCGTCGACGCCGAAGGCGTTTCTGGAATTCGACGACGCCGGACGGATGAAGCCGTCGCCGTTCTATGACCGGATGGTCGATGTCATGGAAGAGCTCGTGAAGTTCACCATCCTCACCCGCGACAACAAGGCCTACCTGCTCGACCGCTACAGCGAACGCAAAGAGACCGCCGCAGAGCTGTCAAGGCGCGTGAACCAGAAGGCGATCTGACCGGCGGTCGAAAGGATCGTCCAGTGTGGCCCGTGCGATCCTGGAAGGCCCGGCGCGGTCTTGGCCGACCCGAGGGTCAGACCCGAGAGCGGCGTCTGGGCAACCGCATGAACGCCCAGCCCGTCGCGCCCGCGACAAGACCGCAAAGCACGATCTTGGAGACCGTCTCCATGGTGCCTTCGATCAGAAGGGCATGGACGATGGTCCCGGCCACGATGGCCAGGGCCAGCGTGCCGTGCACGCGCCGCCAGGTTCGCGGGTGAAACCGGCGCCTGCGCGTGGCCAGCGCGGCGCTGGCAAACAGCGCCCACATGGCAATCACCCCCCACGCCGAAAACGGTGTCGGCGACGTGAAGAGAAGCGCGTCGACGACATCCGGCGGCGATGTGATCCACAGCCCTGCGACGTGCACGACCAGCAGCCCGGCGAGTGTTGTGCCGACAAGGCGATGCACGTGGCGTGCGCGCGGGGTTCGCAGACCGGGCAGGACGCCCAGGATCAGCAGCGGCTGGATCAGCAAAAGCCCCAGCGCGGCGATCCCGGCAACGCCCGCGCCGATGTAGACCCCGTCCCGGTACGCCAGCAGCGGGCTTGTCACCGCAAACCCGAAGGGGATCGCCAGCACCAGCGCCAGCGCCGACCACGTCAGGACGGCCCGGGCAGCGTGGGGTCGCGCTTCGGCCCTGGTGGTCAAACCGGCTGCAGGACGAAATGCGCCTCGAGGCTGGTGTCGCCCGCGCTCGACATCACCGGGCGGAGGAACACCGTTTCGAAGTCGGCGCTGTCATAGGCCAGATGGCCGTGCGGCTGACCAAAGGCGGGCACGATCTGCGGCATGTCCAGACGGAAGACGCCGTTTTCGTCGGTCAGCGTCGCGCCGTGGCTGTGCCAGTCGCGCTCGTGCCCTTCGGTGGTATGCGCCCAGACCTGGATACGCTGTCCCGGCAGCGGTGCGCCGTCACCGGCCCGGCGCACCGTGCCGCGCATCAAGAACCCGCCTCCGCCGATCCGCGCGACGATAGGGGCCCCGGGGCGATAGTTGTTGGACCCTCCGCGCATGGTGCGGGTCGGCGCAAGCCCTGCCGCCCCTGCTGCGCGTGCCCGGGCGGGTACGAACAGCGTGCCGCCAGACCCGGCTGCGACCGCCGCGCCACCGAGCGCCAGAATGCGACGGCGGTGAAAGGTGGGTTCGATCATCGGTAACGCTCCTTTGCCGGGGTAAAACTGCAAATTCTCTGCTGCAATTGTAGCGGAGTTTCTGTCGCGACCAAACGAAAGCGCGTGCGAATCCGGGCGATGCGCTTCACGCTTTCGTGGATTGGCTGCTCGGCGCGCAGAACGCCGCCGCCGTTTCCGAGCCCTGCGCGATCAGGCGGGCAGGAACGGCTAGACCGGCGCGAAGGGGGCGGCTGTCGCGGTGGCGGGGTGCGTGTTCGGGCCGTGGCACCGTCGCCCCGGCCCGGATCGAGGCGGGGCCGGAGATGGCGGTGCATGTTTCGCCGGAACAACGGGATAAACATGCTTGCCCGGGATCTGCGCTGGCCCCATCTTCGCCAACGAAGAGGCGTCAGGGAACCGGGAATGAAACGCAGCGTGCCCTTGTGGCTATTGATAACTTCACAGTGCATTGTCAGCGCCGCGTCTCTGGTGGTCGAGATCGTCGCCGGGCGGATGCTGGCACCGCATGTCGGCATGTCGCTCTATACCTGGACCGCGGTCATCGCCGTCGTGCTGGCGGGCTTTTCCGCCGGGCACTGGTGGGGGGGGCGACTGGCCGAGAAATCGGTGGCGAAGGCGCTTTGCTGGACGGGCGGCGCGTTGATGGCGGGGGCCGTCACGACGGCGGGGGCGGTTCTTGTTCTGCCTGCGCTGGCCGAGCCGGTCTTGCGGACCGTTACGCAGCCGGTCTGGGGCATCACCGCGCTGACGGCGCTGGTCTTTTTCCTGCCGTCCTTCTTTGCGGGCGTCCCCGCGCCGGTACTCGCGCAGATCGCGGTGACGACGGCGCACCGAACCGGCCCGGCGCTTGGCGCGATATTCGCCTCGGGCGCGATCGGCGCGATTGCGGGCACGTTGCTTGCGGGCTTCGTGTTCATCTCGTGGCTCGGGTCCTCCGCGACGCTGGTGGTGGTCGCGGTCACCTATGCCGGTATGGGTCTGCTTTTCCTGTGGTTGAGCGGCGCGCACGGACGTTACGGTGCCCTGGCCGCTGGCCTCGCGGTGGTTGTCGTTGCCGGGATGGCGCTGGCCGCACCCAACCCCTGCGACCGCGAGAGCCGTTATTTCTGCCTGCGCACCGAAGATATTTCCGCCGATCCGTCCCGGCCTGTGCACCTGATGGTGATCGATCACCTGGCGCACGGGATCAGCGCGCGGGACCTGCCGCTGGTGCAGTTCACCGAGCACACCGCGATGCTGGACGCGCTGTCGATGAACCGGGCCCCGCGCCCGGATTTCACCAGTTTCCATATCGGCGGTGGCAACTACGCCGTGCCGAGGGCGTTCGCCACGCGCGGAACCGGCCCGATCACCGTCGCCGAGATCGACCCGGCCGTCACCCGGCTTGCCTCCGAGGCGTTCTGGTTCGATCCGACAACGGCAACGATCCTCCACGAGGACGGTCGCCGTGCGCTTCTGACCCGCCCCGATCAGCGCTACGACATCATCATCGGCGATGCCTTCACCGACGTCGTCGTGCCCGTTCATCTTGTCACGCAGGAGTTCTTTCGCCTGGCGTCGGACCGGTTGACGCCCGAGGGGAGCTTCCTGATGAACGTCATCGATCACGAAGACAGGCTTCGCGCCGTGGCCTCGATCGTCGCCACGATGAGAACGGTGTTTCCGGTGGTCGAGGTCTGGACCCAGATGGGGCAACCGGCACCCGGCCAGCGCATGGTGTTCGTCGTGGTCGGTGGCCGGACCCGGACGCCTGTGGGCGAATTCACCACCGCAGCGCCCGACCTGACCCGGTTCGGCGCGCTGGCGGATGACATGGTCGCGCAGATCGCCGCGACAAGGGGCCAGCTTTTGACCGACGATTACGCCCCGATCGATCGCCTGATGGGCCGCCCGGACTAGGCAGGGATCGCGCGGAACGAAGCTCTCCGCGCATCGAAATACCTCGGTCACGTGATCTGGCGAAAGTGGCGTGGATACCACCGCCAAAGTCGCGCCGAGACGAAACTTCGTGTGCCATTGATATGCAATGCGCTGCCGGTCGCCTGCAACTCGCGCAGATCTGCGCGTCACGGCCAAAATCGAAAGGCTGCGACGCCCCCAACGGTATCCGACGGCCCCTTTCGCGGTCGCGCTGGCAGAAGCACTTGGCTTTTTGACGTATATCAATGAGCGGCCACCCATTTGACCAGAAAATGAATGGTGGAAGGCCCGGACCACGTGACCTGCCGTGGACCAAAAAACAGCGAACCGCTGCACTCCGGTTTCGGGTCGTTCGATGACGCATTTTCCGTTGTGCCGACTAACACAGGCTTGGTTCGCACGGCAAAAATAGGAGAGCGCAGACATTGGTTAGCCCGCTGATACGAAACAGGACACCCGTTCCCTGGCAATCCGCTCTTCGCTCTGTCACGATGACGCTGCTGTGCGTGTTCGCGGTATTTCTGGCTGCGATGACCGGCCCGGCATCCGCGACGACGCGGTGGTGCGAGGCAACCATCGTCGTCGAGCCTGTCGACGAGGCCCTGCACGGGCCCTGGCACGAAATCCGCGCGGCGGGCTGGACCATGCACAACCCCAACCAGGCCCGGCGCAATGCCCGCGACAAAATCGACGCCTGTATCGACGAGGCGTGGAATTCCCGCCAAGCGTCGGCCCGACCGAATGCGTGCCTGACCATGCAAGACTGGCCCTACACATCCTTTCTGAGCGAGATGACGGCGGAGGTGTGCAGGCTCAATCCCGGTCATGCGCTGATCTTCATCGACCTGTCGGTGTTCTTCGAAGGCGACACCGGCTGCGTATCCGACGGGCATCCAAGGCTGCGCAGCATCGCGGAGAGATTTCCATTGCGCTGCACGGATGTCGTCTTTCCCGGCGCCGAAGTCGTTACGCCGCCCGCACGGATCGTACCGCCTGCCACGCTGGCCCAGCCGCCGCTGCCGAACACCCGTATTCCCGGCAACGATCTGTCGGTCTTTCCCGTCGGCGCAGGGGGGTGGAGGGCCTGCATGCAGGCCTGCCAAGACAACGACGACTGCCGGGCCTGGACATTTCGCGACGCGTTTCGCGGCACGGAGAACGTGTGCCTGTTGAAGGGTTCCGTGTCGGCCCGGATATCCGACACCTGCTGCCAGTCGGGTATCAAGCGGTAGATGGAACGGACGATCACACAGGCATTCCAGCCGCGCCCGGTACAGGAGAACGTCATGACCACGATCCACAGCCCCGTTGTGGCACGAACCGGCAAACGCCTTGCATGGGCAACCCTGTGCTGCACAGCGCTCTTGGCCATGGTCCCGGCGACACGCGCCGCCGCCGAGGTCACCCGCTGGTGCCAGGCGACGTACGACGTGGGCCCGGGGTTCTCTGGCGGTACCTGGGTGCAACGCGCTTTCAGCGTTTCGGGTACGCATCCGACGAACCCGAACCGGGCGCGACGCAATGCGTCCCGCAGGCTCGATATTTGCGTGCGCGAGCACTGGAACCTGCGCGATTCCGGCGTGCGGCCGCTATCTTGCCGGGACGGCTTCGCGGATTATCCGTTCACCGCCTTCGAGGAAGAGGTCAGCGCCCTGATCTGTAACGCAAACCCGGGCCACCTGACCCTGGACATCTCCATTAGTGTGGGGCGTTCGGGCAATACGGGCTGCACCGGAGAGGAAAATTTGTGGACTTGGGAATTCGTATCCGACTACCGGGTGCGCTGCCCGGTCGGCGACAGGTTGGGCGCACAGGCCGAATCCGCCACGCCGCCCGCGCGGATCGTTCCGCCTGCGACACTGGCCCAGCCGCCGCTGCCGAATACCCGCATTCCGGGCAACGACCTGTCGGTCTTCCCTGTTGGCGACGGGGGTTGGCGGGCCTGCATGCAGGCCTGCGAAGACGATGACGATTGCCGTGCCTGGACCTTTCGGGACATGTTGCGCGGTTCGGCAAACGTGTGTCTGCTCAAAGAGGCCGTGTCAGCCCGGATCTCGGACCCCTGTTGTCAGTCCGGGATCAAACGGTAGGACGCCGGACCTGCGCCGCTTGCCGCGTCCGCATCAGGGCCGGAACACCCGCAGCGACGTCACCTGGTTGTTGAGCAACCCGCCAAGCGCGGCTTCGTCGCCCGTGACCTCCCGGCAGAAGCCGCCAAGATCGCGGTCCTGGCACAGTTCGACATGCACGTCACCGGCGATCCGGATCGAGCTGATCCGATTGTCCGCTTCGGCGGGTAGCTGCCCCAGAAACGTCACGCCGCGGCAGAAGCTCGCGCCCGAGAAATTCGGCAGGTCGTAAAAACAGGCGGTGTTCGCGCGCGGAAGCGGTGGCGGCGGCCCGTCGAACACCTGCAACGATGACACCGCGTTGTCGAGCAGACCGCCAAGCTGGCCCTCGCTTGCCGTCACGGTGCGACAAAATCCGCCCATATTTACATCCTGGCACAGCCGGACCTGAACGTTCTCGCCGACCATGACGGACGTGATTGCATCATTGGCCGCGCCGGGCAGGCTGTTCAGGACGACCGGCCCGCGGCAGAACGCGGCGCCGCCGAAATTCGGCGCGTCGTAGAAACAGGCCTGGGTGCCGACGGGGAATGGATCGATTCCAGCGGCCTCGTCAGGCTCGACCGGATTCGTTTCGTCATCCTCCGCATCATCGCCACCGTCGCCACCGTCGCCACCGTCGCCGCAGACGATCCGGAAACTGGGTCCGTCACGTCCGAATTCCAGTTCGAACCGACACCCGGTTCCGGGCACGCCGGCGCTGGGGGGCGCGGTCAGAAACCTAGAACTGACCCAACCGGTGCGGTCGTCGTCGGAAATGTAGCACCAGCCATTGGTCTGGCATTCGGTAAGATCGACAACCTCGCCCGGGGACAGCGTATCGACGATCTCATACGTGATTCCGGGGCCTGTGCGCACGTTCAGCGACGTCGTCGCAACGGCTTCTTCAGCCGCGGCGACCGCCGTGTGCACCGCCAGAACGGCAATACCGACAACTCCAATCTTCCACCCTGAGATATACTGCATGTCCACACCCCGATCCAAAACCGATGACACAAGACTGCAGCAAACTGCCCCGGGTGCCTTGCGATAAGTCAAGCGGTGGATCCGCCGAACCTGTGCGGCGCTGCCGGCAGGACCGTCCTGCGTCCAGACGTGCGCAGGGCGGCAATCGGTCAAGGACACCGCTTGGCGGCACCGACCGGTGCGGTCACCGCGGCACAGCAGATCGGTCGCAGGGCTTGGCTGACAAGGCGCTTCTCGTCAGCCAATTTCCGTTCACGCTTTATTGGGCGCAGCCGTCATCGCCCGGTTTTGCTTGCGTGCCCGACGCAATGCCGAGCCCTTTCGCAAGGCGGTTTGTCGCGTCCCGCACGAGAGCCTCGATCCCCGCCACTGTCGGCGGTTTGCCGGTCGTCATGTCCCGGCAGCATCGTTCCAGGCACTGCTTGAAATCCTCCGGCGGAATGCCGTTTTCCTTCAGCAGTTTCTGCACGCCCTCCATGCCCAGCAAGCATTCGAGCAGGCAGCACAGGTCGAGACCGGGCTTGTCATTGGCATCCGCTGGGGTGCCGCCGCCCGGCGGCGGGCGGTCGCCGCCGTCCCAGACCGCGCCGGTGACGATCAGTTCCCGGGTGAACTCGGTGCCGCGAAACGTCTTGCCGCTGGCCATTACCTGGCTGGTGTGGACGCCAACCTGAGCGAGCGGAAGCGTTGCGTCGAAGACGCCCGGGGCGGTTTCGGTGAATGACACCACGGACTTGGCGCCCGTTGGCCCCTCGACAGCGGCCCAGACGCTGGCGCGATTGTCGACCGGCACGCCAAACTCGGTCAGGCGGGCTTGCAGGTGCTGTTCGGCACCGGGTTCGAAGCCGGTCTGGCTCGATTGTACGGCCATCCGCAGGTTCGACCAGGCGCGCGCCATCACCGCGTACCGCACGCCATGGGCCGTGGACGATGGGCCGCTGCCGGGCGCGTAGACGTCGTCGTTGTGTTTCCGGACGTAGCGGTCATAGAGTTTTTCGTCGATCTCGACCACGGCTTTCCATGTGCCGCCGTGGCTTGGCGTGTCCTTCAGCGCCAGCGGCAGGGTCATGCGGTAAAAGCGCAGCTGCTTGCCGCCCCCCAGTTCGATCGCGGGATCGGTCGCGGCCGTGCCGTAATCGACGACCGCGCCGGTTGGCGTGATCAACGAGAAGCGGAACACCTGCGGCAGCGGCGACAGCAGCATGAAATCGACCGAGATGTCGGTTTCGGACAGCTTGACCGGTATTTCATGGCGATGGCCGGGCAGGGCATAGCCTTCGGGATCGACGACGATTTCGTTGTTGGTCACCCCCGCGAGGATCTGCTGGTAGTATTTGGTCAGTTTGAACAGCGCATCGGTATCGAGAGCGCCGGTGATCAGCATGTACCCCTGATGGCCATTGCACAGGCTTTGCAACGCTGAGGGATCGAGCGCGCCGGGCTCACCCAGTCCAATGGCATAGACCCGGTCTGTGATCGACCCGGCCACATCCGAGATGGATTGGCGCGTGTGTGGCCCGTGGTTTTCGCGCCCGTCGGTCAGCACGATCATCGCCTTGACGTCCTGCGTGATCGACGGCGCTCCGAGCAGTTGCTGGCCGCGGTCGACGGCTTCGCCGATCGAGGTCCAGCCGTTGGGATTGTGCCCGTATCCGGCGATGTGGCCGTTGGCGAGGTTTCGCGCGGACAGATCGATATCGGTGATGGGCATGGTGTCATGCGTGTCGTGATCGAAGCGCAATATGCCCAGCGCGTTGGTGTCCTCGATGATGTCGACCACCGGAGGGGCCGAGAATTTCAGCACGTCGCCGCGTGTGATCCCCGCGCCGATGCCGGATGCAAAGCTCATCGAATTGGATTGATCGAACACCAGCAGCGCAGCAGCCGTCGGACGCGCGATCACGTTGGTGGTGATCGGAACGACCCATTCCTGTCGGGTCTGGCGGCAGCGCACGGTGATTTCGCCGGTCGCCGTGTCGCCTGCCGCGGTGCCGGTATAGGAAACCCACAGATGCGCGCTGGAATAACTGCCGGGTGCTGCCGGTGCGGCATCACTGGTGCCAAGCGGTGTGCCAAAGGCCGTGCCGGCCGGACCGCTGCTGACGGTGGGGCCGGATACGATCTCAAAATCCATCTTGCAGCAGGATTGCACATGGAAGGTGACGGCCCGACTGGTGGTTTCCGTCTCGGGCACGTCGATGAATTGCAGCGACGGCGTCTGCAGCGTGATGTTGAGCACATTGCAATCATCGAGGGCGGTATCGGCAAAGGCGACAAGCGCCGATGAGACATCGAGGATGATGTTCTCCATCTCCGCCCAGCCGGGTTGGAAATCCGTTCCCCATTCGATCAGGAACCCATGCGTCTTGGTCAGCGCGGGATTGGCGATGTGGCGACTATAGGGGTAATCCGACAGCGTTCCCGTGGTGGCATAAAGCTCAAAGCTTTGCCCGGTCGTGTAGGTGATGCCGCGCACGTTGAAGAGGGCGGTCTGCATCGCCTGAACCAACCCGCATTGCGTCCCGAGATCGGCAGCCGGGATGTATTCGGCGTAGGTCGTGTCGTCTTTCAGACCGCGTTGGCCGTCAAACGACGCATTGGTAAAGTTCTGTGCCGGGTGTTCGACCTGGTTCTGGTCGTGGCCCCAGACATGATAGAGAAGCTCGCTGAAGCTGTGAATGTCGACCGCCCAGCGGATCTGCGGGTAGGTGTCGAACAGCCACTTCACGTTTTGGGTTTCGGGTTCGGAAAACGGAGCCGTGCCATGATACATGTCCGAGGCCGGGCTGTCAGAAACCCACAGGTTCGTACTGGGATGCATCGTGGTGTTGAAGTCCCACAGCACGTCATAGTTCCGGTTCAGATCGACCGCACCGCCCGGGTTTCGGTTCTTGCGCCACATCGCAAAGCTCGTCTGGCTGTAATGGCGCCCATCGGGGTTCACCATCGGCAGCACGAAGATCTGGGCGTCCTCGATCAGCCGTTTGACGGTCGTGGCCGAATAGCTTTGCCCGCCATAGCTCAGACCGGTGTTCAGGCTGTATGCCTCAAGCAGATCGGCGGCGAAGTTCACGCAAATCTCGCAACTGCCCCATTCGCGGGCGTGCTGACCGCCGATAAAGGCGATGCCCGGGCGGCTGTCGAGCGCGCCGAGACCCAGACGCAGGCCATAGACGTCGCGCCCTTCGTGGGTCTGGTTGGGCAGTGTGATCAGCTCGCACGTGCCCGGATAGGCGGTTGCCAGTGCTTGTGTGGCCGACTGGACTTCGGTGATGTTCATATATGGCATGTCACTGGGGCCCTTCCTGTCCGGATCCGTCCTGGGCGGGTGCACGCTGGACACCCAGCCCCTTGGGCGGGATCCGCCCACCGTCGAACCGGTCGCCCTTGGCCACCTCGGTTTGGCGCTTGAGGCCCTGCTCGCTGACGTTCTCACCAACCTCGAGCGCATAGCCGCTCTTTTTCAGCTCGGCGATTTCCGCCTTGTTGAGGTACAGGACCAGCAGATGGCGGTCGCCTCCGTCGAGGATCACGCTGCGCACGAGATCAAGCCCGCGCTCGCGCACCAGGGGGCGCGCTTCTGTCGGGTCCTTGATCTCGATGGTGACTTCAAACTTGTCGGGGGGAGGGCTGTCATTGCCCTTTTGCTTCTGTTTTGTCGCCATGGTCTTGCTCTCCCTGTCAATGAAGGCCGACGACGCAGGCATGAAAAAAGCTATCGTTAAAAAATTGTCGGCGAATCGTGTTTCCCGTTTAAGTTTAGCATTCGACCTCTGGATCTGACGCGCGCTGTTGTCGCACCCCGCGGTTTCCGACCCATCGGCGGCGTGAAAATGTTGGGCATCGCAGGGGCGAACGGCTGTTGCATTGGCGATTGCCGCGCCCGCAAGAGCCGATGGTCCCGCAGGTCGCGACCAGTATCCGGCGACAGGGCGACAGGGCGACAAGGGGACAGGGCGACACGGCGGCTCCGCGCGACGGGCACCGCAATGCCGCCTGTTGCGGGATCGTGCCGATATCATGCCTTCCCCGAGGCCGTGGCGCGTGCAATCCTTCCGGCACCATGCGCATCGCAACCCTGAACGTCCAAAACCTGCGGCTCTTGACCACCGCAGACACCCGGCATCTGCACGGCGCCTGGGATTCGGACGATCCCGAAGCCGAGACGCTCGACCCGATCGACCGCCGATTGACCGCGAAGCTGATCTCCCACCTGGATGCCGATGTGGTCGTCCTGCAGGAGGTTTTCGATCTCGAGACCCTGGAATACTTCCATGACACCGACCTGCTGGCGACAGGAACGCGACCCTACCGACACCGTATCTGTCTGCCGGGCAACGATGGACGTGGGCTGGACGTCGCGCTGCTGTCGCGGCGTCGCGTCGATGCCGTCAAGAGCCACGCGGCGTTGACCCCGGATCAACTGGATCTCGTACCGCCCCCAGAGGTCAATCCCGACCTCCCGGTGTTTCGGCGCGATTGCCTGATGGTGACCATCGGCAGGGTGACGCTGTTTGCCTGCCACTTCAAATCCGCCTATCCCGATCCCGAGACGGCATGGGCGACCCGTCGGCTTGAGGCGCTGGCGACACGCCGCATAATCGAGCGTCGGTTCGAGGCAGCCGAGCAGGCGCTGTGGCTGATCATCGGCGATCTGAACGAACCCGACACCGTCGGTGACAGCGGCCCCCGTGCGATCCGCCCGCTCGAGGCCGGGTTCTCGGTCGACCTGCTGCAGCGTCTGCCGCAAGCGGACCGGTGGACCTATTACGACAGGCATTCGGGCAAGTATCACTGTCCGGATGCGCTGCTTGCCTCGCCGGCGCTGGCGCGTCTCTGGCCGGATGCCAAACCCGTTGTCGTCCGCAAAGGGCTCGGCACGGATTCCGACCGCGCCGGCGGGCCGCACTATGCCGACGTTGGCCGCAACAGACCGCACGCCAGCGACCACGCAGCGGTCGTCATCGACCTTGAAGGCCTTTGACGACAGGCGGACCGGGACAGGACCGTGACAGCGCTGCGCGAGCAGTCCGACGCCTAGCGCCCCTGCGCCTGTCCCCTTAGTTGTCGTGGACGCCCGATCGATGACCCAGCATTGATCGGATGACCGTGAAGGCCATGAGCTGGTCGAGCGTCATCTCCTCCTCGGCATAGGCGTCGAGCAGCGAGGGGGCGACGGCGGCGAGCTTCAGCCGCTGCTTGACCACGCTGGCCGAGACGAGGAAGGCCGCGGCGATCTCCTCCTCTGTGCGGCCCTTCTCGCGCATCGCCCGGAAGGCACGGAACTGGTCGAGCGGATGCAGCGGCGCGCGCTGGACGTTCTCGGCCAGGCTGTATTCCTCGGCGAGCCCGTCGGTGCGGACGATGCAGGGCACCAACGCGGTCTTGTTCATGCGCTTCTGTTTGACGAGCAGTTCGAGCGCCCGGAACCGCCGCCCGCCCGCCGGGATCGTGTACATGCCGGTCTCGGCACCGCTCTCGTCCAGCACGGGCCGCACGGTGATGGAGCTGAGCAGCGTCCGCCGCGCCCGGCCATTCGCATGGCGAATGGCGTTCGTCGCTGAAATCGGTCCACTGGACAGATTTCCGGGCGCGTCTCACCCTCGGCCAGTTCCTCGATCGACACGCCCGCCTTGACGTGGCGCACGTTCGACTGGCTGAGCATCAGCTTGTTGAAGGGAATGTCGCGCGAGGCGCTGAGGGTGATCTTCTGTTGCGTGGGTCTCATGGGATATCTCCGCGACGGGCCAGCCGGGAGCCTCTCTCCCGACCTCCAAACCCGTCACGGAAAACCCGGCCCACCTCTCACTCTGTAGGCACAACATAGGTCATATGGACTTGTAATGTGATCCATATGGACTTATACCATCAGTCAAGCTAGGAAGGAGCGCCAACTCATGGAAAACGTTGTTCTGGAACGTCCTGCGCCGGATCGGCAGGGTGTCGCGCTAAAGGCCTTCGCTCGGATCGCGGAGGCCTGGTCGCTCACCCTGCGTGAGGCGGCGGCACTGGCGGATATGTCGGACTCGACCTGGAAGCGGGCGAAGAAGCCTGATTTTGCAGGGGATTTGACGCGGGACCAGATGCTGCGATTAAGCGCGCTGATCGGCCTTTACAAGTCGCTTGAGCTTTACTTCAACGAACCGATCTCGCGGGATTGGGCGAGGCTGCCGAACCGAGGTCCGGAGTTCGACGGCGCGCGGCCCGTGGACGCGATGATCGAAGGGGGATTGCCCAAGATCCTGCGCGTGCGGGGCTATGTTGATGCGCTGCGGGGCGGGGTTTGAGGATCACGTCGGTCAATGACCGTGCTCTTGTCAGGCTGATTTCCGAGACCCATCACAAGCCCCCAGTGCTGAGGGGGCTGGTCGACAGCGACGAGGAGGCAGACATCTTGGCCGAGATCGAAGGCGAGACGAGCGCCCGCCTGATCGCCGAAGCGCAGGGCAGTCCCGCGCTCGACCGCCGCGAACTCGCCTTCGCGCGGCGGTCGCATGACCTGACCCTTTACGGTCAGAGCCATATCAACGCGGCATTCACCTACACGAGGCCCAAGGGCAACCGGTTCAACACTGGCGACCGCGGTGCGTGGTACTGCGCCTGGGACATGCTGACGAGCGCGCAGGAAGTTGGATTTCACCGGACCCGTGAATTGGGCTTCATCGGCCGCTACGAGGACGAGGCGCGCTACGTGGAACTGCTGGCGGATTTTATCGGGGATTTCCCGGATCTGCACGGAGAGGCGCATCCGGCGCTCGATTCGGTCCCCGAGCGGGGCTACCCGGCCGGGCAGCGCCTTGCCGCCGACTTGAGGGCAGAGGGGCATCGCGGGCTGATCTACCCCTCCGTGCGCCACCCGGGCGGACGGTGCTTTGTCGCCTTAGATCCCGGGATCATCCAGAATGTCCGCCCTGGCGCGAGCTGGAAGCTGGTTTGGCAAGGTGCGCCCGAGTTCACGATCGAGGGGCTGTGACGCCCCTCGATATCTTCATTCAGTGCTTGAGATTATCACGATAGGGCATTGATCCCAATTTATATTCGACGCAATTAGGCTTTCTCCAACAACGCCTTCGCCTTCCCCTCCATGACCAGCCGCGCATCCTGCTGCGGCTTCGAGCGGGCGACCGCCGTGATCCCTCGCACGAAGTCGAAGACGCTCTCGGGCGGGCGGCCTTCCTCGGCCAGCACCGTCTCGACAATCCGCCCCGTCTCCGCCTTCGAGAACCCGCGTTTGCGGAGGAAATCCTGACGGTCCTCGTCCGAGCGCGCGACGATCTTCTCCCGCGCTGCACGGATGCCATCGATGAAGGGCGCCGGCGAGGACTCGGCAAAGCGGCTCAGCGCCGGGGCGGCCTCGTGAGCGAAGCGGGAAGCGGCGTATTTCGAGTGCCGGATCGTGATCTCCTGGAAGTCTTCGACACCCCAGAGGTTGCGGTTTTGGCAGACTGCCCGGAGATAGAAGCTGGCCATGCCGAGCGTCTTGGCGCCCACCTCGGAATTCCAGCAGTAGAACCCCCGAAAATAGAGGTCGGGCGAGCCGTCGGGCAGCAGCCCCGCCTCGATGGGGTTCATGTCATCGACGAGGAACAGGAACACGTCGCGGTCCGATGCGTAGAGCGTCGTCGTCTTTTTCGTCACGTCCACGCGCGGGTTGTAGATGCCGGTCGACCAGTCGAGCACGCCCGGCACCTTCCAGCGCGTGTCGCCGGTGCCGTTGCCCGCGATGCGCTGTACGGCGGAGACCAGTTCGTGGTCGAAGATGCGGCCATAATCGGGGCCTGTAACAGCTCGAAGCTCGGTGCGGCCTTTGGCGACCTCCATGGTCTTGATCTGTTCGGCCCGGTGGTTGGTCTGGCGTTGAACGAACCATTCAACTACCGCGCATGTCGGCGACTTGTTGCCGACCTCAACATTTGGTAGAAATTAAGGAACTCGGTTCTATTTGTAGGATGTCGCTATGAGTAACGCAAAAATTCGTTTGAAGGTCGGCTCTATGGAGCTTGAGTATGAAGGTGACCCTGCGTTTCTAACGGGAGGCATCGAAGCGTTGTTGGAAACTATGGGCGCATTGGCTTCCAAAGTGCCCGACGATGCCCAGATGCAGGCGCCCGCCTTTGTCGCCCCTGTCGTCAACGGCAACGGAACTGTGGCGCCCGCTTCCGGGGGATCATCCGTTTTCTCGACCAATACCATCGCGGCACACATCGACGCAAAAACTGGTCCAGAACTTGTGGTCTGTGCAATGGCTCAACTGGAACTGGTCCAAGGCAAGTCTTCATCGACGCGTGCAGAGATATTGGCGGAAATGAAGAACGCGACGACGTATTACAAGGAAAGTCTTGGTAGCAACTTGGGGCAAAGCCTTTCCAGTCTTACAAAGAAGAAACGGATCAATCAGGTCGCGACAGATACTTATTCCCTGAGTTCGAATGAACGGAAGCAAATCGAGGCGAAAGTTGCTGAAATCGCTTGAACTCAAGGACTGGCTCCACAAGGACCTAAGCAAGCTCGACAAGGTGCTTTTGGTCTTGGCCACTCAAGATGAGCCCATTTCTGTAGCGAAGATTAACGAAATTTCCGAAGCGGCGGGTTTTCGCGGCATGCGAAAATGGAATGTGTCTGCCACCCTCGGCGCATCCAAGGGTAGAGCCATCCGCACGACTGGATGGGAATTGACGGAAGCGGGCAAGCTGCATTTGCGTGACTTGGGAGTTTCTACGACCAGCCCGGCAGCAATGCAGGTTGCCGTCGATCTCCGCAAATATCTCTCGGACATCACGGAGGAGCAAACGCGGGTCTTCGTCGAGGAAGCCATCAAGTGCCATGAGGCAGAGTTGTACCGTTCAGCAATTGTCATGTCATGGCTCGGAGCAGTGGATGTGCTGCAAAGACACGTTCACCAAAACAATCTTGCCGCATTCAATGCCGAGGCGAAGCGCGTCAACGGCAAATGGAAGGTGGCCAATTCTCAGGACGATATCGGGAAGATGGGTGAGAGCGACTTCTTGGACCGGATCGAGGCGATGTCGATCATTGGCAAAAACGTCAAGGCGCAGCTCAAGGGTTGTCTCGATCTTCGCAATGGATGCGGCCACCCCAACAGCTTGAAAGTGTCGGTTAACAAGTCTGCTGCTCATATCGAAACGCTTCTGCTCAACGTCTTTCAGAAGTTCTCGTAATTCCGCTGCGATCGAGGTGCCCGATCTTCTCCTTGCCCAGATCGCGCTTGAGCGTGGCGGCCTTGCTGCGACGCGGCGGTTTGCCTACCTCGCACATATCGATTATGTGGAGATCAATGAGATCGCCGAAGGTCTGGAGGCGGGAAACGGACGACTTGTTCGGCGCCAACCCCTGATCCACCCGGGTCTCCGCTTGGCGGGCTTGAGCGTGCGGCGTCGTCGCGACGGAGAAACGTCTCGCTCGCGTAGCGGCCCTTTCGTCTGAACTGGACGCAGGTCAGACCCCAGAGGGGAGCTTGGTGATGGAGGCCATTTTCGTGTGCGCTGTATGTGCAATGAGTCGTCGTAAAGGGGCAAATTCGGGGATATTGGGGCGTGGTGCAGCGTCGCAACTTTGCCCCGCAACGGTTTGAATGTGAAAGAAAAATGCAAGTGCATCAACATGCTAGGCTTTCTATTGCCCCTATGATGGAGTGGACCGACCGGCATTGCCGTGTGTTTCACCGTGTGCTGTCGCGGCAGGCGTTGCTTTATACCGAGATGGTGACCGCGCCGGCTCTGGTCCGGGGCGGGGCCTTGCATTTGCTGGACTTCGACGCCTCTGAGCACCCCGTCGCCTTGCAGCTGGGCGGCAGCGATCCGGCGGAGCTGGCGGAGGCGGCGCGGCTCGGGGCGGAAGCTGGCTATGACGAGATCAACCTCAACGTCGGCTGCCCGTCGGACCGGGTGCAATCCGGCACGTTCGGCGCGGTCCTGATGCGCGATCCGGACCTCGTGGCGCGCGCGGTTCGGGCCATGGGCGATGCGGTGGACGTTCCGGTGACGGTGAAGTGCCGGATCGGGGTCGATGACCACGACCCTGAACAGGTGCTGCCGGACTTCATCGCCCGCGTCGCGGCGGCGGGCTGCGACAGGTTCATCGTTCATGCGCGCAAGGCCTGGCTTCAGGGGCTCAGCCCGAAAGAGAACCGCGACGTGCCGCCGCTCGATTACGGATTGGTGCAGCGCATGAAGTCGGCGTTTCCGGATCTGCACATTTCGGTCAATGGCGGGATCACCTCGCTGGACCAGGCGCGCGGCTTTCTCGATGCGGGGCTGGACGGGGTCATGATCGGGCGCGCGGCCTATCACCAGCCGTGGGACATCCTGGCCGACGCGGACCGGGTGATCTTTGGCGTCGATCGTGCCCCCATCGAACCCGAAGAGGCCGCCCGCGCGATGCTGACCTATATCGATGCCCATATCGCGGCAGGTGGCAAGCTGCACCAGGTCACGCGGCACATGCTGGGTCTCTTTGCGGGCCGACCCGGTGCGCGCACATGGCGGCGGGTCCTGTCCGAGAATGCCACCCGGGACGGCGCGACCTCGGCCCTTGTCCTGCGCGCCATGGACGAGATGGCGTCGGCACGCAGCGCGGCCTGAGCGCAGCGCCCGGGCGGACCGGGGACTGTGGCGCGAAGATGGCATGATCGTGCGGAACACGCGGCATATTTGTTGAATTGGAAACAATCGGACGGCGCATTTGACCGAAATCCGGGATTGCCCCATAATATCAAAAGGTTTGATACCTGTGGGGGTCTGAAAAATGAGTTTGCTGCTTTCCTTGCTGCCGTTTCTCGCGCTGTCGGCGCTGATATTTCACGACGATGATAACGACGACGACGATGACGACAACGATATCGTCATTGACGACGGCGGAGACCCGGGCGGCGATCCCGGTGGCGAACCGCCGCTTTCCGAGGGTCCGGACGACGATGTGACGCTCTCTGAAGGCGATGACCGTTTCGATGGCAGCGACGGCAACGACACGTTGCGTGGCCTGGGCGGTGACGACTATCTCGAGGGTAGTTCCGGCGATGACGTGCTCGAAGGCGGCCCGGGGAACGATACCCTGCTGGGTCAGGGCGGGATGGACCAGCTCAACGGCGGCGGCGACGACGATTCACTTGATGGCGGGACCGGCGACGACACCCTGCTCGGCGGCGTCGGCGCGGACCAGATCGACGGCGGCGACGGCAACGATTTCGCCAAGGGCAACGACGGCAACGACAGCATTCGGGGCGAGAATGGCGACGACACCATCCTGGGCGGTCTGGCCGAGGACACGCTGCGCGGTGGCGATGGCGACGACCAGGTCGAAGGCGGGGCCAATGACGACGTGCTGTTCGGCAGCGACGGCGACGACGCGCTGATCGGACAGGACGGCAACGACACGTTGAACGGTCAGGACGGCGAGGATGTCCTGGATGGCGGCAATGGCCTCGATATCCTGTCCGGCGGCGCCGGGGCGGACATCTTCGTGGTCGACCTGATGCGCGACGACGGCGTACCAGTGCCCGAAAACACCGCCACGATCACCGATTTTGTCACCACGGGCGCCGAAGCCGACCTGTTGCAACTGAGCCTCGACGACAGCGATGGCGGAGCGCTTGGCGTGGCGGAGGACGGGGAAGACGCGCTTCTGACGCTGGGCGAGGGCGAGGAGGCCGTGACTGTCGCGCGCATCGTGAACGGGGCGACAAATGGCTTCACGCTTGACAATGTGGTGGTAATCGCCCCCGAGACGGTGCCGCTGACCGCGGCCTGAGGATCAGGTCTTCAGCCGCGCTTCCCGTCCGCCGCGTCTTTTCCGAAGGCGCGGCGCACGGTCGGGCAGCGTCGCCATGATGTCGCGACGTTCCTGCGCCGACATCCGCGACCAGCCGGTGATTTCATCGATGGTGCGCAGGCATCCGACGCAGATCCGCTCTGCGGGATGCACGACGCAGGTCTGCACGCAGGGGCTCTCGATCTCGTCGCGCTGCCAGACCCCGTTGGGTGGTGTTTGTCGTTCGGCCATAGCTCAGATCCCGTCCTGCGCCTGGCGGATATGCCTAAGGCGGTCCAATGCACCCTGCAAGATATAAGATGCCGCAACGTGATCTATCACCTCGGCGCGGCGTTTTCGTGACGTATCTGCCTCAAGCAGGGCACGTTCGGCGGCCACCGTCGACAGCCGTTCGTCCCAGAAGCTGATCGGCCCGTCCCAGAGCTTTTCAAGGTTGCGCGCGAAGGCCCGTGTCTTCTGACAGCGCGGCCCTTCGCTGCCATCCATGTTGCGCGGCAGGCCAAGGACGACACCGCCGATTTCGCGCGCGGTCAGGACCGCGATCAGGCGCTCGGCATCGAGGCTGAACTTCTTGCGGCGGATCGTCTCGAGCGGGGTGGCGGCGGTCAGCAGACGATCCGACACCGCCACGCCGATGGTCTTGTCGCCCAGATCGAGCCCGGCAAGCGCGCGCATGGGCGGAAACTCTGCCGCGGCAAGGTCGAGCGTGTCGAAGATCATTCCGCGATCCCGGCATTGCGCGCCGCGTTGCGCACGGTGTCCAGCGCCGCCGCGTTGCCGAGGAAGACCTCTTGCGCATTGTTCCAGATCGCGCGGGCCTGATCCGTATCGCCAAGGACACCGTAGGCCGAGATCAGCCGCGCCCATTCGTCGGGCGTGCCGCCTTGCCGCGACAGGCGGTCCGACAGACGGCTGACCATGCCTTCGATCATCGACTGGCGGTCTGCGTCGGTCATCTCTCCTGCGGCGTCCATGTCGCTTTCGGACGGGCCGGGCAGGGGGGCCGTTTCGGGCAGGGGCACGGTGTATTCGGCCAGACCCGCGCGATAGGCCAGTTCCTCGATCTGCTGGACGATCGGCGCAACCCAGGGGTCATCCGCCGCCGAGCGCCGCAACAGCCGGTCCCAGACGCGAAACGCGCGGTCGGGCCGCCCGGTCTGGGCCATGGTCAGGCCGAGATAGTAATTCGCAACGCCGTTTTCGGGGTCGCGGGCGAGGCTTGCCTGCAGCGCGGCCTCGGCCTGGGGCGACACGTAGCCGCCCGCCGCAAGCACCATCATGTCGGCAAGATCGACGTAGTCCTTGGCGGTCGCCGCATCGCCCTTCAACGCGATGATGCGCTGCTGTGCCTGATACGCGGCCTTGTAGTTGCCAAGCGCCGCTTCGGATCGCGCCAGAAAGACGAACCCCTGCAGGTCGTCCTGACGCTCGGCCACCGCTGCGCGCAGACGTTCCACCAGTTCAAGGTATTCCGGTGCGGTGGGTTCGGCGGGTTCGGTGATCGGCACCTGCGCCTCGGCGGTGGCCTGATCGGGGCGGGTCCTGCGCGCCTCGTCCGCCTGGGCGATGCGATGGGCAAGGCTCAGATCGCCGTAACCGGGCGCGCCGAGCCCCGCATAGAGAAACACGCTCATGCCCAACAGGAACGCGGCGACAAGGGCCGCCATGGCGCGGCTCAGTCCGGGGGGCTGGTCGACCGCGTCACGGTGGGCCTGGGCGCTGGCATCGGCGGCCAGCAGGCGGCGCGATACCTCGGTGCGCAACCGGTCGGCCTGCTCGGGGCCGATCACACCGCGTTCGAGGTCGCGGTCGACCTCGCGCAGCTGGTCGCGGTAGACGCTGACATCGGAGGCTTCGTCGCCCGACGCCACACGCCGGGCCCGCAACAGCGTGACGCCGATCAATGCTGCTACCAGAAGTGCCATCGCACCGCTTGCGATCCAGAACGCGGTCATGTCTGCCCCTTTGTCATTTCCGCTGACATATCGCCCCGGCGGTCCGATCAAAAGGCAAAAACCGTGCCGGGCGCTGTGGCCAAATCGCCCATGGCAACCGCCGCGGCCCTTGGCCGGAACAATCGCGATTTTCGCGCGTTGGGAATTGAAAGGCTGCGCGAGGCGACTTGACCCCGCGGCCTTGTCGTCGCACCAACGACCTATGCACGTAACAAACCCCGCAACTCATGAGGACCGTCATGGCTTTTGAACTTCCCGATCTTCCCTATCCCCACGACGCGCTGGCCTCCAAGGGCATGTCCCAGGAGACCCTCGAGTTTCACCATGACATCCACCACAAGGCCTATGTCGACAACGGCAACAAGGCGATCGCCGGGACCGAGTGGGAAGGCAAGACTGTCGAAGAGATCATCAAGGGCACCTACGACCCAAACGCAGTGGCCCAGTCCGGTATCTTCAACAATGCCTCGCAGTACTGGAATCACAACCAGTTCTGGGAAATGATGGCGCCCGACGCCACCGAAATGCCGTCGGAACTGGAAAGCGCGATCAAGGACAGCTTCGGCTCCGTCGACAAGTTCAAGGACGACTTCGCCGCGGCCGGTGCCGGCCAGTTCGGCTCGGGCTGGGCATGGCTGGTCAAGGATGCAAGCGGCGGCCTGAAGGTCACCAAGACAGAAAACGGCGTAAACCCGCTGTGCTTCGATCAGACGGCGCTGCTGGGCGTCGATGTGTGGGAGCATTCCTACTACATCGATTTCCGCAACAAGCGTCCCGCATATCTGTCGAACTTCCTCGATAACCTGGTAAACTGGGAAAACGTTGCGGAACGCCTTTCAAAGGCCTGAATACATTACAGTTTAGCACTTGTCGCCATCGCGCCCCGGGGTCACACCCGGGGCGTTTTCCGTGCGGCATCGGGTTATCAACGGATCATCTGGCCGGACACCCCCTGCATGCCCCGAGGTGCGGACACGCCCCAAATCCGGGAAAAGACTGACCGTGGCCGGAACATCGCACCGCGGGCGCGCGTTTTGCCCTTGAAGATGCAATGCACAGGAGGCTTCAATGGCAGAGCGTATCAGATCCAAGGACGGCACCCGCGAGACCGAGGAAATACTCGGCGAGGCACCCGAAGACCTGCCCGAAACACCCGGACAGGGCGGTCGCGCCGACGGCAACATAGCCCGCAAGGTCGGCACCCGCGACGAGGGCAAGCAGCTTGACGAAACCTCCAGCGGTGCGACGCGGCCCCTGGGGCAGGACAAGAACAGCAGCGGCGACAAGGAGAAAGTGTGATGACCACGATCGATCACGGCACCTGGGTTTTGATCGCCGATGGTGAGAAGGCGCTTTTCCTGCGCAATGACGTCGATGCGGAAAACCCCGACCTGAACGTGGTTCGGCTTGAAGAACAGGAAAACCCGTCGGATCGCGAACAATCGGCCAACCGACCGGGTCGGATGCACGACAACGGCGTCGGGCAACGCTCGGCCCTTGATGACACGGACTGGCATGAGCTTGCAAAAGACCGGTTTGCCAAGGACTTGGCCGACATTCTTTACAAGCAGGCGCATAAGGGCATGTTCGAACGCATCGTGCTGGTGGCCCCGCCCTCGGTGCTTGGCGAATTGCGTAACGAAATCCATGACGAGGTGCGCGCCCGCGTGATCGCAGAGGTCGACAAGACGCTGACCAACCACCCGATCGACAAGATCGAGACGTTGCTGCGCGACGAATTGGCCAAGACGTAACGCCCCGAGCGGAGCCCGGTATCTGCAACACCGGGCTCCGATTGCGCGGCGCGGTCGCTTCTGTCACGTCTGGCATGACACATGTCAGGAGTGGGCCGTGGGCGCGATACAGTCAGGCATTGCCGCAATGGTGCTGTGTTGCACCATATGGGGCCTTTCTTCCATATACTACAAGCTGTTGTCCGACGTTCCAACGCTCGAGATCCTGGCCCATCGGACGTTCTGGTCGCTGGTGACCTTCACCGTCGTACTGACCCTGAGGGGGCGCCTGCGCGAACTGGCGCGCGCCCTGTCTGATCTCGGCAATGTAGCGACCATCCTTTTCGCGGCGATGATGATCTCGACCAACTGGTTCCTGTTCATCCGGTCGATCCAGACCGGACGCGCGACCGAGGCGAGCCTGGCCTATTACATCTTTCCGCTGGTGGCGGTTCTTTTGGGGATGGTGGCGTTCAAGGAAAGGATGGGGTTTTGGCAGGGAGTTTCCGTGGGGCTTGCGGCGATTGCCGTGTTAATCCTGTCGGTCCAGCTGGGCCACCCGCCAATCTACGCGTTGATCATGGCGGTGTCCTTCGGCTTTTACGGGCTGGCCAAGAAGCGCCTGCGTATCGGCCCGGTGGTGTCCGTTACCAGCGAGGTACTGTTGATCCTGCCATTTTCGGCCGGGTGGCTGATCAAACTGCACTGGTTCGATGGCAAGGGGCTTTTCGGAAAGTCCTGGGATACCAGTATCTTGCTGGCCTTGTCTGGTCCGCTGACCTCGGTTCCGCTCATCCTGTTCAGCTATGCCTCGCAGCGCATATCCCTGTCGAGCGTGGGGTTGATCCAGTACCTGAACCCGACGCTGCAATTCCTTGTCGCTGTTCTGATTTTTCGCGAACCGTTCGGTCTGGTGCAGGCGATGGCCTTTGCCCTGATCTGGACCGCGCTTGCGATCTATTCGACCGCCACGCTGCGCGCCGAAAGCAGGCGGCGCAAGAGCGTCGCGGCAGCCGCGGCATCGTCGGCGATATGAACCGCCGCGCGGGTATCAGCACCGGCGAAGCCTTCGGCCACGACATGGTCCAGAAGTTGGATCAGCTTATCCCAGTAACCGTCTACATTCATGAGGATAATCGGCTTTTCGTGCAAGCCGAGCTGATGCCAGGTCAGAACCTCGAAAAACTCGTCAAGTGAACCGGCCCCCCCGGGCATGACCACGATGGCATCGGCGTTCATCACCATCACCTTCTTGCGCTCGTGCATGGTTTCGGTGACGACGAACCGCGTTAGATCGCGCTTGCCGACTTCCCACTCCACCAGATGCGCCGGAATGACCCCGAGCGTGTCTGCCCCGGCCTCTTGCGCCGCTCGTGCGACCCTCCCCATCAACCCAACATCGCCCGCGCCATAGACCAGACGCCACCCGTTCTGACCGATGAGCCGCCCCATTTCGGCAGCTTGCCTGGCAAAAACGTCGCGCGCACCGTCGCGGGCGCCGCAATAGACGCAGATCGAGGCATTTTGCATAAAGGACACTCCAGTTTCCGGGGCTTTTGACCGGTCTTAGTGGCGTTGCTATACACGCTCAACTGGACTTTGCGTATTTCCGGGGGGATTGCGCGCCGCTGGCGGATGGGAATGAATGCGCGAATGAGCAACCTCACGTTTCTGAAGGGGCCCGGCGGTGTTGCAACCGGGCTTGTCGGCGTGCTCGGGGCGGTGGCACTGGGGCTGTATCTGTCCGGGCGGCTTGATCCTTTTGTGCAGGAGGCGGCGACGGGGCAGACCGCGCCCCCCGATGCCGTGCCGTTGGCGGACGGTCCCGTGGCCGCGATGCAGCCGGAAATGCGCAATCCGGAAGCCCGGATCGGTGAGTCCGCGCCCGACGCCGCCGAAGATGCCGCGACCCGTATGGACGGTGCAGAGGCCCTGTCCGACGCCAGGACGCAGACGCAATCGCCCGCCCCGACGCCGTCCGTGACATCGGCGGAACCGCCCGCGCAGACCGTCGCCGCCTCTGCCGGAGCCACCGCAGGGGTCGATCCGGACAGTGCCAGGGAAGCTGTGGAACCATCGTCGTCCCAGCGCAGGCCTTTGGACCCGTCGCGCACGACGGAAGCTGCGACAGACCCCGCCCCGATGCCCGAGGCATCGACAGCGGTCGACGCGCCCGAAACGCCGCCGACCCCGCAGCAAGCGCCCGACACCGACACCGAGGCCGACACGGTTTCGGCGTCGCCCGTTGCACCCACCGTCGACATCGTGCGGGTGGATGCCTCGGGGGGCACGGTGGTGGCGGGGCGCGTCGCGTCCAATACGCCGCTGCGTTTACAAGTCGATGGACAAGAGGCCGCGCGTACCGACAGCGATGATGCGGGCAATTTTGTCTTCCTTCTGGATCTTGGAACCAGCGATCGGGCCCGCATCCTGACGCTTGGCATCGATGGTCCGGACGGCACGTCATCGCTGACCGCGCCCGACATCATCCTCGCCCCGCGTCCGCCAGTGACGACCGCGACCGGACCCGACGTCGAAACGCCCGGCGTACGTGCTGACGAGACCGCCAGCCCGGGCACGCGCCGGGCCGAGGCGCCGACGGATGCAGCCGAGGACTTGGCGACGCCAGAAGGTGCCGGCACGCCCGATCCCGCCGTCGCAGAACGGGCGCAACCGGGGGCCGATGTTGCCACAGCCGCACCGGTCATGCCCATGGCACAATCCGGCAGGCCCGATACCGACGACCCTGCGCTATCTGCGGGGCGACCAAGCATCGTGTTGCCGCCTGCGCCGCAAGACCTCGCGCCGGCGGTTGTGTTGACGTCGGGGCCCGCCGGTCTTGAGGTGATCCAGCCCGCCACCGAGGTCGCGACCCTGCCGGATGGCGAGTTCGTGGCGCTTGATGCGATCTCGTACGACGATAGCGGCGACGTGTCGCTCACCGGGCGCGCCAGCCCCAACGGCACCCTGCGCGTCTATCTCGACAATGACGAAGTGGTGCTGACCGATGTGGGCGATAGCGGGCGCTGGCAGACCGGCTTGCCGGGGGTCGCCGCTGGCACCTACACCCTGCGGCTCGATCGGATCGACGCCGGGGGTCGGGTGATCGCGCGGATCGAAAGCCCGTTTCGACGCGAAAGCCGGGAAACGCTTGACGCGGCCAACACCGGTAACGCGGCACCGGTCTTTGCGGTTACGGTTCAGCCGGGCAACACGCTTTGGGGCATTTCGCGCGACCGCTACGGCGAGGGGCCGCTTTACGTAAAGGTCTTCGAGGCCAACAAGGGACAGATCCGCAATCCGGACCTGATATATCCGGGGCAGGTCTTTACGCTTCCGCACTAGGGGTATCACGCGGCGACGGCGCGCCGTCCGCATCGGTCGAACGGGTGCCGAGACCGGGGGATACCTGCTTTTCGTGAATACCGTCTTGCGGTACTGTCCCGGTGTCTTGCCGTTCGTGCGAAGTCACGCGGCGGCGAACCGAATGAGAAGGTGCGAGCCATGAAAGATCTGAACGAAACACCCAAGCTGAAAGCCAAGGACGCGCCTGATCTGGGCGCGTTCGACTGGGAAGACCCGTTCCGTCTGGTGGACCAGCTCGAGGAAGACGAGCGCATGATCGCCGAAAGCGCGCGCGCCTACGCACAGGAAAAACTGCAGCCGCGCATCCTCAGGGCCTTCGAGGAAGAAACGGTCGAACCCGAAATTTTCCGCGAGATGGGCGAAATGGGCCTGCTCGGCACCACAATCCCCGAGGAATACGGCGGGTTGGGCGGCAGCTATGTGTCCTACGGGTTGGTGGCCCGCGAAATCGAACGGGTGGATTCCGGCTATCGCTCGATGATGTCGGTGCAGTCCTCGTTGGTGATGTACCCGATCTACGCTTACGGTACCGAAGCGCAGCGCAAGAAGTATCTGCCGAAACTGGCATCCGGCGAATTTATCGGCTGTTTCGGCCTGACGGAACCCGATGCGGGCTCTGATCCGTCCGGCATGAAGACGCGTGCCGACAAGATCGATGGGGGCTACCGGCTGACCGGGTCGAAGATGTGGATCTCGAACTCTCCGATTGCCGATGTCTTCGTGATCTGGGCCAAGTCCGACGCCCATGGCGGCAAGATCCGCGGGTTTGTTCTGGAAAAGGGCATGAAAGGGCTGTCGGCACCGAAAGTGGGCAACAAGCTGAGCCTGCGCGCCTCGGTCACCGGCGAGATCGTGATGGACGGGGTCGATGTCGGCGAAGACGCACTGCTGCCCAATGTCGAGGGGCTGAAAGGGCCGTTCGGCTGTCTCAACCGGGCGCGCTATGGCATCGGCTGGGGCGTGATGGGGGCGGCGGAGTTCTGCTGGCACGGCGCGCGCAGCTACGGGCTGGATCGCAAGCAGTTCGGCAAGCCATTGGCGCAGACGCAGCTTTTCCAGAAAAAGCTTGCCGACATGCAGACCGAAATCGGGCTGGGGCTTCAGGCCTGCCTGCGGGTCGGTCGCCTGATGGACGAGGCCAAGGCCGCGCCCGAGATGATCTCGATCATCAAGCGCAACAATTGCGGCAAGGCGCTGGATATCGCGCGAATGGCGCGGGACATGCATGGCGGCAACGGCATTTCGGCCGAGTTCCAGGTGATCCGCCACATGGTCAACCTCGAGACGGTGAACACCTACGAGGGCACCCACGATGTGCATGCGCTGATCCTGGGCCGGGCCCAGACCGGCCTGCAGGCGTTCTTCTAGGGCGCAGCTTTTCGAGCCCTTGCGGCCTCTCATCGCGGGGGCCAAGGTAGCGCGGCGCGGAGGGTCACTTCCGCGCCGTTTTTCATGGGGACGAGGTGGCCGGATGGATGCGGCAACGCGCGTGCATGAGCGCTTTCTGAGACGGGTCCGCGAGGGCGCATTGCCGCAGGTGTCGGGCACCCTTGCCGAGGCGGGGCTGGACCGCGCCGGGCTCGAGGCACTGTGGCGGGCGCAGCTGATTTCGCGCCACATGGATCGCGCCGGGCGCTGGCTGCAATCCCAAGGGCAGGGGTTCTACACCATCGGCTCTTCGGGCCACGAGGGCATGGCGGGCGTCGCCGCGGCGCTGCGCACGGACGATCCGGCCTTCCTGCACTACCGCGACACCGCGTTTCAGGCCGCCCGTGCAGGCCAGGCCGGACAGGACCCGACGCTGGATCTGGCGCTGTCCCTGGCCGCGTCCAGCGACGATCCGATCTCGGGCGGACGGCACAAGGTTCTGGGCTCGAAACACCTCAACATCCCGCCACAAACCTCTACGATTGCAAGTCATTTGCCGAAAGCGGTCGGATCGGCCTTTGCCTTCGGGCTCAACCGGCGCAACGGCGGGCGCGAAGACCGGATCGTGATGTGTTCGTTCGGCGATGCCGCGCTGAACCATTCGACCGCGCAAGGGGCGCTGAACGGCGCGGGGTGGACGGCGTGGCAGGGCGCGCCGCTGCCGCTGATGTTCGTCTGCGAGGACAACGGCATCGGCATCTCGGTCAGATCGCCCGAGGGCTGGGTGCGCGCGGTCCTGACATCGCGCCCGGGGCTGGGCTATCGCTCTGCCGACGGGCTGGATGTGGTGGCGACCTATGCAGCGGCCCGGGCCCTGGCCGGCGACATCCGCCGCACGCGGCGTCCGGGCATCCTGCATCTGGGCTGTGTCCGGCTTTATGGCCACGCGGGTGCGGATCTGGAGACGGTCTATCGCAGCGACGCCGAGATCGACGCCGACGAGGCCCGGGATCCGCTGCTGTTCACCGCGCGCAGGCTGCTTGATGCAGGACTTGAGGAACGCGACATTATCGCGTCCTACGAAGATGTTGAAGAACTTTGCTTCAGTGCCGCAAGAACCGCGATGACGCGCCCGCGCCTGGGTTTCGCCGCCGAGGTCGCGGCCAGTATCCTGCCGCCGGAACGACTGCCGCCATCCCGCAACGTCCCGAGCCCCGAGGACCGCGCCGCCGCCTTTGGACCTTCGGACATGCGCGCCCTGACGCAACCGCAGGCGATGAACAAGCTGATCAACCTTGGACTGACCGATCTCATGCTCGAGGTGCCGGAGATCGTGATCGCGGGCGAGGACGTGGGCCGGAAGGGCGGTGTCTACGGCATCACCAAGGGGCTGCAGGGACGCTTTGGCGCCGGACGCGTCATGGACACGCTGCTCGATGAACAGTCGATCCTCGGGCTGGCGATCGGCCTGGGGCAACAGGGGTATCTGCCGATGCCCGAGATCCAGTTTCTTGCCTATCTGCACAATGCCGAGGACCAGATCCGTGGCGAGGCGGCGACGCTTCCCTTCTTCTCGAACGGGCAATTCGCCAACCCGATGGTGCTGCGCATCGCGGGGCTTGGGTATCAGAAGGGGTTCGGCGGCCATTTCCACAACGACAATTCACTTGCGGTACTGCGCGACATCCCCGGCATCGTCATAGGCTGCCCGTCCGATGGCGCCGATGCGGTGCGGATGTATCGCACGGCGGTCCGCCTGGCGCGCGACGCGCAGAGGGTCGTCGTGATGATCGAGCCGATCGCGCTTTATCCGATGCGCGATCTGCTGGAAGAGGGCGATGGCGGCTGGATGCGACCGTATCCGGTCCCCGGCGAGGTGGCCCCCCTGTCGGAACCGCGCGTACTTGGCGAGGGCACGGATATCGCCATCGTGACCTATGGCAACGGCGTGTATCTGTCCGAGCAGGCGCGGCACGACCTTGCCGGGCAGGGCGTCGAGGCGCGCGTGATCGACCTGCGCTGGCTGGCCCCGTTGGACCCAGCGGCGATCCTGCGCGCGACCGAGCGCTGCACCCGCGTCCTGATCGTCGACGAATGTCGCCGCACCGGGTCGCAATCCGAGGGTCTGATGGCGCTGTTTGCCGAAGCCGGGCGTGATGGATATGCGCGGGTGACGGCAGAGGATTGCTTTATCGCCACGGGGCCCGCCTATGCGGCGACGCTGCCGTCACGGACGGCCATCCGGGACGCGGCGCTGCGCCTTTTGCGATAGCGTTCCGGCCTTTCCCTTGGTGCGTTTCCGGCCATTGAACCTGCGCAGGCGCGGCGCCGCGACCCGCCCCTCGGGGCACGATGTTACGCCCAAGACGCTTGACCGGTTGAAGATTCCGGCGCAGGCTAGACCGCAGTAACATTTATTTTACGCGATTTTCTGGAGCTCCGTTTTGGAGAATGCTCGGTCGCATGCGGGTCTGTTTGCCGACCCCTCGATTTTGACGGACGTCACGGGCACCACCGTTTCCTGGCTTGGTGGCACCGCGGTTTCCGGCTATTCCCTGACCTTCGTCAAGCTTGTCGCCGAAACCGTCGTTCCTGCCTTGCGGGCCTTGCGATTGGCCGGGCAGCAACCGGTCGAGATCGAGATCACCGACCTTGATACCGCGGATACGCCCGAGGGGTTGCTGAGTTGCGGCATGTTCTTCGATTCAGAGCTGGTCTTCAGCGATGTGTCGGACACCTCGGCGGCGCTGGCGCTGCTGGGCGAAAGGCCGCAGGCGCATCTGCTGGTCCGCATCTTCACCACGCCCTATCTCAGGAAGGGCACGCAGACCCATCACGGCCTGACATTCGACCTGACGGGCGGTGCCGAATGGTCGCTCGGTCCCGGGCGCGCGGCGGATGGGCCGGACGGCAAGATGCTGACGCTGATCCTCGACCGGGCGGTCGCCCCGACCGGCGGCACCAGCAACGAGATCTGCGCCCAGCTCAATGCGCGCGGGGTGCAGCAATTCGTCAGCGCGATCGCCCCGATCCTGGCGTCCCTGCTGCCCGCCGCGCAACCGACAGACACCGCCGAAACCGCGACGCCCGTCGTCGACAATGTCGGCCTGCTTTGGGTTCTGGACGCGCGCAGCTGGTACGAGCGGGTCATCTTCGACAATTCCCTGTATGCCCGCGGTGTGAGGACCAGCGGACTTCGGGCCTTGCCCGCGCGCACCACCTCGGCGCCGGATTTCCTCAATTACCTGATGCAGCTTATTCTCGGGCGGGAAAACCTGCGCAAGTCGATCAAGACCGCCACCGGCAAGACCATCCCGAGCTATTTCCGGGCCGGCGACTTCCGGCGGTCCATCGCCCGGTGGGACTCCAGCGGCTCTGCCCCGTTCGAGCCTTTCTCTCCCGGCGTTCTGGCCAGCACCCGCAATATGCCGTGGCTGGATCTGATCTTCTACATGATCGAGGCACAGGTCTTTTTGCCACCGTTCCTCGAACTGCGCGATCCGTTCGTGAGCGATGATGAACTGCCGGTGCTCGAGCCTTTGGTCGCGCGTCGGGTGCCGCGGTTTCCAAACAACCCGGATCGGCTTGAAACGGACCCGCGGCAATTGGTGCTCGTGCATACGGATCTGGGTCTTCCCGGTGCAGACGATCCCTATGGCGTGCTGGCGACCATCACCGTGCGCGACATGCCATTGATCGAAACGGAAACCGTCTATGAGACGCCGCCACCGCCGATGGACGAAGAGGACGACGACGACGACGACGACGAGAACGGCACCGATCCGGCTCCAAGCGGCAACTATCCCGTCATGGCGATGGAGGACATGTTCACCTGGGAATATATCCCCGTCGATCCCGACGCGCCGCGCGCCGCCGATGCCAACCCCTTGCCGATCCTTTTGATCGTGGCCGGACCGGGCGTCAGCGTCACGGTCGACCCGGACCAGAACGCGGTCAAGGTCGAGATCCTGCGCAAGTCCGACTATGGCATCCCGTCCTGGGGCGAACCGATCAATCGGCAGGAACTGTACACGCCCTTCTTCCGCCCCAGCAATCCGCCGCTGGGCCTGTCGGTGAACGATCTTACCTACTTCAGCGACGGCGTGCTGATTTCTGAAGGGCCGGATGGCACCTCGTTTCATGTCTTCCTCGATGTCGAGTTGACGGCTGCCGACAGACAGCCGGTCTTGCCGCTTGCCATCGGGGATGCCTGGGCGTCCTTCGACATCAAGCGCAAGAACCGAACCGACGGGACCATCGGCTACCGCGCGGACTTCGATTTCGTCTATTATCACAGCGATAACCCAGAGCAGTTTCAGGGCCGTTTCTGGCCGGTGCTGCGGATCTTTCGCACACGGGCGGGGGGCGCGCAGACGGATACGCAGACAGCACTTGAGGACATCACCTTTTCGGCGGCGGAAAGCTTGTATGCCAGGATCGAGGTCGAAATCTACGACACGCCCGACATCGTGGATGTCTACCGCAACTGGCCCCACATGGTGCCGTTGACCCAGCACATGATGGCCTTTGACGAGGCTGAGGGCCCGGATTCGGGCGGCGGCGGAACCGAGCTTGCCACGCATGCCTTCACCAGTCTGGCCGCGCAACAATTGCCGATCCTCGATCCGGCGGAGTTTGCAGCGGCAGGGTTCGTGCGTTTCGACGCGAGCGCCAACTCGATTCCCACCACGGGGCTTTTTTCGTGGACCGATTTCTTCCTGATCATCGTCGATGTCATCGTCGGCTTGCACCCCTATGCCATCGCGCTCGATATCGCCGAGTTCATCTATGCCTGGAACACGTCGCGCGACCGTTATGGCCGCCCGATCACCAATTTCGACCTGGTGTTGATGGCGGCGGGCATCGGTCTGCCGGTGTCGGGCTTCGTACTGACGCGCGGCAAGGCGTTTCTCTATGCGCGCTGGGTGCCGCCTGCGGATGCGCTTGATGATGTGGGCGAGGCGACGCAACTGCTCGATGACATGGCAAAGCTGGCCGAGGAAGGCACCGGCAACGCGGCGCAGTTGTCGGGCCGGGCAACACCGCTCTTGCGCAAGGTTCTGGCAAATGTCGATGAGGTGGGCAGCGTTGCGATCTACACCGTCGGCAACTTGATGGATGTGTCCCGGCGCAACCTGATCGACCCGGGGCTCGGGCATGACTACCGACGCTGGCTGATCAACAAGGTCATGCGCGAAGGCTTCCCGGTCAATCCGTTGGGGGGCGTTTCATGAGCCGTCTCGATTTCCTGCCGTTCCGCTATATCGACGAGATGGTGCGCGCGCCCGGGCTCTTTCTCGCAGGCAGCCTGAGCATTTCGCAGAAAGCCGCGATGGGGGTGGCCGACGGGATCTCGACCTGGCGGCCGGATGCGCTGCGGGTGCTGCTGGAACAGACCGGCCCGCGGTTTCGCAGTCTCGTCAAGTTCCCTTACGAGCATGTCGGCACCATTGCCGTCTGGCAAACCACCGCCGACCGCCTGAAGGTGATGGATGCGGATAGCCTTTGGGCGACATATCTGTCGGTCGGAAAAGGCTTCGTGCGCGCCGATGGCGACGAGGTCATGCTGCTCTTGCGCAATCTGGTCGGTGGCGCCGACATCAACCAGCTGGACGCCGGTCACATGCGCGCGCTTTACGGTCGGGCGCGCCGCTCCGGCGCGACGGAAATGCCCTGGATCACGATTCCCGACCTCGTTCAGGGCATGGCCCGCACCGCCGAGATCTTCGCTCATGAAGCCTACGAGATCGGCGGCACGCTGGGCGGTCCCGCCTTGAAGGCGAAGCTCTTCCAAGTGGACGGGCTGGCGACGGCGGCGGGGACCTTCCTGATGCGCTCGGGCTACGATTTCGGCACTCGGCTCGAGGTGCGGGTGGTCGCGGTCCTGCTCGAGATCGGGCAGGAGGTGGCGCATCTGCGTGTATCCTTCCCGATGTTCGACAAGGCGCTTGGCCCCGATGTCGCGATCTACAAGGCGGCCGGCGAGGCCGGGCAATGGCTGGTCTCCTTCGTGCAATGCAAGGCGCTGAAGGACTTCGGCGCGCTGGTCTCGCCGGTCGCGTCCTCGGAAAGCCTGCGGCAGATTTTCAGCGATGCGCGGCGCGTCGGTGCGCGCGGCTGGCGCGGGGCCGGTCCCGGAGAGGGAAGCGACGGGATGAGCGCGCTGTTCGATGGCGGCTATTCCTTCGCTTTCGACTTCGCCCATTTCCTGCAGAACGCCGATTCACCCCTGGTATCGATCACCAACCAGATGAAGAGAATCGATCCGGATTTTGCCTTCGACATGAGCGCGGATGCGGCGGATATTCTCGTGCAGGCCAAGAGCGCCATGCGACACGTCATGGATGCCCGCGCGCAGCAACTGGCGGACGCCGTCAACATACTGCGGCCCGGATCGTCCATCGCCTTTACCGATGCTATCCGCGACGAGTTGGTCAACGTCATTCACAACCAGATCTTTCGCAAGATCGATGGCCCCAAGCCGCCCCGATGGGACTGGGACGAGATTACGCCGCTGATGTTGCTGGGAAACGGCATCATCGGTCCGAGCGAGTTCCAGCGCTTCGAGGATCTTTTCGCGCAAGGCACCGGCCCGTTCCTGATCGCGGCCACGCAGGCTTCGCTTGGCTTTACCGACGATATCTTGGCCGAAATGCCGGTATTCCGGGTGACCATGGTGCTGGTCGAGGATGGCGGCAGTTGGCTCGGCTCGCTGCTCGGGACGGCCGGCAGCGCCCTGCGGCAATGGTTACCGGGCGGAGCAAACTGACATGGCACAGGTCGTCGAGATTTTCGCCCAGTTCTTCGCGCCGGTCACCGATGCGGTGGACGATCTGGGCGCGATGGAGAACCTGCTCGGCGATCTTGGGGTCGATGTGCCGTTGGTGGCCGCGCATCGCACGACGCTCGATGCGATCCTGCCGGTCGGCCAATTGCTGAACGATCTGACCGAGACCGCCGAAAACCCGCCCGACAATCTCGATGCGGACTTCTGGATCGATCAGGCGACCTCGATCCTCGAGGTGCTGGCCGGGTTGGCCGCCCTCGGGTCCAGCGATGTGGCGGGGTTGCCCGGCACGCTGTCCAATCCCGACACCTGGGCGCGGATCGCGCGCGAATTGCCGGGCTATTTGCTGCTGACCTGGCTCGACGATGTCTATCCGGTGGTGCCCGCCTTCCTCGCGCTTGGCGGCGCCATCGAGGTCATCCCGCGCGGCGCGGGCAAGCCTGCGCGCAGGCGGCTTGACTGGGTAGCGACCGGGCAGCTCTTGCGCGATCCACCGACCCAGATCGCGACGACCTGGGCGTTCGGTGGCGACGCTTTCGACGTCAACGGCTTTCTGGCGGCGTTGTCCGTGCTATTCCAGGCGATGGGGTTCCGGTCACGGCTGGTCAACACGCCCGGGATCGCCGGCCAGGCCCTCGGCGACCGCGCGCCGGTGGTGCCCACACGCGCCATGGACGGGCGGCTTCTGTCGGGGACGGTGCTGGACGGTACGACGACAGGGATCCTGTCGCTGGTGATGACCGGCGCCACGCGCCCCGGCATCGACACGCCCGCGGGCCTTGCGGTTTTGCCGGTGGTGTCGGGGCAGTTCACCCTGCCGCCCATGGATCTTGGCAATGACATCGCCTTCACGCTGTCGGCCTCGGGCGAGGCGGCAGGGGGCGCGGGCCTTGCCATCTATCCCTCGGGGCCCGAGGTCATCCTGGGGCAGGGCGCGGCGCAGGCCAGCGCCACGGCGACGCTCTCGGGCGCGCCGGTTTCGGACCAGGGCGACACCGGCTGGATCATCATCGGGCAGCGCGACGCGTCGCACCTGCGCCTCGACCGGTTTGCCTTTTCGGTGCGCGTCGATACCACGCCGGCGGATGTATCGATCAGCCTCGATCTGGCCGATGCCATTGCCCTCAGGATCGCCGCCGGGACCGATAGCGACGGGCTGATCAACACCATCCTCGGCGATACCGAGGTCGAGGTCTTCGGCGGGGTGTCGGCCACCTGGTCGAGCCGCACCGGCTGGTCCTTCACCGGCGGGCTGGGGCTTGAGGTGCAGGTGCCGATCGGCGCGGGCATCGGACCGTTCTTCGTGGATTCCGTCACACTGGCGGGCTGGGCCGGGACGGAAGGCTTCGGAACCTCGGCGGCGGTCACGGGTTCGATGTCGCTGGGGCCGATCTGGCTGTTCTTCGACGAGATCGGCGTTATCGTCGATCTTGAGCCGGTGGCAGAAGGGCAAAGCGGCAATTTCGGCGCGCTCGACGTCACGCCGCGCTTCAAACCGCCCGACGGATACGGTGCGTCGCTCGACTTCGACCCGGTGACGGGCGGCGGCCTGATCATCAAGAACGACACCGAATATCGCGGTGCGCTGGAACTCAGTTTCTCCAAGTTCGGGCTGTCGGCCTTTGCCATCCTCAACACCGAGATGCCGGGCGGGCAGCCGGGCTTTTCCTTTGCGGCCTCGGTCTTTGCCACCTTCAACGTGCCCTTGGCCTTCGGGTTCTTCCTGACCGGCTGCGGCGGCGTGCTGGGGATCAACCGCACCATCGACACCGACGCCATGCGCGACGTGCTGTTTGACGGGCGGCTCGACGATCTGCTGTTTCCGGCCAATCCCATCGAGGACACGCCGCAGATCCTGGCCGACATGGCCGCGATCATGCCGCCGCAGGGCGGTCAGCACTTCATGGGTCCGGTGGTGCGGATCAGCTGGGGTCAGCCGACGCTGGTGCATATCACGCTGGGCGTCATCATCGAGGTCGGCGCGCAGGTGCGGATCATCATCCTCGGCTCGATCAAGATGGCGCTGCCCGATGAAGATCATGCCATCGTGCTGTTCCAGCTCAGTTTCTTCGGGGTCATCGACTTCGCCGAGGGGCGGATCGATTTCGACGCCTCGTTGCAGGGTTCGAAGGTTCTGATCTTCACCATCACCGGCGATGCGGCGGTGCGCACCGGCTGGGGGCCGGGCATCTTCCAGATCGCGTCGCTGGGCGGGCTGCATCCGCTTTATCCCAAACCCGACAACCTGCCCGATCTGCGCCGCCTGTCGGCCGGCTTCGGCAAGCCGGGCGACGATGTGCGCCTGTCCATCGCGGGATACTTTGCGCAAACGCTGAACTCGGTCCAGTTCGGCGCCAGCGCCGAGCTGTTCGCGCAAGGCCCGAAGTTCCCGGTCCTTGGCCGGGTCAGCGCCGAGGGGCATATCGGCTTCGACGCGCTGATCTATTTCAATCCGTTCTCGTTCACCGTCGACATCGATGGCGGTATCTCGTTGATGGTGAACGGCAAGGTGAAGGCGGCGCTGTATTTCGCCATCTCGATGCGCGGCCCGAACCCGTTCTTCTTCTCGGGCGAGGTCTGGGTCAAGGTCTGCAAGATCAATGTCCGGTTCGCCGTCACCACCACCTTCGGGCAAAGCCGGTCGGCACCGGCCGCCTCGGCTTCGGCGGTGGCCGAGTTGCGTCGCGCGCTGGAAGCCTCGGGCGCGCTCGAGGCGGCGGCGCCGTCGCCGGGATCGGGCGGCATGATCACCTTCCGGCAGGTCGAGGAGCCGCTGATCGAACCGCTGGGGCAATTGCGGATCAGCCAGAATGCCGTGCCGCTGGATGTCACCATCGAAAAGCTGGGCGAGGCGCAGGTGACAGGGTCCAAGCGCCTGACTCTGGCGCTGCGTGACCCGCAAGGCGCGGCCATGCCGGCAACCGATATCAGCGGCGATTTCGTGCGGGCGCATTTCTTTGACGCGGGCCGCGCCGAGCGCCTGCGCGCGCCGTCGTTCGAGAGCCACGATGCCGGGCTTGAGGTCACCGATACCGGCTTTTCGATCCAGGGCGCTTCGGTGGGCGAGGAATACGAATACGAGGTCATCGAGGTGGGCGAGAAGCCGACGCCGAAGCCGCCGCTGATCGAGGGCTTCGACAAGCACGAATTTTTGCGCTTCAGCAACAAGTTCTCGGAAGGGCGGATGAACAAGGGCGGCATGTTCCGCCGCGATATCGTGCCCCAGGACCGGGTACAGCCAAGTCGCGACGTCTTCCTCAGCCAGTCTGTTGCCGACGCACTTGGCCAAAAGGGGCAGGGCGGCCCCCTTGGCGATATCGTGACGGCGGCGCGGCAGCAGGGGCGCGGCGCGTTGTCGAAGTATTCCCGTCAGGAGATCGCCCTTGAACCCGAGATCAACGCCGGTGTCGCCGATTACCTGAGCGCCGCCTGAGGAGGATGGACTGACATGCCCAACGCCTTCCGTTTCTTCCCGAACCTGAGGCTCGGAGCCGTGGCCGAGGCCGAGGTTGCCGACGATGGCCGCCTCGTCGCGACCTACAGCCTTGAGATCGGATCGGAGAATGGCACCGAGGGCGCGCCGGTCGCGGTTGATGCGCGCTTTCGCGGTCCCGGCGACGTGATCGGCATCAACCCCGACGAAATCGCCCGCTTCGAGCCGCTTCTGGGCGTGACCGATTTCGAGCCGGATTACTTCCCCTTTGTCGAGTTCCGATCGCCCGACTTGCCGTGGCGCTTTGCACTGGGCGACGGGTTCGACGCGAATGCGGATAGCGATACCGACAATCCTGCGCCATGGCTGGTGCTGATCGCATTGCGCGACGACGAGTTTCAGGCGCTCGGGCGTGGCACCGCCCCTTGCCTGCGCATCTCGGTGCATGATGCGGCGCTGTCGCTGCCCCGGCTCGAGGACCGCTGGGCCTTTGCCCATGTGCAGATGAACACCGCCGCAGGCGAGGCCACGGCCAGCGCCGCCCTGCAAGACGACCCCGATCAGGGCTTCGCGCGGCTGCTCTGTCCGCGCAAGCTTGACCCGTTGACGCGCTACAGCCTGTTCGTGGTGCCCGCCTATGAAAACGGGCGGCTGGCGGGGCTGGGCAGCGATCCGACGGCGGAGACCGACGATCCCGCCGCCCTGGCCTGGAACGCGGGGCAGGGCGGGCCGGTGACGCTGCCGTTTTATGCCTCTTCCTCGTTTCGCACCGATGAGGGTCTGAACCTCGAGGCGCTTCTCGAACAGCTCCGCTCGCTCGACGATACCGAGGCCGACAAGCTGGCCGAGGCCGAGACCTTCCGTCTCGATCATCCGGGCTACTTCCGCCGGGTTTTTCCCAAGGCCGGGGACACCGACGTCCAGAAGGCCCTGATGCCCACGGGTCACGATATCGCCCAGAACGCCGCGCCGGACCCGATGCGCAACGCCATGGCGGCGGTGCTCAACCAGGTCATCGACGGCGAAAAGGGTCCGACCCCGGACGAGGCCCGCATCCTCAAGGCGGACGGTACGGATGACGAAGACCCGCTGGTGTCGATCCCGCCCTACGGGTTCCGCTATGTCGCCGCGCCCCGGATGCGGACCGACCTCGTGCGCTGGGTCGAGGCGGTCAACCTCGATCCGCGGTTTCGGGTCGCCGCGCAACTGGGGGCGTCCTGCGTGCGCGATCATCAGGAAGAGCTGATGACATCCGCCTGGCAGCAATACCCCGAGATCGTCGAGACCAATCGCCTGCTGCACCGGCTCGAGACCGCCGAGCGGCTTGTCTCGCGCATTGCGCGGCGGCGTTTCGAAAAGCTCGATGCTGATGTGGGCGTGGTTCTGGCCGAACCGTTCACACCCTATGCGCGGCGACAGGAGGGCATGACCCTCGGTCGCGAGATCGGCCTTGCGGTCGGCACCAGCGTCGGGGCATTTCTAGCCGAACGCGGGACGCCGCCCGCCTATGCCAGCCGCGATCTGCGCCGGATCGGTGCGCGGGTGCAGACCTGCAAGCCCGACGGGCCGGGACTTGCGCTGCGGGCGCCGAAGCTGCCGGGTGACAAGACCGCCTCGGCGGCGGGCGAGACCCGCGAGCGGTCGGCGCTGCGGCGCATCGAGACGCACCTCGCGCAGCGCGGCAACCGAATTGTGATCGACCAATTGGGGCTGGCGGGGATGCTGCGCAACACCCAGGAACTCAGGGTGCCGCCGCGCCGGAGCGTGGGGATCAGCGTCAAGGCCTTCGAAAGCGGGCCCTTGCATACGCTGGTGACCCGAAGGCTCGAGGCGCTGCCGGCCCTCAAGGCGGCGTTCCGTGTCGCCGGGCGCAGCGCGGCAGAGACCGAGAAGGGCGGTATCGTCTACCGCGCGCCGCGCCTGCCGGTGCCGCTGGTGGACTACATGATCGCCCGCGATCCCTCGGCGTTGATGGCGGGTGTGCGCGACATGCCCGACAACACAGTCGCCTTCTTCGAAGAGAACCGCGCCTTCGTCGAGGCGCTGATGCTGGGCGCCAATCACGAGATGAACGAGGAATTGCGCTGGCGTGGCTTTCCCACAGACATGATGGGCACCTGCCTGCCCCGGTTCTGGAACCGGGGCCTGCCGGATCACCGCGCCGAGCATGACGATATCGGGCCGATCACCGACTGGACGCGGCTGTTGGGAAAACAGCACAGCCCGGTCAATCCCAACGGCAATGCCAATCTGGTGGTGCTGATCAAGGGCGCGGTGGTGCGCAAACTCGACGAGCCGATCCTCAGGATCGACATCTCGGACGAGGACGGCGTCTGGACGCCGACGCCGCGGGCCAAGCCGACATTGCCGTCCTTCACCGGCAAGCTCAGCCCGACGCTGGCCTACTATGGCTTCGATATCAGCCTCGATTTCCTGACGGCCCCCGACCGCATCGGACGGGCCTTCTTCGTGATCATGGAGCCGCCGGGGCGGCTGCGCTTTGGCCTAGACGTGGGCAGCCTGACGGTGCGGCAGCGTCGGGCGCAGGACCTCGATCGCCCCGGGGCAGCGCCAAGTGCGTCGGGCCGCAGGCAGGGTCGATTGCCGGAATGGGACGAACTGAGCTTCTCGGATCTCGATCGGGACCCCGCGGGGTATATCGCGTCGGATCAGACCCTTCTCAGACCGCAGGGCTCGGACCTCGATCTTTGGGGGGCCGGGCGGAACGCGGCCACCATCGCGCGGTCGTACTGGCAGAAACCTGTGGCAGCCGTTGTGCCGTTCCGTGGAGTGTTCGATGGCCGATGAACCAGACAAGAGACGTGGCGGCAAAGGGCGGGGTGCAGACGCAGGCGCAGGCAAGGGACGTGGCCGACGCGGTCAGGACAGGCCGCCCAGGGAAGACGCCGGATCGCCGGGCACCGGTGGCGAGCGGCGCAAGGACGCGCCCCCAGCCCCCGGCCCCGGGACCCCGCGCGCGCAGGGCGACGACCGAAAACCGAGGCAACCCGGCGCAGGCATGGCTGACGCAGACCGGGGCAGACGCGGGGCGTCCGACCCCAAGGCCCCCGCGACTCCAGATCCGCGCCGCGCCGGAGGTGGAAAGCCCCCGAAGCCCGGCGAGCGGCCAGGGCGCGGCCCGAGGCTGACCGACAGTGACGAGGACCGCCGCAAACCGCCAAGGGTCACACCGGACCCGCAGCCGCCGCGCGCCGGTGGGGGACGCCCGCCCAAACCCGGCGAGCGGCCAGAGCGTGGACCGAGGCTGACCGACAGTGACGAGGACCGCCGCAAACCGCCAAGGGTCACACCGGACCCGCAGCCGCCGCGCGCCGGTGGGGGACGCCCGCCCAAACCCGGCGAGCGGCCAGAGCGCGGCCCCCGCGCTCCGGGCATCCAGGACCCGGGCCGCTCGCCCCCGAGACCCGGGCGCGATGGCCATTTGCGGCCTGGCGCCGGTCCGGGCCCCGCTCCCGGGCCGGACCTGTCGGATCTGCAGCAACGCCGGGCCGATGCGCGCGCCGCGTCGCCGCTTCTGATGATGCCCATGCGGCTCGAAATGCGGCACTTCGCAGGTGGGCAGTCGGCCACGCTCATGCGCCGCCGTCCGGACGGGCAGGAGGACCGCGTCCCCTTCAGGGCCGACAAGGGCGGTGCGGTGTGGTTCCGGTGGTTCCCGGACGGCAATTTTGCCGAACAGGGCATCGCCCGCATTACCGAGGCCGAGATCGCCGCGGTGACCGACTTTCTGACCCAGACCGACCAGCGGGATTTCCCGCAAATGTCGCAGACGGCAACGAAGAATGCGTGGTCGGCCTTTGCCGGTGCGGTCGGCGGCGAGGCGCGCGCGGCGTGGCTATGGCGCAACCAGAAAATGCTGGATCAGCCGATGCCGGATCCGGACCTGCGCGTGGGCCGGATCTGCGGATTGCCCGCAGAGGTCAGCGTCTACGCCCTGACCGGCAAGACCGTGTCGCGCATCGCCACCGGCGCGCCGATCATCCCCGGAGGCAAGGACCGGGCGGCCACGGTGTCCTATGCGCCCGCTCTGGTCGACGCGCAAAGCTGGCTGACCGACTTCGACCTGGCGGTGGCCGAGGGCATGGGCGTGCGGGTGACCGAACCCGACCTCGTGGCGCTTGCGCGGGATGCCGACTGGCTGATCGCCGTGGGCCTGTCGGGCAAGGAGGGCGAACCTGGCACCGATGGCGATGGAGAGATCGAGGCGCTGCTGCGCGACGTCACCGCAAACGGATCGGGATCCTTCCTGGCCAGCAACACCGCGACCAACAACGCAGGTGAGATGACAACCGATTACTCGACCTCGGCGACGCGCATGGGGCAGGGCGACGAGAAACGTTTCGAACTGGAGGATGGCGTCTTCCAGCTGCCCAACCGCGCGGGCAGCGATCTGGCGAAGTCGCTCGGCGTATCGGAACAGACCGTCGCCCGGATGCCCAATGCCGGGCTTGACCATCGCGGTGCCGCAGAGGCGATGATCACGGTGATCGGCCCGGTGTTGCTGGACGACAAGCTGGACGGCACCAGCCAGTTGAAGGACATGAGCGAGACGGGCTTCATCGCCGCGATCGCAAGCCACTTCATCCCGCGCGGGTATCACGCGCCGCTGCGGATGGGCGATAACGCCTACGGGGTCGTGCCACTGGCGCCGATGGACGGGTTCAAGAGCAACGAGATCCCCAATCCCGAACAGGCCAAGGTTGCGGCGACCGTGACCGTTTTCGGCATCGTTCTGGACGGGCTGATGTCCGCCGAAAGCGAGATCACGACCCCGAGGCTGCACCCCGAGGACCCGGACGCCGCCGAAAAGCTGGATGTGATCCTGCAATCCTACGCCACCGGTCGCCGGATCGAGGTCTATGACGGCGACGAGGATGACACGCCGCTGGTACTTGGCTGCCCCTACGTGGCAGGGCCTGCCGCCGCCGACCATCCTTCGGCCTATCTGGGGCGCTGCATCGATGTGCCGATCCAGGACCTTGCCGACCCGGACGCGACCGACACGACGTCGCCGCTTCTTTATCGGCTGATCCGTCGCTCGATGACGCGCAACCTGCGGTTTCAGATAATGCGCGAAGAAGGCGATGTCGGCTTCGACCTGACCCGTCTGTCGCAGCTCGATGACGTGGTGGTGCCGCAATCCTCGACGGTGCAGAACGCGATCAACTGGACCCGGTCGCGGTCCATGGCGCAGATCACCGACCTGTCATCGGCGCAGCGCTTTCCGGGGCTTGGCGACACCACTCGCCGGCTTTTGAACCCGGTTGCCGAGCGCTTCACCGCAAGCTTGCGGCTTTTGAAGATCCTGGCCGCGCGCGATGATGGCGTGGCCGAGCTTGAGGCCCTGATGCTCGAGGTGATCGACCTGTTCCAGTACCGGATCGACACCTGGATCACCGGCATCTCGCAGATGAAACTCGATGGGTTGCGCGATCAGGCGAAAAAGGAACCCAAGCTTGATCCCGGACCGCTGCAGCTGGGTTATTTCGGCATGCTCGCGCTGAAGCGTCAGACCGACGATGCCGAACAGGCCGCGCTGGCCCGGCAAGAGACCAAATGCGGCCAGACCGGCCAGTATCTGCAGGCCCCGACACCGGCACAGGCCACCACGGCGGCGGTGCTGCACTCGGCCCACATGCGCCATGCCGGCAGCGGTGCCTTCGACATCGACCTCAGCGCGCCGCGCGTGCGCCTGGGCCTCGACCTGCTGGACCGTCTGCGCGTCGGCATGCCGCTGGGGGCGGCGCTTGGCCTGATGGGCGAACGCCTGTTGCGCGACCGGTTGCAAAGCGCCCGGATCCTGCCCCTGCGCGACGCATTTCCGTTTGCCAATTCCGACAAGGCCGAAAATGCGGCACGGGCCCCCATCGCGCGGGTGCTCGACGGTCTGGCCTTCGTCGAAGCCCCGCGCCCGCAGACCCCCGTACCTGACCGCGGGCTGCACGCCACGCTGTCCGATGCGCTGGATGCGCTGAGCGATCTGGTCATGGCCGAGGCCGCCTACCAACGTGCCAGGGGGGCCGCGGAACGGGCGAATGCCTGGCTGTCGGTGCTGTCGGGCGGGCCGATCCCCGAGCGGCCGCAGTTCATCCATTCGCAACGCTCGGGCCATGCCTCGGAGCATCGGGTGATGCTGAAACTGTCAGAGGGCACGGTGACGGCGCCCGAGGATACCATCGCCACGGGCCTGATGGAGATGGCAGATCCGGATCTCGCCGCGCTGGCGACGACGATGTTCCCGAAACTGGCCCTGGACACGCTGCTTGTGCGCGTGGCCTTCGTGGACAGCAGCGCGCGGGATGTGGAGTTGCCGGTATCCTTCGACCAGACGCTGAACCTGCCCGCGCTCGAACTGCTGATGTCTTCCCGCGAGGCGGTGGCGCGGCGTGTCGTGGCGGCGGCGCTCAACACTCTGGCGACCAGCCACGATGCCAAGACACGCGCCATGCTCGACGCGTTCGACGCCGACGGGCTGATGGCCTCACCGGCCCATCAGGTCACCATATTGCACGTCCGAAGCAACATGCCGCTGGCGGATTGGCACCAACCGGCGCGCGAGGTTGCGGGCATGTTGCGGCGATCCCGCATGCTCGAGCCGACCGACCTGCAACCCTTCAACGAAGGCGCGACAGAAGGCGACGAGGCCGCCTATCTGCCCGCCTGGCAGGCGGCGCTCGAGCGGATGACGGCGCGCCGCAACGCCGTTTACACGACGCTGGAGGCCCTCTACGCCCGTATCGAAACGATGCGCGGGCAATTCTTCGACAGTTTCGATGCCGGCGCGTTCGGGGACGGGCAGGGTGACCTGACCAGCCCGCTTTCCGCGCCGCCGCCGCTCTGGCGGCAATGCGCCCGGTTCAACGAGGTGCTGACACAGGCCGCCGCCTTGGTGACCGGGGCGAAACTGCCGTTCCTGACGCCCGCGCGGCTGGCCGCCGACCGCCTTGGGCTCGAGGAAGAGGTCACCGCATTGGGGGCCACGCTGCGGACCCGGTTGAAAGCCGTGCAGACCCTCCGGTCCGAACGCGCGGGCGACCGGGCGGCGCCGCTGACGACGGAAGGCGCAGTGCGCAGCGCACTTGAAAGCGAAATCAAGATCTTGCGCGGCATGCTTGGGCGGGCGAAATTCCCGGTCTCGGCCCGTTTTGCGCATGTGGCGCAAAGCCTGCCCGGGTATGCAGGGCAATCCGCCGTGCCTGCGGGGCTCGAGGAATGGCCTCTGCTGCGCGCCCGGTTGATGCCTGCGCTGACGCTCGACCGGATGGTGCCGGGGTTGCAGCTGCGGCGGGGAGTCGACCATGCGGCCCTTGCCGCGCGCAATGGCAATCCGGACGACCCCCGCGACGAGACGGAAGCGCCGCTGAAGCACCACTTCGCCAAGGTCATCGGCGTCGGTACGACATTCGACCAAAGGATCAGCTTCGCAGGGTATGCCATTGACGAATGGACGGAAACACGCCCATCCCGCACACAAAACGCCACCTTGGCGCTGCATTACGACGCGCCGCAAGCCGAGGCTCCGAACGCGCTCCTGCTCGGCGTGCCACCGGCACTGGACGCGCCCGACTGGACCCCGGACAGCGCCGCGCAGCTGGTGCGCGATCTGATCTCGTGGACCCGCATCCGCGCGATGACGACCCAGGACACGATGCTGGAAAACACGATCCTGCCCGGGTCCAATGTCATCGCCAACGCGCGCCGGAACGGCGCCATGGTTGACCGGATCCCGACCCGTAAGGGCAGTCTGCGGGTGACGGACAAGACGCAGATCACGGGCAGGTTCGTCATCGATGCGACCGCGAAGGGGGTCGGCATCGCAGGCGGAGGATTGTTCGAGGCACGCGGGTTCAGCGGCAAGCGAGGTGGAAAATGAGCGATGATCATCAACGGCTTGTGACGTCTTCCACGTCGCCGGACATCGCCGAGAACCTGGCCGCGCGGCTGCGCGATCCGCTGTGGTTTCTGGCGCGACAATGGCAGATGGGCGAGTTCGAGGGGGAGTCCGGTGGCTCGCCGACGCGGGTAATCTATCACCAACGCACCGTTGCGCTGACCGATGTTCGGGTCGGCGGCGTGAAACGCAACAATAACCGTGACTTGCCGCTTGAAATGATCGTGGAAGCTGAACCGTCCGGGGCAGGGACGCCGGGTCGCCGTAAGCCCGAAGGCTGGAACAGCGAGCGCCTCGGGTACAGCTTCGAGGCGCGTGGTCAGGGCGCATCCTTTGTCGTGAAGGACTATGATGGCCGTGCGCTCGATTGGTTTGACTTTCAGCCGCAAGGTATTGATGCAAAGGTGCTTTCCGACATCCAAAGCGTGCCGTTCGAGACGATCCCCGGGATGATTGGGTTTCCCGGCGCGCCCGAGCCGCGCTGGTGGACAATCGAGGATGGTGCCGCGTATTTCGACAGCGCCATCGACCCAGAGCCGAACGTGTTGTCGATGTTGCTGCCGGAGTTCTTCTATACCGATATCCGCAACTGGTTTCTGGTTCCAGCACCGATGGAAGCCGGTCAGATCCGCCATATAGACAGCGTGGAAGTGATTGATTCCTTTGGCGTCATCACCGCTCTTGATCCGGTTCCAACGGATCAGACGCAACTTTTCACGCTGGGCGGTGAGACGCTGGGGAACGATACCATGCTGATCCCGAATGTCGCGGTTCAGGTCGTCGATTGCGACACGCTTGAGGAAGTCACCTGGAGCCGGGACGAAGCGGCAAACCTTGTCTGGGCGCACGAACGGTTGATTCAGGACCCGATGACCGGGGTGCCGTTCGAGACCGGAACCGAGGTTGCGCCGGACACGCTGAGGACCGACGAAGAGGGCGATTTCTACACGCTGAAGAACGACCTGCCACGCGCGTACATTCCTTACGTGCCGCGCCAGACGTCGGACGTTCCCGCGATCGAGGGCGACATCGGCCTGCGCCGCGGTCGCACGCAAGTGGACGCCACGCTTGATGCGCCGCAGCACCGTTCGACATTCGTGGCCGAGACGACATGGCTGCACCATGAGACGATCCCGCCGGACGGGCTGAAGACGCGGCGACTGCATCGCTATGCGCGCGGATCCGACGGAGAGCCGTATTTCTGGATCGGACGCGATCGCAACGCGGCCCTGAAACCGGATCGCGTTACACTGAGGTTCGATTACATCCGCAAGGAGAAGGGCAGCTGAGCGCCTGTCGAAGGCAATGTTTGGTGGAGATCTTCAGCGGATCGATAAGTCTTATAATCAGTATTATGTAAATTGGATAGATCGACTTTGCCGGGTAGGCCTTTGTTATCATATGAATTCGAGAATGCCCCCCTGCGTGCCGGTCAACGTTAAACCTGTGGCGACGTGCGGCGCGCTGGACAGGACTTCCTCTGCGGCGCTATCAATGCACGGGATCAAGGGGTTCAGCCACATGACAAAAACGCGCTCTGACAAGCCCGCGGCGCAAGTGGATCTGGAACGGCGGGTTCTGGCGCTGACCGAATGTGACCATATCGAAGAGGTCTGGGCCGAGCTTTGCGTCGCCATGTCCGGTTTCGGGTTCGACCGCCTGCTCTACGGCTTCACGCGCTTCCGGTCCGGGCAATCGCTGGGCGATCCGGACGATTTCCTGCTTTTGACCAATCATCCCGCGAGTTACACCAAGCCCTTCTTCGACGATCGCATGTACCGCGAAGCACCGATGGTGCGTTGGGCGCTGAATAACGACGGGGCCTGTTCCTGGCGCGTGTTGCAGCAGATGGATGCGGAAAACGTGCTGAGCGCGCCAGAGCGGCGGGTTCTGGAGTACAACCGCCGCCACAACGTCGTGGCCGGGTATTCCATCTCGTTTCGCTCGATCTCGCGCCGGGCCAAGGGTGCCATCGCGCTGACGGCGCGCGACGGGCTGGATCAGGACGATGTCGACGCCATCTGGGCCACCAACAAGTCCGAGATCCTGATCCTCAACAACGTCGCGCATCTGAAGATCCTGACCCTGCCCTATACGCCACCCAACCAGTCGCTCACCAAACGCCAACGCGAGGCGCTGGAATGGGTCGGTGACGGCAAGACGACCGCTGACACGGCCTCGCTCATGGGACTGACACCTGCGACGGTTGAAAAGCACCTGCGACTGGCACGGGCTGCCCTGAACGTCGAAACGACGGCGCAGGCGGTTCTGAAAGCGGCGTTCCAGAACCAGATGTTTGTGCTGGATCTGTGAACCGGAAGGATGCCTTGCCGCATATAATTTGCGTGGTCGGGTATTCCAGACTTTCTTTACCTAGCGTCAAGTGGCATGCTGACAGTGTTCCGTGAGTGATGGTCGCAAGATCAGGAACGTTTGAGGACCCGTATCCTTGTATTTTCAAGGCTCTGCGCGTGTTCTTTGGTGCAAGCCGTTCGGCACGGGCCTGCATTTCCAGGCCGAAACCGAAGCCCGACCGATCAGCTACTCATCCCCAATGTCCTTGATCGGTCGGGTCATTGCGCCTTGAAAATTACATGAGCGAAGCTCCTTAAAGCCCTGAGACGAAAAGAAAAAGCCGCCCTGAAAGGCGGCTTTTCCGATGTCTGCGCAAGATGCGTGAACCGGCGCGACCGACGGGGCGTCAGCCGCCTTGCGCGGCTTTCTTGACCTCGGCTGCGAAGTCTTCCTCTTTCTTCTCGATGCCTTCGCCGACCTGCATCCGGACAAAGCCCGTGATCTCGACACCGGCATCGGACGCGGCCTGGGCCACGGTCTTGTCGGGATCGACCACAAACGCCTGGCCGAGAAGCGTGACTTCGGAGAGGAATTTCTTCATGCGACCGACGATCATCTTTTCGATGACCTGCTCGGGCTTGCCGGACTCGCGCGCGATGTCGATCTGGACCTGACGCTCTTTCTCGACGACGGCGGGATCGAGGTCGGCCTCGCCCAGCGAGGCGGGGTTGGCAGCGGCGATATGCATCGCGACCTGGCGACCGAACGCGTCATTGTCGCCGGTCATGGCCACGAGCACACCGATGTTGCCCATGTTGTCGGTTGCGGCGTTGTGCACGTAGGACACAACCTTGCCGCCCGAGATCTTGGCCATCCGGCGCAGGGTCATGTTTTCGCCGATCTTGGCGATCTTGTCGGTGATCATGTCCTTGACGGGCTTGCCGTTGACCTCGGCTTCGGCCAGCGCGTCGACATCGTCGACCCCCAGCGCGGCACCCGAGATATCGCGAACCATTTGCTGGAATTCCGCGTTCTTGGCGACGAAGTCAGTCTCGGCGTTGACCTCGACGGCGACGCCGGTGCCACCGTCAACAGAAACGGCCACGAGGCCCTCTGCCGCGGTGCGACCGGACTTCTTGGCCGCCTTGGCCAGACCCTTGGTGCGCAGCCAGTCAACGGCAGCATCCATGTCGCCGTCGTTCTCGGTCAGCGCTTTCTTGGCATCCATCATGCCTGCGCCGGTCATTTCGCGCAGTTCTTTCACCTGTGCAGCTGTGATCGCCATTGGGCTCTCCTAAAATACAAATGCAACGGGCGGGCCATCTACGGCCCCTGCCCGGTCAGATCAGCCGAGTGTCGGGCAACGCAACCGCGCCGCCCGAGCGAACTCAGGCGCTTGCCGCCGGGGCGTCTTCGGGCGCGGCGACGGCCTCTTCGACAGGGGTCTCTTCCAGAGCGCCCAGGTCAACGCCTGCCGCTTCCATCTGGCCGGACATGCCGTCGAGGGCAGCGCGCGATGCCAGGTCGCAGTAAAGCGAGATGGCGCGGGCCGCGTCGTCGTTGCCGGGGATGATGTAGTCGATGCCTTCGGGCGGGCAGTTGGTGTCGACCACGGCCACAACCGGAATACCCAGCTTGCGGGCCTCGAGGATGGCCAGCGCCTCTTTCTTGACGTCGATGACGAACAGGAGGTCGGGCAGGCCGCCCATTTCACGGATACCGCCAAGCGAGGCGGTCAGTTTGCCCTGCTCGCGCTCGATCCCGAGGCGCTCTTTCTTGGTCAGGCCTTCCGCGCCGTGTTCCATCTGCTCGTCGATGGCCTTGAGGCGGCTGATCGACTTCGACACGGTCTGCCAGTTGGTCAGCGTACCGCCGAGCCAGCGGTGGTTCATGTAGAACTGCGCGCATTTCTCGGCCGCATCGGCGATGGGCTGCTGTGCCTGGCGCTTGGTGCCGACGAACAGCACCGAGCCGCCCTTGGCGACGGTTTCGCGGATGACGTTCAGGGCCGCGTCCAGCATCGGGACGGTCTGCGTCAGGTCGAGAATGTGAATGCCGTTACGCTCGCCATAGATGAACTCGCCCATGCGGGGGTTCCAACGCTGCGTCTGGTGGCCGAAGTGAACGCCAGCTTCGAGGAGCTGACGCATGGTGAACTCAGGAAGAGCCATGCCGATATCCTTTCCGGTTTACGCCTTGGCGGGGGTGTGAGAGCGATGGCTCCAACCGGTGGACGTCGGGGGATGTCTCTCCCGTCCGCCCGACCCCGCCTGCGGGATTGAGTGGGCGCGAGGTACAATTGTTCTGAACGCCGCGCAAGGGGTAATCGCAGCCCCCTGAAAACCCGGTGCAGACCGGGGCACCCCGGCGCAATCGGGCCGATCCGCTGTGCCCTATGGGGGAAGTCGGGGGACCGGGGCGCGGCGCACCGGTCCCCACCGGTTTACAGGAAAACGCGTTCCACGAACCAGAAGCCGCCGACCAGCGCGATGCCGACCGAAGCCGGGATCGCCACATAGGTCTGGTAGGCGTGCAGCTTGTCCACATTGGTCGCGGCCAGCAGGCACAAGAGCGACAGACCGGCCAGCGGGATCAGGAACAACGCCACCGAGACATCGAACTGCGCCAGAAGGTCGGAGCCGTTCAACAGCACGCCCAACGCAACAAATGCCAGCGCCAGGATGCCGTAAAACACCTGCCCCGTCCGCTCGGGCAATTCGAGCGCATCGACCCGAAGCGCCACGAACACCACCGCAAAAGCCGCGGCGATCACCGAAAGCTGCCCCAGTTCGACCCCGATGTTGAAGCCGACAAGCGCCGGAATGAACTGATCCTGCGGCAAACCGAACTCGCCCAGCACCGAAGCGAAGCCCAGCCCGTGCAACAGACCGAACACGAACACCACAGCGGGTCGCCATGGCGACCAGCCTTTCGACAGGATGTTCTCGACGGCAACGAAGACGATGGAGGCCGCGATGATCGGCTCGACGATGGCACCGGGGACGTTGACCAGCCCCAGCGCGCCCAGTGCCAGCGTGACCGTATGCGCCAACGTGAAGGCGGAGACCTGCCAGAGCAGCGGGCCGATCCGCGGCGACAGGAAGAAGAGGCCCAGCACGAACAGGATATGATCGAGTCCCATGGGCACGATATGCTCGAACCCGACGGGAATGTAGCTCAGGAACGCCTGCCCCGCGCTTTGCGCGCCGCCGCCCGCGATGGCAATCGGATCGGAGGGCGCACCGGCTTCGAGATAGCCGGTAAAGGGCGCCTCGACGCCCTGCTGGCGCAGCACCAGCATCCCCCATTCCGCAGGCCAGGTGAAGGTCAGGCTGTCGGCCCCGTCGGGCAGCGGGCCCTCGAAGGCCAGCACCGTATCGCGCGGCAACTCGACATTGCCGGTCGCGTCCGGGCTTGCCTCGGTCATGGTCAGCGGCACCGCCGTGCCGCCCGCCGAGATGTCGATCGCCTGGGCAATCTCGCCGCGCATCTCAGAGATGCGCGCGGCCAGTGCCTCGGGCGGCAGCGCCCTGAGCGCGTCGATCTGGTCGGAGATATCCAGCGCGTTGGTGTCATCGACCCCTTCAAGGTCCGCGCCCGCCACCAGGGCCTCGGCATTGAGCGTGACCTCAAGGGTGACGACGCCGTTTTCCGTCGTCAGATCCGCAATCGCGGGACGCACTTCATGCGCCTGGGCAAGGCTGGCGACGACGGTGCCGGCAAAAACGAGTCCGGTCATCAGGGCCGAGGGTGAAAATCTGCGAAACATGGGGCGCGGTCTCCGGGTGATGCATCGTTTTCTTTGAACTGGCATGCGATCGTCAATGTCAAGGCTGGCGGGCGGCACAACGCCCCGGCTTCATGTGTAAAACACCGCGCTTGCAGGCTTTGATCCGGTCGCTAAAAAGGATGAATGGTAGCTGCGCCCGACATACTCTGTATCGGCTCTGTCCTTTGGGACGTGATCGGGCGGTCTCCCTCGCATCTCGAGAAGGGGTCGGACGTGCCCGGGCGGATCATCCGCCTGCCCGGCGGCGTTGCGCTGAATATCGCGATGACGCTTGCGCGCTTCGGTATGCGGCCCGCACTGCTAAGCGCCGTGGGCCGCGATGCCGAGGGTGACGAGCTGATCCGTCAATGCGCGGGGCTGGGCATCGAGACGGCGCATGTCTACCGCTCTGACGATCTGCCCACCGACCGCTATATGGCGGTCGAAGGCGCCAACGGGTTGATCGCGGCCATTGCCGATGCCCATTCTCTCGAGGCGGCGGGCGGCAAGATCCTGCGCCCCGTGCGCGAGGGTCCGCTGGGCAGCGCGGTCACGCCCTATACCGGGCTGATCGCGCTGGATGGCAATCTGACCGAACAGCTGCTCGAGGAGATCGCACAGGATGCGCGCCTTGCGGCCGCCGATCTGCGTGTCGCGCCCGCGTCGCCGGGCAAGGCCGAGCGTCTGCTGCCGTTCCTGCGCGCCGGGCGCGGCACGCTTTACGTCAACCTCGAGGAAGCGGGGCTATTGTGTCACTGTGAGTTTGCCGACGCCGAAGCGGCAGCGGTGGGACTGCTGGCCCGCGGGGCGGCGCGCGCGCTGGTCACCGACGGTGGCAGGCTCGCGGCGGACGCCACCGCCGATGCGGTGCTGACCCGCAGCCCGAAACAGGTTCTCGTCACCCGCGTCACCGGCGCGGGCGACACCTTCATGGCCGCCCATATCGCCTGCGAGGCGCAGGGGTCGGACCGGCCCACCGCCCTCGCCCGTGCGCTCGATGCCGCCGCCCATTTCGTTTCCGGAGATACCCCCTCATGAGCCCTCATGCCCTGCTGACCCTGTCGTCCGAGGTCGCCGACGCCCTGTCCGGCGGCAAGCCCGTCGTCGCGCTTGAATCGACGATCATCACCCACGGCCTGCCGAAGCCGCAAAACCTGGACGTGGCCCGACAGGTCGAGACGGTCGTGCGCGACAACGGTGCCGTGCCCGCGACCGTGGCGGTTCTGGGCGGCAAGCTGTGTGTCGGGCTCGATGCGGCGCAGCTTGAAACCCTCGCCGCCGCCGAGCGGGTGGCCAAGTTGTCGCGTGCCGATATCGCCGTCTGCATGGCCGAGGGCCGCACCGGCGCGACCACGGTCGCGGCCACCATGATCGCCGCGCGCATGGCCGGGATCGAGGTCTTCGCCACCGGTGGCATCGGCGGCGTGCACCGGGGGGCCGAATACAGCTTCGACGTCTCCGCCGACCTGCAGGAACTGGCGCTGTCGCCGGTCACGGTGATCGCGGCCGGGGCCAAGGCGATTCTCGATCTGCCCAAGACGATGGAAGTGCTGGAAACGCTGGGCGTGCCGGTGATCGCCTACGGGCAGGACATGCTGCCCGCCTTCTGGTCACGGTCGGCGGGGTTGCGGGCACCGCTGCGGATGGACACGCCCGCCGCCATCGCCCGCGCACACCGGATGCGGCGCGCCATGGGGCTTGACGGCGGACAACTCATCGCCAACCCGATCCCCGAGGACGCCGAGATCCCGCGCGCCGACATGACGCCGATGATCGCCCGCGCGATGCAGGACGCCACGACGCACGGCATTCACGGCAAGGACGTCACACCCTACCTGTTGCAACGCATCTACGAGCTTACCAAAGGCCGCTCGCTCGATGCCAATGTCGCGCTGGTTCTGAACAATGCGGCACTCGGGGCCCGGATTGCCCGCGAATTGAGCGCGGACACCGCCTGATCGACCGTCCCGGGCGGCGAAGCATTGCAGTTTCAGCCCCTGACGCATAGCTCTGGACATGACATGACGCATGCACCGCAAAAATGACCGAACCTTTCGACCCAAGACCGCCGCGGGCCAGCCTGCTGTCGCGGCTGCGCGCCTCGTTCCTGACGGGACTGGTGGTCATCCTGCCGGTCGGTCTGACCATCTGGCTGGTCTGGACGGTGATCGGCTGGATCGACGCCTTCGTGCTGCCGCTGGTGCCCGCGCGTTTCAACCCCGAGGAATATATCGGCATCAATCTGCGCGGTGTCGGGGTCATCTTCCTGTTGCTGTTCACGCTGCTGGTGGGCTGGGTCGCCAAGGGGCTGATCGGGCGGTCGCTGATCCGCTGGGGCGAAACGCTGGTGCTGCGGATGCCCATCGTGCGCTCGGTCTATTCCGGGGTGAAGCAGATCGCCGAGACGGTGTTTGTGCAGTCCGACCGCAGCTTCGAGAAGGCCTGCCTGATCGAATATCCCCGCAAGGGGATCTGGGCCATCGGTTTCATTTCGACCGAAACCCGTGGCGAGGTGGCAAGAAAGGCCGTGACATCAAGCGGTTTGGTGTCGATCTTCATCCCGACGACCCCCAATCCGACATCGGGTTTCTTGCTGTTCTGCCCGATCGAGGACGTGATCGAGTTGGACATGTCGCTGGAAGAGGCGGCCAAACTGGTGATCTCGGCGGGACTTGTCTATCCCAACGCCAAGGACCCGACCCAGCCACCGGTCGAGGCCCACGCGCGCGCCGCGGAATAAGTGGAATAAACCGCGCAGCCACCCTTGCAAGCCTGCGCCGCACTGCCGATCTCTGATCAGCCGCGTGCCTGATCTGGTGTGCAGACCGGGACGGCGAAGGGCACGATTTCATGGATATTCTCTTGGCGGTCGCAGGGCTTGCGGCGCTGTTTTTCGGCGGCGACCGGCTGGTTACCGGGGCGGTTGCCGTGGCCCGGCATCTGGGTCTGTCACCGCTGGTGATCGGGCTCACGCTGGTGGGGTTCGGCACCTCTGCGCCCGAGCTTGTCACTTCGCTCAGGGCGGCGGCCCTGGGCAGCCCCGACATCGCGATCGGCAACGTCGTCGGCTCGAACATCGCCAATATCCTGCTGATCCTCGGTCTGAGCGCGCTGCTTGCGCCGTTCGCCTTCGATCACACCGCGTTCCGGCGGGATGCGGTCTGGCTGTTGCTGGCGACCCTCGCCGCCGTGGGGCTGGCCCAATTGGGGGTGTTCGGCCTCTGGTCCGGACTGGCGCTGATTGCGGGGCTAGGGCTGTTTCTGGTGTTCACCATTCGCAGCGGTGCCGTGCCCGAACCCGAGATCGGCCCCCTGCCCGCGCCGATGCGCGGCGCGCTCGAGACGCTGATCGGACTTGGCCTGATCATCGCCGGCGCGGTCATGCTGGTATCGGGGGCAACGGGCATCGCCCGGTCGCTGGGCATTTCCGAAGCGGTGATCGGCCTGACGCTGGTGGCGGTGGGCACCTCGCTGCCCGAACTGGTCACCTCGCTGGCAGCGGCGCGCAAGGGTCAGGGCGATATCGCCTTCGGCAACGTGATCGGATCGAACATCTTCAACGTCTTCGCAATCCTGGGGGTGACCGCGGTCTACACGCCGCTCGACGTTGCCCCCGAGATTGCGTCGCGCGACGTCTGGGTGATGCTGGCCGCGACGGTCGTGCTGATCGCGCTTGGCCTCTGGCGGGCGCGGATCGGACGTTGGCCGGGGCTGGCCTTTTTGGCCGCCTATGCGGGCTACACGATCTGGATCAGTTGAACATGGCGACCAGGTCGACGGTCTGGGTATGGTTCAGATCGTCCTTGTGATCGGCCAGAAACGCATCCGCCCGTGCCCGTCCCGCCGCCTTGAGCTGGGCGATCAGCCCCGGCACCGGGATCATCTTGGTGGCGACCGACAGTTCGGTCATGAATGCGTCATCCGCGATCATGTGGACCAGCACCTTCTTCATCGAACCGGGCAGGATCCTGCCGTCTTCCAGAAGCCGCTGGACGAACTCGATCGCGCGCAACTCTTTCAGAAGCGCCGAGTTGAAGCTGATCTCGTTGATGCGGTTGTGGATCTCGGCGGCGGTGCGGGGCACGTCCTGACGCAGCATGGGGTTGATGTTGACGATCACGACATCCTCCGGCAGGCCGTCTTCATACAGCGGAAACAGCGCCGGATTACCGGAATAGCCGCCATCCCAGCAGGCCTCCAGCGCGCCGGTTTTCGGACAGGTGACCTCGACCGCCTGGAACAGGGTCGGCAGGCAGGCCGAAGCAAGAATGGCCTCGGTGGTGATCTTGTCGCGGGTGAAGATCCGGATCTTGCCATCGCGCACGCTGGTCGCCCCGACAAAAAGCCGCGGGCCAGAGCCATCGCAGACCTTGTCGTAATCGAAGCGCTCGACGATGGGCTGAAGCGGGTTCTTGTAGAGCGGCCCCCAGGCATAGGGCGACATCACGCGGCTGGCGGTGTCGCCGAACGCGTAGATCGGCGAATATTCCAGCAGTCTCGCGGTCAAGCCCGGCTCGGGTATGAAGGCGTTCATCCAGTCGGGCAAGGCAAGGTCGCGCACCTGGGCGATCTCGTGCCAGAGCCAGTCGAGCATGTCGCGCGCACCCTCACGGCCGCCCTGGTGCCAGCCGGACTTGTAGGCCGCCCCGTTCAGCGCACCGGCGGAGGTGCCCGAAATCGCGGCGATCTCGATGTCATCCTCGTCCAGAAGCCGGTCGAGCACACCCCAGGAGTAGGCGCCATGCGCGCCGCCGCCCTGCAGGGCCAGGTTGATGCGTTTCAAAACGTGGGTATCCTTGCGGTTCGGGTCGTCGCCGATCCTAATGCCGCAGCGCGGCAATGCAACCGATCATCCCAGCGCATAACCCGCGCCGCGCACGGTGCGCAGCACATCCGCGCCGCCATCGCGCGCCAGCGCCTTGCGAAGGCGGCCCACATGCACGTCGACGGTGCGGCTATCGACATAGACGTCGCGCCCCCAGACCCGGTCGAGAAGCTGGTCCCGCGACCAGACCCGGCCCGGCTTTTCCATGAAGTTGGCCAGCAGGCGAAATTCGGTCGGGCCCAGCTTGACCTCCGCCCCCGAGCGGGTGACGCGATGGCTGTCGGGATCAAGCCGGATGTCGTCGTATTCCAGTACCTGCCCCCCCGCCGCGGGCCGCGTGCGCCGCAACTGCGCGCGCACCCGCGCCATCAGCTCAATCATGGAATAGGGTTTGACGACGTAATCATCCGCGCCGGTCTCGAGCCCGCGCACCCGGTCCACTTCCTCGGCGCGGGCCGACAGCATGATCACCGGCACGTCCCGCGTTTCGGGACGGATCTTGATGCGTCGGCAGATCTCGATTCCGGACAGGTTCGGCAACATCCAGTCAAGGATGACCACGTCGGGCAACGCCTCCTGGAACAGCACCAGCGCCTCGTCGCCGTCACGGGCACGGGCCACGACGTATCCTTCGGCCTCGAGGTTGTAGGCCAGCACCTCGCGCTGCGCGTCCTCGTCCTCGACCACCAGAACCACCGGTTTGCCCGCATCCATCCGGCGTCAGTCCTCGGCCTGGTCCATGCTGTAGGTCGGATCGAACGAGGTCCGGTCCGCCTTTTCACGCGGCTTGTTGGGATGCTCGCCCGAGACCACGAAGACCACCTGCTCGGCGATGGATGTGACGTGATCGCCCATCCGCTCGATGTTCTTGGCGATGAAATGCAGGTGCATGCAGGCGGTGATGCTGCGCGGGTCTTCCAGCATGTGGGTCAGCAATTCGCGGAACAGCGTGTTGTACATCTGGTCGATGTCGCTGTCGCGCTCGATCACGTCGCGGGCCAGGTCGGCGTCGCGCTGGATATAGGCGTCAAGCGCGTCCTTGAGCATCCGCTCGACCTCGCGGGCCATGCGGCGCAGCGACGTGGCGGTGCCCTCGACGGGGGTAAGCTGCGACAGGACGCCGGTGCGCTTGGCCATGTTCTTGGACAGATCGCCGATCCGTTCGAGGTTGGCGGACATGCGCATCACCGACAGCACAACCCGCAGATCCGACGCCGCGGGCGACCGGATCGCGATGACGCGGGCGGCCTCGTCATTCAGGCTGTCCTCCAGCGCGTCGATGGTCTTGTCGCCGGCCCGGACCTGGGCGGCCAGTTCCTCGTCGCGAGTCTCGAGGCTGCGCGCGGCGTCGCGGATCGCGGCCTCGACCAGCCCGCCCATCTTCATGATCTGGGCCTGGATGCCTTCAAGGTCGCGGTCGAAGGCGGAATGAATGTGCCGTATCAAGTCGCTCATGGGTGCTATCCGATCCGTCCGGTGATGTAGCTTTCGGTGCGGCTGTCCTGCGGATTGGTGAAAATCCGGTCCGTCGTGTCGTATTCCACCAGATGCCCCAGGTGAAAAAACGCGGTCTTCTGGCTGACCCGCGCGGCCTGCTGCATCGAATGGGTGACGATGACCACAGAGTAGTCCTGCCGCAGCTCGTCGATCAGCTCTTCGACCTGGCTTGTCGCGATGGGATCGAGCGCCGAGCAGGGCTCGTCCATCAGCAGCACTTCCGGCTCGGTTGCCACCGCACGCGCGATGCACAGGCGCTGCTGCTGGCCGCCCGAAAGCCCGGTGCCGGGCGCGGACAGGCGATCCTTGACCTCGTTCCAGATCGCGGCGCGGCGCAGGGCCTTTTCGACGATGGCGTCCAGCTCGGCGCGGTTGCGGGCCAGACCGTGGATCTTCGGCCCGTAGGCCACGTTGTCATAGATGGATTTCGGAAACGGGTTCGGCTTCTGGAACACCATGCCGACCTTGGCGCGCAGCTGCACCGGATCGACGCGGCGGTCGTAGATGTCCTCGCCGTCGATGCGGATGTCACCTTCGATGCGGGCGATGTCGATGGTGTCGTTCATCCGGTTCAGGCAGCGCAGAAAGGTCGACTTGCCACAGCCCGACGGGCCGATGAACGCGGTCACCGTCTTGTCCAGGATATCGACAGACACGTCCTTGATGGCGTGGTTGTCGCCGTAAAACACCTGCACGTCGCGGGCGGCGATCTTGATGTCTGTGGCGCTCACATGGGTCTCCGAATGGATTGGGGTCTGATACATGTCTATACCTCTTACCAGCGCCGCTCAAACCGGCGGCGCAGGATAATGGCGATGGCGTTCATCGCAAACAGGAACACCAGAAGGATGATGATGCCGCCCCAGGCGCGCTCGTAATAGGCGGGATCGGCGCGCTTGGCCCATTCGTAGATCTGCGCGGGCATGGCGGAGTTGGGATCGAAAAACCCCGAGGCGAGGCTGTCGGGATAGTTCGTGGCAATATAGCCCACCATGCCGATCAGCAGCAGCGGCGCGGTTTCGCCCAGGGCCTGTGCAAGCCCGATGATGGTGCCCGTCAGGATGCCGGGCATGGCCAGCGGCAACACATGGTGAAAGACCGCCTGCATCTTCGAGGCCCCGACGCCAAGCGCTGCGTCGCGGATCGAGGGCGGCACCGATTTCAACGAGGCGCGCGTGGTGATGATGATCGTCGGCAATGTCATCAGCGTCAGCACCAGCCCGCCCACGATGGGTGCCGATTGCGGCAGTTCGACGAACTGGATGAAGACCGCGAGGCCCAAGATGCCGAAGACGATCGACGGCACCGCCGCGAGATTCGAGATATTGACCTCTATGAGGTCGGTGATGCGGTTTTTCGGGGCAAATTCCTCAAGGTAGATCGACGCCGCAACACCGATGGGCAGGGCCACCGCCAGCACCACCAGCATCATGTAGAACGACCCCAGCATTGCCACCCCCATACCAGCCTGCTCGGGGCGGCTTTCAGAGGCATCGGTACCCGTGATGAAGGCCCAGTTGAAGCGCTTGGCGACCACACCCGCCGCGCGCAGTTCGTCCACCAGATCAAGATGTTCCGCGTCGATGTTCTTGTCGCGCGCGACGCTGTCCCGGCTGACGCGCCCCTTCAGGTAGCCATCGACCCGGCTGGACGCGAGAAGGCGAAGGGTTACCGTTTCGCCCAGCAGCGCGGGGTTTGCCAGGACGCGGTCGCGCAGCTCGGCTGCGGCAGAGGCCGACAGGACCGCCTTCATCGCCTTGGGGCCCGCAAGCGGCGTATCGACGCCCAGCCGTTCGACCTCGGACCACAGCGCCTGCTGGATCAGCGGGGTGTATCCGAAGGTCGACACCTTCGCCATCTCGGCCGGATCGCGATTGCCGGTCTTGTCGAGCGCGTCGGCATCGAGAAAGACCGGCACCGTGATGAACGTCTGCTGAAACGCGGACACCCCGTTGGACAGGATAGTGCCCAGCAGAACCACCAGAAAGAACAGCCCCGCGACGATAGCGGCGATGCCATAGGCCTTGAACCGTGCCTCGGCGGCGTTGCGCTTTTTCGTGCGCGCGTCGACCGCCAGCAGCGATCTGGCGTGGCGGGGCGTTGTGGCGGCGCTGCGATCGGTCATTCGTATTGCTCCCGGTATGTGCGCACGATGTAGAGAGCGAGGACGTTCAGCAGCAGCGTCAGCACGAACAGCGTCATGCCGAGCGCGAAGGCCACCAGTGCCTCGGGGCTGGCGAAATCGGCGTCACCGGTCAGCTGGCTGACGATCTTGGCGGTGACGGTGGTCATGGCCTCGAACGGGTTGAGCCCCATACGTGCGGCGGCCCCGGCCCCCAGCACCACGATCATTGTCTCGCCGATGGCACGGGATGCCGCCAGCAGGATGGCCCCGACGATGCCCGGCAAGGCCGCGGGCAGGATCACCTGGCGGATCGTCTCGGAGCGCGTGGCCCCCAGCCCGTAAGAGCCGTCGCGCATGGCCTGCGGCACCGCGTTGATGATGTCATCGGACAGCGACGAGACGAACGGGATCAGCATGATCCCCATAACCAGCCCGGCCGTCATCACCGCCGTGCCCGCCTGCATCCAGCCCAGACCGTCATCGCCAAAGACCTTCAGCAGAAGGGGGCCGACCGTCAGCAGCGCAAAGAGGCCGTAGACGATGGTGGGGATCCCGGCGAGGATCTCGATCGCGGGCTTGACCACGGCGCGCATCCGCCTGCTGGCGTATTCTGACAGATATACCGCCGAGAAGAGGCCGATGGGCACCGCCACCAGAAGCGCAATCACCGAAATATAGAGCGTGCCCCAAAGCAGCGGCAGGACCCCGAGGCTGGACCCGCCGCCGAAGGACGGCGACCAGGTGGTCGAGAAGAAGAACTCCGACGCCGGGTAGAGCCGGAAAAACTCGATGGTGTTGAAGACAAGGCTCAGGATGATGCCGACGGTGGTCAGGACCGCGATCGAGGCCGCCGCGATCAGCAAGGCGCGGATGCCCGTCTCGATGGTGTTGCGGGCCCGAAAGTCGCTCCGGGTCTGGCGCAGGGCCAAGGCGAAGCCCAGTGCCGCGACGCCGATCACCGCCAGCGTCATGACCATGCCCCCCAGCGCCGCCAGCGCCCGGTACCGTTGCGCCGCTTCAAGCACCGGCGCGCTGACCTCCGAACCCAGCGCGACGCCGGCGGCGGCCAGCGTGGCGCGAATATCGTCGCGGGCGACGTCCAGCGCCCCTGCCCCGTCGGCGCTGATCAGCCCCTGCGACAGCGCCGCACCGATGCCGATGGCGACGCGCCGCACATCGGCCATGATGAGGTTGGAGTCGCGGTCTTGGGCAAGGGCGAATTCCGCGATCAGCCCCGAAACGCGCATCTCGATCACCAAGGGCTGCACGATCAGCCAAACGACCAGCAGGCCAAGTGCCGGGACGGCGACCTTCATCGCCACATTGGCCCCGTAATAGGAGGGCAGCGAATGCAGATCGCGCACATTGCCGCCGACGCTTTGCAGCGCGCGCGCACGGCCCAGCAGATAACCGGTCAGCGTGATCAGCAGGATCAGGGCGAAAAGCCAGGCAACAGGCATATGGCAGGGTCCGTTTCGTCCGGGTCAGTGTCAAAGGCAACGGGGCGACACTGCCGCCCCGCGCGCGATACCAAGGCAGGCGGGTTCAGCCGCCGTTGCCGAGGGTCTCTTCGTTCTCGATCCGGGCCTGGGTGGCGGCCAGGTCGGGGTCGGGCACGAGGCCGTAATCCGCCAGCGGTCCACCCTCGCCCGCGATTTCGTCGGCCACAAAGAACTGCGCGAAGTCCTTGAGGCCCGGAATAACACCGAGATGCGCCTTCTTGATGTAGAAATACAGCGGCCGCGAAACCGGGTAGTCGCCCGCGGCGATGGTCTCGACCGAGGGGGCGACGCCGCCCATGGTGGCCACTTTCAGCGTGTCGGTGTTGTTTTCGTAGAACGCCAGTCCGAAGACGCCGACGCCGTCGGGGTTGCTGTCGATGCGCGCCAGCGTTTCGGTGTAGTCCCCGTCGATATCGACCGAGCGGCCATCGGTGCGGACTGCCATACAGGCCGCTTCGGCGTCATCCTCGGACCGGCCCATCGCAACCATGGCCTCAAGCGCGCCGGTATCCTCGCAGCCCTGCAGCAGCACGTTCTCCTCAAAGACCTCTCGGGTGCCGTGCTTGGTGCCGGGAATGAAGGCCGCGATCCCGACATCCGGAAGATCCGCGTTGACGTCGGCCCATGACTGGTTGGGATTGGCGGTCATCGCGCCATCCACGGGCAGTTCGGCGGCAAGGGCCGTGTACCAGTCGGCGGGCGTGAAGGCGGTAAAGGCCGGGCCGTCGATCTGGCTGGCGAACACGATGCCGTCATAACCGATGCGGACCTCGATGATCTCGTCGACGCCATTCGCGGCGCAGGCGGCGATTTCCTTTTCCCGCATCGCGCGCGAGGCATTGGCGATGTCGATGGTGTTCTCGCCCACGCCTTCGCAGAACCGCTTGAGCCCCGCCGATGAGCCGCCGGATTCGACCACCGGCGACGGATAGTCGAAATTCTCGCCGAAGGCCTCGGCGACGATCGAGGCATAGGGCAGCACGGTCGAGGAACCGGCGACCTGCACGTTGTCGCGCGATTGCGCGAATACGGGCGCGGCGGCGACAAGCGCCAGAGCGGAGACGGTCAGGGTCTTGGTCATGTTCACTCCATTCGAGTGTTGATGTCAGATCACGGGGTCGCACCCGAAGAGGCGGCGACCACGGGCCGAGGGCTAGCGCCGTCCGACAAAGCTTTTGTGACGCCGACGTAACAGTTTCATGACAATGCCCGATGCCGCGGCGTCATCCGCGCCCAATGCAAATTTTGCTGCGATGTTGCATCGCGCGTTGCGTTAGGCAAAAATATCACAATTGTCGCTAAATACATGAGCACGGTCAAAATTCAGCCCGGTTTTTAGGCAAGGATAAATCCATGTTCCGTGATCTGACATATTGGGGCGCTGCGCTCCACGGTGGTTCGCCCTTGCCGCGGCGGGCCTGGATGTTGGACGCGGCAATCAATCTTTCCGCCATGATCCTGTCGCTCCTTGCGGCGACCTACCTGCTGACGACCGCGGCCATGGCGGGCGCGACCATCGGGACCCTGCTGGCACTGACGCTCTATGCCACCGCACTGGTCGGCAGCTTCCTGGCCTCGCTGGTCTACAACTCCGGCCCGTGGGAACATATTCGCCCGTTGCTGCGCAGGATCGATCACGCCGCCATCTACATCAAGATTGCCGGCACCGCGACGCCCTTCTCGGTGATCCTGTCGACACCGCTGGCGCTGAGCACGCTGGCCCTGGTGTGGACGCTGGCACTGTTCGGTGCCTCGCGCAAACTGCTCTACTGGAAAAATCCAAGCCGCTGGGACCCGCTGGTCTATCTCGCCCTTGCGTGGTTCGCCGCGGCGCCGATGCTGACCTTGCCGGGGCTGGTGTCGATGAAGGTCATCAGCCTGATGTTGCTGGGCGGTCTGCTTTATACCAGCGGCGTCGGCATCTATGTGCGGCACGACTGGCCCTATGCCCGTGCAGCCTGGCATACCTTTGTCCTGACAGCTTCGGCTAGCTTTTACGCCGCCGTGCTGCTTGGCGCACCGGGCGCGCTTTACTGAGCGCCGAACCGGCGGATCTGAACGCTGACCCGGCCTGCCCCATCCGAACGCACGACCCCAAGATCGCCGTAGTTCAGCGGCGCGGGCTCCGGCAGCGACAGCGCTGTCCAGATCTCCGAGATATTGCCCTTGTTGCCGACCCAGAGAATCGTCTTGCCCGCGTTGCCGCCCAGAAGGCCGGGCGCCACGTCGAAATCGGGCAGCGTTTCGACCTCGCGTCCCTGTGCCCGCGCCACCGGTTCTGCGGTCGCGACATTCCGGGCATAGCTGGTCGAATAGACGCGGTCGATGTCCACGTCACCGAGCGCCGACGCCAGGGCATTGGCGCGCGCCATGCCCGCGGCGGTCAGTGTATCGTCGTCCTTTTCACCATGGCGCACCACGATCAGGGTGGTATCGGGCGGCATGACGACCCCCTCGCGGGGCGCCGCGCACCCTGCCAGGCCAATGCTCAAAAACCCCAGCAGCACATCGCGTCTTTGCATTTCACGTCTCCTCGGACTGGTAACAAGGACCAATCTGCACCGGATTCACGATTTCACAAAATGCCGGAGGCCGCGGTTGCGTTGGGCAAGTTTACCGCGACCAGTGTGCCCTTGCCCGGATTCGAAGTGATGCGCACCGTGCCGCGATGGCGGTTGACGATATGCTTGACGATGGCAAGACCCAGGCCGGTGCCACCCTTTTCGCGGCTGCGATGGGCCTCGACGCGGTAAAACCGTTCGGTCAGCCGCGGCAGATGCACCGGATCGATACCCGCGCCATTGTCGCTGACCACCAGCGCCGTGCCGTCACCGCGCAGGGCACCTGCCATCGGCGGCAACCCGACGCCGATATCGATGCGACTGCCTGGTCCGGAATACTTGATCGCATTTTCGACAAGATTGACCACAACCTGCCGCAGCTGGTCGGCGTCGCCGATGACCTCGGCGCGTTCGGGAAGGTCGGTCGCGATCTCGACGCGGGCCAGTTCGGCCAGACGGGACAGGCCCGGCAGGACCGATCCGATCAGCGCCACGAGATCGACCGCGGCCGTCGGGCGCACGCGTTCCTCCGCCTCGACCCGGCTCAGCGACAGCAGATCGGCGATCAGACGGTTCATCCGCTCGGCCTCGGTGGCCATGACATCGAGGAACCGCGCCCGCGCGGCCTCGTCGCTGCGCGCGGGGCCCCTCAGCGTCTCGATGAAGGACATCAGCGCGGTCAGCGGTGTCTTCAGTTCGTGGCTGACATTGGCGACAAAATCGCGGCGCATCCGAAGCGAATGCGACAGCGGCGTCTCGTCCTCGAAGACCACCAGCACACCCGCCCCGGCCACCGGGCGGATCGACACCTTGAAGGTTGTATCGAGCCGCCCGTCATCCGCCAGATACCGCGCCTCGCGGGGGCTGGCGTCCCGCATCACCGCTTCGATCGCATCGGACACGCCCGGCTGCCGCAGCGCGGTGATGAAATGCCGCTCTGCCAGTCCCGGCCCCAGCAGCCCGGTCGCCGCGTCGTTGGCCGCCAAGATGCGGGCATCCGGACGGATCAGCAACGCCGGCAGCGGCAATGCGCCCAGAAAGGCGGACGGGGTCATGGCTGGCAGGCGCGCACCGCGTCCAGCCCCGCATCGAAGGCCGCGATCAACGCATCGGGATCTTCAAGGCCGACCGAAACGCGGAAAAACCCCTCCGTGATGCCCAGCTTCGCGCGGCCTGCCTCGCCGAGCGCGCGATGCGACGACGAGGCGGGATGCGACAACGTGGTGCCGACATCGCCCAGTGTCGGCGCGAAGGCCAGCACCTCGGCCCCTCTGGTAAAGGCATTGGCCGCCGCGCGCCCGCCCGCGATCTCGAAGCTGACCATGTTGCAGCCCTGCCCCCTGAGCAGCCCCTGCGCGCGGTCGCGGTCCGGGTGATCGGCCCGCGTCGGATAAAGCACGCGCAGCACGCCGTCCTGCCCCGCAAGATGCGCCGCCAGCCGGTCGGCGGTGTCCTGCGCGCGGGCAAAACGCAGCGGAAACGTCATCAGACCGCGCTCGGCCAGCCAGCAATCGAAGGGCGACGGCGTCATGCCGGTGGTCACCGCGAAATCGTAGATCGCCTTTTGCCGGGCGGCATCTTTCGCGGCGACCCAGCCCAGCGTCACGTCCGAATGCCCCGCCAGCAGTTTCGTTACCGAGTGGATGACCACGTCCGCGCCGTGGTCGACGGGCTTGATCGCGGTCGGCGTGGTGAAGGTGTTGTCGACGACCAGCGTCACCCCGCGCGCATTGCACAGCGCCGCGATTCCGTCCAGATCGGCCACCCGCAGCGTCGGGTTCGACACCACCTCGATCAGCGCCAGCTTGGTTTCGGGCCGCATCGCCGCCGCGAAGGCCGCGGCATCGGTCGGATCGGCCAGCGATGTGGCGATGCCGAGCCGTGGCAGATCCTCGTTCATCAGGCGCAGCGAGCGACCGTAAAGCTGATCGCCCCCCAGAACGTGATCGCCCGCCCGGCACAGCCCCAGCAGCACCGCCGTCACCGCCGCCATGCCGGACCCCAGCGTCAGGCCGTGATCCATCCCCTCCATCCGGGCGATGGCATCGGCCAGAAGCGTGGCGTTGGGATGGCCTTCGCGGGCATAGGTGTAGCCCTTGACGCGCCCTTCATACTGATCGTCCAGCGCATCCGGCGTTTCGGAGGCATAGACCACCGAGGGCTGGATGCCGTTGACCACCGGTTTCGAGGCGCCTTCCTCAAGGATGTCGGGCCGCATGATCGTACGTTTCGTGGCCATGTCCGGCACTCCTTCGAAAACCCGGCCGTTCCCGGCGCGGCTATCTGTCACAAACGGGCTGTTGTCGCGGCGCGGTGTCCCTGCCCGGCCCCTCAGCCCGCGATCACGGTCTCAGAGCGCGCGCAGACCCTTGGCAAAGCGCGCGGCATTGTCCTGGTAATGCCTGGCCGATACGCGCAGCGCCTCGATCGCCGCCGCGTCCAGTTCGCGCACCACCTTGCCCGGGACACCCATGACCAGCGATCCGTCCGGGATATGCTTGTTTTCGGTGATCAGCGCACCGGCACCGATCAGGCAGTTGCTGCCGATCCTGGCCCCGTTCAGGATCGTCGCGCCCATGCCGATCAGGGTGTTGTCGCCGATGACGCAGCCATGCAGCATGACCTTGTGACCGATGGTGCAGCCCGCACCGACGACCAACGGGCAGCCGGGGTCGGTGTGGCAGACGACGTTTTCCTGCAGGTTCGAGCCTTCGCCGATGGTGATCGGGTCGTTGTCGCCCCGGATCGTCGTGCCGAACCAGACCGACACCCGCGGCCCCAGCTCTACCCGACCGATGACGTTGGCGTCGGGGGCCACCCACGCGGTGTCGGCAATCTGCGGTGTCACATCGTCCAGTGCATAGATCGTCATGGCTGTCCCTCCTCGAATTCCATCTGCAACTTGCGCACATGCGCGGTCAGGCCCGGCTGCTGCGTCCGCCTGAGCCGGGCTGCCGTCACGATCGACTTCAGCCGCGCCTCGGTCTCGGACAGGTCATTGTTGACCAGCACGAAATCGTAGCCGTCCCAGTGGCTGATCTCGTCCCAGCTTTTCAGCATCCGCTTCTCGATGGTCTCGACCCCGTCCTGCCCGCGCGCCTCGAGCCTGCGCTTGAGCTCGGCGATCGAGGGCGGCAGCAGGAAGATCGACAGCGTGTGCAGCCCCAGCGACGAATTGCGGATCTGCTGCGCGCCCTGCCAGTCGATGTCGAACAGCACGTCGCGCCCGGCCTCGATGGCTTGCGTCACCGGACCCTGTGGCGAGCCGTAGAAATTGCCGAAGACATGCGCATGTTCCAGCATCTCGCCCGCGCCGACCATGTGCTTGAACGCGGCCTCGGAGGTGAAATGGTAGTCCTTGCCATCGACCTCTCCGGCGCGTGGCGCGCGCGTGGTGGCCGAGACCGAAAACACGATGTTGCTGTCCCAATCGCGCAAGGCCCGTGCCAGCGTCGATTTTCCCGCGCCCGAAGGCGAGGACAGGATGATAAGAAGGCCGCGCCGCGCCGCTTCCATGCGTCTACTCCACGTTCTGAACCTGTTCGCGCATCTGGTCGATCAGCGTCTTCAACGCCAGCCCGGTTTCGGTCAGGCTGGCCGATTGCGCCTTCGAGCAAAGCGTATTCGCCTCGCGATTGAATTCCTGCATCAGGAAATCGAGCTTCTTGCCGACCGCGCCCTCTTCGACAAGCATGCCCCTGGCCGACGCCACATGGGCGCGCAGGCGGTCGATTTCTTCGGTGACGTCGGCCTTGACGGCGATCAGCGCCAGTTCCTGCGCGACGCGCGTCTGATCCGCGCCATCCGCATTGTCCATGACCCGCGTAAGTTGCGTCCGCAGGCGCTTGGCCTGATCCGACCGCCGGTCCTCGGCGCGGGCCGCGGCCTCGTCGACCAGTGCGCCGATGCGCGCCAGCTGCGCCTCGAGGATGTCGCGCAACGCCGCACCCTCGGTCTTGCGCGCGGCGACGAAATCCGCCAGCACCGGCTCGAAATCGTCCAGAAGTTCGGCGCAAAGCGCGGCGCGGTCCGGGGTGGCCTGCGCCTCTTCCATCACGCCGCGCAACGCCAGGATCTCGGCGCCCGTGGGGGTGGTCAGGCTGAGGCCGCGCCCCTGCGCTTCGGCCTCGACGCGGGCCAGCGCGCCCAGCACATCCGCCAGCACCGCCTCGTTGACCGCCAGTCGCGCGGCTCCGCCGTCGCTCGCGATCTTCAACGACACCGAAACCGAGCCACGTGCGATTCGGCCCTGAAGCCGCTGCCGCACCCCCTGTTCGAGCCCCTCGATCCAGTCGGGCAGGCGCAGCCTGAGGTCCAGCCCCTTGCCGTTGACGCCCCGGATATCCCAACTCCAGCTTACCCCCTGCCCGGCCCCTTCGGCCGAGGCAAAGCCCGTCATCGATTGGCGCATCGGCGTATGCTCCCCTGCGTCGTTTCCGGCTTGACCGGACTACTTGAGGGTGCACCACATGGCAAGGTTCCGCCGGGATTAACCATCGCCGTCAAATTTGGGCGCAATTTGGGCAAACTTGTTTAAATTAAGGCTTTAGTAAGACAGATGAACGCAGGCTTAGGCACGGGGCAGCCGACGCCGACCTTGAGTGAGGAGACAGCGATGCTCGGCCGTGGAAAACGAGGCAACGGGGTGATTTCAATGGTCGCTCGGGGACAGGATCGACAGCGCGCCGCATTGGCGTCGATCGAAACCTATTGGCAGGCCTTGCGGGCCGAACGTGGCCCGGTGCCGCCGCGCTCTTCGGTGGATCCGCGCGGGATGGAAGACGCGCTCGAGAGTGCCTTTCTTCTGCATCACATCGCCCCGGGGATCGCGCGGCTTCGGGTTGCCGGATCGCATCTCAACGACCTGTCGGGCATGGAGGTGGCGGGCATGCCGCTGTCGGCGCTGTTTGTTCCCGCCGCGCGGGATGGGCTGGCAGACGCGCTGCGGCAGGTCTTCGGCGGGCCAGCGCTGTTGCGCGCCGACCTCGTCAGCCCGGCGGGATTTGCCCGGTCCGAATTGCGCGCCTCGTTGTTGATCCTGCCGCTGACCTGCGACGCGGGCGGCGTCGACCGCGCGCTGGGCGGGCTGGTGTCGCAAGGTGCCATCGGGCGCACCCCGCGCCGGTTCGAAATTGCCGCGATCAAGGTCGAGCCCCTTGCCGGCCTTGCCACCACCACCGGCGTGCGCCCCCGGACGCGGCACTTCGCCGAAGCCCCGGCGCCCTATGCGCCGCGCGCCGCCAAAACCGCGCCGCATCTTCGCGTGGTCGTCTCGAACGACTGAAAAAGGGCATGCCCGGACGACAATGCGGGGCGTTCGCGCATTGCCGGGCCTGCGCACAGCGCTGAAGCCCGTGCCCTGACGAAGGCGACTTGTCAGTCGGTCAGCAGGCAGCCGTTCCGGCGCATGTTCAAGCGTTTTCTCAACTTTTCCCTCTTGAGCATTGAACAGACTTGATAATCCTGGAAATTCCCATGGGCCCCGACATGCAGCGTTACAAAACCCGTCCCAAATGCTGCACTGCACCCATCTGGACACTTCCGTTTAAGCCACTAGCTTGTTGATCGACCGGCGTGACCGTGTCACTCACAGCCAACCCGATCACATGGATGGACAGATTCTGACTTCTCTTCCCCCCTCTGGCGTCGCTTCGCAGGCGCACAAGCGCTCGGCGCGGCCCTATGGGCGCATCGCGGTTCTTGGCATGGGAAGCTGGGGCACGGCGCTTGCCGCGGTTGCCGCGACCACCGGTTGCGAGGTGCGTCTCTGGGGACGCCGCAAGGCGCTTGCCGAGGCGATCAACACGCAGCACCGCAACACAGAATATCTGCCGGACGCGCCGCTTCCGCAGGGGATCAGCGCCACCACCGACCTCGCCGCCGCGCTTGACGGGGCCGAGGCGGTTCTGCTGGCGACACCATCGCGCACCCTGCGCCAGCTCTGCGCGCGCATCCGCCCACACCTGCCCCCCGGCGTGCCACTGGTCCTGTGCTGCAAGGGCATCGAACAAGGCACCGGGTATCTGCTGTCGCACCTCGTCGAAGAGGAGGTGCCGGGCCACCCCGTCGGGGCGTTGTCCGGCCCGACATTCGCCAAGGAAACGGTGCTTGGCCATCCCACGGCGGCCACAATCGCGTTCAATTTCAGCTACAAGGATCGGCTGAGCCCGCAGGAAAGCCCTGCAGCCCGGATGTCCGTCACCATGTCCTCGGCCGCGTTTCGCCCCTATATCTCCGACGATCTTGTCGGGGTCGAGATTGGCGGCGCGGTCAAGAACGTGATCGCCATTGCCTGCGGTATGATGACCGGGGCGGGATTTGCCGAAAACACCCGTGCGGCACTGATCGCGCGCGGTATGGACGAGATGAAGTTTCTCGCCGAAGCCCTTGGTGGGAAACGCGAAACTGTCACAGGACTGTCGGGGGCGGGCGATCTGACACTGACCTGTTCATCGCTGACGTCGCGCAACATGTCGCTCGGGTATCAGCTTGGCCAGGGCACGCCGCGCGGGCAATGTTTCGACGGCCAGAAGGTTGTGGTCGAAGGTGAGGTCAACGCCGTCTCCGTCGTCGATCTCGCCCGGCGCATTGGCGTCACCATGCCGATTTGCGAAGCTGTCCACGGGATCCTGCACGAAAATGCGGACCTGTCCTCGACCTTTGTCACGCTCTGGTCGCGACCGATCGAAAGCGAGCCGCGCGCGTTGGGGATCCAGCTGGATCATCCCGCCTCACGGAAGGCACCGACATGAGCCACCAAACGTCCGTTTCCACGGCATTTTCAGACCGTCACTTCGTATTGGCGACCGATCTGGACGGCACCTTTCTTGGCGGCTCGGATGCGGATCGCAAGCGGTTGTATGGCTGGATCGAGGCCAATCGCGAAACCATCGGACTGGTGTTCGTGACCGGCCGCGATCCGGCTTTCATCCGGTCGCTCTGCGACAGCGGCGTGCCCTGGCCGGAATATGTGATCGGCGACGTCGGCACCACAATCGCCGAAGTGGCGGACCGCCAGATCTTCCCGATCGCGGAACTTGAAAAAGAGATCGCAAGCCTTTGGAATGACGCCGGTTCAAGCGTCCGGTCGGTGCTTGACGGCCATCCGGGGCTGACCCTGCAACCGACGGCGTTCAGGCATCGCGTCAGCTATGACCTGCAACCCTCTGAATTCGATGACTCGGCCAAGGCAAAGGTCGAGGGTCTGGGGCATGACTGGCTGATCTCGGACGACAAGTATTTCGACGTCTTGCCGCGCGGTGTCTCGAAGGGACCGTCGCTGCGTCGCTTCGTTGCCCACATGAACATTCCCGACGGCAGGGTTCTGGCGGCGGGCGACACGCTGAACGATGCCTCGATGCTGGAATGCGGCCTGCCCGCCGTGGCCGTCGGCGGTGCCGAAGAAGCGCTGCTCGATCGGGTGCGGCACCTGCCGCATGTGCACAAGGCCAACGCCATCGGGGCTGGCGGCATTCTTGAGGCCATACGCGTCATGGATCTTCACCCCGGACCGGAGGACACCTGAATGGGCAGCGATCTTGTTATCGTCTATCATCGGCAACCCTATGAAGAGGTTGAAGAAAACGGAAAAACGGTTCTGCGCGAAAACAAGAGCCCCAACGGCATCGTGCCGACGCTCAAAAGCTTTTTCGGGCGCGTGGACAATGCCGCCTGGGTCGCCTGGAAAGAGGCCAAGGACGTCACCGATCCTGGTTTTGATCGCATCATCGAAGTCAATGACAGCTTCGGCAAATATACCGTGTCGCGGCTGCCTCTGACGGCGGCGGATGTGAAAAGCTTCTATCACGTGACCTCGAAAGAGGCGTTCTGGCCGATCCTTCATGGCTTCAAGGAGAAGTATAACTACGACCCCGTCGACTGGGGCACGTTCCGCAAGGTCAACCAGGCCTTCGCAGAAGCCGCCGCCGCCGAGGCCGACAACAATGCCGCGGTCTGGGTGCATGACTACAATCTCTGGCTCGTGCCCGGTTATCTGCGCCAGATGCGCCCCGATCTGCGCATCTCGTTCTTCCATCACACGCCCTTTCCGGCAGCGGATATTTTCAACGTGCTGCCCTGGCGTGGCGAGATCGTGGATTCCCTTTTGTCCTGCGACGTGGTGGGCTTTCATATTCCCCGCTATGCGTCGAATTTTGTGTCGGTGGTTCGATCGCAGCGCGATGTGGGCGACGTGCCACGGGTGAAGGTGTCGGATGACTTCATCTCAGAAGGCTCTGCGCTGTCGGATCGTACGCGCCCGGTCAAGATCACCACGGAGACGCGGGATGTGATCCTCGGGGTCAGTCCGGTGGGCGTCGACACCGACTATATCGCCGAGGTCGCCGCGCGCGAGGACACGCGAAACCGCGTTGCCGCCATCCGCGAGGAACTTGGCGATGCCAAGCTGATCCTGTCTGTGGGGCGCACCGATTACACCAAGGGCGGCGCCGAGCAACTCTTGACCTTCGAGCGGTTGCTCGAAAAACACGAAGAGATGCGCGGCAACGTCCGGCTCTTGCACGTGTCGGTTCCGGCCAACCGCAACATGACCGTCTATGCCGAGATTCAAGACGAGATCGAACAGATCGCGGGACGCATCAATGGCCGCTTCGGCACATTCAAGTCGACCCCTGTGTCCTTGATTTCGCGGGCTGTTCCCTTCGAGACGCTGGTCGCATACTACCGCGTCGCCGACGTCGCCTGGATCACCCCGATGGTCGATGGCATGAACCTGGTGTGCAAGGAATTCATCGCCTCGCGCGACGATGAGGACGGCGTGCTGGTGCTGTCCGAATTCGCCGGTGCCGCGATCGAGCTTGGGTCCGCGATCCTGACCAATCCCTATTCGCACAAGAACATGGATCACGCCATCGAGACCGCGCTGACCATGACGCCCGAGAACCGCAAGTCGCGCATGATCGCGCTGCGCCGCAAGGTCGCGACCTACAACACCGCGCGGTGGGCGCAGGACGAGCTTGCGCTGTTGTCGCCGAAAGACTTTGGCGCCTGATCGCCTTGCGACGTTGCGGGCGGTGTCTTGCCGCGCTTTTCGCTGTCGCCGGGCGCGCGTCGGCGTCATTGTCAGGGCGACATGACAGGCGATGACACCGCTCAGAGGCGCAATATCGCGCTATATCCCTGGTTCAAGGCGGGGCAAAGCCTACTGTTCTGGCAGGCCACCTGGTTTTTGTACTTCCAGCAGGCTCTGACCCCGGCGCAGGCGATCCTGCTCTACGCGGTCTACGATCTGTCGACCACGCTGTTCGAAGTGCCATCGGGCGTGATGTCGGACCGGCTGGGCCGCAAGCTGACACTGGGCGTTTCGGCGTTGGCGATGGTCGCCGGGTCGGTGTTGCTGGGGCTGGGCGGCAGCTTTCCGGTTTTTGTCGCCGGTCAGGCGCTGCTGGGCGCGGGCATGGCCTTCGCCTCGGGCACCGACAGCGCCTTTCTCTACGAGTCGCTGCTGGCCACGGGCGAGGAAGCTTCGGTCGAAGCTGAGGAGCTGCGCGCCTGGCGGTTTTCCTTTTCGGCGCTGCTGATCTCGGCCCCGCTGGGCGGACTGGCCGCCCTCTGGTCCCTGCCCCTGCCGTTCTGGCTGAGCGCGCTTGGTGCGGTCGGCAGTCTGCTGATCGTGCTCGGTTTTTCCGAACCCGGACGCACCCGCAGCGACGCCGTGATCCCGCTCTCGCAACTGTCGGCCATCCGCCGCGCCTTCCACGATCCGGGGCTTGTGTGGCTCTTCGCGCTGGCGGTGTTGATGTACGGCTACAGTCACCTGCCCTTCATCTTCGGCCAGCCCTTCATTCTGGACGCGCTTGCAGGTCTGGGCCTGTCGCAGGAAGCGCCCGTGGTCAGCGGCACGATCACCGCGCTGATGATGGCGGTGTCGCTGCTGGCCTCGCTGGCCGCGCCGGGTCTGCGCCGACGCTTCGGGCTCGGGGCGCTGTTGCTGTGGGCCTTCGCGCTGCAGATCGCGCTGATTTCGGTGCTGGCGATCACCGGGGCCGCGATCGCGATCCTGGCGTTGGCGATGCGCATGGTGCCCAACGCCCTGTCCCGGCCCTTCATCCTGGCCCATATCCAGCCCCGCCTGACGGACGAAGGCCGCGCCACCTACCTCTCGATCCAGAGCCTGTTCGGTCGCCTGCTGTTCGCGGCCTCGCTCTATCTGGCGGCGGGTGGTGCCTCCGGTGCCGATGCGATGGCGCATTCCGAGATATCGCTGATCCTCGGCCTGTATGCGGCGGTCGGCCTGGCCTGTCTGGTCACCCTTGGTCTGACGGTGAAACGCGCGGCCCTGACCTGACGGGTTGCAAGATCGGGGCCGGGCATGCGGCGCGCATGAAAAAGGCCGGCCCCGAAGGTCCGGCCCGTCTCATCGGTGTCGCCCCGGTATCCGGCGCGGGACGTCAGGCGTTATCAGGCGTTAACGGCGGCCTTGCTTTCGCGATAGTCGGTCAATTCCTCGGCCACGAGGAAGGCCAGTTCCAGCGATTGCGACGCGTTGAGGCGCGGATCGCAGGCGGTGTGATAGCGGTCCGACAGGTTCTCGTCAGAGACCGCATAAACGCCGCCGGTGCATTCGGTCACGTCCTGGCCCGTCATCTCGAAATGCACGCCGCCGGGGATCGTGCCCTCGGCCTTGTGCACGGCAAAGAAGTCGCGCACCTCGCGCATGACCGCATCGAAGGGCCGGGTCTTGTAGCCCGACGACGACTTGATCGTGTTGCCGTGCATCGGATCGCAGACCCAGGTCACCTTGGCGCCCTCTTCGCGCACCGCCTGCAACAGCGGCGTCAGTTTCTCGGCCACCTTGCCCGCGCCGAAGCGCGCGATCAGCGTCAGCTTGCCCTCTTCATTGGTCGGGTTGAGCTTCTGCATCAGCAGCTTGAGGTCTTCCGCCGTGGTCGTCGGGCCGCATTTCAGGCCGACGGGGTTCAGCACGCCGCGGGCGAACTCCACATGCGCGCCGTCGGGCTGGCGCGTGCGGTCGCCGATCCAGATCATGTGACCGGACCCGGCCAGCCACTTGCCGGACGTGGAATCGAGCCGACACAGCGCCTCTTCGTATTCCAGCAGAAGGCTTTCATGCGAGGTGTAGAAATCCACGGTCTTGAGGTTGTGGTTGCTTTCGCTTTCCAGACCCGCCGCCTTCATGAAGTCGAGCGTGTCCGAGATCCGGCCCGCGAGGTCGCGGTATTTCGACGCTTCCTCCGCATCGGTAAAGCCCAGCGTCCAGGCATGGACCTGGTGCACATCGGCGTAGCCACCGGTCGAAAACGCGCGCAGCAGGTTCAGCGTGGCCGCCGCCTGGGTGTAGGCCTGCAGCATCTTCTGCGGATCGGGCGTGCGCGCCTCGGCGGTGAAGGGCAGCTCGTTGATGATGTCGCCCCGGTAGGACGGCAGTTCCTGGCCGTTCACGACCTCGGTCGGGGCCGAACGCGGCTTGGCGAACTGGCCCGCCATCCGACCGACCTTCACCACCGGCACCTTTGCGCCATAGGTCAGCACCATGGCCATCTGCAGCATGACCTTGAAGGTATCGCGGATGGCATCTGCCGAGAACTGATCGAAGGACTCGGCGCAATCGCCACCCTGAAGCACAAAGGCTTCGCCACGGCCTGCGGCGCCCAGTTGTTTCTTCAGCGACCGGGCCTCGCCCGCGAAGACGAGCGGCGGATACTTGGCAAGCTTCGCCTCGACGTCGTGCAGCGCAGCCTGGTCCGTATACTCAGGCATCTGCACCCGGGGCTTGTTTCGCCACGTTGTCTTCTGCCAATCACTCATCGGGACTCTCCGTTTTGTAGCGGTCGCATCAAATTGCGGTTCGGTCTTAGCGGATGCACCCCTGCGTGACCATATCGAAAACGACGTGCACCTTGACCTGTGTTAAGGAACCGAGACAGTGAGCCGCCATGGTCGGGGCGAGTCGCGCACGAAAGGAGGACACGATGACAGAAGAGAATGGAGCGATCGTCATCGATGATGCCGCGGTCACCCGCCGCTTCGTCTTTGTCCTGCTCAACAACTTCACGCTGATCTCCTTTGCCTCGGCGATCGAGACGCTGCGGCTGGCCAACCGCATGGCGGGCCGCGAGCTGTATTCCTGGACGCTGGTCGGCGAAGGTGGCGGCACCATCACCTGTTCGGCGGGCACCACGTTCCAGCTCGACAGCGACCTGGTGCCGCTCAGGCGGGACGATACGGTGGTGATCTGCGGCGGGCTCGAGGTGCAGTCGGCCACCACCAGGCCCCTGCTGAACTGGCTGCGGCGCGAGGCGCGCGGCGGCGTGCGCATCGGCGGGCTGTGCACCGCGGCGCATGTTCTGGCGCGGGCCGGTCTGATGGACGGCAAGCGCGCCACCATCCATTGGGAAAACCAGGACAGCTTTCTGGAAGAGTTCGACGAGATCGAGCTGACCAAGGCGGTCTTCGCGGTCGACGGCAACCGCTTTACCACCGCGGGCGGTACCGCGTCGCTGGATCTCATGCTCAAGATCATCGCCGATCAGCACGGCTCGGCGCTGGCCAATGCGGTGGCCGATCAGCTGATCTATTCCGCCATCCGCACCGATCAGGACGTCCAGCGCCTGTCGGTTCCGACCCGCATCGGTGTGCGCCACCCCAAGCTCGCCGAGGTCATTCACCGCATGGAGGCCCATATCGAGGAACCGATCAGCCCCGCGACACTGGCCCGCGATGTCGGCATGTCGACGCGCCAGCTTGAGCGGCTGTTCCGGCGCTATCTCAACCGCAGCCCCAAGCGCTACTATATGGAGTTGCGCCTGCAGAAGGCGCGCAACCTGTTGATGCAGACCGACATGAGCGTGATCAACGTGGCACTGGCTTGCGGCTTCACCTCGCCGTCGCATTTTTCAAAGTGCTACCGGGCACACTACGAAACCACCCCGTATCGCGAACGCGGCAGCCACGGTGCGATGCGGGTGTCGTGATCGCCGCCGCCCGGGCGTCGCGCCCCCCGGCAACGCCGGTCCGCACCGGGGGGATTTGCGCCCGCTTTTCGGCAAGGCAATGCTGCGACAGACTGCCCAGCAGCACCGCGCGGACGCGCCGTCGGACCGTCCCGATCCGACCCTTCGCGGCCAGAGGTTGACGTTACGTGCAGGGTCTTTTCTTTTATGCGAACCGCGCCTAGGCTCCGCGCCAGGACAACGTTCCACCACAGGGAGAAAGAAATGAAAAAACTGCTGTTGGCCTCTGCGGCTACCGCCTTAACCGCCGGTGCCGCGATGGCGGCCAGCCATAGCGACGTCAAGATCGGCGTCCTGCTGAGCTTTACCGGTCCGATCGAAAGCCTCACACCGGCCATGGCCGCCGGTGCCGAGATGGCGATGTCCGAAGCATCGGGCGACGAGAATTTCATGGGGGGCGCCAGCATCACCCCGATGCGCGCGGATGCGACCTGCGTTGACGCGGGCGCCGCGACGGCTGCGGCAGAGCGTCTGATCACGTCGGATGGCGTCGTCGGCATCATGGGCGCGGATTGCTCGGGCGTGACCACGGCCGTGCTGGCCAACGTGGCGGTGCCGAACGGTGTCGCGATGATCTCGCCCTCGGCGACGTCGCCTGCCTTGTCGACCGCCGAAGACAACGGGCTGTTCTTCCGCACGTCGCCTTCCGACGCGCGTCAGGGCGAGGTTCTGGCCACGATCCTCAGCGAAAAGGGCATGAACTCGGTCGCGGTGACCTACACCAACAACGACTACGGCAAGGGCTTTGCCGATGCGTTCGTGTCCGCCTATGAGGGCATGGGCGGCGAGGTGACCCTGTCCGCGGCGCATGAAGACGGCAAGGCGGACTATTCCGCGGAAGTCGGCGCGCTGGCCTCTGCCGGTGGCGATGCGCTTGTCGTGCTGGGCTATGTGGACCAGGGTGGCGCAGGCGTCATCCAGGCGGCACTCGACACCGGTGCCTTTGACACCTTTGCACTTGGCGACGGCATGGTCGGCGACTCGCTGACCGCGACCTTCGGTTCGGATATCGACGGCGCCATCGCCACCGCCCCCGGCAGCGAAAACCAGGGCGGTCCGATGTTCAACGAACTTGCAGGCGCTGCGGGTATCGAGGGCACGTCGGTCTATGCTGGCGAAAGCTACGACGCCGCCGCGCTGCTGATCCTGGCAATGGCGAAATCCGGATCGACCGAAGCCGGAACCTATGCCGGCAGCGTCATGGACGTGGCCAATGCCCCCGGCGAGGCGATCCTTCCCGGTGAGCTGTCCAAGGCGCTCAAGATCATCGCCGAAGGCGGTGAGATCGATTACCAGGGCGCCACGGGCGTCGAACTGGTGGGCGCGGGCGAAGCGGCCGGGTCCTACGTCGAATACGTCATCGACGGCGGCGAGCTGACAGTGGTCGGCTACCGCTGATCGCGCAAGGCGATTGACAAAGGAACGGCCCGGGGTATCAATTCCGGGCCGTTTTGCCAGAACGACGCCGCCATCCGGTCAAAGAAACCGGGGCAGGAAGGGATATAACAGTGATCCGGGTCGAGAACCTTCACCGCCATTTCGGCGGATTCCGTGCTGTTGACGGAGCTTCGATCGAAATTGCCACCGGTTCGATCACCGGTCTCGTGGGACCGAACGGCGCGGGCAAGTCGACGCTGTTCAACGTGATCGCCGGGGCGTTGCCGCCGACCAGCGGCAAGGTCTTCATGGACGGCGAGGATATCACCGGGTTGCCGCCGCACGAGTTGTTCCACAAGGGCCTGCTGCGGACCTTCCAGATTGCCCATGAGTTCTCATCCATGTCGTGCCGCGAGAACCTGATGATGGTGCCGGGCGCGCAATCGGGCGAAACGCTCTGGAACGCCTGGTTCGGACGCGGGCGGATCGCGCAGGAAGAACGGGAACTCCTGAAGAAAGCCGATGAAGTTCTTGAATTTCTTACAATATCGCATCTGAAAGACGAAAAGGCCGGGAACCTCTCGGGCGGGCAGAAAAAGCTTCTGGAGCTGGGCCGCACGATGATGGTCGACGCCAAGGTTGTCTTTCTGGACGAGGTCGGTGCCGGGGTAAATCGCACCCTTCTCAATACCATAGGCGACGCAATCAAACGTTTGAATGAAGAACGCGGCTACACGTTCTGCATGATCGAGCATGACATGGAATTCATCGGCAGGCTGTGCGACCCGGTCATCGTCATGGCCGAGGGCAAGGTGCTGGCGCATGGCACGATCGAAGAGATCAAGGCCGACGAGGCGGTCATCGACGCCTATCTCGGCACCGGGCTCAAGCACAAGGGAGCGGGCACATGAGCGATCCCTATTCCGCGCGCGGCAACAAGGACCGGTCGCTGGGACCAGAGACCGCGCCGTCCTCCGCGCATCCGGTCAAGAAGGGCGGCAAGGCCCGCCCTGCCCCGGACGGCCCGTTCCTGATCGGCGACAACATGACCGGTGGCTACGGCAAGGGTGCCGATATCCTGCATGGGTGCACCATCGCGGTGGATCCCGGCGAGATCGCGGTCATTGTCGGGCCGAACGGGGCCGGCAAGTCGACGGCGATGAAGGCGGTCTTCGGGATGCTGAACATCCACACCGGGTCGGTGCGGCTCGATGGCGAGGACATCACCGCGCTGTCGCCGCAGGACCGGGTGTTGAAGGGCATGGGCTTCGTACCGCAGACCCACAACATCTTCACCTCCATGACGGTCGAGGAAAACCTCGAGATGGGGGCCTTCATCCGCGAGGACGATATTTCCGACACCATGGCGCAGGTCTATGACCTGTTCCCCATCCTGAAGGAAAAGCGCCGCCAGGCCGCCGGGGAATTGTCGGGCGGTCAACGCCAGCAGGTCGCGGTGGGCCGCGCGCTGATGACCAAGCCGAAGGTGCTGATGCTCGACGAGCCGACCGCCGGGGTCAGCCCGATCGTGATGGACGAGCTGTTCGACCGGATCATCGAGGTCGCCCGCACCGGCATCCCGATCCTGATGGTCGAGCAGAACGCCCGGCAAGCCCTTGAAATCGCGAACAAGGGATATGTTCTGGTCCAGGGTCGCAACGCCCATACCGGCACCGGCAAAGAGCTTTTGGCGGACCCCGAGGTCCGGCGCTCTTTCCTCGGCGGATGAGCGGGCGGATGGGGCAGCGCATGCGTATTTGGAAAATGGAAAGGGGGCTTGTCGCCGCGCTGATCCTGGCCCCCGCTCTGGCGATGGCCGAGGCGCATGCAGAGGATGGGCATGGCGACGACCACATGGACGGCCCGGTGGAAGAAATGATGGGGATCTCGGATGCGCCGGTGCAGCGCGCGATCAACCTCTCTTGCCGCTTCGACGTGGAATGTCTGGATGACGAGGAATGCCAGCCGACCGACTACGAGGTTGCCCTGACCGGGCACGCGGGCGGTCTTGACGAGGCCCGGATGATGGCGGCGGTCAGCCTGTCCGACATGACCGGCGACGAAGATGCGCTCGGGGCGTTCGAGAATGGCGTGCTGTCGCTGTCGGGCGGGAAGATCGAGGCGCGGTTTCTGCTGACGATCACCGCAGAGGCGGCGCGCTACACCCGGCATTTCGCCGATGGGCCGATGTCCGTTTCTTATCTGGGGGCTTGCGACTAATGGATCTGCTCAACGCCATCGTGGCGCTGTCGAACTTCGTTCTGATCCCGGCCATCGCCTATGGCAGCCAGCTTGCCATCGGGGCGCTCGGGGTCACTCTGGTTTACGGCATCCTGCGGTTTTCCAACTTCGCCCATGGCGACACCATGGCGTTCGGCACCATGATCACGATCCTGGCGACCTGGGGGCTGCAATCCATGGGCGTGTCGCTCGGGCCGCTGCCGACCGCGCTGCTGGCGATCCCGGCGGGTATTGCCGGCTGTGCGGCGCTGATCCTGTTCACCGACCGCGTCGTGTACCGGTTCTACCGGGCGCAGAAGGTGATGCCGGTGATCCTCGTGATCGTGTCGATCGGGGTGATGTTCATCTATAACGGCATCACGCGGCTGGTTCTCGGACCCGATGACTACCGCTTTGCCGATGGCGAGCGGTTTCTCATATCCGCGCGCGATTTCAAGGAGATGACCGGGCTCGACGAAGGGCTGGCGATCCGCACCACGCAGGGTCTGACGGTGATCACGGCACTTATCGTGGTGGTCGCGCTGTTCTGGTTCCTGAACCGCACGCGGACCGGCAAGTCCATGCGCGCCTATTCCGACAACGAGGATCTGGCGCTGCTGTCGGGCATCGACCCCGAGCGGGTTGTGCGCGTGACCTGGCTGATCGTCGCGGCGCTGGCGACCATCGCGGGTGTGCTCTACGGGCTCGACAAGAGTTATAAGGCCTTCACCTATTTCCAGCTGCTGCTGCCGATTTTCGCCTCGGCCATCGTCGGCGGGCTGGGCTCGCCGCTGGGGGCGATCGCGGGCGGCTTCGTCATCGCCTTTTCCGAGGTCGGGATCACCTATGCCTGGAAGAAGGTGCTGGAATATTCTCTGCCCGAAAGCCTGGAACCAGACGGGCTCGTGCAGTTGCTGTCCACGGATTACAAGTTCGCGGTCAGCTTCGTGATCCTCGTGATCGTGCTTCTCTTCCGACCGACGGGTCTGTTCCGGGGGAAATCGGTATGAACGATACTTTGCGCGCCACCGGTCTGTTTGCGCTTGTCGCGGTGCTGATCCTTGGCACCGGCCTGGTGCAGAGCTGGAACTCGGCGCTGCTGATCCTCAACATGGGGCTGATCAGCGCGATCATGGCCTTGGGGGTGAACCTGCAATGGGGCTTTGCGGGGCTCTTCAACGTCGGTGTCATGGGGTTTGTGGCGCTGGGCGGTCTTGCGGTGGTGCTGACCTCGATGCCACCGGTTGGGGCGGCATGGGCGGCAGGCGGCGTGCGCATCCTGCTCGGGCTGGCGCTTGGCGCGGCGACGCTGGTGGCGGCGACCGTGGTCTGGAAGCGCCTGCACGGCAAGACCCGGGGCTGGATCGTCGCGGGACTTCTGATCGTGGGGTTCTTTGCCTTCCGATACGTGTTCGACGCCGGTGTCGAGGCGGTCGAGGCGGTGGATGCCGCCACCTCGGGCTATCTGGGCGGACTGGGCCTGCCGGTGCTGATCGCCTGGCCCGTGGGCGGGCTTCTGGCGGCGGGGGCGGCCTGGATCATCGGCAAGACGGCACTTGGCCTGCGCTCGGACTATCTGGCCATTGCCACGCTGGGTATCGCCGAGATCGTCATTGCGGTCATGAAGAACGAGGACTGGCTGGCCCGGGGCGTGAAGAACGTCAACGGTCTGCCGCGGCCCGTGCCCTACGAGGTCGACCTGCAGCAGAACCCCGATTTCGTCGCCCGCGCGGCCGAGTTCGGCCTCGAGCCGACCATGGCGTCGACGCTTTGGGTCAAGCTTGGCTATTCGGTGCTCTTTACCGTCGTGCTGGTGCTGGTTCTGATCCTCGCGCAGCTTGCGCTGAAAAGCCCGTGGGGCCGGATGATGCGCGCCATTCGCGACAACGAGACCGCCGCCCGCGCCATGGGCAAGGACGTCACCGGCCGGCATCTGCAGGTCTTTATCCTCGGATCGGCGATCTGCGGCATCGCCGGTGCAATGATGACGACCCTCGACGGACAGCTGACCCCGACGTCGTATCAACCGTTGCGCTATACCTTCCTGATCTGGGTGATGGTGATCGTCGGCGGCTCGGGCAACAATCTGGGCGCGGTGCTTGGTGGCTTCGTCATCTGGTTCGCCTGGGTTCAGGTCGAACCGCTGGGCCAGGCCTTGATGGGGATCGTGACCGCGGGCATGTCGGAGGGCGCGTTGAAAGCGCATCTGATCGAAAGCGTGCAGCACATGCGGCTGCTGACCATGGGGCTGATCCTGCTTCTGGTGTTGCGGTTCAGCCCACGCGGACTGCTGCCGGAGCGCTAGGAACACGCGCGGCAGGGGCTGGATGGCACGCTGAGCGCAGGCTGCGGGTAAGACCTTTGGGCAAGTGACGCGGCGACCGGGCTTGGCGTAGGCTTTTTGACGTGTTCCCGAACCAGCCAGGACCGAGCCCGCCATGACCCCAGTCGCCCGAAACACGGATGCCCGAAGCACTGAGGCCCGGCGTTTTTCCAGCGCCCTTGTGGTCGACGACCACCCGCTGTTCTGCGATGCGTTGACGCTGACGCTGCATTCGATCAACGACTTCGCATCCGTGGCAACGGCAGGCACGCTGGCACAGGCGCTCGAGGTGATCGACAACAGCGCGGTCGACTTCGTGGTGCTCGACCTCAATCTGCCGGATGTGAACGGGCTGGACGGGCTGGTCCGGCTGCGCAAGGCGGCCCCGGACGCGGCGATCCTGATCGCGTCGTCGATGTCGGACAACCGGATGGTCAGCCACGCGCTGAAGGCCGGTGCCGACGGCTTTGTGCCCAAGCATTCGCAACGGGCGGTCTTCGCCAAAGCCTACGAGGCAATGACCCAGGGGCGGGATTTTGTGCCCGAAGGCTATATCGACCCCGAGGGCGGTCAATCGGGTTCGGCCCCCGCGGATGCGGTGGAACGGCTCTCGACGCTGACCAACCAGCAATCCCGCATCCTGTCGCTGATCTGCGAGGGGCGGCTGAACAAGCAGATCGCCTATGAGCTGTCGATCGCCGAGACCACGGTCAAGGCCCATGTGACCGCGATCATGCGCAAGCTGGGCGTCCACAGCCGGACGCAGGCGGTTCTCATCGCGCAAGAGGCCAGCTTCGCGAAGGTCTTGCCAAGCGGCGAGCAGACCTCCTAACCTGCATCGCAGGGGAAGGAAATTTACCGCTTTGGACGGCGCACTCGACAGCCCGGACCGCGCTTCGGCGCGGGGTCAGACAGTTCTGCGCACCGCGCAGGTCTACGGATGTGCGCCGGATGCCGCCGGGCAGATCGCGGATGCGCTGGGTCCCGGCCCGTTTGCGCTGATTTGCCTGTTCATCACCCCCGAGGCGGATTTTTCGCAAGTGCTAAACGGCATCCGAACCCGCTTTGGCGGCGCGCAGGTCATGGCCTGCACCACCGCGGGCGAGATCGGGCGCGCGGGCTATGAGGACGGCCAGATCGTCGCCACCGCCTTTCCGGCGCAGGACTTCACCGTCCGCCTGGTCACGGTGCCCGATGTCACCGAGGTGGTGGCGCAGACCCTGATCGACCAGGTCATCCAGACCCGGACGGAGTTGACCGAGGCGGCCCCGCAAGGCTGGTCGGAATTCGCCTTTCTGATGATCGACGGTCTGTCCTTGCGCGAAGAGCACGTGACTTCGATGCTGGCGACCGGGCTGGGCGCGATGCCGCTGTTCGGCGGCTCGGCGGGGGACGGTGTACGCTTTGAACAGACACGGGTTGCCTGCGATGGCATACCCCGCCGGAACGTCGCCGTGGTCGCGTTGATCCGGTGCCGGCTGCCGGTCAGGGTCTTTACCATCGACCATCTGACCCCGACCGAAACGCGCATGGTGGTGACCGGCGCGCGGCCCGACGACCGCGTCGTCACCGAGATCAACGCCGAACCCGCCGCACAGGAATACGCGCGCCTTCTGGGCAAGGATCCGACCCAGCTCGATCCGTTCATCTTCGCCGCGCACCCGGTGGTTGTGCGTCTTGGCGACAGCCACCATGTGCGCGCGATCCAGCGGGTCAACGCGGCGGGCGAGCTGGTGTTCTTTTCGGCGATCAACGAAGGCATGGTGCTGACGCTTGCCGAACATGCCGACATCGCCCGCCACCTCGACCGGCAATTCACCGCGATGGCGGCAGATGGCCCGCCGGTGCAGATCCTTGCCTGCGATTGCATCCTGCGGCGCATCGAGGCGCAGCAAAGCCAGCAGACACGCGAGATCTCGGAGATCCTCAAGCGCCACAATGTCACCGGTTATTCGACCTATGGCGAACAATTCGGGGCCTTGCACGTGAACCAGACCCTGACCGGGGTCGCCTTCTACGCCCCTGCCCCCGATACGAGCGCCCGATGAGTTCCTCCTCGCTGCTCAACCCGACGGATTCGATCGAACGGCAGAACGAGAAGCTGCTGCACATCGCCGATGCGCTGATGCGCCGGATCGAGAACCAGACCGCCCAATCCGGCGCCGCCTATGCCCAGTTCGAACGCGCGGCGCTGCTGGAAAAACGTGTCCGACAGCGCACCGGAGAGCTGGAGCGCACGCTCGACCTTTTGCAGGAATCCAATGCCCAGCTGGCGCGCGCCATCGCCGAAGCCGAGGACGCCCGCCGGGATCTGGCCGACGCCATCGAGACCGTGAAGGAGGGCTTTGCGCTCTTTGATCCGCAGGACCGGCTGGTGATGTTCAATTCGCGCTTCTGCCGCGATTTTCGCGATGTCGCCCCGCATCTTGCGCCCGACATGCGGTTTGACGGCTATATCGACCGGATCGCGCAGAGCAGCTATCTTGCCCTGCCCGATGACGCCAGCCGAGAGCTGTGGCGCGCCCGGCGCATCATGCGTCATCAGGACCGCAACGTGATGTTCAACGTCGAATTGACGCAGGACCGCTGGCTGCAGGTGTCCGAACAGCGCACCGGCAAGGGCGGCACCGTGGTGCTGCAGACCGATGTGACCGACCTTGTCCGCATCGAGCGGCAGGAACGCGCGCGGCTTGAAAGCGCGCAGACGCGGATGATCCAGGCCACGCTGGACCACCTCAATCAGGGCGTAGCGATCTTCGACGAGGCCGGACGGCTGTTGGGCTGGAACCGGAAGATTGGCGCACTGCTGGCCGTGCCCGCCCGGATGATGCAACTGGGCGTGACCTTCCAGGCGATCCTGAGCCAGTTGAGCCAGGGCTTTGTGTTTCTCGGCGCGGTTGACCGCACCGATTTTCGTCATTGGGCCGAAACCCGGGGCCAGATCGCGCCCATCGCCTTCGAGGTGCGCCATGGCGGGCGCGACATCCTGCACGTCTTCGGTCGCGGCATGCCGGATGGCGGCTTTCTGATCTCGGTCACCGACGTTACTGCCGAACGCGAGGCCGGACAGCGCCTGTCCGAAGCCAACGAAATGCTGGAACAGCGCGTGATGGCCCGCACGCTGGAACTGGAAGATGCGCTTGGCGCCGCCGAGCGGGCCAATGCGTCGAAGAACCGGTTCGTGGCGGCGGCGTCGCACGACCTGTTGCAACCCCTGTCCGCGGCCGAGCTGTTCATCGCCTCGCTCAGTGACAAGCTGGGCGACGACGCCGACCGGCGCATCCTGGCCAAGGCCGGATCGGCGATCAAAAGCGCCGTCGGCCTGATCGACGCGTTGCTCGACATCTCGAAACTCGACAGCGACCGGATGCGGTTCGACATCCGCCCCGTGGCGCTGTCAGAAATCCTCGACCCGTTGCGCGACGAAATGGAAGTTCTGGCCGCGGAAAAGGGCCTTGGCCTGACCTTCGTGCCCTGCGACGCCATCGTCACCAGCGATCCCGCCTACCTGCGCCGCGTGATCCAGAACCTTGTCGGCAACGCGATCCGCTATACGGACCGGGGCCGCGTTCTGGTGGGTGTGCGTCGGCATGGCAATTCCGCCCGGATCGAAGTCTGGGACACCGGACCCGGCATCGCCGAAGAGGATCAGGACGCGATCTTCGAGGAATTTCAAAGGCTTGACCGGCATGCCAGCCGCAACGACGGGCTGGGCCTTGGGCTCGCCATCGTGGAGCGCGCCTGCGCCCGCCTTGGCCATCCGCTGGGCGTCTGGTCAGAGCCCGGCCGCGGCGCGTGTTTCCGCGTCTCGGTACCGATTGCCAACCGCAGCGCGGCCGGCCAGCGCCGACAGACCGGCGCGCGGCGCCCCGATCTGGAACACAGCGGCCTGATCGTGCTTCTGGTCGAGAGCGATCCGGAATTGCGCCGTGCCATCCAGGTGCTGATCGAAAGCTGGGGTGGCAGTGTCATCGTCGCCGACAGCGGTTCGGACGCGGTTGACCTGCTGGATGACCTCGATATCGGGCCGGATGCGTTGATCCTCGATCAGCAAAACGGGCTTGGTCCCACCGGACGCGCGTTGTTGCAGATGCTGACCAAACGCTACGGCCCACGGCCCGCCGTTGTCACGACCGCGGACCGCTCTGATGCCGTGCGGGACGCCTGTGCGGCGCTTGGCGTCGAGCGGATGCTGAAACCGCTCGACCTGGCGCGCCTGGGCACATTCCTGAGCGATGCGGCCCTGACCGGACAGTCCTGACCCCGGCCCCCCGGCCCTTCCCTCAGATCATGGGCTTGCAACCGCGGTGGGCATTGGGCTGACCGATGTGGCGCGGGTTCAGCACGATGATCCACTGCACCGGATAGCCCGGCGCCTGGGTGCGGCTGTAGGTGCAGCCGTCGCTGGTGGTGAACCACTGGCCCTGGAACCCCGCGGGCGGTGCATCGGCCGAATGGCCCTGGGTCGAAATGAAGACCGTGGTCTGTTGTTGCGCGCTGGCGACCATTGGCAAGGACAACGCGGCTGCGGTCAAAAGGACGAGAGCTTTCATCGGGGTATCTCCTGAGCTGAACATGCCCCTGTTAAGCCCGTCAATCGCGGCAGAAACTGGCCCGACTTCGCAAGGAAATCCGACTATTGGCTAAAGCTTTAGCCAGTCAGCGCAGTCAGCGCGCGATGACGATATCCGCCTGCAACCCGCCCAGGGTGGTGCTTTCGCCCAGCCGCAGCACGCCGCCGTGGGCGCGCGCGATGTCGGCGGCGATGGCCAGACCCAGCCCGACGCCCGAGCCCCGGTTCTGGTTGCGCGCCGGGTCGAGCCGCACAAAGGGGCGTATGGCATCCTCGCGTCGGTCCGCCGCGATGCCGGGGCCCGCATCCTCGACCCGGAACCGCAGCGCGTTCTTCGTGACGCTGACCGACACCTCGCAGCGATCGCCGTACCGGATGGCATTGCCGATCAGGTTCTCGAGCGCGCGCCGCATCGCCACCGGACGGATAAGCACCGTGCCGCTGCCCTCGACCAGACCCATCGTCACGGCGTTGCCCGCGCGCGCCGCATCCTCGACCACGCGCGTCGCCAGCGCCACGGGATCAACCTCCTCGACCGCGCCCGCATCGGCATTGTCACGGGCAAAATCGAGGAAGGCATCGATCAGCCGCTCCATCTCGACGACATCGCCCTCGAGCGGTTCACGGTCCGCGTCGTCCAGCAGCGCCAGACCCAGCTTCAGCCGTGTCAGCGGGGTCCGCAGGTCGTGGCTGACCCCCGACAGCATCATGGTGCGCTGTTCGATCTGCCGTTCGATCCGGGTCCGCATGTCGAGAAAGGCATGCCCCGCCGTTCGCACCTCGAGCGCGCCCCCCGGGCTGTAGGGTATGTGCCGGCCGCGCCCGAACGCCTCGGCGGCGTCCGCCAGCCGCGTGATCGGGCGCAGCTGATTGCGCAAATAGAGAAAGGCGATCGCGGTCATCAACACACCGAAGAGGATCATGTTGACCAGCAACTGGTGCGGGTTCGACGCCGACGCCCGGTCCCGGTCGAACCGCACCTCGAGAATGGCTTCGTTGCGCCGCACGTAGACGTAGACATCGCCGTCGTTCGGCACGCGGGCCTGCATGTAGCCGGGCACCTCTTCGGCCAGCGTGCTTAGCACCACAAGGGCCGAGAGGTCGAACCACCGGCGGTCGGTCTCGGTCGGGACCGCGTCTTCGGCAACCTCGGTGACATCGAAATCGAGCAGCACCTCGTTGAAGGTGCTCTTGATCGCCAGCGCGACGTTCAGCGCCTGCGCCACCTCGGTTGTCATCTGGCGGGTCACCCCTTCGAAATGGCGCTGGATGAACACCACCGAGACGACCAGCTGCAACGTGACCACGGGCAGGATCAGGATCAGGAAGGCCCGTCCGTAGATCCCGCGCGGCATGTAGCGTTTGAGCCAATCGAAAGACATGGCTATTGCTATCGCAGCACGCGCGCCTCTGCCATCGCGAAAGGAGCCCTTCTTGGCCGATCCCCTCACGCCGACCAGCCATTCCAGTTCCACCAGATCACATGGGCCCCACGGCACGCCCGAGACCCTCGCCCCGCGCCTGCGCCGCGTGCTGGCGCCCAACCCCTCGCCGATGACCCAAGCGGGCACCAACACCTATCTTCTGGGCGACCGTCAGGTGGCGGTCATCGACCCCGGCCCCGACGATCCGGCGCATCTGGCCGCGATCCTGTCCGCCCTGCCCAAGGGCGCCGAGATCAGCCATATCCTCGTCACCCACGCGCATCTCGATCACACGGCCCTGGTGGGGCGCCTCAAGGCCGTGACGGGGGCCGAGGTCTATGCCTTCGGCGATGCCGAGGCCGGGCGCAGCGCGATGATGCAGAAGCTGGCAGCCGACGGCGAGGTGGGCGGCGGTGAAGGCCAGGACACGGGGTTTGTGCCCGACGTGCTGCTGGCGGATGGCGACCGGATCGGCGCGGCCGACTGGGAGGTCACGGCGCTGCACACCCCCGGACATACCGGCAATCACCTGGGCTTTGCCTGGGAGGACACGCTGTTTGTCGGCGATCTGGTGATGGGCTGGTCGACCTCGCTGGTCTCGCCGCCCGACGGCGACCTCACGGATTTCATGGCGTCCCTCGCGCGCCTGGCAGAGCGGGACTGGCGCACCTTTCATTCCGGGCACGGCGCGGCAATCGAGGCCCCGAACGCGCGTCTCGAGGCGCTGCGAACCCACCGTTTGACACGCGAGGCGCAGATCCTCGCCGCCCTCGCGATCCGCCCCGGCACGCCCGAAGCGCTGGCGCGGCGTATCTACACCGACATTCCGCCCGCGATGATCCCTGCGGCGACACGCAATGTCCTCGCGCACCTTATTGATCTTCATGCAAAATCCATCGTTGCCCCGGAAGGGCGGCTGAGCGCCCGCGCGGTTTTCGCGCTTTCCTGAGCCCGCCCCAACTTTTTCCGCCAACCCCTCTGGACGCCCGGAATCGCACTTGCTATATCGCCCAGGTGGTCCGGCGTAGCTCAGCGGTAGAGCAGTTGACTGTTAATCAATTGGTCGTAGGTTCGATCCCTACCGCCGGAGCCAATCATCCTTGATTTCATTGAGGAAATTGGCAAGCCATAAAATATACTAACAACCTACATACAAATTTCGAGCGGTCAAATAGGCCGCTGTGTTGTTGTTCGGTGCGTTGGCATTTTGCGCATATCAACATATAGTGCGCGATGAAAGTTCACACACAATGCGAGTTTGAGATGCGAGGCTACAATTCTGCACCCAACGACCTTCTGTTTAATAAGGACGAATGGCACGCCACGCAGGACGGCTGGAAGAAACAACTAGTAGCCGCAATCGAAGGAATGGACGGCGACGAACTGCTGAACACTTCCACAACAGATTTGGCGCGCTACTATGTCGATAAATACGTTTTCGACGCCCCAACTATCTACCCCGACGAATTGGTTGTGGATCAACGCGAGACGCAGATTGACGTCAGCCAAGATCAAAACCGTATGATACATGACCGGTCGCGCCCATATCACATGGCGGGAACATCGTTGGACGTTGAAATACCTTACAGTGGTAACAAAGTTGGGTTTGACATCCAGCCGACAACATGGAGTACGGGAAAGCCCCGCGCTAATGTTGCGGGTAACGTGCTGAAATTTTCGATAGTTGGAACTGATCTTACCGAAGATAGCGTGCGTCGCGAAATCGAGCGTAGAATCTCCGCTCTAACTGAGCACATCGGCTGGCTAGAAAATGATGCCAAAGGCTACAATGCAAGCCTAGATGCGCTTGCAACTCAAACCATCGAACGACGCAAAGAGAAGCTTCTAAAGGACAAATCACTGGTAGCAGGGCTTGGCTTCAAGATGAAGGCTCGACCCGGACAAAGCGAAACATTCGCAGCACCCAATGTGCGTCGGAAAATTCGCCCTGCAACGCCAAAGCCAACCGCTTCTAGGCAGGCGTTCAAACCTGAACCCACACTTACTGACCAAGACTACGAACATATCTTAACCGTCTTGGAAAACATGGTTGGAGTGATGGAGCAAAGCCCCGGAGCGTTCCGAGAGATAGATGAAGAAAGTCTGCGAACGCATTTTCTAGTGCAGTTGAACGGCCACTTTTCCGGCGACGCAACCGGCGAAACCTTCAATTACGAAGGCAAAACGGATATTTTAATCAAGGTAGATGGGAAAAACATCTTCATTGGCGAGTGCAAGTTTTGGACGGGTGAAAAGGGATATTTGGAAACACTGGATCAAGTTCTATCTTACCTCAGTTGGCGGGACACGAAGGCCGCAGTTTTGGTTTTCAGCCGAAACAAGGATTTTACCGGCGTCCTATCCAAGATAGAGGAATCCACTGCGAAGCATCCCAGCTTTAAGAAGCAAGTTAGCAAACGTTCCGAAAGTAGCTGGACGTATTTGTTCGGGCATAAGGACGACGCAAACCGCGAAATCTCTATCACCGTGCAAGCATACAACGTTCCTGAACGAATCGAGCCACGTATAAGGCCGCTTGGGCGCTAAAAAAGCCGGCCCCGAAGGGACGGCAGTTGGGCACTCTTGCGGAGTTCGTTATGGGTGTTCGCACAGGGCCGCGACGGTTGACCGCTGATCGGCGGGAAGTGCCCACAGGGGCACCGCCAAGACGGCCACGGCGGCAAGATCAATTACGCCCAGCCCTTCCCCCGTCAGATCGCCCATGACGATTTGTGCAGGCGACGACAGGGCGACAGTCAGAACGTCGGGCAGGTCTACCCGTCAGTTCTGTATTTCCGCGGTCGTGGAGACGGAGTTGCCGGGCGCACCCAACTGCCCCGTGCCGCGATAGACATCGCCGTTTTCCGAAATCAGGGTTGTTCGCAGCGTATCGTTCTGCGTGAGGGTGCCCTTAACGATGCCGTTCTGAACGGACAAGTTGCGCGCGCTTGCCTCCATCATGTCGACATAGAACGGATCAGGGCACGCGAACGTGGTCAGCGCGTCCGTCTGGCCTGCGATGACAGGATCACCGAACGAGACGGACGCAACATCCGCACGTCCCGCAACCGGGCTATTTGGCGTCGACCACGAGGCGGGCACCTGATGGGTACAACGTCACTCGTCGCGCATCGCTCGACAACCTCAGGACACGGCATCCGTCTTGCCGCGTTCGCGCTGAATTTCCGGCTTGGGCTTGGGCCGGCATCACTCTGTCAGAAGGTTGCCTGTGCGGCCCGGAAGCGGCGTTTGACCGGCGATCTTTGCGATGACCTTGCCGGGCCAGACATAGCGCTGCTCGTGGCGGGCAAACAGCGCGCCGTCGGTTTCGGCCAGGATCTCGACATCGCCGCCCAAGGGATCTGAAATGGTCGCGATCAGGTCCCCGGCGCGCATCGTGTCACCGAGCCGGGCGTGATAGGTGATGATGCCTTCGGCACCGGCGCGGACCTGCTGCATCGCCTCCAGCGGGGTGGCGTCGCACAGCAGTCGCGGCAGCGCACCGGGCTCTCCTGCCACTGCGCCGCGGCGTTGCAGGACCCGCATCAGCGCAGCCGCGTCGCTTTCCATCAAGCCGGTTTCGACCGCATTGTTGGACCGCAACTCGACAGTCGCGGCGATGCACGCGGGCGGGACCGGGCTTTCCGGAAAGGCGTCGGACAGCGCAAGCCATGGCGTGCTGCAGGCCTCGTCGAACGGGTTTTCGCCAGAGACAGACGCCAGAAGCACCGCCCGGGCGTCCAGTTCCGCGGCCAGATCCTCGGCGGCGGGCCAGAACACCGGAAGGGTATAGAGGTGCACCAGCGCCTCGTTGTCGGCGTGCAGATCCAGTACGATGTCGGCGTCGCAGGCGAGGCCGAGAAGCGCCTTGCGCAACCCGTCGATGGCGGTGACGGGATGCATCCGGTCCAGGGCCGCGTGCATGGCGGCACGGATCGTTGCGACATTGGCCTCGGGATCGGTGCCAAGCTGGCCGACAAGCTTGTCTTGGATCAGCGCGGCCAGATCCGGATATTTGCGATTGAAATTCTCGCCGCTGGCTTCGTCGAACCGTCCCTGCAGGATACCGAACCGTTGCTGCGCCAGTCCAAGCGGATTCGCGACGGGAACCACCACCACTTCGCCGATGATCTCGCCGCGCCGTTCGGCCTCGGCCAGCCGCGCCGCAAGATCACGCAACACCAGCATGCCGGGCAATTCATCCGCATGCAGACCCGCCTGCAAGACCACCTTCGGGCGCGCCCCGGACGTGCCGAAGCGCAGAACCGTCAGCTGCCCCGCGGGCTCTGCGTCATGGGCGCCGAACGCGACCTGGTCGGGTTGGCGGGATGTCTCGGGCGCAAGTTCTTCTTGCGGCTGTGTCTGGCTGTCAGCGGTCTCGGTCACGACCTTGCTCCATTGTGCAAAAGGATCAAAGCTCTCGTCGGGGAAATCGCTCCGCATTGCAAGAGGGCTTGACGACAGGGCCGGGTCGACACGTCCCCGCCTTCTCAGTCCGCCTGATTTCCGGGCATGTCGCAAAATCGATCCGGCCCATGGAAAGGTTTGCCCGCAGAAGTCTTTCCGCGCCCTTATTTCCCGGGTAGGACCGGGAAATGAAAGCACAGGACACAGCCGCGACGTCCCCGGAGACGGCGGACACCGAAACGGGAGACAGAAATGCAGATCGTCGCGACGAAGGTTTATGTGGGGCCGAACATATTCTCCAAGGCGCCGTTGATCCGGCTGACCGTCGATCTGCACAAACGCAGCGGCAGACCGGTATCGGATTACGCCGACATTCTGGATCCGCTGGTCAATTACGTCCCTGCCCTGGCCGCGCTTGAAACCGCGGATGGCACGCCGGTGCTGGCAAGGATGCGCAGCGGAACGGACACCGATCTGGGCGAGCTGATGGCGCATCTGGCGCTGGCGTTGCAAATCCAGGCCGGCGCACCGGCGCAACTGGCCTTTTCGCGACCGGCCGAGGCGGATGAGGTCGAGGTGCTGTTCGGTTACGAATCCCGCGATATCGGGCTGGAAGCGGGCGATGTCGCCCGCGACCTGATCCTCGATCTGATCGCACCGGACGACGACACCAGCGCCGCGAAGACGGCCGAAGCGCTGGACGACTTCATGTATTATGCCGACCGGCGCGCGCTCGGGCCCTCGGCGCTGGCCCTGGTGCAGGCCGCCGACCAGCGGGACATCCCCTGGACCCGGCTCAACGACGCCAGCCTGATTCAGGTGGGACAGGGCAAGTACCAGAAACGGATCGAGGCGGCGCTGAGCAGCCAGACCTCGCATATCGCGGTCGAGATTGCCGCGGACAAGGAAATGTGCACGCGCGTCCTGTCGGACCTCGGCCTGCCGGTTCCCGATCAACGCGTGGCGCGCGACGCAGAGGATGCCGCCGACCTTGCCGACCGCATCGGCTTTCCGGTGGTCATCAAGCCGCTCGACGGCAATCACGGGCGCGGCGTCGTGGTCAATGTCGAAACCAGGGAGGCCGCGATCGAGGCCTATGCGATCGCCGAGCCGGAAGGATCGGCCGTGGTGGTCGAAAGCATGATCGCGGGCGACGATCACCGGCTTCTGGTCGTCGACGGCAAGCTGGTGGCCGCGGCCAAGCGCATGCCGGGCCATGTGGTGGGCGACGGTGAAAGTACGATCGCGGCGCTGGTCGACAAGGTCAACGCGGACCCGCGCCGCGGCAAGGGCCACGAGAACATGCTGACCCGGCTGGAACTCGATGCCGCGGCGGACCGGATGCTGGCCGAGAAAGGCTATGACCACCACAGCGTGCCCGCCGCTGGCGAGGTGGTCTATCTGCGCAAGACCGCCAACCTCTCGACCGGGGGCACCGCCATCGACGTGACGGATGTGATCCACCCCGACAACCGGCTGATGGCCGAACGGGCCATCCGCGCGGTCGGTCTGGATATCGGCGGCGTCGACTTCCTGACCACCGACATCACCCAAAGTTACCGCGACACCGGCGGGGCGATTTGCGAAATCAACGCCGGGCCGGGCATGCGGATGCATATCGCGCCGTCCGAGGGCATGGGCCGCGATGTGGGCGGCGCGGTGATGGACATGCTGTTTCCCGAGGGCACCCAAAGCCGCATTCCCATTGCCGCGCTGACCGGCACCAACGGCAAGACAACCACCGCGCGGATGCTGGCGCATGTGATGAAGATGGCGGGCTTCACCGTTGGCCAGACATCGACCGACGCGGTCTATATCGATGGTAATGTGACCGTGCGGGGCGACATGACCGGGCCCATGGCGGCCTCGATGGTGCTGCGCGACCCGACCGTCGACATGGCGGTGCTGGAAACCGCGCGCGGCGGAATCGTGCGGGCCGGTCTCGGCTATCGGTTCTGCGATGTCGGCGCGGTGCTGAACGTATCGTCGGATCATCTGGGGCTGGGCGGGGTCGACACGGTCGACGAGTTGGCCGAGGTCAAGCGGCTGGTGGTCGAGGTTGCCAAGGACTGTGCGGTTCTCAACGCCGACAATGAATATACGCTGAAGATGGCCGCCCACACCGAAGCCAGGCATATATGCTATGTCACGCAAAACCCCGGCAATTCGCTGGTGCGCGAGCATATCAAGCTGGGCAAGCGGGCCGTCGTCCGCGAGGCGGGGCTGAACGGCGATCAGATCGTCATCTTCGACCATGGCACCCACATGCCGCTGATCTGGACGCATCTGATCCCGGCAACGCTCGAGGGCAAGGCATTGCACAATGTCGAGAACGCCATGTTCACCGCGGCGATGGCCTATGCCATGGGGCTGAGCCTCGACCAGATCCGCAATGGCCTGCGCACCTTCGACAACAGCTTCTTCCAAAGTCCGGGCAGGATGAACGTCTTTGACGAACACGGCTTCCGGGTGATCCTCGACTACGGCCACAACGAGGCGGCGGTCGGCTCGATGGTCGATCTGGTCGAACGGCTGAACCCGGCGGGCAAGAAAATCGTCTGTGTCACCTGCCCCGGCGACCGGCGCGACGAGGATATCGTGGCGATTGCACACAAGGTGGCCGGTCATTTCGACCACTACATCTGCCACAGCGATGACAACCCGCGCGGTCGCACGCTTGAGGAGGTGCCGCAGATGCTGAAGGCGGCACTTCTGGAAAAGGGCGTACCCGAAGAGGCAATCCAGGTGATCCCGCAGGAAGAGCAATCGGTGCAGGCCGGGCTCGAGATGGCCCGACCCAGCGATCTTCTGCTGATCTTCTGCGACGGCATCACCCGGAGCTGGAAGAAGATCATCTATTTCAAGCCGACCGAGGCCGCCCGCCCGATGCCCGCCGAAGAGCGCGTGGCGGCTGACGGCTTCGACGTGCCCGAGGGCTACCGGATCGTCAGCGACGACCGCGGCGTTCGCATCGTCCCCGAGGCGTGAGCGCGAAAGCAGGCGGCATGAGCAAATTCCCCTCGCCATCCGCCTTCAAGGCCGAAGGCGGACGCAAGCTGGCCGTGATCGGTGGCCGGCTCGAGGATGACAATGATGCGATCTACGCCGAGATGCACAGGCTCTCCGGCGGGCGCATCCTTTTGTTCCCGACGGCCTCGTCCGAGCCCGAAGCGGTGGGCGAGGAAAGCGCCGCCGCCTTTGCGGCGCAGGGCTTCGAGGTCGAGGTCGCACCTCTCTACGGGCCGAATGCGGCGCGCATGGCGCAGGATCCGGCGCTGGTCGCGCAGATCGCGCGGATGGGCAGCGTCTATTTCACCGGCGGCGATCAGGCCAACATCCTGGCCGCGCTCAGCCCCGAGCCGGGCATGACCACCCCTGCCCTTCAGGCCATCCATGCGATGCTGGACGCGGGCGGGCTTCTGGCCGGATCGAGCGCCGGTGCCGCGATGATGTCGGACCCGATGCTTCTGGGCGGCACGTCGCTGGAATCGGTCATTCACGGCATCACCGAGAACCCGGCCGAGCCGGGCCTTCTGGTCGGGCGCGGTCTGGGGTTTTTCCGCTTTGGCATGGTGGATCAGCACTTCATCAAGCGCGGCAGGCTGGGGCGCATGGTGGTGGCGATGAACGCCCTTGGCGTGACGCGGGGCTATGGCATCGACGAAAACACCGCGCTGATCGTCGAAGGCGCCGCGGCGCGGGTCTGCGGCGAATACGGGGTGATGGCGGTCGACCTGACCGATGCCGTCATCGATCCGCGCGGCAACACCTGGCAGGATTTCCGCCTCAGTTACCTCGATCACGGCGACCACATCGATCTGCGGTCGGGCCACGCCTATCCGGCGGTCGGAAAACGGAAAGTGCTGAAACGCGAAATGGCCTACCGCGCGCCCTTGCGATCGCGCCGCAATGCGTTTGGCGCCTACACGCTTTACGATGTTCTGGCGCGGCTGGTGCTGGGCGACACCTCGGTCTATTGCGCCGACCGGGTCGAGGCTTTCGATGCCCGGACCGGTCACAACGCGGTTGTCCTGCTGGAGCGTGAAAAGGGCAAGACCCGCTGTCTGATCGATACCCCCGAGACAGGGCTGCGGATGACGGCCATCAACTTCCGCTGCACGATCAACCGGTCCAAACTCAGCGCCACGCGGATCGCCGACCGTTTCGGGCGCCGGTCCCGCACCTTCGGGATGGCGCCGAACCCCGAGGCGAAGCTGATCTTTCTGGGCTCTTCGCCGCTCAACAGCGCCGAGGAAATGCTGAGCGCCGCGCTTACCGGGCTTGGCCCCGGGCCGGTCGGCGTGCTGGCGGCGGCCTCGTCCGAGCCGCGGGCAACTGCCGCCGACCATGTCAGGCTTCTCAAACGTCGCGGCATCGAGGCCGTGGACCTTCGCGTGACCATCGACAAGGTCGAATATTTCGCCAGCGATGCGGACGCGCTGGAGCGGATCGCCGCGCTCAACACCATCCTGATCTGCGGCGGCAATCAAAGCCGCCTGGTCGAGACCCTGCTGCATCGGGGCGAGGAAAGTGCTGTACTGCGCGCCATCGCCCGTGCCCACGCCCGGGGGGCTGCGCTGATTGCCTGCTCGGGTGCCGCCGCCGCGCTGCCCAGCGTAATGATCGCGGGCGGGTCGACCTATGATGCGCTGCGCTACGGCGTGTCGTCGGATGTCGGCCATCAGGGGCTGGCCATCCAGGAGGGCGTCGGCCTGTTTGCCGGCGGCATTGTCGATCAGAACCTCCTCAGCGGCCGCCGGTTGGGCCGCCTGATCATCGCCTGCGCCGAGGAAAGCGAACGCTTCGGCATCGGGGTGATGGAGGACAGCGCGGTCACCGCCACCCACGCCGGGACGCGGTTGACGGCCCAGGGGCGCCACGGCTGCGTGATTGTCGAGATCAACCCCGACATGCTCGAACTGCAAAGCGATCACTTCATCGCCCACGACATCCAGTTGACCCTTCTGGGACCGGGCGACGCGATCGACCTGGAAACCCGCGCCGTGACGCGCGTGGCCCCCGAAGCCGACAGCGCCGCGCTTTTGCAACGCATCACCCGCGACCTTGCGAAAGAGGCCGGGGCCGCCGTGATCGGCGATACCGCGGGCGTGCGGGGCGTAAAGATCCGGGCCGAAGACAAGGCAAGCTCCGAGTTGCGTATCGACATGGACTGCCCGCGCGACGAAAACGCCTGAACGCGCGCGCGGCGCGTCGGTGATGCCCCGGCTGAAGGGTCGTCCTGGTCCGTCAAAACGGCGCGTGGTCGGCAGCGTCGGCATGTGATGGATCACACCGGCAAAGGCGCAGACCTTGATCGGCGGACAGATGTCCGACGCCGCCAGCCGCGCGATCCCAACCCCCTCATGCAGCGAGAGGGTGACGGCAAGCGACGTGCCCTCGCGCGGGATGATGACCGCGTCCGAACAGGCAGGCACTCGCCGTCGTATGTGTTCCCTTCGAAAAAAAGCGCGCGCACGTGTCTCGCATTGTCGAGCTGTGCCGAAACCGACCGGTCAGCGGACGCCGAGTATCACCCGCAAGCCCAGGCCTGCGAACAGGACGGCGACGCTCTCCTGCATGGCGGACATGAACCGGGGGCGCGTGCGGACCGCGCTGCCAAGATATGCCGCCGCCAGCCCGTAGGCGAGGAAGACAGCGAACGTCTGGGCCACCAGCACCAAGCCCATCAGACCCATGGTCAACGCCGGTGTCGGATCGCTGGCGGGCAGGAACTGCGGCAGGAACGAAACGAAGAACAGCGTCAACTTGGGATTGAGCAGGTTGATCAACGCGCCCTTCACGACAATCGCGCCTCCCGCGACATCGACCGGTCCGACATTCAGGGCGTCGTGCCGATGGCGCCATGCCTGAACAGCCAGCCAAAGCAGATAGCAGCCGCCAAGGATGCGCACCGCGTCAAAAACCACCGGATAGGCGATGAGCAGCGCGGATAGGCCAAGGCTTGCGGCCAGCAGATGCGGGATCACGCCCGCCGAACCAGCCACCGCGGCCCAGAACGCGCCGCGGGGACCATGGGTCATCGCGCAAGCCAGCGCAAAAAGGACACCCGTCCCGGGGATGATCGCAAGGATCAGCGAGACAACAAGAAACTCAACCGACATTGGCTTCCGGCCCCCGGGCGCCTGCGCGCCGTGCCCTGGCGCTCGGCGACAACACGCCGAGGAATACGGCCGCCGCTGCCACCTGCCCGGCCAGAACGGCAGGCCAGATCAGGGCAAACTGCTGATCGAGGTACTTCTGAGGTCCGAAGGATACGAGTGCCGCCAGCGCCGCGAACCCGGCCAGCACCCGGCCTGCGCCGGATGCGACCGGTCCCAGGATCAGGGCCGCCGCAGCCGCCGAAAGCGATGCCCCGAGAAACGGCCCTATTCCAAACAGCGGCGTCGTGGCCGGGGGATGCGGTGCGACCCCGGCATAAAGCGATCCGAGCATGATCCCCTGCAGGATCATGAGACAGGCCAGCGCGGCCCGGGTGCTTTGGTCTTGGTGTGTCATGTCTTCCTCCATTGGCGTAATTGCGTGTACGGTTGCTATTATCCGTAATGACCGTTACGGTTTCTGTCAATCGGCAATCCAAGAGGATCTCATGCGGGACGAAGGTAAAGCGCTGCGGCAGGAGCAGATCGAAAAAGCCGCATACGCCGTGCTTGAAGAAAAGGGCTATGCTGGCGCTTCGATGCTGGCCATTGCGCGAAAGGCACGCGCGTCGAATGAGACGCTCTACAATTGGTACGGCGACAAGACCGGGCTTTTTCGCGCGCTGGTCGGTCGCAATGCCGCCGAGGTGAAGGCGCTTCTCGCCGAGCAGATCGCGGACAGGAACGATGCGACCGAGACCTTGCGCCGGATCGGTCCCGTCCTGCTGGCGCTTGTCACCAGCGACCGGGCCGTCGCGCTGAACCGCGCAGCCGCCGCCGACCCGACAGGCGATCTTGGCCGGACAATCGCAGAGGAAGGGCGCAGCACCGTTCTACCGCTGATCGCCGCGATCCTGGAGCAGGGCCGCGCCGCAGGTCAGTTTGCGTTCGAAGATACTTTCGCCACCTGCGAAACCTATATCGGCCTGCTCATCGGTGACCTGCAGATCCGCCGCGTGGTGGGGCGCATGCCGCAACCCGATGAGGCAACGCTTGCCGCCCGCTCGAAGGTCGCCTTGGGCCATTTCGAAACCCTGTTTGCCCCGGGGTCCCGCGCATAGTCAGACGCGGCAGGCGCAGCTCGGGGTTCGCGGCGATGACGCCGCCCCGGACGTGCCGCCCAGTCCTTGCGCGATCATCGCTGCGCGTCCCCGCGCCCCCGCGTCCCCTGTCGGACTTGCGCCTCTTGGCACAGAGGTCCGGACAGAGGTCGCGGTGGAAGGTCACGCATTGGCCGTGTGGTGGTCGGCAGGTCTTTTTCGATCTGCCGCGCAAGTGGTGCGGTAACGTGCACGGCGGCACCGGGCACTGCCTGACAGGGCGGCAGCCTCGTGATCGGGGTGCAACGCTGCGATTTGCGGCGGATGCGGGCCAGGGGCCAGAGCGTCAGTGATCGGCGTCGACCTGATATATCACCAGATTTTCCAGAAACGCGACGATGTCCGCCTGCGCATCTGCGCCAAGTGCCCGGTAGGCATCGCGGCTTTGCGCCGCCTCTCCGCCATGGGCCAGAATGGCCTCGTCGAGTGTCGTCGCACGCCCGTCATGCAGCCACGGCCCGGTCGATCCGACCCCGGCCAGCGAGCGGGTCAGAAACATGTCCGCGCCGATGCCCAGCGGGTCGGACGGATCCGACAGCTCCGCACCCATGTGATGCCGCTTGAAGTCGGTGAACCAGTTGGCGACGCCCTGCCCGGCCGCGTCCACATCCAGCGCCCCGAGGTGATAGGCCATGCCGCCATCCAGCGTCAGCAGGTTGTTCGGCGGATCGATGCGCATGTCGAACGACACCGCCATGTCGGGGCGCAACCCGTGCTCCGACGGATCCGAGGCGTCGGGAAAGCGGACATCGCTGTATCCCGGCGTGCGGCTTGGCTCTCTAAAGACGGGATCGTTCAGCGTCATGCGCGGGGTGTGACAGCTTGCGCATCCGGTCGCGGCAAAGCGCTGCTTTCCGGCCTCGATGGCGCGGCGGTCGGTGGCCGACAGGGGCACGAGGTCAAGATCGGCAAGCTCGATCCTGCTGACCGGGCGTTCCAGCGCGGCCATGTAGATTGTCAGGGCGGTGACGTCGCCGACGCTCAATTCGTGCGTGATCCCGTCATAATCGCCATCGAGGTCGCCGACGAGTTCGGTGGCCTGCAGCCCCATCTCGTTATGCGCGGCACCGCGCGTGAAGCTGCGCAGCGTGGCCTCGTTGCCCTTCCAGCCGAAGGGTCTGACGACGAGGTCGCTATCGATGCCCTCCACCCGATCTGTATCGATCGTCACCGTGCAGGGATCGGAGGTGTCGCGTGTCACGCCCAGCGTGCCGAAGGTCACGCCCTTGGCCACCAGCGCCACTGTCGCGGCACCGGTTTTGCAGGCCTCGGCCCTGGCCTCTGCGCGCTGCAGGTACAACTCGAGGCTCATTTCCTCTGCCAGACGCTGCGGGATCCCCAGCGCAAAAAGCGGCGTTGTATTGCGTTCCAGATACAGGGCCGGATCGCCGGTGTGGTCCGGGTCCAGTACGACATTCATCGCCACGCCGCCTGCCCCGTTGGCAAAGGGCGCGCTGTGGCAACTGATGCATCGCGTGGCATTCGCCCCGCCCTCGCGCCTGGGAAAATGCGTGGCCCACTCACCGGGACCATTTAGGTCGGCGCGCGGGAAACGGGTAAAGCGGCGACCCTCGCCGATATTGGCTCCGACGCCCTGATCGGCGGTAAAGTCGAATTCGCTGAGTTCATCGCCCATATCGAAGGCGTGGTCGAACGCCGCCCTGGCCTGGCCCTTGGCGACAAGGTCACTCAGGTGGTGCTGGTCGACAGGCGTCAGCGCCTCTGCGGCGCGCGTTGCGCCTGCGCTCAAGCCCAGGCCGAGCAGCAGGCTCAGTGACAGTGTGGATCGCATGGCAATCGGCATGGATCATCCTTCCTGTGATGGGAAAACAGGCGCGCCGCTGACGACTGCGGCGCGCCCTTTCATTCAACCGTTCCGCGGAATTCCGGCAGGCGCGCAGGCCAGCGGGCTTTTGGCATCGGGGGCGCGGCAGGTGCCCTCGATCTGCCGACCATCGGGTGTGGCAAAGCCGCAGGCGGCGTTGACCGCCGCGGCCTCGCATGCGGCAAGCGCTGCGCGTGGCGGCGGGCCTCGGCGGGCATTGCGCCCCCCCGGTGCAGCCTCTTGCGCAAGGATCAGCGACGCGTCGGGGGGTGAGGCGACCGCATCGGCATGCGCGACCGACCCGGTGACGCTGGTGACAAGCACGGCTGCAAACATCAAGAGCGCGGCCACTTTCGCCGTCGTGCGCGCCTTGGGAACTGTGGGGTAATAGACCGGAATGTCGTGGCTCTGGATGCGCCTCGCGCTGGTCCGGCTTTTCTGGGGCTTTGCAAACATCGTGATCTCCTGTTCGGGCGTTTCGTCGCCCGGTGCAGAAGCCGGTGTGCCTCATCTTTGGGGAGTGGGTTTGCAGCGACTATGCAGCGAATGTGCAGACCGGAAAAAAAGCGCGCTTGCGGCGGCAAAGCACGGGCCAGTCCGGTCAGCCTTCGTAGGCATAGCCCACGCCATAGACCGACCGGATCGGGTCACGGTCGCTGACGCTTGCGATCTTGCGGCGGATGTTGCGGATGTGGCTGTCTATGGTGCGGTCGAACAGGTCGGTGTCGTCCGGAAAGGCGCTGGCCAGCAGTTCATCGCGCGAAAACACCCGGCCCGGTCGCCCCGCCAGGCTATGCACCAGCATGAATTCACGTCGCGTCAGGTCCAGCGGTCTGCCGTCCAGCGTGGCGTGCCACCGCTCGGCATCGATCCGCAGTCGCTCGGCTTGCGGCGCGTCGTTCCGGCGACCGACTGAACGGCGCAGGATTGCCTGCACCCGCGCGACAAGTTCGCGGGGCGAATAGGGTTTGCACAGGTAATCGTCGGCCCCGAGGCCAAGACCCAGCAGGCGGTCGATCTCTTCGACCTTGGCGGTGGTCATGACGATCGGCACATCCGATGTCCGGCGCAATTCGCGGCAGATCGTCAGACCGTCCAGGCCGGGCAGCATCAGGTCGAGCACGATCAGATCATGCCGCCCGGTCAGCGCGACCTCCACCGCGTCGGTGCCCTCCGCAAGCAGATCAACCGCCATTCCCGCGTCCAGCAGGTAGTCGCGGACGACCTCGGCCAGCAGGGTCTCGTCCTCGACGATCAGGATGTGGGGCGGGGTCATGTCGTTTCTTTCGGCAAACTGACGATGATACGCAACCCGCCCAGATCGGACAGGGCGGCGCTGATCGTTCCGCCATGGGCCTCGACGATGGCCTTGGACACGGCCAGCCCCAGACCGGAGCCGCCAAAGGCCCGCGACCGCGACGCCTCGGCGCGAAAGAAGCGGTCGAACAGGCGCGCCAGATCATCCTTCGACGGTGCCGGCGGCGTGTCTTCGACGATCAGCCGCACGGCCTTGTCCGAGGCGCGCATGGACAGGCGCACCCGCCCCGGCGCGCTGGTGTACCGCAGGGCGTTCTGAAGCAGATTGTCGATCACCTGCCCGATCCGTAGCCGGTCACAGGCCAGTGGCATCGCGCCCGGCAGGTCGAGGTCAAGCCGCAGCCCCTTTGCCTCCAGCAGAGGTCGGGCAGCCGCCACGGTTTCGCGCGTGATCTCCACAAGATCGTCGGGGTAAAACGCCGTGGCCAACGCGCCCTCGCGCGAATGCGACAGGGTCTTGATGTCCTGCACCAGCCGCGACAGGCGCATCACCGCCGCATGCATCCCGGCCAGAGTTGCCGCATCCGGCGCGCGGACCCCGTCCTGCAGTGCCTCGATCTGCGCGCGCAGTGTCGCCAGCGGGGTCTGCAATTCGTGGCTGGTGTTGGAAATCCACTCGCGCTCGGCCTTGGCTGTGCGCTCCAGGGTGGCGGCCAGCGCGTTGTAGTGACCGACCAGCTGCCCCAGCTCATCCCGGCTTTTCTGCGGAATGCGCGCGGCGTAATCGCCCGACGCCAGTTTGTTCGCCCCCAGTTCAAGCTGCCGGATCGGAATGAGGATATGCCGCGCGACCAGAAACGCGGCCACGGCGGAGACCAGTACGGCAATCAGCGCCGACACCGCGAGCGCATCATATTGGCGGCGCAGGAAGAACGCATCGCCGCCGCTGACCGACGCAAGCGGCGCATTCAGACCGAGATAGCCCAGCAGGTCGTCCCCGGCGCAATCGGGATCGGCGCAGATTTCCCGCCGCTCGCGCAGCCCCGACGGGTCCCGCGCTCCGGCAAGCCGCACCCCGTTCGGGTCCAGCAGCACCAAGCGTTCGCCGATCATCAGGGTGTCACCGGCAAAAGATCCGCCAGGTGGCGGCCTTCCCGGCGGTGGAGCGCCGGGTGGCGGGGGTCGAACGCGTGGCCCGGGCGATGATGCACCGGGCGGCGGCCCGGTCCGTGCGGGCGTGCCGGCTCGCGGTTCGAAGTGCAGGCGGACGAAGTCGTTCCAGGTTTTCGAACTGGCCGTCAGTTCCGGCCAACCCGGCGCCGCCGCGTTGTGTGTCGCCACCAAAGCCTGTTCAAGATCGTCAAAGCGCGTCAACTCCGCGCGCAGCAGATATCTCGCGAACCCGTCGCGCATGGACACCGCAACCAGCAGCCCCATGATCGCGATGATCAGAACGGCGGTTCCCGCGATGGCAAGAAAGATGCGCGCGGCCAGAGAATTGCGAAACAGGGACATGACTGCCGTATCGCATGAAAAAATGCAGACAAGATGCAGCGCGCGCGGCTGTTTGCCCCCATCAAAGGCCGCTTCCGGACGTAGACGGCGCAAGGGAAACCGCCCATCGGGTCCTTGCACGGCTCAGGTGAAAGGCCACTGCGCGCAGCCGCCGCGCCAGTCGGAACAGGTCCTGCGCTCTCTCGGAAGGCGAGCGCAGAAATGTCGGGCCCGGGGCAAGGCAGGCGACCTTGCCCCGGGCGACCGTGCCTTGCGAGGATCAGACGACCTTGACGGTCAGCGTTCCGACGCCGTCGATCGTGGCTTCCATGACGTCGCCCTTTTCGATCGCGTTCACGCCCGAGGGTGTGCCAGCCATGATGACGTCGCCTGCCGCAAGCTCGAAATACTCCGAGAGATAGGAGATCATTTCCGGCACCTTCCAGATCATCTGGTTCAGGTCACCCTCCTGGCGCAGATCGCCGTTGACCAACAGCGCGATGCGTCCGTGATCGGGATGACCGACTTCGGACACCGGGCGCAGCGGACCGACCGGACCGGAGCGTTCGAAGGCCTTTCCGATCTCCCACGGACGGCCCATCTTTTTTGCCTGGCCCTGCAGATCGCGGCGGGTCATGTCCAGCGATACGCCGTAGCCCCAGACGTAGTCGAGCGCCTTGTCGAGCGGGATGTTCGTGCCGCCGGATTTCAGGCCGACAAGCAACTCGACCTCGTGGTGCACATCCGACGAGTGTGGCGGATAGGGAAACGTGCCCGACGGGTCCAGGTTGTTGGGGTTTTTCTGAAAGAAGAACGGCGGCTCGCGGTCGGGGTCGTGGCCCATTTCGACCGCGTGCGCCGCGAAGTTGCGACCGATGCAATAAACCCGCCGCACGGGAAAGCTGCCACCGTCCCCGGTGGGAATGACATGCACCTGAGGCGCGGGGATGACATGATCGGACATTACTCTCCTCCTGAACGCTGGGTTGCCAAGGATTCGGTCCTTGACCAATTGCGAGATGTTACACGCACCGACTGACACGACGGCACCCGTCTTAGCTTATTCGTGGAAACGGTGCGGCCTTGGCAAGTGGTCGCATCGGCCTGAAGGCCAACCATTTTCCGGATTGGTTCGGTCATCCGGCCATGTCAGTCGCCCTCGGCGACGCTTTCGGGCAGGACGCGGGAATAGACCGACCGAAGGTGACGCCGCATCGCAACGGCCGCACGTTCCCCATGGCCGCCGATGATGGCGGTGACGATATCGTCGTGCTCCTGAAAGCTGCTGTAGGTCTTCGCCGGCCCCAGCGTCTCGCGCGGTTGACCCCAGAGAATGGACCGCCGAACCGAATTCAAGGTGTCGAAGAAATACATGAAAAGCTGGTTCCGCGTGGCCCGCGCGATGGCGTGATGCAGGTTGTTGTCCCATGCCTCGTAGGTGCGCCAGTCGCTCGCGTTCCGACATCGGTCGGCACACAGCCTCATCTGTTCGCAATCGGATTTTCTGGCGTGAATAGCAGCCAGACGGCTGAGTTCCGGTTCGATGGTCAGGCGCACGGCAACCACCTGCGCGGGATTGATCTGGTCGCGCAGATAAAAGATGTCCTGCAGGTTGAGCACCGGTCGCGCACCGACAAATGTACCGCGTCCCACGTGACGCCAGATGCGGCCCTGCGCCTCAAGCTCGGACAACGCCTTGCGCAGCTGGTTGCGCGTGGTTCCCAACCGGTCGCACAGCGCGCGTTCCGGCGGGATCCGGTCGTTGTGCCGGTATCCCGCCGAGTCGATCAGATCCCGAAGCTTTTGCGCGAGGTCGGAATTCGAGGTCATGTTTCGCCCAATTTGATGATTGGTTGATTGATCGAAACGGTAAGACGGCGAAAGATGGATGGAAAGGGGAGACGTGTCAGCGAGTCGCGCATCAAGATGTGCGATCCGCGCGCGACACGAACACGAGGGAGGAGCGCCGAGTGCGATTGGCAACCATTTCCGTGGATGGCGACCCCATCTGCGTCGCGCATCTGTCAGACGGCAGCATGCTGAACTTGTCGCAGGCCGCAGGCTCGATGCAGGCTCTGATCGCGGGCGGACACTCCGCGCTCGATACGGCCCGCAAGCTTGTCGCCGAGGCCGAGGATGGCCAGCATCAGGACAAGGTGATCCGCCAGGGTGTCACGTCGATGGCACCAATCCCGCAACCGCTGAAGAACGTCTTTTGCGTCGGGCGCAACTACGCCGAGCATATCGCCGAAGGCGACCGGGCGCAGAACCAGAAGGTCGGCGTGTCCGAATACCCCGTCTACTTCACCAAGCCGCCGACCGCGATCGTGGCGCCGGACGGCGACATCCTGATCTTTCCGCAGGTGTCGACATCCATCGACTACGAGGTTGAATTGGCCGTGGTCATCGGCACGCCGGGCCGCAACATCTCCAAGGCGGACGCGATGGATCATGTCTTCGGATACACGATCCTCAACGACATCACCGCGCGCGATATCCAGCGCCGCCATGGCGGTCAGTATTTCAAGGGCAAGGGCCTCGACGGCTCCTGCCCGCTCGGTCCGGTCATCGTGACCGCCGATGAAATCGACGACCCGCACAGCCTGTCCATCGGCCTCACCGTCAACGGCGAACAGCGCCAGGACGGCAATACAGACGCGATGATCTTCGACATCCCGACGCTGATCGCGTCGCTGTCGGAGGGCATGACGCTGGAACCGGGCGACATCATCGCTACCGGCACACCGTCCGGCGTCGGCTACGCGATGGACCCGCCGCGCTTCCTCAAGGACGGCGACACGGTCGAATGCAGGATTTCAGGGATCGGCACGCTCAGCAACACTGTTCGGGCCGTATAAAGCCCGCCGCCGCAGAGGAGGCGGCGACAGGCGTCAACACAATCGGGAGGAAACCAACCATGATCAACAGAAGAGCCTTTACCGCGTCATTGCTTGCCGCCGTTCCGGCCACAAGCCTGTTGGGCACATCGGCGCTGGCGCAGGATTTGCGCGACATCACCTTCGTGCAGCCAAGCCCGTCTGCCATCAACTCGTTTCCGGTCTTCGTCGCCATCGGCGAAGGCTATTTCGAGGAAGAGGGCCTGAACGTCAGGGTCGAGGCCATCAACGGCTCGGGCGCGGTGCTACAGGCCCTGTCGGCCGGGCAGGCCCACTTTGGCCGTCCCGGCCCCGGCCCGCTGATCGCGGCGCAGTCGCGTGGTGTGGACGCGGTCCACATCTACAACGTGGCCGCGCGCAGCAACTTCGGCATCGCGGTGCAGCAGGACAGCGAAATCCAGGATATCGAGGGGCTGCGCGGCAAGGTGATCGGCACCGGCACCGCCGATGGCGCCGAGGTCGGCTTTGCCCGCAACGTCATGTCGGGCGCGGGCATGACCGAAGGCGAGGATTACGAATTCCTCACGGTCGGTGACGGCGGCCCGGCAACGGCGGCGTTCCTGAATGGCGAAATCTCCGCCTATTCCGCCTCGACCGCGGACACCGCGATCCTGAACCAGCGTGGCATGCCGGTGCGGGACATCACGCCCGCGGAATTCGGTCGTTTCTTCGGCAACGGGATCGCCACGATGGCCGACACCATCGCGAACGACCGCGCCCTGGTCGAAGCGTGGAGCCGCGCCTTCGCCCGGGGGCATGCCTTCGCGCTGGACGATGCCAACCGCGAAGCGGTGCTTCGGCATCTGGCGGACGGCAACCCCCAGGAAGGCGAGGACAAGGAATTCCAGTCCGCGCTCTTCGATGCGGTCCGGTCCAAGACCGTCCCGACGGACGAGGCCCCGCATCTCGGCTGGTATCCGGCCGAGGTCTGGGAAGAATGGCAGGAGGCGCTGGTGACGGGCGGCGAGATCCCCGGGCCGCTGGAAGATCTGAGCGCGGTGTGGACCAACGAGTTCGCCGCGATCGGAAGCGAGGCCGCGGGCGGATGAACACTGCCGTCGCAACCGACTATTCCGGCGCGCCCCTTGGCGCGCCGGTCTACGAGTTGACGCAGGTCAGCAAGACCTACGCGCGCAACAGTGTGGTCGCGCTGGAAGATGTCAGCCTTACCCTGCGCAAGGGCAGCTTTACCTCGGTCATCGGGTCCAGCGGCTGTGGCAAGTCGACTTTGCTCAAGATCATGGCCGGGCTGATCCCGCCCACCAAGGGGCGGGTGATCCTGCAGCGTCAGCCGGTCACAGGCCCGCGTCGGGACATCGGCATGATGTTCCAGCAGGCCACGCTTTTCCCGTGGAAGACCGCGGTGGAAAACATCGTGCTGCCGATCGAGATCCGCGACGGCAAGGCTGCCGCCAAGAAGGCGATGGACAAGGCCCAGGAACTGCTCGACATCGTCGGTCTGCAGGGCTTTGAAAACGTCTATCCCAACGAGTTGTCGGGCGGCATGGCGCAGCGCGCCTCGATCTGCCGGATGCTGATCACCGAACCGGCGGTCCTGCTGCTGGACGAGCCGTTCAGCGCGCTGGACGAACTTTCGCGCGACATGATGAACATGGAACTGCAGCGGATCTGCATCGAACAGGACGCGACAGCCTTCCTTGTCACCCACTCCATCCAGGAAGCCGTGATCCTCTCGGACGAGATCGTGGTGATGAAACCGCGCCCCGGGCGGATTGCCGAAGTCGTGAAAGTCGATCTTCCCCGGCCTCGGACGCTCGACATGATGACGACACCCAGGTTCGGCGAAATCGTCGACCACATTCGGGGCATGCTGGACAAGGGAGAAGACATGTGACCGAGTATCAGACAAACCTGCCAACAGACACAGAGACGGTGCAGGACACCGTCTGGGAACAGGAAATCGCGTTCATCGATTCGGTGCCGCGCTGGATCGCGATGATCTTCGTCTTCGTGGTCTTCATCGGAACGTGGCAAATGGTGACGAGCTTTGGCCTCGTGTCGCCGATCATCCTGCCGACACCGCTGGAAACGCTGCAAGACATGATCTTTGTCGGCCGGAACCTTGTGACAGGCGGCTACATGCTCGGTGCGCTCTGGATCACCATTCAGGAAGTGATCTATGGCTTCGCCCTGGCCATTGCCATCGGCTTTTCGCTTGGCGTGCTGGTGGGCGAAACCGCCTTCGGGGAAAAGGCCGTGATGCCCTATCTCGTCGCCATCGACACCATGCCCAAGGTCGCCTTCGCGCCGCTTTTTGTGGCCTGGCTGGGCTTCGGCATCGAATCCAAGGTCGCGCTGGCCGCGTTCATCGCGACGTTCCCCATCGTCGTGGGCACCGCGGCGGGCCTGCATGCCGCCGATGAAAACGCGCGGATGCTGTTCAAGACCATGGGCGCCAGCCGGATGCAGACGCTGATCAAGATGAAGCTGCCCACCGGCCTGCCGCAGATCTTCACCGGTCTCAAGATCGGCGCGGTGGGCGTGATGGCGGGGGCGATCACCGGCGAATTCCTTGGCGGCGGCAAGGGCTTTGGCGAATTGATCCGCGTCGCGGCGTCGCAGCTCAACACACCGCGGGTATTCTCGCTGATCCTCTATCTCAGCGTCGTCGGGCTGGTCCTGTACCTCATCGTGCAATGGACGCAACGCCGGGTCGTGTTCTGGCAGAAGGAAACCGTGGGATCGCACGATGGCTGACACCCCCACCATCGCCGTCGAGGCCCTGAGCGACTTCGTCTCCCGCGCGCTGATGGCGCGCGGCGTGCCTCAGACCGACGCCGCCACGGTCGCGGGGCTCATGGTCGAGGCGGATATCTACGGCTACGGCACGCACGGCGTGTTCCGCCTTCGGCAATACCTCGCGCGGCTCGAGGGTGGCGGGTGCAACCCGACGCCGACCGTCTCGGTTGCGCAGCAGACCGTCGCCACGGCGGTGATCGACGGCGATGACGGGCTTGGGCATCTGTCGATGGCCGCCGCCCGCGATCTGGCCATCGAAAAAGCCCGCACTGCCGGGATCGGTTGGGTCGGCGTGCGGCGTGGCAATCACGCGGGACCTCTGGCGCTGTACGTTCGCCCGCAGGCCGAGGCGGGACTGCTGGGCATGGCCGCCGCCGTGGGAAGCGCCAATCATGTGCCGCCCTATGGTGGCACGGACCTGCTGATCGGCACCAATCCGATCGCCTTTTCGGCCCCTGCCAAAGGTCCGGACCCCTTCGTGTTCGACATGGCCACCACCGTCGCCGCGATGGGCAAGATCAAGACACTGCTGCAACAGGGCGAACCGATGCCCGAAGGCTGGATGGTCGGGCGCGACGGCCAACCGCTGACCGATCCGGCGCAGAAGTCCGAAGGCTTCCTGCTGCCGATCGGCGGGGCCAAGGGCTACGGCCTGTCGGTGGCCATCGGCCTGATGGCCGGGGTGCTGAATGGCGCGGCATTCGGGTCGGACGTGGTCGATTTCACCAAAGACACCACCTCGCCCACCAATACCGGCCAGTTTGTCGTGGCGCTCGATCCCAAGGCATTCGGCATCGGCGACGACTTCGCATATCAGGCGGCCCGCGTGTTTGACGAAATGCGCGCCTCGCGCCCCCTGCCCGGCCACGTCCCGGTGCGCCTGCCGGGCGACGGCAAGACCGCCCTCGCCGAGGCGCGGCGTCGGGATGGGCTGACGCTCAACCCCGCGCTTCGCAAGGACCTGAACGCCCTTGCCTCCGATTGCGGGCTGACACCACCCTTCCCGATGGATGCGGCGGGCTGACACCGTCGGTCTGCCGGTCCCGGGCGCGGGCTATGACGCGTATGGATCAAGCGCGCCTGCGGTCATCCAGGGCCTGATCCAGCAACCGGGCGACATGGATGGCCCGACGCGGCGTGCTGCCCGCGATCTGGTGGCGGCAGGATGTGCCATCTGCAACGACGATGGCGTCATCCGGCGCGACGTCAAGCGCCGGGAACAGGTCGAGCGCGCCCATCTTCAGCGAGATGTCGATGGTTTCCGGCCCATAGCCGAAGGCACCGGCCATGCCGCAACATCCGCTCTCGATCAGGGTCACCCTTGCATCGGGAAGACGCCCGAGCAGCTCGATCATCGGGGACACGGCATCCTGCGCCTTCTGGTGGCAATGGCCATGCACGAAGACCGGGCGTTTCACGGGCTTCAGCGGCAGATCGTGCCGGACAAGGAATTCCTCGAAGGTATGGGACGCCGCGGCCAGCGCCTCGGCCTCTGGACCGGGACACAGAGCCGGGAGCTCGTCGCGGAAGGTCAGGATGGAGGATGGCTCCAACCCGACGACGGGCACGCCTCTTGCGATCGCACCCCGCGTCGCGTCGATCACCCGGCCTGCCTCACCGCGGGCCTCGTCCAGGCATCCGATCGCCAGGAAGGTGCGCCCGCAGTCGAGCGCCCGGCCAGAGCCATCCCGAGCCACCGCCACCCGCAGCCCCGCTGCGCGCAGAACGCGCAGGGCGGCGCGCAGGTTTTCAGGTTCGAAATAGCGGTTGAAGACATCCGCAAACAACAAGACGTCGGGGTCCTCGTCCTGCGCCTCGTGGTCCCGGAACGGCGCGGACGACCAGACCGGGAGGTCCCGCCGATGCGAGATGCCGGTCAGCCCTTCACTCCATTTGCGCAGTGGCGCGATCCGGTTGCGCAGGTTCATCAGCCACGCGACCCTGACCACATAGGGTGCGTAGCGCGGCAGGAATCCCACAAGCCTGTCGGCAAGGGTCAGACCGCGAACCTTGCGCCGCGCGGCCAGCACCTCGATCTTCATCCGCGCCATGTCGACGCCCGTTGGGCACTCGCGGCCGCAGGCCTTGCACGACACGCAATATTTCATCGTATCCGCCATCGCGTCCGAGGCCAGCCCGCCGGGCAGCTGCCCGCTGATGGCAAAGCGCAGCGTATTGGCCCGCCCGCGCGTTGCATCGCGTTCGTCGCGGGTCGCGCGGAAGGACGGGCACATGACCCCGCCTTTCAGCTTTCGGCAGGCCCCGTTGTTGTTGCACATCTCGACCGCGCCCTGGAAACCGCCCCCGGCCCCCGGCCAGGCCGACCAGTCCAGCGCGGTCTCGAAGTCGGGAACGGCATAGTCCGGGCGGTAACGAAACAGACGCCGGTCATCCATCGCGGGCGCGTTCACGATCTTGCCGGGGTTCATCAGGCCCGTCGGATCGAAGCGGGTCTTTACCTCTTGGAATGCCGCGACAATGCGCGGGCCAAACATCCGTTCGTGAAATTCCGACCGCACGATGCCATCGCCATGCTCGCCCGAATGAGAGCCCTTGTACCGCTTGACGAGGTCGAACGCCGCTTCGGCGATCGCCCGCATAGTCCTGACGTCGCTGTCCTGCCGCAGGTTCAGTACAGGGCGCACATGCAGGCACCCGACCGACGCATGGGCGTACCAGGTTCCCTTGGTGCCGTGGCGCGCGAAGATCTCGGTCAGGCCCTGGGTATAGTCGGCCAGATCCGGCAGAGCGACGGCGCAATCCTCGACGAACGAGATGGGTTTGCCCGCTGCCTTCATCGACATCATGATGTTCAGACCGGCCTTGCGATACTCGGCGATTGCCCCTTGCAGGGCGTTGTCGACAACGGGAACGACCCCGCCCCACCGGTCCCCGGTGCCGCTGAAGGCAAAGCCCAGATCGCCCATCAGCTCCGACAGCTGCGCAAGTCTTGCCGCGTTTGCAGCGGTGTCGCCATCGGCAAATTCGACCAGCAACAACGCCGCCGGGTCGCCTTCGACGAAGGCGTCGATGGTCTTTCGGAACAGCGGAATGTCGCGCCCGAGACCGATCATCGTGTCATCGACCAGTTCGACCGCCAGCGGCTTCAGGTCGACCAGGTGCTGCGCGGCTTCCATCGCGGCACGGAAGGTCGGGAAGTGGCAGACGCCGGTGACTTTTTCACCGGGCAAGGGGGCCAGCGCCAGCTCCAGCTCGGTGAAATAGGCCAGCGTGCCCTCGGAGCCGACCAGCAGATGCGCCATGTTCACCTCGGGGCCGGTCAGCGCGTCGATGTTGTAGCCGCCAACGCGCCGCAGCAGCTTGGGAAAGCGGGCCGCAATCTCGGACGCCTCGCGGCGGCCCAATGCCCGCATGTCCGCCACCAGATCGCGATAGGCCCCGGGCGTCGGGTCCGTGCCGTCGAACCGCGCCTTCGTCCCGTCCGGCAGGATCGCCGAGATCGCCCGCACATTGTCGCGCATGATGCCGTAGCGCAGGGACTTCCCGCCCGACGAATTGTTCGCCGCCATGCCCCCCAGCGTGCAGCGCGACGCGGTGGAAGGATCGACGGGAAACCACAGGCCGTGCGGCTTCAACGCGCGGTTCAATGTGTCGAGCACCAGCCCCGGCTCGACCCGCGCCCGCAGGGAGTCGACGTCGATTTCGAGGATCCGGTCAAGGTGGCGCGAATTGTCCAGCACGATGGCGTTGTTCACGGTCTGGCCGCATTGCGACGTGCCGCCCCCACGCGGCAACACCGGCACGCCCTGTTCGCGGGCGACGGCCATCGCGGCTTCGATATCCGTCACCGAACGCGGGATCACCACGGCCTCGGGGATCATCTGGTAGATCGACGCATCTGTCGCGTAGCGCGCGCGCGAGGCGGCATCGGTCATGACCTCGCCCGAGACGGCAGAGGCCAGGCGGCTGTGCAGGCGTTCGTTTCTATGCATCGATCCCCCCGGTGGACGCCGTTTGGCCAGCGGCCCGGGGAAGAAGACCTATCCCTGGGCGCATCCGGACTGGTACCGGCGAGCACTGGCCGGGTTTTTCGATCTGGCGATCCGGGGGCGGCTGGTGCCGCGGGTGGACCCATTCCATGACATTCGGCGGGCCTCTGCGGGGCACGACCATGACGCCTGGGCGCCGCGTTCCGCAATCACCATCCCGCAGCATTCCACCACCTCCTCTGCCGCGGCACGATCCGCCGGCAACACGCCCGAAGCGACCACGCCCCGGACCGCGGTCGCCGGAAGGATCACCCGGCTACCGGGTGCCCCTCGGCAGGCTTGCCCCGGCGCACGCCGCGACGCTTGACCCCTTCAAGGACACACGATCGGTCGCAAAAAGACCACCCCACATCGCCCCCAATGTCGCGGGGCGATGGTTGATCATGGGCGGTGGGTCGCACGACCCGTCACCCGAGCACGGAACGCGCAGCCGCGTTACCCGGCGACGGCGCGGGCGTGCCGGGGCAACTTGTGCCCGGTTGGCATGTCTTGCGTCATGTGCGCCGCGATCGGACGTGCGATCCCGGCTTGCGACGGCCATGTGACCAGCAGGACCGCACAGCCGGTTATCGCCATGCTGTCAATCTCGTCCGCCATCGTCGCAACCGAGGCGGAGACATGCCGTTGCCCGGGTTTCGACACATCGACGCAGATATCGACGGGGCTTTGCGGTGGCAGGCCCTGTTTCATGAGTTGCATCGCGAGGCGCGCCGCCTGACGCACGGACATGTAGAAAACCGTTGTCGTGCCGGGGCCGGAATGGCGGGTGCAGTCTGGCAGCGGGTCTTCGGCGCAGCCGGTGCCCGTGGACAGCACCAGAGTATTGGCCACGCCACGTTCCGTCAGGCTGCGCGTCAGGCTTGCTCCGGCGGCGGAGGCGGCGGTGATGCCGGGCACGATCTCGACCGGGATATCTGCCGCGCGGGCGGCCACGATTTCTTCGGTCGCGCGCCCGAAAATGCCCGGATCGCCGGATTTGAGCCGGACGACGCGCCGACCCTTGCACGCCTCTGCCACGATCATGCGGTTGATCCGGTCCTGCGGCCAGCGATTTGCACCGACGTGTTTGCCCACGAAGACCCGTTCGGCATCGCGTCGCGCCAGTTCGAGCACCTCTTCGTCCACGAGCCGGTCATAGAAAATCACATCCGCTTCCTGCAACCGCTCGACCGCACGCAGCGTCAGAAGATCCCGCGCACCGGGGCCTGCGCCGACAAGCGCGATATGCCCGGAATGGCCGCCCGCGTCAGGCACGCGGCCTGCGGCGATGGCCGTCTTGATGGCCCGCGCGGCCTCGCGCTCTGCGCCGCGCACCCAAGTGGCGCGTGGCGCGCCCTTGAAAACCCAGGCCCAGAAGGCGCGGCGCTGCGGCTGCGGGATACTGCGCGCGACGCTGGGGCGCAGCCTGCCCGCCAGGGCCGCAAGCCCGCCAAGGGACTGGGGCAGCAATCGCTCCACCTGGGTCTTGATCTCACGGGTCAGGACAGGCGCCGTGCCTTCGCTGCCGATGGCCACGACTATCGGGTCGCGGTCCACGATCGCGGGTGTGGTGATGTCGCACAGATCCGGTTGATCGACGACGTTCACCGGGCAGCGCGCGGCCTTGGCCAGCGCATGCGCGGCAGCATCCAGCCCCGGGCAACCGGTGCCGACAAAGGCCATGGCGGCGTCTTCGAAGATCTCGGCGGACAAATCGGTCACTTGCGTGACCCGACCGGTTTCGACCAGCCCCTGAAGCTCCTCCTCAAGGTCCCGCGCCACCAGCACAAGCGCTGCGTCGGACTTGAGCAACAGACGGGCCTTCTGCGCCGCCTGTTCACCACCGCCGACGATCACCACGCGGCGGTCGGTGGTCCGGATGAACATTGGAAAGGCTTTCATGGCATTTCTCCTTGTCAGGCCACCCTCGCCATCATGCCGGACGCCCAGAGGTCCCGCGCAACGCGCGCACCGTCGTGAACGCCCAGCGTGTCGAGCGCGAGGGCTGCGGTTCCGGTGATGATTTCGGTTTCAAAGGCGGATGGGGATGCAGGGGTCCACTGCCCGCCGCTCTCCGGATCGGTCAGGCGCCGCGTTTCATCCACGGTTGCGGGGAAACGACGCTCCCACGGGGCACCGGCGCGCAGCCCGAAAGCCGCGATGTCCTTGCTTGGGTGACGTTCGAACTCACCGCCGCCGCCCTTGATCACTGTCAGGTTTTGCCATCCCAGCAATGCGCCCGCATCGGCCTGCAGGAACCGATAGGACGGGTGAAACACCCCTTGCACACTGGCCACCGCAGCGCCGGGGTTCAGCATCCGGCACACCGTATTGACGCAGGATCGCAACCCCAGAACGTCGCGCAGCGTCAACAGCCGAAACAAGGCGGGGTGAAACGCCTCAAGCGGCAGATAGGCAATCCGGTCGCGGTCGAGCAACAAGGCGGCGTCCTGGCGTGATCGTGCGATGCCGATACCGGCGCGGTCCAGCCCGGCCCGCACCTTTGGGTCCGAGCCGTTCCAGCCGTGCAACAGGACGCGGTGGCCGGTCTCTGCGATCAGCTTCGCCGACAGCAGAAACCAGGGCGCACCGCGGGTGCGACCCGCCGCATAGCTGGGCCAGTCCAGATCGGCCCTCGGCAGCCCGGCAGGTCCGGCCTGGGCGGCAAGCCCGGCCTGAGCGGCGGCGGCCAGACCGGCGATCTCCTCTGCCGTTTCGCCCTTCATCCGCAAAAGCATCAGGATCGCGCCCACCGCTTCAGCGGCGGCATCGTCACCAAGCATCAACGACATCGCGTCAAAGGCTTCCTGCTGCGTCAGGGACCGCGACCGGCCCGGACCGCGCCCGAGCGTGCGCACGTGATCGGACAGGCTCATTCCGCGGCCTCGCGGATTTCCACAGACACCAGCAGCTCGGCGATTTCCGGGCGGCACGAGCCGCAGTTCGACCCCGCCCCAAGCGCCGCGCCGATCTGATCGACCGACATCAGGCCCTGGCATTCTATGGCGTCGACAATCGTGTTGACCCCGACCCCAAAGCACGAGCACAGCACCGGTCCGGGGTTCGGCACATCCACCGCGGGACGCCCCGAAAGCGCGTCGGCGACCTCTGTGCCGGGCAAGGACGACAGGTAGTCGCGCATGACGGCCACAGGGGTCGGCGATACGAACAAGGCACCGACCAGCAGGCCGTCGTCTTGCAGCACGATCCGCGCGACGTTGCGCTTTGCGTCGATGATCGAGGACACCTCGGCCTCCGGTGCCGCGAACAGGCGTTTTGCCTCTGCCGACCAGTCCGCGATCGCCACGGCCCCCGCCAGTTCCGCCCGAAACCCCTGCCGTGTCCGGGCCAGAGCCCAGTAATCGCTGGCCAGCGCCATGGGACGGCGCGAAACGGCAAAGCCGTACCAGGCCGCGTCATAGCGGCGGGCGGCAACGACGCTTGCCTTGCTTTCGGGCTGGCACGAGACCGGATCGCATGCCGCCGCCACCAGCGCATCGATCCGCGCGGCGGGCGCCGTCTCTGCGGTCCAGTGCATCGGGGCGAAGACCTGCCCGGGCTGCACAGTATCGGTGATGCGGGCGCGCAGGATGGCGGTGCCGACCGGATTGTGGATCTGCACAAGATCCGCCGGCTGCACATCCAGATCGCGGGCATCGTCGGGGTGGATTTCCAGGAAGGGCTCGGCCAGGTGCGCCGACAGGCGCGGGCTGAGCGCCGTGCGCGTCATGGTGTGCCACTGATCGCGCACGCGCCCGGTGTTGAGCCGGAACGGATAGCGCGGCGAGGCCTTTGCCGCGGGCGGTTTCCACGTGACCGGCAGCATCTGCGCCTTGCCGTCCGCATGGAAGAACTGCCCGTCCGCGAAAAAACGCCCGCCACGACGTTGGCTCGTGATTGGCCAGCGCTGCGGGGCAAAATCCGCATATTCGGTATTTGACAGCTCCGCGAGCGCGGAGATATCGAAGTCCCGCCCGAATTGACCGGCGATGCCCGACAGCGCTGCATGTTCGCGGAAGATCTCGGCCTCGTTGGCGTAGTCGAAGGCCGGGCCAAACCCCATGCGCCTGCCCACCTCGGCGAGAATGGCCCAATCGGGACGGGCCTGACCGGGGACCGGCAGGACCTGGCGCTGGCGGCTGATGGTTCTGTCCGAATTGGTGACGGTACCGTCCTTTTCCGCCCAGGCGGTCGCGGGCAGCAGCACATCGGCCAGCCGCGCGGTATCGGTGCGGTCGGTGATGTCGCTGACCACCGTGAACGGACAGGCGGCGATGGCATCGCGCACGGCGTCGGCGTCGGGCATGGACACCGCGGGGTTGGTGTGAATGATCCACAGCGCCTTGACGCGTCCATCGGCCACGGCGTTGAACATGTCGACGGCTTTCAGGCCCGGGGCGGCTGGCACCGTTGGCGCCTTCCAGAAATCCCGGACGGCGGCCCGGTGATCGGCATTTTCCAGATCCAGATGACAGGCCAGCATGTTGGCCAGCCCCCCCACCTCGCGCCCGCCCATGGCATTGGGTTGGCCGGTCACCGACAAGGGGCCACACCCCGGCCTGCCGATGCGCCCGGTCGCGAGATGGCAGTTCACGATGGCGTTGACCTTGTCCGTCCCCGAGGTGGACTGGTTCACGCCCTGGGAAAAGATCGTCACCACCTTTTCGTTGCGCATCCACAGATCGCAGAACGCCTGGATGTCCGCCTCGGGCAATCCGGTCGGCGCGGTGCTGTCCGACATTGCCGCCCGCAGGGCCGCGTCAAACCCGTTGGTCCGGGCGATGAAGGCGACGTCCAGCGCCCCGCCTTCGTAATTCGACACCAGCAAACGGTTGAACAGCGCCACGTCCGACCCCGGTTGCAGGGCCAGATGCATATCTGCGCCGTCGCAACTGGCGGTGCGGCGCGGGTCGATGACGACGATCCGGGTGCCGCGCGCCGTGCGGGCGCGAAGCAGGCGCTGATACAGCACGGGATGGCACCACGCGAGGTTGGATCCGACCAGCACGACCAGATCGGCCGCGTCTATGTCGTCATAGGTACCCGGCACCGTGTCGGTGCCGAACGCCCGCTTGTGTCCCGCGACCGACGAGGCCATGCACAGCCGCGAATTGGTGTCGATATTGGCCGAGCCGATGAAACCCTTCATCAGTTTGTTGGCGACATAGTAGTCTTCGGTCAAAAGCTGACCGGACACGTAAAACGCCGCGCTGTCTGGCCCGTGCTCGGCGATTGTTTGTGAAAACCGGTCCGCGACGGTCTGCAATGCGACATCCCATGGCGCGTCCGATCCGTCCACGCGCGGGGCCAGCAACCTCTGTTCAAGACCCACGGTTTCGCCGAGCGCCGCACCCTTGGAACACAGCCGTCCGAGATTGGCGGGATGATCCGGGTCGCCGCGCACGATCAGACCGCCCTCCCCGTCCGGGCGCAACAAGACCCCGCAGCCCACCCCGCAATAGGGGCAGGTCGAGCGTGTTTCCGGCAGGCCCGCGCCGTCCATCACGCCGCACTCCTGGCCGCAAGCGTGGTGGCGTCGATCAGGATGCGCCCGTCCCTGACCTGCACCTCGAACGTGTCAATCGCGCCGTCTTCGCCATTGGCTTGCCCGGTGTTCAGATCGAATACCCAATTGTGCAGCGGGCAGGTCACGGACTGCCCGTGCACGATGCCTTCGGACAAGGGGCCGCCCTTGTGCGGGCACCGGTCCGTTGCGGCAAAGACCTCGTCCGGGCCGGTGCGAAAGATCGCCACGCATCCCAGGTCGGTCTTGATCCTGCGCGCCCCGCGCAGGGGGATGTCGGCGACAGGGCCTATGTCAATCCAGCTCATTCCGCGGCCTCCAGTGTCAGATCGGCAATCGGCTGGTATTGGCCAGCATCCCTGGCCTGCGCCGCCCAGGGATCCGTGCGATAGATGGATTGCGACACCTCGAAGGCGGCGATCAGGCGGGCGCGTTCATCCGGATCGTCGACCACGCGCGCCTTGACCCAGTCGAGCCCCACCTTCGCGACCCACTTGTAGGCCCGGTCCAGATACCTGGCGTTCTCGCGGTATAGCTGGACGAAGGCGACGGTGACGTCGATCGCCTCCTGCTCTGTCGCGACATCGCAAAGCCGTTCGGTTTCCTTCAGGTCCATCCCGGCGGCCCCCGCGACGCCAACCTGATAGCCGCTGTCGACGCAGATGATGCCCACATCCTTGCAGGTCGCCTCGGCGCAGTTGCGCGGGCACCCCGAGACGCCAAGCTTGACCTTGTGCGGCGTCCACGACCCCCAGAGCGTCTGCTCGAGCTTGATGCCGAGCCCGGTGCTGTCCTGGGTTCCAAAGCGGCAGTGATCGGTGCCGACGCAGGTCTTCACGGTGCGCAGACCCTTGGAATAGGCATGCCCCGACACCAGCCCGGCCCTGTTCAGATCGGCCCAGATATAAGGCAGATCCTCGCCGCGCACGCCCAGCAGGTCGATCCGTTGGCCGCCCGTGACCTTGACGGTCGGCACATCGTACTTGTCCGCCGCATCCGCGATGGCGCGCAATTCATCGGCGTTGGTGATGCCGCCCCACATGCGCGGCACGACGCTGAAGGTGCCGTCCTTCTGGATGTTGGCGTGCTTGCGTTCATTGACAAAGCGGCTTTGCGGATCGTCGCGATACGCCAGCGGCCAGTCCGCGAGCAGGTAGAAATTCACCGCCGGGCGGCAGACGTGACAGCCGTTGCGGGTTTTCCAGCCCAGTTCCTGCCAGACCGCATCCTGCGAAGTCAGTTCCTGCGACTTGATCAGGCGGCGCAGGTCCTCGTGGGTCAGATCGCAACAGCCGCAGATCGGCTGCGCCGTGGGCATCTCGAACGCGTCGCCCAGCGTGACCTGCAACAGCTGTTCGACCAGCCCGGTGCAGGTGCCGCAGGACGCGCTGGCCTTGGTCTGCGCCTTGACAGCGCCCAGATCGGCCGCGCCCGCACCGATGGCGTCGACGATGGTGCCTTTGCAAATGCCGTTGCAGCCACAGATTTCCGCGTCACGCGGCAATGCTGCAACGGCTGAGAGAGGGTCCACCGAGGCCCCCCCCTGAAAGGCCGGGCCAAAAATCAGCGTCTCGCGCATCTCGTCGATCTCGGTGCCGTCCTTGATCAGCTGGAAGAACCAGTTGCCGTCGGCGGTATCGCCATACATCACGGCACCGATCAGCCGGTCACCCTCGATCACCAGCCGCTTGTAGACACCCTTGCCGGGATCGCGCAGGACGATGTCCTCGCGGCCCTCGGCGTCGGCAAAATCGCCGGCGCTGAACAGGTTGCACCCGGTGACCTTCAGCTTGGTCGCGGTGTCCTTGACGACGAAGGCATCGGGCTTGCCCATCAGCGTCTGCGCCAGAACCCTGGCCTGATCGTAGAGCGGTGCGACCAGCCCGAAGAGATGGCCGTCGAATTCCACGCATTCCCCAACCGCAAGGATGTCCGGGTCGGAGGTCTGCATCTGCGCGTTGACCTCGATACCGCGGGCCACCTCCAGACCGGCATCGGTGGCCAGCCGCGTCTCGGGCCGGATGCCGACGGCCATGACGACCAGATCGGCCGGCAGGGTTTCATCACCCTCGAGCAATACCGCCTCGACACGACCATCGCCGATAATCGCCCTGGTCGAGGCCTGGGTGCGGATAGTGATGCCCCGGCTTTCCAGATCCCTGCGCAGCAGATATCCCGCCGCCTCGTCCAGCTGGCGCTCCATCAGATGGCCCATCAGGTGCACCACGGTGACGTCCATGCCGCGCTCGGCAAGTCCGGCCGCCGCTTCCAGCCCCAGCAGCCCGCCACCGATCACCACGGCCTTGCCGCCCTTGTCGGCGGCGTCGATCATGGCGTTGGTGTCATCGAGATCGCGGTAGGTGATCACGCCGGGCAGATCCTTGCCCGGCAACGGAATGATGAACGGCGCCGAACCGGTGGCGATGATCAGCTTGTCATAGGGCGCATGGCCGTGCTGCGCTTCGACAACCTTCATTTCAGGATCGATCCGGACCACGTGTTCGCCAAAACGGCATGTCACGCCATGCGCGGCATACCAATCGTCGTCATGGGTCACGATGTCCTGGTAGGTCTGCTCTCCGGACAGGACCGGGGACAGCATGATGCGGTTGTAGTTGCCGCGCGGCTCGGCGTTGAACAGCGTGATATCGAACGCATCCGGTGCGTTTTCGACAAGCTGCTCGATCACCCTGCCAGAGGCCATGCCCGCGCCGATGATAACCAGTCTCTCTTTCATGGGGGTCACTCCGCTGCGACGGCCGTGGGGGCCTTGACTGTCGGTTTCGCCTTGGGCCTTGCGCCGTGCTCGTATTCCTCAAGGAAATCGAGCACTTCATGGCGGTATTGGTAGTAGTCGGGATGCTCCAGCAGCGCCTTGCGGGTCCGCGGGCGCGGCAGGTTCACATCGACGATCTTGCCGATGGTGGCTTGCGGCCCGTTGGTCATCATCACCACGCGATCCGCCAGCAAGATCGCCTCGTCCACGTCATGGGTGACGCAGATCGCGGTCACCTTGGTGCGCGACCACACCTCCATCAGCACTTCCTGCAATTCCCAGCGCGTCAGGCTGTCCAGCATCCCGAAGGGTTCATCCAGCAGCAACAGCTTGGGGCTGAGCGCAAAGGCCCGCGCGATGCCGACGCGCTGTTGCATCCCGTTCGACATGGCGCTGGCGGGCTTGTCCATCGCATCCGCCAGACCCACCCGTTCCAGGTAATACTCCACCACGTCCTGCCGTTCGGCCCGGCTGGCGCGCGGGTAGACCTTGTCGACACCGATGGCGCAGTTTTCGCGGGCGGACAGCCACGGGAACAGGTTGGGCGACTGGAACACCACCGCGCGTTCGGGGTCGGCGCCTTCCACATGGCGGCCATCCAGCTTGATTGCGCCCTTCGAGATCGCGTTCAGCCCTGCGGCCATGGTCAGCACCGTGGACTTGCCGCAGCCCGAGTGACCGATGAGCGAGATGAACGCGCCGCGGTCGATCTTGAGGTCGAAATCCTCGACCACGGTCAGCGGTCCCTTGGGCGTGCGATAGACCTTGTGCAACTGCGAGAAATCCAGAAAGCGGTCGTCGATCAGGCCCTGTTGCGCGTCCTTGACCGCCGCTGGCACACCGTGGATCGGGGTGACATCGGGCAATTCCCGCGCGCCTTCGACCTTGGCCTCGATCCCGACATCCATCAGGTATTTCGTGACATCGGCCCGCAGACGCTTGAAGGCGTCGTTGGTGTTCATCTCGATCCGGTCGCGGGGGCGCGGTATGGCGACCTCGAAGGCGTCGCTCAACGTGCCGTCGGGGTTCAGCGCGATGATCCTGTCGGCAAGGATGATCGCCTCATCCACGTCGTTTGTGATCAGCACGCAGGTTTTCCTGTCAGCCTCCCAGATCCGCTCGATCTCGTCCGCCAGATTGGCCCGGGTCAGCGCATCGAGCGCCGACAGGGGCTCGTCCAGCAGCAGCATCTCGGGGTTCATCGCCAGGGCGCGCGCCACGTTGACCCGCTGGCGCATCCCGCCCGAAAGCTCGGCCGGGCGGCGCGTCGCGGCATGGGACAGGCCAACCATCGATACGTAATGGGCAACCTTGTCGTCCTTCTCTCTGGCCGACAGGCCGGGAAAGACCGTATCCACCGCAAGCCGCACATTGCCGTTCACCGTCAGCCACGGCATCAGCGAATAGCTCTGGAAGATCACGCCGCGTTCGGGGCTTGGCTCCTTGATCGGCGCGCCCTTGAAGGTGGCGGTGCCCGTGGTCGGGCTGTCCAGACCCGCCATCAGGTTGATCAGCGTCGTCTTGCCGGAGCCGGAAAAGCCAAGCAAAACCAGGAACTCGCCCTCTTTCACGTCAAGGGTGATATCGTTCAGCACATCGGTGCGGTGCAGCCCGGACCCATAGCTTTTCGAAACGTTTTCAAGTGTCAGAATGCCCATGTCGATCACCGGTTGTTCGTGAAGGTGAACAGCGACTGCAGCGCGTACATCACGCGGTCCAGCATGAAACCGATGATGCCGATGGTCAGAACCGCCACCATGATCTTGGCCAGCGATGACGAGCTGCCGTTCTGGAACTCATCCCAGACGAACTTGCCGAGGCCCGGGTTTTGCGCCAGCATCTCGGCGGCGATCAGCACCATCCAGCCCACCCCGAGCGACAGCCGGAGCCCGGTGAAGATCAGCGGCAGTGCCGAGGGCAGGACCAGCTTTGTGATCTTCGTATAGGTGTTCATCTTCAGAACCTTGGAGACGTTCACCAGATCCTTGTCGATGCTGGCCACACCCAGCGCGGTGTTGATCAGCGTGGGCCAGAGCGAACACAGCGTCACGGTGATCGCCGACACCAGAAAGGACTTGGCGAACAGCCCGTCATTGGTCGCGTAGATGGCGGACACGATCATCGTCACGATCGGCAGCCATGCCAGCGGCGAGACCGGTTTGAAAATCTGGATGATCGGGTTCAGCGCGGCATTTGCATAAGGCGACAGGCCCGCGGCGATCCCCAGGGGAATGGCCACCACGCTGGCGATCAGAAACCCGAAGAACACGGTCTTGATCGACGTCCAGATCTGCGCGTAGTAGCTGGGTGCGCCGGTATATGCGCGCTCGATCGGCTCTTTGCCCTGTTCGACGCGGCGTTCGTTCAAGGCTGCGACCTGTTGCTGGAACTGGTCCCGGCTTGCCGCCTTGGCCCGCGCGTCCTGGTGCAGGTTGACCGCCTCTTCCCAGACCTGCGCAGGCCCCGGCACCGCCCCCAGTGACGTTTGCACGGTGGGCGCAAGCGCCCCCCACAGCGCAAGAAAGCCGACGATCGCCAGAAGCGGCACACCGAGAAGGCGCCAGATTTCAGACACCTGCGCCCGTGGATTGTCCCCCGCGGCGGCCCTCAGGATCGGGGTGATCCAGGACAGGCCAAGGACCTGGAACCATTTGTCGGCGGAATTGATGCGGGTAAAGCGGCGCTCGCGGCGCGCCTCGACGTCGGCCACTGCCTGAAAATTCGGGTCTGCGGTGCTCATGAACCTGTCTCCTGAATGTGTGCGCGCGGACAGCAAGGCCACCCGCGCGAGGGGGCGGTCAGCCCTGGACCGCGTCGCCGACGACAACCTGATCGCCCTTCAGGCCGATCGGCAGGCTGTCGAGATAGGCGTTCGGCGCGCGCCCGTCGTAGGGGATGCCATCGATGATGTCGGCGGCAGGTGTGGGGTCCTTGTAGCCGTCGCTGTCCCAGGGGAAATCCGCCTCGACGGCGAGGCCTTCATCGACAAGGCTGCGCGCCGCATCGAGGTAGATATCCGGGCGATAGACGCTTTCGGCCACGTCCCTGAACCATTCATCGGTCTGGGGCTCGGCGATCTGTCCCCAGCGGCGCATCTGCGTCAGGTACCAGATGGCGTCCGAGTAGAACGGATAGGTGGCGTTGTAGCGGAAGAAGACGTTGAAGTCGGGGATCTCGCGGACATCGCCCTTTTCGAATTCGAAGGTCCCGGTCATCGAGTTGGCGATCACTTCCCGATCCGCGCCGACATATTCGGGACGGCTGAGGATCGCGACGGCCTCTTCGCGGTTGGCGTTGTCGTTCTCATCCAGCCAGATGGCGGCGCGGATCAACGCGCGGGTCAGCGCCTTGGTGGTATTCGGATGGTCTTCGACGAAGTCGGCCGTCAGACCAAAGACCTTTTCGGGATTGTTGCGCCAGAGCTGGTAGTCGGTGATGACCGGAACGCCGATGCCCTTGAACACGGCCTGCTGGTTCCACGGCTCGCCGACACAATACCCGTGGATCGTGCCCGCCTCGAGCGTCGCGGGCATCTGCGGCGGCGGGGTCACCGACAGGAAGACATCCGCATCGATCTGTCCGGTGATGTTCTCGGGGCTGTAATAGCCCGGCTTGATCCCGCCGGCCGCAAGCCAGTAGCGCAGTTCGTAATTGTGCGTCGAGACCGGAAACACCATCCCCATGTTGAAGGGCTCGCCCTTGGCATTGAATTCCTCGATTACCGGGACAAGCGCCTCGGCCGATATCGGGTGCTGCGGGCGGCCATCATCCATCGACGGGATATGCGGGCGCATCATGTCCCATACGGTGTTCGACACGGTGATGCCGTTGCCGTTCAGGTCCATCGAAAAGGGCGTGACGATATGCGCCTGGGTGCCGTACCCGATGGTCGCGGCCAGCGGCTGACCTGCCAGCATGTGCGCGCCGTCCAGTTGTCCGTCGATCACGCCGTCAAGCAGCACTTTCCAGTTCGCCTGCGCCTCGAGCGAGACGAACAGACCTTCATCCAGAAAATACCCCTGCTCATAAGCCACGGCCAGCGGCGCCATGTCGGTCAGCTTGATGAAACCGAAGGTCAGTTCGTCTTTTTCCAGATCGAGCAGTTCGGCGAAGGATGGGCTTGCCAGCGCGGTTGTGGCGGCGAGACCAAGAAGGAGGGTTTTCATGGATTGTCCTTTACATGGCTCCGGCTCCCGAAGGCGTGGGCCGGGCAAAAACGAAAAAAGGCCGATCACTGACCGCCGAAGACCTCGGCGGAAAGAGAGCGACCTTGCTCAGTCAGTCCCAGACAGCGGGATGAATTTTCGGCAGAACCTACGCCATTGCAGGTATGACCCGACGATGCTGCGTTGCGGCGAAAACCAAAAGCGGAATTTGCCGGAGGTCCCGAAAAACGCAGGGCCATGCACGGTCTTGCCTAACAGATAAGCAGTTATGACCCTTCGGGATCGTAAATTCGGGCATCGAAGAAACGATTGGGCAGCAGGGTGAGCGCACCACCGGCCGAGGCAACCGCCGTTGCATGTCGAATCGCGCCCTCCACCTTTTCCGACGCGCCCGGCATGTCATGGCCCGCCGCGCCCAGATGTTCCCGGTGCAGGTCGGACCGGAACACCTGGGCCGCCCGATCGAGATGGTCCGGGGCATCCAGCCCGTGAAATTGCTGCAATTGCCGGGCGATCCACTTGGCCTGACTGCGCCACGGAAAGTTGGCAGCCCCGTGATGAAATTCGACAAACCCGTCGACCTGTCGCTGCTCGCCGCGCGCGGAGATGGTCAGGTGCCCGGACAAGGCCCGGTCGATCAGTTCGGACGGCACGTCGAGATAGGCCTTGCGCGCCAGAAGATCGCTGGCCGTCGCGTGCACCTCGGGATTGGCCAGCCACCGCCCCGACCGCCACGTGGCCCGCATCAGACGGCCCAGCAGGTCCGGTTCGGTTTCAGCCCAATCGGTGCGGACGGCCAGAACCTTTTCCGGCGCGAAACTCCAGATCGCCTTGCCCGGCAGCAACAGCGCGCCGACGCCCTGATCGACCGCGACCGATCCCCAGGGCTCGCCCACGCAGAAGGCGTCTATGTCTCCGGCCTCGAGCGCGCTGGCCATCAACGGCGGCGGAACCGTTCGGATGACAATGCCGTCTTCGCCCAGGGGCGTTGCACGGCTCCAGTAGCGCAGCAATTCGACATGCATGGAAAACGGAAACGGCACGCCGAACACGACCGGCCCGTCGCGGACCTGCGCCAGCGCCTCGGCTGCCCCGGCCGCGTCGGTGAAGTCGAACCCGTAGCCCTGCGCGCGCAACCGCGCTTCCAGCGGTGTGCCGATCCCCATGACGTCGCCGTTCACGGACAGAACCGACACCGCCGACAGGGCCGTCGATACACCGCCCAGACCCATCGCCATCGCCACCGGAACGGGCGCCAGCATATGTGCCGCGTCCACCCGCCCGAAGGCCAGCATATCGCGCACCGACGACCAGGACGGTGCCGCGACCAGATCCAGCGCGATGCCCTCGGCTTCGGCAAAGCCCATCTCCTGGGCGATGATCAGGGGCGCTGCATCGACAAGCGGGATGTAGGCGACAGGAACCGAAACCACGCTCATCCCAAAAGCCCCGAGGCGGTCACCAGCGCTTCCGCGACATCCGCCACGCGCCGCCCCTGATCCATGGCGGTCTTGCGCAAGAGGGCATAGGCGGCATCCTCGTCAATGCCCTTGGCCTTCATCAAGAGCCCCTTCGCGCGGTCGATCACCTTGCGCTCTTCCAGCGCGCGCCGCGTTTCGGCCAGCTCGTTGCGCATCTGTCGCACCATGGCAAAGCGCGCGATGGCGGTGTCCATCACCGGCTTGATCCGCGCGGGCGACAGCCCGTCGACAACATAGGCCGACACACCCGCCTCGATCGCCGACCGCGCCAGACCGCCGGCGGCGGCCGAGACGAACATGGCAACCGGGCGCTCCAGCGGGCCGGACGCCAGGGTGAGTTCCTCCATCATGTCGCGGGTCGGATTGTCGATATCGATGAGCACGATGTCGGGGGCATGGGCCGCGATTTTCCGGGCAAGACCGCTGGAATTGCCCACGATGAAGACATCGCAGTCGCACGCATCCCTGAGCGCATCGACAATCGCAATCGCCCGATCGCGGTCTTCTTCGACGACAACAATGGTAAGCGTCTGAGCCATTGTCGCTCAATGATATGAGGACACGGCGGTACGCAAGAGCCTGGCCCCGCAAATGACCCCGGTCCGCGTTTCCGGACTGTCTTATCCGCAGATTGCCTGTTTATTCATCGGATTGGTCGGGGCGCACCGCGTCACCCCCGTCTCGTCGCATGTCGCGCGAAGGGCCGTTCCTGCCAGCCGCCGGGAGCGGATCACGCCGTCTCGTCCTCAGCGTGGCTGTCGCGTACCTGCGACAGGGTTGGTGCAAGCGCGAAAAGCGCCGCTGCGCGCGATCGGTGCATGACGGTCCTTCCGATGCCCGGAACTTTCGTGCCGCCTTGCCCGAGCCGATCATGGCCGGGGTCTGCGGACCGAGGCATCGCAGGTGCCGTCCGCGTCGTCCAGCGTGCAGCCGGTCTCGGCCGAAAGACAGCCGAGGATCGCATTCGAGCCCGCTTCGCCGACGTGGTAATGATAGCTGCCATCCCCGGCGTCGTGTCCGTTGCATTGGTCGAGGCCCGTTGGTGCGGACCCATCGGCCATGAGGTGTGGCAGGATCGCGAAGCCATCCATGGCGATACCGATCTGCCTGCCATGACCGTCGGTCTCCGCCGCATCCGGCGCGCCATCGAGGCAATCGGTGACGGCATGATAGTGATAGCCGACGAAGGGATTCACATGCCCGCCGCAATCGTCGAAGGGGGCTATGGTATAGGCCCCGAGGATCGCGTCGACCGGGGCCGGGCCGTCAAGCCGCACGCCGTTATAAGCCACGCCCGAGCCGGTCATGTTGGTGGGCGCTTGCCGCTCTGTCGCGACCGGTTCAAACGGCAGAACGTAGGTCACGACCGCCTCCTGGGGCAGCGTTTCGGGCAGGCACTGGACGCAATAGTTCTGATAGGCAGGATCGACGTCGGGGCGTGCCGCGGCCTGGCATTCCTCAAGTGTCCCGGTGTAGCGGATGTCACCTGTTCCGGGCTCGTACAGCTGCCAGTTGGTGTCGCCGTAAACCTCGGCAAGCCGCGTGATGAAATCGCCGTCCACGTCGACCGTGTCACCGTCGAGAAACCAGATACCGCCCGCCTCCGGGCCGTCCGAAACATGGGTCGGGCACCAGGGACCCGGCGCGTAGGTCTGCGGATCGGCGGCCAGGGTGATCTGGAAGCACTCCGTCCGGGTGCCTTCGGACAGCGTGCAGGTCACGACCTTTGGCCCGGCTACCACGTCGGCGGTCGCAAAGAACGCAGAGATACCGGCCAGACGCGCGTCGGTCTGGGCAGAGGCACCCGTGCCTGCTGTCGCAAGCAGGAGTGCAGTCAGGGCTGTGCGGGTCATGTGGCTTTCCTTCTGGCGGTTCGGTCGGATCGCTTCGTTCATTGCCCCAGCGGCGACGGCAAGGCTTGGCGCAGGTCAGCCTCATCGATGCCAAGCAGCACCGCAACCTCGGCGAGGTCGGCCATGCGGCCGCCCGCTTCGGTCATCGCCTCGAGCAACGCCTCCGGTGTCACACCCAGCGCTTCAGCCGCAACGTCGAAGCCCGGTGGCAGACCACCCGGCCCGCTGCCGGCACGCGGTGCTTCATTGCGGCCATCATCGCCCGCGCGCTCCGCGCCGATCCCGGCGGTCGCGGTGGTGGTGAAGGTGTCCTGCGCCTGAACGCCGACCAGACAGGCCGGCAGGTTCGGAAAGTCATCCGAGGCGTGATAGTGGTAGATCTCGCCTGCCGCCGTCTTTCCCACGTGACCGCCACAGGCATCCAGTTCCGACGGGACCGAGCCGTCGGTTTCCAGCGATCCGAACATCGCGAAACCGTCGAAGGCATAGCCGAACTGCGCACGCGCGTCCTGTTCCAGCGCGCAATCGGCGGCGACATCCTGCGCCTCGAACACCGTTTCGACATCGGTCGATGTGCCGTGCCAGTGATACCAGCCGCCCGGATCCACATGGCCGCCGCAGGTATCTAGCGCGGGCATATGCCCCGTCACCTGGATCGGTGGCGCGTCGGCGAAGATCGGAACGCCTTCCAACGCCACGCCGATCTTGGAAACCACCCCAAGGTCGGTCGGCGTGTCGGCCATCACCGGCTCGACCGGCAGCAGCATCGTGATCTCGACGCTCTCATCGACCGAGACGTTGATGCAGGCGTGATCGACGGTGGGCCGCTCGGTTGCGTTGTCGACCGAGTAGACCTTGCCATCGTCATCGAAAAAGCGATAGCCGAGCCCGTCCAGCATCCGCAGGAAATCGCCATCGATCCGGTAAAGCCCCGCATTCTCGCCGGTCCATTCCCAGATGCCGCCCGCGTCATCGAGCGTGGCCGGGCAGAACGGGCCGATCTCCAACCCATCGGGCAGATATCCGACGGTGATCTGATGGCACTGCGTCTGCGCGCCATCCTCTAGCGTGCACGCGACGATCTCGGGCGTCTCGATGAAGGCGGTCTGTTCGAAGGCGGCGGTGTCGGGATGCGCCACGGCGACAGTGGCAAGGGCTGTCGTTGCGCAAGCAGACCAGATGAGCGATTTCAAGACGTCGGTCATGAGATGGTTCCTTTGTGGCGGCGTCGGCCCTGATGGTGTCGCGGACAAACGCCTTCGACGCCGTCGTGTGATGGAAACAGGCCTTTGCCCCGCAACTGACTGAACCTCGACACGTGAGAATGCAGAAACCGTGCAGGAATTGTGCAGGCGAAGCGCTGCCGGTCCAGAAGAGCCCGGCAGTCTGTCAGCCCTCGTAGGCATAGCCGACACCATAGACGGATCGGATCGGATCCCAATCGGCAATCGCGTGAATTTTTCGGCGGATGTTCCTTATGTGACTGTCGACGGTCCGGTCGAACACGTCCGCATCGTCCGGAAACGCCAATGACAGCAACTGATCGCGCGACAGCACCCGGCCCGGGCGCGCGGCCATGGCCGCGAGAAGCGAAAATTCGCGGCGCGTCAGGTCGAGTTCGGCCCCGTCGATCGCCGCGCGCCAACCTTCGGGGTCGATGCGCAGCCGCGCAACCGGTGCCTGCTCGGGCGGCTGCCCGCCAATGGGGCGCCGACGCAGCACCGCGCGCACCCGCGCCACCAGTTCGCGCGGCGAATAGGGTTTGCAGACATAGTCGTCCGCCCCCAGTTCCAGCCCGAGAAGGCGATCGATCTCCTCGACCCTGGCGGTGGTCATGATGATCGGGACATCGGACCTCTGACGCAATTCGCGGCATATGGTAAGCCCGTCCACGCCGGGCAGCATCAGATCAAGGACGATGAGGTCATGCGCCTTGCCAATGGCCGTCTCGACCGCGTGGGTGCCTTCGGACAGCATGTCGACCTCCATGCCATCCGCGAGCAGATAGTCACGCAGGATGGCCGCAAGCGCCACCTCATCCTCGACGATCAGAATGCGCGGCTGGGTCATCGCCGCGTCTCCGGCAGGGTGAAGGTGACGTTCAGGCCACCCAATTCGGACAGCGCGGCGGTGATCGTGCCGCCATGCGCCTCGACGATGGCCTTGCTGACCGACAGTCCCAGACCCGACCCGCCAAGCGCGCGGGACCGGGATCCTTCCGCCCGGAAAAAGCGATCGAAAAGCCGTGGCAGCACATCGACGGGGGGCGACGGCGGCGTGTCGTCGATCGACACATGCACACGGCCATCGCCGCGCCAGATCCGCACCCGCACCTTGCCGGGCGCATCTGTATAGCGCGCGACGTTCTGCAGAAGGTTGTCGAAGACCTGGGTGATCCGCAGCCGGTCGCAGGCAACGCGCAGCGTGTCGGGAAAGGCGCAGTCGATCTGGATGCCCGCCGCCTCCAGTGCCGGACGCGCGATCTCGACGGCTTCGGTGGCGATGTCCACCAGGTCTTCGCGGCGCATGTCGGCCACCAGTTCGGACTCGCCGGAATAGGTCAGGATCTTTAGGTCCTGAACAAGACGCCACAGCCGCATCTGTGCCGCGTGCATTTCCGCCAGCGTTTCCGCGTCGGGTTGGCGCACACCGTCCTGCAGGGCCTCGATCTGCGCGCGCAGCACCGCAAGCGGTGTCTGCAACTCATGCGACGTGTTCGAGATCCACTCGCGCTCGGCCTGTTTGGTCCGGGCAAGGGTTTCGGCCAGCGCGTTGTGATGCCCGATCAGATCGCCCAGCTCGTCGGTCCGGTCCCTGTCGATCCGCGCGCTGTAATTGCCCGATGCCAAAGTCTTTGCCCCGGCTTCCAACCGTTTGATCGGAACCAGGATCTGACGCGCGATCAGAAACGCCGCGGCGGCAGAGACCAACAGCGCGACAAGCGCCGAAAGCGCCAGCGACGCATATTGCCCGCGCAGGAAAAAGGCATCGCTGGCGCTGTCAGACAGCATCGGCGCGTTCAGGCGAATATAGCCAAGCGGCGCGCCCCCGGGACATCCGCGTTCCACGCAGACGGGCCGTTGCGCGGAAATGGCGGTGCGCGTCGGCGGTCCGGCGATAGGGATGCCAGTGGCGTCAAGCAGGGCCAGCCTGCCCCCGATCATCAGCGGATCGGCGTCGATCTCTTCCGCATCCGGGTTGCCGGGCGGTGTGAAATGCGCCCGCACGAAAGCGTTCCAGGCTTCGGGGCTTTCGGCAAGATCCGGCCAACCCGGCGCTTCGGGATCGTGCGCCAGGGCCAGTTCCCGCACCAGTGTGTCGAACCGGATCAGTTCACCCCGAAGCAGGTATTGCGAAAAGCCGTCGCGCATGGACAAGGCCACCAGCAACGACATCGTGCCGATCACCAGCGCCGCGGTCGCCGCGATTGCGAGGAATATCTTGGTGGTCAGCGACATGCGCAGGCGATTCATTCCGTCATCATGGCACAGGATTGTGCACTAAGGATGCAGAGGTTCGCATCGTGCCCAACATCTGCCCAGCTTAAGGGCCTGACGCCTATAATAAAATCCCGCCCAACCCCACGGAACCGGATTTCCGCCGGCCTCGGCATTCGCTGCACAATCCTGCGTCATGTTCGGCGGCAAAGCGATTCTGCAAGGACACCGACCATGCTGAGAAATATCAAGATTGCCCTCTGGGGCGTGATGGCGGGGCTGACCGCGCTCTGGCTGCTGGCCAACCTGCCGTTCCCCGACGACCTGAGCGTCATCACCAGCCGCAATCTGGCTGTGCAGTATTCCGGGGTGATCGGCATGGGCGTCATGAGCGTGGCCATGGTGCTTGCCGTGCGGCCCGTCTGGCTGGAACCCTGGCTCGGCGGGCTGGACAAGGCCTACCGGCTGCACAAGTGGCTGGGCATCGCAGGGCTGTCGGCCGCGATCTTTCACTGGATGGCGGTCAACGCACCGAAATGGGCCGTGACCCTGGGCCTCATGGCCGCCCCCGAGCGTGGCGCGCGGCCCGCAGACGCCGGGGCGGCAGACATCGTGACAATCGAGTCCGTCCTGCGCGGTTTTCGCGGCACCGCCGAGGGGTTGGGCGAAAAGGCGTTCTATGTCGCGGTGCTGCTGATCGCGCTGGCGCTGATCAAGCGGTTTCCCTACCGGTGGTTTGCGAAAACGCACCTGTTCATCGCGGTCGCCTACCTGGTGCTTGTCTTCCATTCGGTGGTGCTGATGGACTTTGCCGCCTGGACCCAGCCGCTTGGCGTTGTCGTGGCGCTTCTCTTGCTCGCGGGTACCGGATCGGCGCTGCTGGTCCTGACGCGCCAGGTCGGCAAGCGGCGCAAGGTGCAGGGCACCGTCGAAGACCAGCACGGCTTTGCCGACATGAACATCCTCGAGACCACGATCCGGCTCGACGACGGGTGGACAGGCCACAAGAGCGGCCAGTTCGCCTTCGTGACCTTCGACAAGGCCGAAGGCGCGCATCCCTTCACCATCGCCTCGGCCTGGGACGCGCGCGATCCCCGCATCATGTTCATCACCAAGGGGCTGGGCGACTACACCGATGGTCTGCCCCAGCGCGTCAAGCCCGGCGCCCGGGCGGTTGTCGAAGGCCCCTATGGCGGCTTCACCTTCGATGACGCCGCGCCGCGCCAGATATGGATCGGCGGCGGCATCGGCATCACGCCCTTCATCGCGCGGATGAAGCAGCTCGCGCTTGGGTCTGGCAGCCAGAGCGTGGATCTGTTTCACACGACGACGCAACTCGCCCCCGAGGCTCGACAGAAACTGATCGCGGACGCGAAGGCCGCCGGGGTGAGCCTGCACGTCATGGTCGACGATCAGGACGGGTTTCTGACCGGCGCAAAACTGCGTGCCGCCGTACCGGACTGGAAATCCGCAAGCGTCTGGTTCTGCGGCCCGGCGGCGTTCGGCGATGCGTTGCGCCGTGACCTTGCCGCGCACGGACTGCCGCGCCGCGCCTTCCACCAGGAATTGTTCAACATGCGCTGAAGCGCGCCCCCCCCCCCCCCGGCAAGGAGTGTCGACATGCAGACCAGATCCATCTTCCAGACCGTTTCGCTGGCATTGCCAAGCTATCTTGTGGCCGCCGGTGTGTCGCTGGCAGAGGCGCCATTCCCGATCCCCGACACGATGCAAAGCGCCTGCTACGACGCCACGCAGGAAATCGACTGCCCCGCCTCGGGCGCGCCCTTCTACGGCCAGGACGCGCAGCACCTCGGCACCCCGCAAAGCTATTCGGTCAACGGCGATGGCACCGTGACGGATGAAGTCACAGGCCTCATGTGGGCGCAATCACCTGACCTGACCGGCGATGGCGTGATCGATATCGACGACAAGCTGACCCTCGACGAGGCACTCGCCGGGGCCGGGACGTTCGATTTGGGCGGCTATGACGATTGGCGGCTGCCAACGATCACCGAGATGTATTCGCTGATGAATTTCAACGGCATCGATCCCAGCGGCTATGCCAGTGAAAACCCCTCCGGGCTGACGCCCTTCATCGACACGTCGGTGTTCGACTTCGGGTATGGCGACACCAGCGCAGGCGAACGCCTGATCGACGGGCAGATGGCATCGCGTACCCGCTACGTCTGGAACACGATGCATGGTGCCGATGATACACTCTTTGGCGTCAATTTCGCGGATGGGCGGATCAAGGGGTACGGGCTGACGCTGCGCGGGGCGGACAAGGAATTCTATGTCATGTATGTCCGTGGCGACGCGGGCTACGGCATCCCCGATCTGTCCGACAATGGCGATGGCACCGTCACCGACGCGGCCAGCGGGCTGATCTGGGCGCAGGCCGACAATGGCGAAGCCGTAACCTGGCAAGATGCAATGGCGTGGGCCGAACAGATGAACGCCGAGAGCTACCTCGGCCACGACGACTGGCGCGTTCCCAATGTCATCGAGTTGCAGGGCCTTGTCGATTACACCCGCTCGCCCGACACGACGCGGTCGGCTGCGCTCGACCCGTTCTTCGATATCAGCGAGATCATCAACGAAGCGGGTCAGGTCGACTATCCGTTCCATTGGAGCTCGACGACCCACGCCAACTTCACCGACCAGCCCGGCACTTTCGCCGCCTATGTCAGCTTCGGGCGCGCCATGGGTTTCATGAACGGCTGGACCGACGTCCATGGCGCAGGCGCGCAGCGCTCCGACCCGAAACTTGGCGACGCGGCGGATTATCCCGAAGGGCACGGTCCGCAGGGCGATGCGATCCGCATTGCCAACTATGTCCGCCTCGTGCGCGACAGCGACTAGGCGACAGAGACAGCGATTGACCTGCTTGACGGACCCCTACACCGGCAACAGCCTGAAAGCGCGCGCGATCATCGATATCCTGATGATCGCGGTGCTCTGGTCCCTGTCATCGGTCGGCTACTATATGATCAAGGACCAGTTGGGCCTGTCCAATGGCTACCGCGATGCGCCGCTGCTTTATGCGGCCTTTTATCTGGGCTTCACGGTTGTGGCGGCCCTGGCGTTCCGCCACCGCCTGCAAGCCTGGCATCCGCTTGCCCACGGCATCCGACCGGTGCTTGCGGTTCTTGCGATGATCGCCGGCTTCACTTTAATCATTCTTCCGGCGCTTCCAGCGATCGACCTGTCACTCGCCCCCAGCAACCCGCCGGAGTTCATGTTTGCCGATGCGATGTATTACGTCGCGAAATCGTTCGAGATCCTCTTTCAGCAATTTCTGATCCTGACGCTGGTCCTGATATTCCATTCGTTCGGATGGCAGATCCTGCAGGTCGGTATCGTGACCGCCGCGCTCTTCGGGCTGTTTCATCTGTCGCTGATCTTGAACGGCGCCACGGGTTTCTACGTCGCGCGCTTCACGATCGCGGCCAGCTGCTTTGGTGCGGTTGTGCCAAGCCTGCTGCTTGCAACCCGCAATGGCGCGACGCTGTCCTACGGGCTGCATTGGGGGTTTTACGTTGTCGACAACATATTCACGCACTTCATGCTGTCGACCCCGCAATAAGGTTCGTGCTGGCCCCCGAGGCACCCGCGCCGCCGAAGCGTCGTGGCGGGCCAGGCGCCAAAGCCGCCTCGCCCGCGTTTCGGTCAAACGCTCCAGCTGAAACCGGTTTCCTTTTCGGAACGGCTCCACAGCTTTGCCATGACGGCTTTGTCGTAGGCATAGGGTTCCAGCGTGCCCTTGCCGACCGGACCGACCCAGTCCATGCGCCCCGTGGGACCGTAAAGGGCGCGCTGCTCCAGCCCGTCTTCGGTGGCGCACATGACCTCTGGAAAGGCCCCCTTTTCGGCCGATTGGACCAATGGCGACAGGGACATGAGCCCGAACACGATCCTTGAAGCGAGGCTGCCGCTCGTGCTGATCAGCGAGGTTGCGGATGACCCGGGATGGCACACGTAGATTTCGACGGTCCTGCCTGCGGCCTTGACCCTGTCCTGCAATTCATAGGCAAACATCATCTGCGCCAGCTTGCTCTGGCTGTAGGCCGGATTGGCGCTGTATTTCCTGTCCCAGTTCATGTCGTCGAACTGGATCGTCCTCAGCCCCATCTTGTAGCCAAGGCTGGCGACGACCACGATCCGGCCCTTGGTCTCTTCGATGCGGTCGAACAGCATCCCGCACAGCAAGAAATGGCCGTAATGGTTGGTGCCAAGCTGGCTTTCGAACCCGTCCTTGGTCAGCGTCCGTGTCGGCACCTGCGCGATGGCGGCGTTGCAGATCAGCGCGTCGATCCGTGGAACGGTCTTCAAGACCTCTGTCGCGGCCGCGCGCACGGTGGCAAGCTCGGCAAGGTCCATGCGGACAAAGCTCACGTCGGCGTCCGCGCCGAATTCCTGTTTCAGCGTCGCGATGGCCGCGGTCGATTTCCCGGCGCTGCGGTTCAGCATCACCACCGTCGCGCCCTTGGACAGCAAGATGCGCGCGGCCTGAAACCCCGCACCGGCATTGGCACCGGTGATCACGTAGGTTTTTCCCACGAGCGAGCCGAGCCGCTCCGGCGTCCAGCCTTCGGGTCCGTATTGGGTGTCTTTCATTGTCGAGCTCCGTTCAGCGACGGCGGTGGGCCGTGCGATTGTGTGTTCCGATCCTGAACGGGTAGATAACTCTCGCTCCGGACGCAAAACAGACGAAATCGTCGCGAATACTTGCCCGATTGTATCATGTCGATTGCTTGACCGCCGGGACGAGCTTAGATTGACCCCATGAGCAAACACCAGATCAAGCACCTAATCGAAAGCAGGATCCGCGAGGATGGCCTGATGGATACCGGCGTGAAGGGGGTCAGGCTGTTCCGGGCAACCACGCCCCTGCCCTGCGCCCCCGCGGCCTATGAGCCCAGCGTGATTGCCATCGCAAGCGGCACCAAGGAGGCTGTGCTGGATGGCGCACGGTATCTCTATGACACCAGCCGGTATCTGTGTTGTCCGGTGTCGATGCCGGTGCAGGCCGGTACGCCCGCCGCATCGCCGGAATCCCCGCTTCTCGGCGTCTATATCTCACTGGATCAGCGCCTGATGACCGAACTGGTCATGGAAATCGACAATGCCGAGGGGGCCATGGGTCCTGGCAAGGGTGGCCCGCTGTGCCACGGGATCCGACTGGCACGATGGGATGATGCCTTCACCGATGCGCTGTTGCGGCTGCTGCGCTTGGGCGGCAACACGACCGATACAGCCATCCTTGGCGACGCGCGGCTGCGCGAACTTTATTACGCGATCCTGACGGGCGAGGCAGGCTTCGCCGCAAGACAGGCTTTCGGCGTCGGCAATGCCATCGCGCGGTCGATCGCGCATGTGTCGTCCAACCTGAACGCGCAGATCTCCATTGACGAAATGGCCACCCGCGCAGGCATGAGCCGCGCCGTGTTTCATCGCAAGTTCAAGCACGCAACCACGATGTCGCCCATCCAGTTCGTGAAGTCGATGCGTCTCAACACCGCCGCGATGAAGATTGCCGGGGGCATCACCGTGAACGAAGCGGCCCTGGAGGTGGGCTATGTCAGCCCGTCTCAATTCAGCCGCGAGTTCAAGCGCCTCTACGGGCAATCCCCCAGACAATGGAGCGATGCCCAGAACGTGCCCCCGGTACCGGCATAACGGTCGGCGACACGGAAACGGATGGACAAGCGCGGTCGTTCGCACGTCGGACAGGCGCCCGCGTCAAGCCGCCCCGCGCGGCCTACAAGCCCTGCCCACGGCAAGGCCCGTCGCACGGCTGCTGCGCGCGCGCCGGGGCCGCGTCCTGTGCGAAAAGCGCCTTGAGGTCATTCGCCAATTCCCGGCGCCAACCGGGCGCGGTGTGCCCGCCCGGCCATTCGGAATACCCGACCGAAAAACCGTTCTCCAACAGGGCGTCGCGCATGCGCCGGTTGGCTTCCAGCTGGGACTGGACCTGTATCAGGCCATGCCCGTGATCGACGTCGGTATCCGTCTCTTCGTCGCCGATCGAGATCCGGAAACGGCAATCGCTGCGCGGCCATTTCGGGATATCCGCCGCAAGCTTGCCCTGTTCCCACCAGAACGATCCCGAGTGGCACAGGACGCGTGAAAACACACCGGGCCGCGACAGACCGATATGCGCGGCACTCAGTCCGGTCAGACTCACGCCGACCAGCGTGTTCTGCCCCGTCGCCCCGGTCAGGGCGCGCACCGATGGAACAAGCTCGTCACAGACAAACGTGCCGAACCCGTCGCTGCAAAAGCTTTCGGGCCATCGGGTTTCGCGGTCTCCGGCAGACACATAGGCCGACCACATCGGCGGCAGGCTACCCTCCTGCTGCAGCATGGCCATGGTCTGCGGCGCACCGAAGTGCGTCAGGTAATACTCACCGTCCAGAAACACCGTCAGACCCGCATCCGCCGATGGATCGGCGTTCAGCGGCGGCTGCAGCCAGAAATTGCGGTCGCTTTGCAGCGTGTCGCTGGAAATGCGGTGCTGTCTGAGGTCAATCCCCGCGTCATGGATCATGCGTTGCTCCCGGTTGCGGTACGACAAGCGCCGGGCCTGCCAAGCCTGGGCTGGATATGGATGCAATTGCACCGCGAAACAAGGGCAGCCCCTTGCCTCGGGCGTCGGCACCGATAGGGCCATCGGCATCGCCGCCGCTCAGTCCACCGCCTGCCCGTGCCCGGACATTTCAAACGCACGCCCGGATGGGCCGTCCGCCTCTTTCCACGTCGGGGCGATCACAGAAGCCCGGTGGATGATCCCGTAGACGTATGTGTAATTCTCGCGCATCGGCTTGGCGGCCATGAATGGAAAGTGCTCGGCCTTGTAGTCGATATCGAAGGTACCGCTGAACGCTCTTTCGTCCCCGAACACAGCCCGAGCCGCGAGGCCACGATCTTGACGGTCGACGGATACGCGTATGGTGCGGTCGCCGGTTTCCCGGATTGCCAGATGTTCAAGGCCGATGTCCGCTAGCGATTCCGGGGCGAAGTCCGTGTTGGAGTAGACGAACGGCACGCCGATGCAGTCAATCTCGAAAAGCACGCGCGCCTCTTTGTCCTGCCACCAGTCCTGGGACCGCGCAAAGCGGGCAAGCATCCGCAGGAATTCGGACCGCTTGTCATGCAGGATCATATGGATCAGGCGCCCGAGCACATCGTGTTCCGAATGGGTCTTGGCGCGCACGACGCTGTCCCAATAGGCGGAAATGTCCCAGTTCTCGCTTCTGCAAAACGCCTCGAACGACCGGAACAGGTCCGCCCAGGACGTCTTTCCGGAGTCGTGCAGATACTTGCCGAGCCGTCGAAGTGCCCGGCTGTTATAGAGGCAGTAAACCGCAAAAACGAGCCAGATGCCGTCGTCGTTTTCAGCACGGCTGACATCGCGCGTTGACACGATCAACTGAAGCTCGCTGACGTCGTCATCGGTATCGATGGTTTCAAGCCGGAACTCGTCCACTTGCGCTTCCATCGGCGTGGCATGCAGCAGCATGGCAGGGTAAACGATGACGGATGTGACGCCCGACGCGCACATAGCCGTCAAAGAGGCCTCGAAGGAGGCAAGCGTTTCGCTGGGAAGCGGCCAGATCAGCTCGACAAAGGTACTGATGCCGCGATCGGTCAGCAGCTCGCTGGTCCGCTGCAGATCGGCCAGCTTGATATTGCGGCGGCGAATGCTGCCCAATACCGCCTCCGAGGTGGATTGTACGCCGATGGCCTGCGCCGAGATGATGTCTGCGTCGTGAAAGATCGAGGCAATCTCGGCGGAACGGTCGATTTTCGCCTTGGCAGCCGAAAAGGTGATCAGCCCGGGCATGCCGTACCGCTCTTTGCAGTCCACGATGTGTCGGCTGAGGTCCACATCGCGTTTCAAAATGCCCCAATTGGCATCGCCCAAATGGATGTAACAGATTGCATTTCTTGCAATCCAATCAATTTCTTCGCGAAGCCTGTTTTCGTCGAACTTGCGAAGCGAATTGTCGTCGCCCTTGCCCCAGTAACAGAAGGTGCAGGAATAGGGGCAACCACGATTGGTTTCGAACACCGTTGACGTGTATTCGCCCTGAAAAAAGCCGCCGAGATATGGCGACGGGATTTCATTGATATCGCGCAGCGGCGTGGCGGCGGCGGTGTCCATCAGGTGACCGTCCCGAAAAAGCGTCAGGCCGGGACTCGCGGTCAGATCGTCGCCTGCTTCAAGGGTCATCAGAAGGTCGCGAAAGATCCCCTCTCCTTCGCCATTGCCGACAACCATGTTTTCGCATTCGGGGCGCAGGTAATCGGCACCGTGCCCGTCGACCTGCGGACCGCCAAGAAGCACCGTTGCGCCCGGACGCGCGGACGCGATCCCGTTTGCCAGGAAACGGACCAGCCTCATGTTCCAGACATAGCAGCTAAAGGCGTAGACATCCCCGGACTGATCGACGAGCCGCCGCAAGAGGTCATGCCGGGGTTCGTGTATTTGGGCTGTGACGTGAACAAATTCGCACGCGTTCGCGAGACTTGTGTCTTTGCATGCATAGGCCTGCAGATACCCCGAAACGAGGGGCAACACGTTCTGATTGACGCTGATCTCGACGCAGACGACTTTCCGTCTCACGGGTCACCTCTACCTGATCAAGGGGACAAGGCACGCGATACGACATCAAGCATACCGGGTTTCCGCCTTCAGTAAAGTTGTTGCGCCGCGTCCCCCGGATCAGGTTTTTTGCATTGCAATACAGCTTGCGGGATTCTCGTTTAGATTGACTGATGACACCTCGCACGGTACCTTGATTGCGCGGGTCAGCGCAGGTTTTGCGGATTTTCGACCATGCCCCGCAGCCACTGCAAGCAGACATCCAGAAAGGCTGGAAAATGGCAGACGTACAAATCTCAATTAAGGGATCTCTCGGCGACGACAAGATCGAATTTGCCGCCAATGAGTTTGGTCACGCACACGCAATCAACGAGGCAATTGCATATCTGACCCGACTGCAAATGCACGCCATCAACAGCGACCACGAAGCGCGCGAACAAAGAGAAGAAGGCCCCCGACAGGGCTGGATCAAAAAGGAATTTTCGCGACGGACTTTCGGCAAAGGCTGAGACTTCGCACCGGTCGCGAGCGATCGGAAACGCGAGGCCCCGGTGCGTGGATGCCGACGGCATGTACGCAAAGCAAATGGCGGTTCCGAATGGCGTTGATGCTCTGATCCTTGCGCCGACGCGAACGACTGACGCGGGATTGCGCGATGGATGAAATTGCATTGATCGACGCCGTGCGGCGCGGTGATATCGTGTCGGCAAAAGACCTGATCGCCGCGGGACACGACGTGGATGCCCGCGATCCGGACCATGGCTGGTCCGCGTTGAATTACGCCGCGGGCACCGGTCGGATGGACATGACGACCTTGCTGGTCGAGGCGGGTGCCGACATCGTGTCGAAAGGTCGCGACAACAGAACACCCTACGACATTGCCCTCGCCGCCGAACACCTGGCGGTCGCGCGCTATCTTGCCCTGCGCGCACAGGCTTCGGGGCATGAACCTCGTCAACGGGGGTATTGCCGCGCCTACAGGATGCGTGACCTTCAGGCCTTCGATCAGCTGATCGGCGACGCCGCAACGTTGAACGCCGAGACGGTCGTCTTCCTGCACCAAGACCACACCGTCACCAAAAGCATGTTTCACGGCGAAGATGTGATCCCCATAGAGGTGACGCGTGAATGGCGGGATTTCTGCGCGCAGAGGTTGGCTTTCAGCGCGCCGAGCGATTTCGAAATGGTGCCGCAGACGCGATTACCGGCACATCAAAGCGTGAGTGACCCCAATTGACAGACGAAGATGACACCACGGTTTACGACGTCGTCGTGAACCACGAGGAGCAATACTCCATATGGCCGGTCGGACGCGACCTGCCGGGTGGCTGGGACCGGGCCGGAAAGCAGGGTCCGAAATCGGAGTGCCTGTCGCATATCAACGAGGTCTGGACGGATATGCGCCCGCTCAGCCTGCGCAAAAAGATGGCAGAGCTGCAAGAGCGCCGCCCCGAACTGGAACGCGAGGCCGCCCAACGGCTTGAACAGGAAGCGCAAGAACCGGCTGACCCCCGCGATGATCTGGTCGCGTTCCTGTGTGACGGGACGCATCCGGTGACGGCCTGGCTTCAACCGAAAAAAACGGTCTATCTGTTGGAGGACGCGCTGAAGCGCGGTTTTGTCCATGTTCAGTTCACCGATACAAGAGGCGGAACCGTTCTTGGCATCGAACTGGACACCGCGGCGTCGGAAATCGGACATGCCAACTTCGACAAGGCCGAGGGAACGGTTCATATCGAGGGCGATCTGATGCTGGACGAGTCCAATGTGCGCTGCATCGCGGATATCGATCTTGCGACACTCGCGGGGAGCGGTCGACTGGAACGCGTTGCGGCACATTGACGACACCGTCGATGGCACCGCATGACCTGTCGCGCCTGATCCACCGCGCCATCGCCTGGGCGGAAGATCAATCGTCGGTGATCCGCCGAACCGGCGTGCCGCTCGATCCTCACCAAACCGACCTTGCCCGTGCTGTCGGCGTTGCCAGACCGGAAGACGTGCGGATTGCCGTCGTCGACCGGGTCCCCCCGCCCGTCGATCCGGATCTTCGGATGGCAGTGCTGAACCTCGGACTTCTGGGACCGACGATGATCGGCATCACGTTCGGCCACGGCATCTATCTGGTTTCGGGCGCCGTGAGCGACCGGCTGATTTCCCACGAATGCCGGCATGTGCATCAATATGAACAAGCCGGTTCCATCGCGTCATTTGTCACGACCTATGTCGATCAGCTGGTGACCTTTGGCAATTTCGACGCCCCGCTGGAATGCGATGCGCGCGCGCACGAGATCGGGGCTACCTGAAACCGGCCCTCAGCCGCGCCGCTCGTCCGGTTTCAATGACACCGAATATGCCGCACGAAATGCTCTTGGGATCGCCGCGACCGGGGCCTGCTGCGCAGAGGATTGGGCTGCAATGGCCTTGGCCATTTCGCGAATGGTCGGATGCTTGAAGATCACCCGCAGCGAAAGTTGCAGTTGGCGTTCGCTTCGGACCCGCGTGATGAGCTTGGCCGCAAGAAGCGAATGCCCTCCGATTTCGAAAAAGTTGTCGGCCACGCTGACCGCATCCAATCCCAGAATGTCGGCGCTCACCTCAGCGAGATAGGTTTCAAGTTCGTTGGCGGGTGCCTCGAACCCCCTGTCGGGCACGGCATGGACCGCGTCGACAGGCAAAAGCGCGGCGCGGTTCAATTTCCCATTCGGTGTAAGCGGCAGGGCGTCGAGGTGAATGAAGGCGCTTGGCACCATGTAACCCGGGACCCTCTCGGACATAAATTCGAAAAGCGCGTGCGCACTTGGCATCTGGCCTGAGGAAGCTACCGTATAGGCGACCAGTTCCACGTCGTTGTCGCGAGATGCGCGCGCGATCACAACGGCCTCCCGCACACCGGGACAGTCCCGAAGGCACGCTTCCACCTCGCCCGGCTCGATGCGGTAGCCGCGGATTTTCACCTGATCGTCGCGGCGCCCCAGATATTCGAGATCGCCGTCCGAAAGCCGTCGCCCCAGATCTCCCGACCGGTACATCCGCGAACCGGCACGCCCTTCGGCATTGGGAACAAAGGCGTCTGCCGTCATGGCCGGTCGATTGAGGTAACCCCGCGCAAGGCCGTCGCCCGACACATGGATCTCGGCCACCGTCCCCACCGGGGCCGCCCCACCGTTGGGATCGATCAGGTGGATGTGGGTGCCCGGTATCGGCGCGCCGATCAGACTGCGCCCGGTGTCGGTCGCGCCCATCGCCATGCGCCGATGCGTCACGTGCACCGTCGTTTCGGTGATGCCGTACATGTTGGTCAGGCGCGGTTGGCCATCGCCATGGCGCGCGAACCACGGATCAAGCTGCGACGGGTCAAGGCGTTCGCCGCCGAATACGACGTGTCGCAAGGCGTGCTTTTGCGGCTCCGGCCCGAGCACGTTTGCCAGTTGCGTGAACGCGGACGGTGTCTGATTGAGCATTGTGACCCGCTCGCGCGCGATCAGGTCAACGACCGCTTCGGGGTCACGCGCCGTGAGATGCGACACGATTGCCAACCGGCCACCCTGCAAGAGCGCGCCCCAGATTTCCCAGACTGAAAAGTCAAACGCAGCCGAGTGAAACAGCGACCAGGTGTCTTTGCTGTCGCAATCGTAAAGATCACGCGCCGCGCGCATCAGATGGGCGACGTTTGCGTGCGACACACCCACCCCCTTCGGTCGGCCCGTCGAACCCGATGTGTAGATGACATATGCCAGATTGTCGGCCAAAGCGGTGCCCGGCAAGTCCTCGGGCATCTCTTGTGTCATCGATGGCAAGGCGTCGTCGAGCGACAGGATCGATGGCCCGTCGCCCCGCCCGACCAGCGCCTCCCGATGCGCGTCGGCGGTCAGAACAAGCGACAGACCCGCGTCGGCAATGATCGCGTTGGTCCGGTCGCTCTTCAGCGCGGGATCCAGCGGAACATATGCCCCCGACGCCTTCAGAACCGCGAGCATCGCGATGATCAGGTTCGGACCGCGATCGAGATACAGCCCGACACATGTTTCCGCCCCGACGCCCATCTTGCACAGATGCCGCGCCAATTGGTTGGCCCGTCGGTTCAGCGCGCGATAGCTCCATTGCGCGCCACCGTCGCTCACTGCGATGGCATCGGGCGACTTTCGTACCTGTTCCTCGAACCGGCGATGGATTGTCGCGGTATCGCTCAATGCCAGCGCGTGCCCGTCCTGTGCCGTGGGCCCGGACGGCCTTTCATCATCGAATATCCGAAGTCTGCTGATCCGCGCGTCAGGCGCTTCGGTAATCGACAGAAGCAATTGCCGGAATTGCCGGAGGATCCTTTCGATCGTGGAGCGGTCGAAAAGGTCGGTGCTGTAGATGACGGTGCCCAACCAATTCTCGCCGGCAAGACGATGTTCGCTTGGAAACGCCCAGCCGGACTTTTCGTCGAAGATCGAAAAGGACAAATCGAAGGGCGCGACGTTGTTTTCGACGTTCAATGCGCTCACATCGAGGCCAATATGCCCGAATTGCGGAAGCGGCGCGTTCTGCAACAGCATCATGACCTGAAACAGCGGGCTGTGGCTCAGGCTTCGCCTTGGTTGCATGAGTTCGACAAGCTTGTCGAAGGGCAGTTCCTGATGGTCGAAGGCGTCGAGCGCGGTTTGGCGGCAGCGTTGCAACAGCTCCTGAAAGGTCGGATCGCCGGACAGGTCGTTGCGCAGAACGATGGTGTTGATGAAACACCCCACGAGATCTTCAAGCTCGCTGCGGCTGCGGTTTGCGACCACCGATCCGACCGCGATATCATCGGTATTGGTATAGCGGTGCAGCAGGGCATTGAAGGCGGCCAGCAAGACCATGAACCGGCTGACACGTTCGGTATTTGCCAGGTTGGTCAGGGCATCGTCGAGGTCTTTGGGCAGCGTGAACGGAAGCGACGCGCCGCGATAGGACGCCACATCCGGGCGCGGGCGATCCGTGGGTAGGTCGAGAAGTGGCGGCAGGCCCGACAGGCGGTGCGTCCAATACGTCGTCAGCTCTTCCATGCGCGCGCCATTCAGCCGGTCGCGTTGCCACAACGCGTAGTCGCTGAATTGCAGGGGCAATTCGGGAAGTGGCGATGGCACGCCGCCCAGGTAGGCCTCGTAAAGAGCCAGAAGCTCTTTTGCCATGACACCCAAGGTCCATCCATCGGCGACGATGTGATGAAAGACCATCAGCAGGACATAGTCGTCCCGGTCGACCCACAGCAGCCTGAACCGGACCAAGGGCCCCTGCGCGAGGTCAAACGGAAAACCGGCATCGTCGGCGATCAGCTGGCGCACCAGGTCCGCCTTGTCATCCTTCGGAAGGGACCGCAGATCGACCAGCGGCATGTCGTCGATGCAGGCCAGCCGAACGCTCATCCGTGGCTCATCATCGACACACGTGACGGTAGAGCGCAGGATCTCGTGCCGACGCACGAACTCGGCCAGGCTCTGACGCCACGCTTCGAGGTTGAGACGCCCCTCAAGGCGCACCGGAACCTGGGTGACGTAGGCCATGCTCTTCGATCCCAGCCGATCCATCGCCCACAGGCGTTTCTGGGCGAATGACAAGGGCCAAGGGGTGTTACCCTGTCTGCGCTCGATCCGGTCCGCTTCGGACATCGGGGATTTCTGGGCGCGGCGCAGCATTTCCAGAAGCTCTGGCTTGTTGGCGGTAATCCTGGCTTTCAGGTCGTCGGTGATGGCGTCGGGGCGCGCATTCAACCGAAGCTGATCGCCATCCGCCTGAATGCGAACGCCGCGCCGCCTCAACTCGGTCAGAAGGTCGAGAACGTGTCGCATCTAGCGCACCTCCGTCGGGAACTGGACGCGGACTGCCCCGCGACACCGGATCACAAGACAACCTCCTCTTCCGCGGCGCCGCCCGGGCGCTGAACCTCATGGGCGATGCGAATGGCGTCGATATGCGCCGCCAATGCATCGACATATGGCGCGTTGAAGACGTCGCGGATCGACAGTTTTACCTGCATCACATCGTAGACCCAGGATACCAGTTGAGTGGCCAAAAGCGAGTGACCGCCGAGATCCAGAAAATTGTCGTGCCGCCCGACGCGTTCGATCCTGAACAGCACGGCCCATCGTTCCGCCAACGCGATTTCCGTCGGGCCACGCGGCGCATCGTATGTGTCGCCCGTCGGTCGATCTTCCGGCATCGGCGCAGGCAGAGCGGCGCGATCGATTTTCCCGTTCGAATTCAGCGGAAACTCCGGCATGACGACATAGGCTGCAGGAAGCATATACACCGGCAACCGGGCCTTGGCGAAGTCGTGCGCCTCGACCGCAGGCAGGCTCTGCGCACTGCAAAGATACGCCACCAGCGCCAGATCCCCGTCATGCGCCTCGATGGTCTTGATCACGACGTCCGAGACATCCGGATGCTGTCGGAGCACCGTTTCGATGTCGTGCGGCTCGACCCGAAATCCGCGCAGCTTCAATTGATGATCCAGACGACCGATATACTCCAGCGACCCGTCATTCGACCATTTCGCGCAATCCCCGGTGCGGTAAAGCCGCGCGCCGGGGTGCGCGGAAAACGGATCGGGGATGAAGGTTTCCGCGGTTTGCCGCGGATTGCCGCGATACCCGCGCCCGACGCCGATACCGCCCACCATCAATTCGCCCCGCCCTCCTATGGGTCTGGGGGCAAGCCGGGCGTCGGTCACGTATATCCGGGTGTTGGCCAGCGGGCTGCCGATCGACACGGTATCGCCATGGACGTTCGCTGCCGTCAGTGTCTGATGGGTGACGTCGTCCGAGCATTCGGTCGGGCCATAGGCATTGAGGACCGGTATGTCGGGATAACGGTCGAACCATCGTCGGCACAGCTTCGGGGCAAGCGCCTCTCCGGTCGATATCAGCCATCTCAGCTGTCCGAGCGACGGCGATGCGGCGGTCGAATGCTGCAAGACCGCCTTCAGAAAGGACGGCACGGTCTGCAGGATCGTGATGCGCTCTCGCGCGACAAGTTCGAGAAGACGAACCGGGTCTTCGGCGACCTCTTCCGTGACCACCAGCACGCGCCCGCCGACCAGCAGCGCCGCCACCAACTGCCAAACCGAGATATCGAAACACGGCGACGCCGTGGCCGCCAGGGTATCCTCCGGACCAATCTGAAGATCGTGGATCTTGGCAAACAGATGGTTGATCATGCCCCGTTGCTCGACCATCGCGCCTTTGGGCGTCCCGGTCGAGCCGGATGTGAAGATCGTGTAGGCCAGGCAATTCGGGTCGGTCCAGACCGGTTCGTTCACCGTGACCGTCGATGCCTGCAGAAGGTCGGCGCTCGACATCCGTATCGGTCGTGCGTCGGCGCCAAGCCCCGCCAGCGCGTCTTCGAGCAACCGCGCCTGCCCGGGCCCTGTCACGACAAGTGCCGCCGCGCTCTGCTGCAGCACCGCGGCAATGCGCCTGGGGGGATGCATGGGGTCCAGCGGCACATAGGCCGCGCCCGCCTTCCAGACGCCCAGGATCGCGACGAGAAGGTCCAGGGTCCGCAGGCTCAGCAAGGCGACAAGGTCTTCGGGTCCGATACCGGCGGCGCGGAGATTCTGCGCGGCCCGGTCCGCGCGCCGGTCGAGTTCCGCGTAGGTAAGCTGTTGCACGCCGTATTGCGCGGCGATGGCGTCAGGGTGCAAGCCGACGCGCTCTTGAAACAGGGCGACAAACGATTTGTCGTGCGGCGTGGGCGCGTCGGTCTGGTTCCACCCGTCGACCACCAGATGCTTTTCGTTCCTGCCCATCAATTGCATGTCTGCAAAGCGCGCCATTGGATCGGCAGTGATCGCCTCGACGATCCGCGCGATCTGCGACAGGCTGCGCTGCAAGGTATCGCTTGAAAAAACCTCTGTGTCATACTGGCAATGGAGGCGCAGCGATTGATCGGCCTTGGACAATTGGAACACGGCGTCGCATGCGGTGGACACATCGGCAATGTTGTCCTGGCCGAGTGCCTTTCCGGGCTCCGTCCAGCGGTCGCTCAGATCAAAGGCCAGCATCATGGTCTGAAAGATCGGCGCGCGCGACGACATCGGGTCATGGGCGCTCAGCCCGACCATGTCGGCGAAGGGCAGATCGCTGTGCCTTGCCGCGTCGCGAACAGCCGCTCGCGTGATGTCGATCGCCTCGGCACCGGTCAGGTTTTCCCCGATATCGGCCATGATCGGCAGGGAATTAACAAAGCAGCGGGCCGGGTCCGGGGCTGGCTCCTCGCGCTCCACGGAGGCCACGCCGATCGGCAAGCGTTCATCGGCTCCGCGCTGTACCCAGCCGACCTTGACCGCGACAAGAAAGAGGACCAGCACATTGAGGTCGCGGTCTTGGCAGAATGTCCCGATGCGCGCGGTCATCTTATCGGAAAAGCGGAACTCCAGATCATCCCGCATGTAAGCCGGCGCCGCTGGACGTGCGGTATCAAGGCAGGGATCAAGCGTCGGCGTGGCCTCTGACAGTTGCTCGCGCCAGTAGCGTTCCTGCTGTCGAAGTCTTGGGCGAGTTTCGGTATGGTTCTCCATAGAAGTCACCTCTTCAGATCTCAAATCCAACGGTCTCGGCGGCCTCATCCGCGTCCGGCGCGGCGGCCAACCAGCGCTCGGTTTCAATCGCTTCGGACAGGCCGATGACCGTGGGCCTGTCGAAAAGCAGCCCGACCGAGATCTCTATACCATGGGCCTTGTAAAGCTGATTGACGAATTGAACCGCCAACATGGAATGCCCGCCCAGATCGAAGAAATCATCCTCGATGCTGATGGTGCGTCGGTCGAATAGCTGGCGCCACACATCCAGGATCTGCTGCTGCAACGCTGTCAGAGGCTCTGCACCCTGCTTTTTCTGGCGCGCGTCCGGGTCGCCGATCTCGAACGTGTCGAGCGATTTCAAAATCGCCTTCCGATCCAGCTTGCCGTTTGACGACAGCGGGAACTCATCCAACTGAACAATCCGCGACGGCACCGAATGATCCGGCAGACTGGCCCCGAGAAAGCGCCTCAGCTCGGCCTGTTTTAGACGGCATCCGGGTTCGGACACGACAAACGCACATAAATCCGGCTGCCCCGCCCGCGATACGACCAGTTCGACCATGGCTTGCCGAACCTCCGGGTGCTTTTCGAGCGTCAGTTCGACCTCGGCCAATTCGATGCGCGCGCCGTTCCATTTCACCTGGCGATCGAGCCGCCCGTGAAAACGCAGCACGCCATCTGGTGACGCACTCACCTTGTCGCCGGTCCGGTAAAGACGCTGACCCGTGCCAGTTGGATGGAAAGGATCGGGGACAAACCGCTCTGCCGTGAGATCCGGGCGCCGGATATACCCCCGCGCCACCTGCGCGCCGCCGATGACCAATTCACCAGCCACGCCAATTGGCGCAAGCTGATGTCGCTTGTCCGTCACGTAAAGCTGTGTGTTCGCGACGGGCCGACCGATTGGAATGAAAGCGCCGATTGAGGTGCAGTGCCAGGCCGCGACATCGATGGCGGCCTCTGTCGGGCCATAAAGGTTGTGCACGCTCGCGGGCAGTTTCTCAAGGCATTGCCGGGCCAGATCAGGCGGCAATTCTTCCCCGCTGCATATCACCCGTCGCAGCCTTCGGCAGGTCTCCGCCCCTTTGGCATCCAGAAAGCGTCTCAGCATCGAGGGGACAAAATGCAGGGTGCTGATGTGTTCGCGTTCAATCGTATCGATCAGGTAGGCCGCGTCCAGATGGCCTTTCGGGCGGGCCATCACCAGCGTCGCACCGGTGATCAACGGCCAGAAGAACTCCCAGACAGACACGTCGAACGAAAACGGTGTCTTCTGAAGCACCCTGTCATTTGCATCGAGCGCGTAGGCCGCTTGCATCCAACACAGCCGGTTGAGCAGCGCCCGGTGGCTGATCCCCACCCCCTTGGGTGCTCCCGTCGACCCGGATGTAAAAAGCACGTAGGCAAGGTTGTCCGGCAAGACGCAAATGCCGGGCGGCGTGTCCGGCTGCGTTTCCAACGCCAGTTCCGACAGGACGTCGGTCGCGAACGGCAACGCGCGCCGCGGAATATCGGCCAGCACGCATACCGGTCGGGAGGTTTGCACCATCAGCGCCAGACGATCCGGCGGGAGATCGGGATCGAGCGGCAGGAACGCGCCCCCGGCCTTCAGCACGGCAAGCAATGCCACCACAAGGTCATCGGATCGCGCCATGCACAGGCCAACCACGTCGTCCGGCCCGACGCCTGACGCGCGCAGATGATGCGCCAGCCGGTTCGCGCGCCGCTGCAATCCGGCGAAGCTCAGGCGGGCATTCTCGAAGACCACGGCGGTGGCGTCCGGGGTCCTTGTCGCCTGCGCTTCGATGGCCGCGTGCACGCACGCGACCGGCGGCGGATCGGTCGCGGTCGCGTTCCAAGTTAGCCGTTGCGTGCGCACTTCTTGCGCGGACAACAGCGGCAATTCGGAAATGCGGCACTCGGGCGCGGCCACAACAGCACCCAAGGCGGTTTCAAGATGGCCGACCATCCGGTTCACCGTCGCGGCATCGAAAAGCTCGGTCCGGTAGTGAAGCCATCCATGAAGGGTCGGTGCGCCGTCCCATATCTGCAGATCCAGATCGAAAACAGCGCTCTGCCTGTCGAGATCGAGAGTCGAAAGCGCCATGTCGCCAAGCTGCATCCTGGGCAGTGGCGCGTTTTGCAGCGCGAACATCACGTTGAACGGATGGGCAGGCTGAGCCCGAAGTTCAGGTGTCTGGCGTATGACCGATTGCAGCGGTGCCTCGGCATGCGAAAACCCCCGGGCGCAGGTCGTTTTCACCCGCTCCACAAGCCTGGCAAAGCTTGGGTCGCCCGACAGATCGGTGCGCAGCAACAGAACGTTCAGGAACGGACCGATCAGGGTTTCCGAAGCGCGCGACACGCGGTTTGAGACCGGTGACGCAACGACGATATCGGTCTCGGCGGTGTATCGATGCAATACGACCTTGAATGCCGCGAGCAGAACCATGAACAGCGTGACCCCTTGACGCCGGGCCAGCGCGCGGATGTTCGAACTCGCGAACGCATCCAAACCAAAAGCGACACGGGCCCCATGCGTGCCCTGCCCTGCCCCGCGTTGCCGGTCGGTCGGCAGGGCAAGACATGGCTGGATGCCGGCCAGTTGCGACGTCCAGTACCGCAGGTGCTCCGCACGTTTTGCGGCCGTCCCGGCTGACCGCTCGGACCGCGCGATATCCTCGTATTGGAGGGGCAATTCAGGCATTGGCGATGGTGCGCCGCGACCCCATGCTGCAAACAGGGTTTGCAGTTCTGTGAGTATGATGCCCATGGACCAGGTGTCGGCAACGATGTGATGCAAAGTCAGGATCAGTACGTGCTCCTGCATCCTGCATCGGAGCAATTTTGCCCGAATGGGAAGGTCTGCCTCCAGATCGAGGCGGCCATGCGCCTCTTTCTGTGCAAGCTGTTGCACAAGGTCTGTTTTGTCAGGGTCGGGCAGACCGGCAAGATCGACAAGCGGCAGCGAAAATCCGGGTGCTGTGCGCAAATGGGACGTCGGGCGACCTTCGCGGCGCCGGAAATTGCTCCTCAGCACATGATGGCGCCGGATAACCTCTGCTAGCGCCGTTTCCAGCAGCGTTACGTTCAACGGCCCACGGATGCAGACCTGCACGCATTCGTGGTAGTAGGCGCAATCGGGGTCCAATTGGTGCAGAAACCAAAAGCGTTCCTGGCTGTAGGACAGCGTGCCTGGCGCCTGTATTACCATGAGCGCGCGCCCGGATGGTTCGCGCCGGTCGATGGGCGCGCGAGATCAGCCGCCACGGCGGCATCGCTGCAGTCTTCGAGATACGCGGCAAGGGACTGAATATCGGCATGTTCGAACAGGGCAGCCACGGGGAATTCGAGGCCGGTACGGTCTTGCAGCCGGGCATGTATCTTCGAGGCTTTCAGGGAATGCCCGCCCAGATCGAAAAAGTTGTCGTGAATACCGATCCGGTCAATTTCCAGCGCCTCCGACCACGCCCCGGCAACGAGCGCCTCGAACTTTGTCCGGGGCGCGGCAAATGGCCGTCCCGCATTCAGCGGTTGGCCCGTTTCGATCCCGATTGCCTTGCGATCCAGCTTTCCGCTTTGCGTGCGCGGAAACCCGGGGAAGCCAAGAAAACGCGCGGGCACCATGTATTCCGGCAGGGTGGCAGACGCAAACGTCCTGAGATCATGTCCGTCGGCGTTCCATCCGTCGCGCACGACAACACAGGCAACCAGCTCAATGGACAGGTCCGCCCCGGTTGCAGGGATCACGGCCGCTTCGACGATTGCCGGGTGCCGGTTCAAAACCGTCTCGATTTCTTGCGGCTCGACGCGGAACCCGCGAACCTTCACCTGGTGATCGATCCGCCCGTGAAAGTGCAACGCGCCGTCATCGGAAAAAGCCCCCAGATCGCCGGTACGGTAGCGGCGCGCTCCGGGATGCGCGGACATGGGATCCGGCAGGAAGGCTGCCGCGGTCTGATCGGACCGGTTCAAGTAACACGAAGCGACGCCCCGACCGCCGATGAAAACTTCACCGCTGCGCCCGTTCGGAACCGTTTTCCCATGGTCGAGAACCTGAATGTCGGTCTGCGCAACACTGGTTCCGACGGGCACGTCGCGCTTCTCGGCCCGCTTTTGCCAGGCCCCGCGGTCGGTTGAAAAGAGCGACGCATAGACCGTCGCCTCGGTCGGCCCATAGGCGTTGATGATGCGACAGCCCGCCGGGGATCGGTCCAACAGATGCTGCAACAGATCGGGTTGCAGCGTCTCGCCAATAAGCAGGATGGTCGATACCGACGCCGGTGACCCACCGGTCAGGGCTTCGCGCATCACGGTCGGTGTCGCGTAGATCATGGTCGCCGCGTGTCGGTTGACGAAGTCCAGATAGCGGCGCGGCTCTTTGCGATGCGCCTCGCTGGGAACCAGCAGGGTTCCACCGCTCAGGAGTGTCGAGAGAACCTCCCACAGCCCGACATCGAAGGTCACGGACAAGGCGAGTGCCGACCGCGCCCCCGCTTTGGGCGTCACATGCGCCTGTTGCCACGCCAGCAGGGCCAAAAGGTTGTCTTGCGTGACCACCACACCCTTCGGCTGACCAGAGGACGTTCCGGAGGTGTAGATGGCGTAGGCGGCTTGATGCGGCTGTGCAGGGGCGATGGGCGCAGACCCGCCATGGGTGAAGCCTGCGCCGTCATGCAGTTCCGGCGCACCCGCGGATTGCGGCACGGATGGCGCGCCATCGATGACAATGATGTGGTCGATACACCCGGCGCGCCGTGCAACCGCAAGCGCGTCCTCCACAAGCACGGTCTCGGTGATCAGTATCCCCGCCCCGCAATCCATCAGCTTGAACGCGTTTCTTTCTGTCGGGTCACCGGCTGCCAGGGGCACAAAGCCCTGACCGGTCTGCAGCACCGCAAACGCACCGATTGCAAAATGCGCGTTTTGCCCGGTCAGCACGGCGACCAATGGAAAGGACGCATCGCGCGAGGACTGATTTCCCAGCGCGAACAGGCGTTGCGCGACCTTTGCGCAGCGTCGACCCAATGCGCGGTAGGTCATCTGCCTTTGGTCATCCGCGATGGCTATTCTGTCCGGTGTCGCGGCAACGGTGCGCTGGAACACGGCGTCAAGACTGACCGGGTCCGTCCCGAAGGGATCTTCCACGTGGCGGTCTGTCGCTGCCATCACCGGGGCGACGCCAGCACGCCGCTTCGGGACGGACCCGGATGCCGCTTCAGACAACGCCTGCGCGGTCTCGCAGAACGTCTCGGCCGCCCGTTGCGCCGTTTCGGGATCGAACAGGTTGGCGTCAAAGGCCAGGTGGCCCCCGATCCCTGCGCCCACGCGCCCAAGCGCCAGTTCCATGACGCCATCCAGCGCGTCACGCGGCACCGGGATGGGTCTCAGGCCCAGCCCGCCCAAGGGAATGCACCCGCCGTCAATCCCCAGCGCCATGCGCGTCAGGTCGGGTTGATCCGGCAGCGGCGACTGTTGCCAGTTGAACATCGTGGAAAACAAGGGGGTCCGTCCAAGTTGGCGCGTTGGACGCAGGTGCTCGACAAGCTGGGAATACGGAATGTCACCGCGCCCGAACGCCTCTCGCGCTGCACGGGCGACCGCCTGGACAAGGCAATCGGCATTCGGGTTTCCGGACAGATCGCACGGAATGACGATCGGATTCACGAAATAGCCAACCGTGTCCGCAAACCGCGCACTTGCACGCAAGGAGGTCAGCGTGCCGACAGTGAACCGCGCCTGCCCGGTAAGGCGCTTCAGGGCAGCCTGCCAAGCCGCCAGAAGCACCGTAAAGAGGCTTGTGTCGTGACGCTTCGCCAGATCGGCAAGGCCGCGTCTTACCTTCGGCGAAAGCGCAACCGCCACCTGTGAAACGACCGGTTGCGCGTTTTCGAAGGGGCGATCGAACGGCAGGTCCGTCGCAAACGGGCAGGTTTCGATCCGCGCGCCCCACTGGGCAATGGCGGACTGAAACTCGGGATCGCGCGACCGGGCGTCTTCCTCCGCCACGAAGTCCAGATAGCTGGCGGGCTGCGGGGGAATCTGCGCGGTCCGACCTGAAAGCATCGCGTCGTACATCACGCCGAGGTCCCGCAACAGCAGCGACAAGGACCAGAAGTCAACGATCAGGTGGTGCGCGCTGGCCACCAACACCGGGTCCCGCCCCGGCCCCGTGAACAGCAGGATGCGCAGCAGTGGCGCGTTCTTCAATCCGAAGACATGGCGCGCTTCGGCCAGCATTTCTGCATCGGTCAACCGGTTTGCCTCTTGGGACAAGTCGCGATGGATCAGCCATGCCTCTTGCGACGGACGAATTTCGCAGTAGGGCGATCCGTCTTTCGCATCGAAACGGGCGCGCAGAACGTCGTGGCGATCGACGAGGTGCTGAAAAGCCTGCCGCAGCGCGGGGATATCGAGTCGTCCCGGAACGCGCGCGGCAACGGTGACGTTATAGGCGGTGCTGTCGGGGGCAAGAGACTGCAAAAACCACAGCGCACGTTGCCCCGCCGTCATCGACGGACCCGAACCGTCACCACTGACCGGGACCGCGCGCGATGACGGGGGGATGCCGCCGATGCGATCCGCGATCTGCCGGGCGCATTCCGCGAGCGACCGCGCCCCGATCAGCTGCGCCATCGAGACCGGTGTGCCAAAGGCCGTTTCGATGTGATGGGCCAAGCGCGCCGCCGCGAGAGAGTCCACTCCCAGCGCGGACAGCGATGCGTCGGGCAGGATCTCCGAGCGCGGGGCGCCGGTCAGCGCCGCCACATAGGTTTCCAGATGCGCCGTCAGGCTGTGGCACCGTTCGGTCCTGCGCATCGCCAACAATGCCGGGCGGGTCAATGGCAGCGGCAAGGCATCCGTGCCTGCCGCTGGCCTCGAATCCTGGCGTTCGATTGCCAGCTCGCCGTCCCGCAGCATCTTGCGGCAAAGACGTCGTCGCACCTTGCCGCTGGTGGTCATGGGCAGAGTCCCGCTTCGGACCAGCGCAACCGTCGACACCGGTACGTTATGCGCCCGTGTGACAGCCGCGCGCACCTCCCGGCATATTAGCGCCAGATCACCAGAACGCTGGGCGTTGCGTTTCAGTTCAAGCACAAGCGACACGGCATCTTGCCCGGCGCTCCGATCCGCGAACGCGGCACCACGATTGTCCCGCAACGCCTCGTGACAACCGGTGGCCGTCTTCTCGATATCCTGGGGCCAGAGATTGCGACCGCGTAGGATGATCAGATCTTTCTTGCGCCCGGCGATGTAAAGCTGACCCCCGGATACAAAACCAAGATCCCCGGTCCGAAGATATGCGTTCTCCGTGCCGGTTTCGGCCCCTGACACGCCGACACCGAAGGTCTGTGCCGTCGCATGCGGATTGTTCCAATACCCCTTCGCAACCTGTTCCCCGGACACCCAGACCTCGCCGATTTCGTCATCCGGGCACCGGCGATGCGTTTCTGGATTGACGATCTCGACCCGTCCGCCGTGACGCGTGTGACCGCAGCCGACCAGTTCGGTGGTCACGCCGCCCTTGCCGTCTCTGGCGACGATCCGGTTGGACGTGAGCGCCTCACGATCGACGGATTGCACCACCAGCGGCGCTGCCGGGTCCGCACCCGTGACGAACAAGGTGGCCTCGGCAAGGCCGTAGCACGGAAGAAAGGCGCGACTGTCAAAGCCATAAGGTTCGAACGTCCTGGCAAACCGTTCCATCGTTTGCGCATCGATCGGTTCGGCACCATTGAACGCGATGGTCCAACTGCTCAGGTCGAGATCGATGCATTGATCGGGATCGAACCGTTCAACGCAGAGGTCAAAGGCGAAATTGGGCCCGCCGGATGTTCGACCTTTGAATTGCGATATCGTCTCCAGCCACCGGATTGGGCGCTGAATGAATGACGCGGGCGAAAGCAGCACACCGCGAGACCCGCAAAACACAGGCTGCATCACATTGCCGATAAGGCCCATGTCGTGAAACATCGGCAACCAGCCGACAATCGTCGATTCAGCATCATGCGCGAAGGCAGAGCGGATCATGTTCTGATTGGCCAGAATATTGCCGTGGCTGACCATCACCCCCTTGGGCTGTCCCGTCGACCCGGAAGTGTATTGAAGAAAGGCGAGAGACTGACTTTCAAGCTTCGGCGGCACCCAATTTGCGGGCGCCCCCTCATTGACACTCGCGATATCGATCCATGTGATCGCATCGGACGATTGCGGCAGCATGCGTCGTGTGCGCGCAATGGTCGCCCGCGTTCCCAAAACGAATTTCGCACCCGTATCCTGCAAAATGGCTTCGAAACCGCTGGCATCGCCGGTCGCGTGAAGCGGCGCGCATGGAACCGCCACAACACCGCCACAGAGACAACCGAAAAATGCACCGATGAATTCCAGACCGTTCGGCATCAAAAGCGCTGCGCGTTCGCCTTTGGCACCCAGGTTTTGCAGAAATGCGCCCACGGAACGCGCCAGGCCATCCAATTCAGCATAGCTGAGCGATATCGGCGTAGCGGCCCTGCCCCCGAGAAATGTGAACGCAATCCGCCCGGGCGTCATACCTGCCCGCCATCGCAGAACATCGACAATGGAAGCAGAATGCTCAGGCATAAACATAATTGCGATGCGCTCGGGAAACGCCTTTTATATCAAAGACTTTCGAAATTCCGACCCGATGAATGATCGGTTAAAGCTTGATTGAGCGTAACGAACTTCCACACAGTCCGTCAAGCGCGTTGGTCCTGCGGATCTGCGCAGCAGAATGACCCGGCCGGGACCCGGCAGAATTCTTTTTGTACTTGGTGCCGAGTTCGCTAAGCTTTCGTGCAAGCGATGCCTGCAGGGGGTACCATGGCCCAAACCGATTGCATTATCATTGGTTACAACGACGCTGATTTTGATGAAAATGTCCGGCTTATCGAAGCAACCGGAACCCACTCCGGTGCATTTCGCGATTATCGGCTGTCTTGCGTGGAAATCGAGGATCGCTATCTGAGGCCATTGGATATTTTTTCCCGGTTCAACGCGAACGAAAACCATTCGGAACGGAAAAAATACCATGATATGGATTTCATGTGGCCGACAATTCTTTATCTGGGATCATACCTGGACAAGCACGGGCTGAGCTTTGATCATGTAAACCTGTTTCAACTTGAAAAGGAAAAGCTGAAGACGCTGTTGGCGACGCACAACCCCATTGCGGTCGCCATCACAACGACACTCTACGTCAATCCCCGCCCGATCCTTGAAATCATCGAATTCATCAGAGCACATAATTCAACCGTCAAGATCGTCGTTGGTGGGCCCTATGTGTCCAGTTTATCAAGCGGCGGTAGCCCAGAGGACGTCGCATCGCTGTTGCGGTATATCGGGGCGGACTTTTATGTGATCGACCGCGAAGGCGAGGCAGCGCTGGTCGATCTCATTCGCGCAATCAAGTCGGGGGCAGACCCTGGCGCAATCGCAAATCTTGCCTTTGTGGACGGAAAAGAACTTATCCGCACCCCGAGCGTTCCGGAACAAAATGCGCTGGGCGACCATCCCGTCGATTACGCCCTCTTTGACAGATCCGAGATTGGCGAATTCCTGTCCATCCGAACGGCAAAATCCTGTCCGTTCGCCTGCGCCTTTTGCGGATTTCCCGAACGTAGCGGGAAGTATGTCTATCTCTCGACCGCAGAGGTCGAGGAAGAGCTCAACCGGGTCAACGACCTTGGCACCGTGTCCACCCTGACCATTCTCGACGACACATTCAACGTTCCCAAGCGACGTTTCCGCGAAATCCTGAAAATGATGATCCGCAACAAATACGATTTCCAATGGAACAGCTATTATCGCTGCGATCGCGGCGATCCAGAGGTCATCGAGCTGATGGGAGAGGCCAAATGCGAAGGCGTGTTCCTTGGCATTGAATCCGGCAGCGATGACATGCTGCGCAACATGAACAAGAAATGCAGCAACAAAAACTATCGCGAGGCGATACCCCAACTCAAGGCGGCGGGCATCTCGACACATGCCAATTTCATCGTCGGATATCCCGGAGAAACCAGAGAGACATATGAAGAAACCATCGCGCTGATCGAAGAGGCCAAGCCCGACTATTTTCTGGGTCAGCTTTGGTTTTGCGACCCGATCACGCCAGTGGGGCGGCAAACGGAAGAATTGGGCATAAAAGGCACCGGGTTTGCCTGGTCGCATGGAACCATGGATTATCAAGAGGCATCGGACCTCGTGGAAGAGATGTTTTTCAGGGTCCAGAACTCGGTGTGGTTGCCGCAATGGGGAATGGCACCGTGGAGCACCTATTACCTGCAGCGCAACGGTCTGACCCGGGATCAGGTGAAACACTTTGTCCGATGCTACAACGATGTGGTGAAATACCAGGTCAAAAACCCAAGCATCAAGTCCATTCCCGAGACATTGATGACACCGCTTCAGCAAAGCTGCGTTTTATGACATTCGGGGCGCAAGAATGAACATCCTTGGCTATAGCGGGCTGCACAACAGCGACGTTTTCAAGAAGACGCGTTTTCCAAACCTGTCGGCGCGCGATCTTCTGATTGCAACGGGGCACGATTCCGCCGCGGCGCTGGTGTCCGACGACGGAATTGTGGCCGCAGCGGCGGAAGAACGGTTTTCGCGCGAAAAGGCAACGGGCCGCTTTCCGCATCAGGCGCTTGAGTTTTGCCTGCGCCACGCGGCGCTGGACTGGGACGATATCGACTATCTGGCCCACGGCTTCGCGTATGAGCCCTTGCGCGACTTTTTCGGCAGCATGTCGGAGTTCGAAAAAACGCGTTTCGAGGACGTGTATTCCGAACAGGCGCAGATACGCGCCATCACGGCGCATCTGCCCGCATCGATGGCCGAAAAGCTTGTCGAAGTGCCCCACCATTTGGCCCACGCCGCAAGCGCCTTTTACCCAAGTGGCATGAAAAACGCGTTGATCGTTGTCACTGACGGGATGGGCGAGGTTGAAAGCTGCACGGTCGCAATCGGCAGCCCCGATGGGATCGAGATCGTCAAAACCATCGCCTCCCTGCACTCTCTTGGCATGTTGTATTCAGTCGTTACACTGCATCTTGGCTTTGCCATGTCGTCTGACGAATACAAGGTCATGGGCCTTGCCGCCTATGGCGATGCACGCCGCACGCTGCCGAAATTCATGGAACTGATCCAGTTGCGCCGCGACGGCACATATTCGATCCCGTGCCTGCTGGAAAGCGGCAGCGATCTTGAACAGGAAACCCTGGCATCCTCCAGAGCGCATCTGAGCGCGGTTTTCGGACCGCCCCGCGACCCCGGCGGCGAGCTGACCCGCGATCACATGGATATCGCCGCAGGCATGCAGACTGCGCTTCAAACGGCGGTTTTGCACCTGCTGCGCCATTTCAGGCAAGAGACAGGTCTGAACGACCTGTGCCTGTCCGGTGGCGTTACGCTGAATTGCGCCATGAACGGTGTCATTGGCCGAAGCAGGCTCTTTCGCTCGATCTATGTGCAACCCGCGGCAGGCGATGACGGCACGGCGCTTGGTGCGGCACTTTACGTCAAGCACAGCAAGTCACCGACGGCAAAAACCGCCCCGATGGGGATGCCGTTTCTGGGTCCGTCCTATTCGGACGACGAAATCGGCAAGGTGCTCGACGGCGCGGGGGATGTTGCCTTCACGCATTGCGACAGCCATGCACAGCTGTGCGAACTGAGCGCGAAGGCGCTTCAGGACGGAAAGATCGTCGGCTGGTTTCAGGGCCGGATGGAATATGGCCCGCGCGCGCTGGGCGCACGCAGCATCCTTGCCAATCCCTGTCTCGACACGACAAAAGACCGCGTCAACATGCTGATCAAGAAGCGCGAAAACTTCCGCCCCTTCGCCCCGGCGGTCCTGCACGAACATGCCAGCAAGATCTTCAATCTGACGCCCGGCACGGAAGACATGTATGAAAACATGCTGTTTGTCGCACCGGTCAGACCGGACTACCGCGACAAGCTGCCCGCAACGACCCATGTCGACGGAAGCGCCCGGGTTCAGGTCGTGTCCGCGTCGCGCAACGCGGGGTTTCACAAGCTCATTCAATCCTTCGCAGAACTGAGCGGCATGCCGGTCGTTTTGAACACATCCTTCAACGTGAACAAGCAGCCGATCGTCTGTTCCCCGCAAGAGGCGCTGGACACGTTTCGTCAGGCCGGTCTGGACTGCCTCGCGATCGGGCCGTTTTGGGTCGAGCCGACCGGAACGGGGGTGTCATGCTGACCGTCACGCAACCCACCCACGCCGCCATTCGCGCACAGACCGAAGCGATCTGCCGTGACCTGGCCGATGCCGGTGAGGACCTGCACGCATGGTGGAAGGCACTGCGCCAAACCGACCTGCCCTTTCTGCCCATCCTGTTTCGCACCGATCTGGCGGCGGCGCATACGCTGTGCGGCAATGTCCTGCGAGAGATCGGTCGCACCCGGCTTGGGGCCGCCTACGCGTTTGAAAACCATCTCTACGTTCTCGGCGCCCTCGAGACCTATCAGTCGCGGCATCCGAATACGTCGATCAGGGCATGTCTCGACGGGATCCTGGCGGATCGAAGTTTCCTGGCGAATACCCATGGATACGTGCACAGCGACAGCGCGTTTCGCGAAGGCGTCGTGGCAAAACCCGATGGCGACGGGTTTGTTGTCTCGGGGCGGTCACACTTCGTGTCGCTCACCGGTCTGGCGGACATGCTTTACCTGACGTTGGTGGACAGCCCCGATCCCACCGCGCTGCTGTTACCCATCAAGGGGCAGCCCAAAATCGCGTTCGGCGACACTCTCTATTTTCCGGATGTTCTGCAGGAATCCGATACGCGGTCGATCAGCTTCGATCAGCTGGCCGTTGCCGAGGACCATGTTCTAGACGTGCCGCGGGGCCACATGCTGCCGGGCGGCGCGATGTCCGTGATGCAATTGGGCTGGCATCTTTCGCTGGCGGCCTCGGCGTTTCTCGGCGGAGCCAGCCGCATCGCCGATGAAACCCTTCGATTTGTGCAGGGCTTCAAGGTCTTTGATGGCCGCCCGATGGCACGATTGGACGATGTGGCCGTTTCCATGGGCAAGATCGGTGTGCGCTTTGGCACGGCGGATGCGGTGCTGAACGCCTATTCCTCAACCGTCGAAAGCATGGCCGCAGCCGGTTCCGATGCGGCCGTTCTGCGGGACGGACTTGTGCAAGCGCAGATCGCGAATTGCCAGGTTTCGGACCTCGCCGAACAGGTGTCGCATCGCTGCCGCCAGCTCATGGGCACCCGGCTGTTCAACGCGGAGCATTCCGCCCTTCTGAAGATGACGACAGAGTTGCTTGTCGGTTCCCTGGCCCCAAGGAACAACCGGATCCTCGAAAAGGATGTCGGCAACAGCATTCTGGCAGGCGACGGCTTTGGTGCCGTCCGTTGGAGGTCGTGATTGCCCGATGACAGACACCGATCCCACCGACGTGTTTGCCTTTCCGCTGTCGTTTTCGCAGCGCGCCTTGTGGTTCATGTACGAGCTGCAACCGGAAAGCGTGCTGTATCATGTGCCGTTCCTGGCTTATCTGGACGGCCCACTCGATTGTACCGCACTGAAGCTTGGCTTCGAATGGCTGGCCGAACGTCACGAGATTCTGAGAACCACGTTCCAGCGCATCGATGGCGAAGTGCGTCAGGTGGTGCATCCTAAGCTGGCACCGCCCTTCAACCTTATCCGGATGCCACCCGAAACCGACGATATCGACGACAGGATCGCGGACATCGTGGAGACCATCGCGCGCCAGCCGTTCAACCTGCGCCAAGAGCCACCGATCGCCGTCACGGTGATACAGCGGGCGCCAGACCGCCATGTCCTGCTGTTGATGCTTCATCACATCGCGTGCGACGGGACGTCCTTGCCGATCCTGCTGGAAGACCTGTCACTGGGTTACGAGGCCCTGCGTGAAGCGCGAAAGCCGGATCTGGCCGACCCGGCACTCCAATATGGCGATTACGCTGTCTGGCAAAGGCGTTGTGCGGAAGAGGGCCAGTTCGAGGACGCGCTGGCATTCTGGCAAAACCACCTGCGCGACGCGCCGCGGCTGTCTTTGCAGGCGGATCGACGGGCGGGCGCGCTGGAACACGAAGGGGCCACGCACAGCATTGATCTGCAGGCACCGTTGATGGACAAGCTGCAAGCGCTGGGCGAGCACGAAGGCGCAACGTTGTTCATGACCCTTTTGGCGGCGTTCAAATTGCTTCTTCATCGCCAAACGGGCCAATCGGACATCGTGGTGGGCACACCCAGCGCCAACCGCAACCACGCCGATATCGAACGGCTCGTCGGTTTTTTCATCAATCCGCTCGCGCTCAGAACAAGACTGACGCCGGACATGACCTTCCGGGCGCTTTTGCAAAGCGTGCGAGATGTGTGTGTCGACGGCTTTTCACATCAGGACGTGCCGTTCGAGCTGGTGGTCGACCGATGCAAACCGCGCCACCCCCTTGGTCAGCAGCCCTTCTTCGGAACCATGTTCATGGTCCATTCCCTGCCCGCCGACATGCTGTCATTTCCGGGCGTGTCACTTCGCCCCGGGCGCATCCGGCGTCGCACGTCCAAGTTCGACCTGACGTGGAATATCTTTCCCGACGGGGCGCACCACAAGCTGGAAGTGGAATACAATCGCGGCTGCTTCGATCCAGAGACGATTGCGCGTCTGGCCCGCCAATACCAGACATTGCTTTGCAGTATTGCAGACACGCCGGACATCCGGCTGTCGCAGGCGCAGCTTTCCGACCAGGCCGAACGGCAGGATCTGCTGGAAACATGGAACGACACGACAACAGCCTTCCCCGCGCAGGCATGCGTGCATCAGGTCTTTGAACGGCAGGTGACATGCGCCCCGGACGCCATCGCGATTGTCGACGGGGCAAGGCAGATCAGCTATCGCAACCTCAATCGCCGTGCGAACCGTCTTGCGCGAGACCTGATCCGCCGCGGGCTGGAAGCAGAGACCCCGGTCGCGCTCTTCCTGCCGCAGTCGGACATGATCTTCGTGGCCATGCTCGCGGTGCTGAAGGCTGGCGGCATCTATGTGCCGCTGGATCCGGATTCCGCACGCGAAAGGCTGGACTACCTGCTCAACGATATCGATGCGCCGCTTGTGCTGACCACCCGGGCGCTGAAGCCGGACTTGCCGGTGACGCCCGCGACCGTCCTGTGCCTTGATGACGCGACAGACACGGGCGCGATCTCGCGCCACGATGACACCAACCTTCCGCAGAGGGTGCATTCCGACAATCTGGCCTACGTACTCTATACCTCGGGCTCGACCGGCACGCCAAAGGGTGTGGGGATTTCCCATCGTGCCATCAACCGGCTCGCGACCTGCACGAATTACCTCAGCGTCGATGCTTCGGACAGCGTCGCACAGACCCTGAACCTGTCTTTCGACGGCTCCACGTTCGAGACCTGGTCCGCCTTGCTGAACGGGGCCCGACTGGTGCTCTTTCCCAAATCGCTTCTCCTGTCGCCGCAGAAATTCACCGATCACACCGAGCGGCATCTGGTCAGCGTCATGCTTCTGACGACCACCCTCTTCAACCTCGTCGTGCGCGACGCGCCGTGGGCCTTCAACCGGGCAAGTACGGTCCTGTTCGGCGGCGAAGCGGTCACCCCGTCATTCGTGCAAGATGTGTTGCGCAGTGGAGGCCCGACGCGTTTGCTGCATATCTATGGCCCCACCGAAGCGACGACATTCGCCACCTGGCATCACGTGACATCGGTCGATCCGCAGGCGATCAATGTCCCGATCGGGCGCGGAATCTCGAACACGCAGCTGTTCATCCTGGATCAAGGCGGCGCGCTTGCCCCGGTCGGCGCCGCCGGAGAGCTTTGCATCGGCGGCGATGGCCTTGCGCGCGGGTATCACAACGGCGCGGCACTCACGGCCGAGCGATTTGTGCCATCGTCCTTCGGCGATCACGGGCAGCGGCTCTATCGGTCCGGGGACCTTTGCCGCTGGCGCGCGGACGGGGCAATCGAATACCTGAGCCGACTGGACGAACAATTGAAAATTCGCGGCGTGCGCGTGGAGCCGCGGGAAATCGAGACAGCCCTCCTTGCGCACCCCTATGTTTCAGCCGCTGTCGTCGTGGCAACCGGCGAGGACCACGGCGCGCGTCGGCTCGACGCCTATGTCCAACCGGTCGGCTACAAGGTCCCGGAAGCTGATGAATTGCGCCAATTCGTGTCACGCAAACTGCATTACGCCGTGGTGCCGACGACCTTCACGATCCTCGACACGTTCCCGCTGATGCATAGCGGAAAGGTTGACACGCGCCGCCTGCCCGAACCCAGATCCGTCCGCCCGGCATCAGGCCAGGATCAAGACCCGCCGCACACCGAGACCGAGGAAATGCTGGCCCTCGTCTGGGGCAAGTTGCTGGGCGTGGAGGGGATAAGCCGCCGCGACCATTTCCTTGATCTTGGCGGCCATTCTCAGCTTGCGGCAGAACTGGCCTACCGGATGGAAGATCTCTTCCAGGTCACCTTACCCTTGACGGTTGTGTACGACTACCCGACAATCGCTGAATTGGCGAAATGCATTGAGCAACACAAAGACGCCGGCGCGCACACGGCAAAAACGGGCGACGCAACGGCGAACGTCTCTTTTGACCGGCGCTTCGCAGGAACCGCCAGCAACAGCAGGAGATAACGGTCATGGCGCAGACTGCCGCAAAGCGTTCGCACTCGTTGGTCAGCCCTGTTCCGACAGAAGGGATGCGATCCTATTCCGGGTCGAAACTCCGTCTCGGCCCGGCGCGCCAGGCAATCACGGACCTCGATGCCTTGCCCTTTGTCGACAGATCCCTCATCGATATCAGAAAATATGCCTATTCGATTGGCGAGGCAATGGCGCATGGCGTCATTCCGATCCTGGCGACGCGGGGCTGTCCCTACTCCTGCACCTATTGCCACCGGATCATGTCGAAAAAGCCGCATTACCGGTCCCCCCAAAACATTTACGATGAGGTCCGGTATTATTACGACCTCGGGTTCCGCAGGTTTTCCTTCGTTGACGATATCTTCAACCTGCGGCGCGATATCAGCGAAGGTTTTTACAATCTGGTCATCCGGAACAACCTGAAAATCCAGATCTTTTTTCCCAACGGTCTGCGCGGCGACATTCTGTCCCCCGATCATATCGACCTCATGGTCGAAGCGGGCGTGGTCAGCTTTGCGCTGGCTCTGGAAACCGCCTCACCCCGGCTCCAGCGCGCCATCAAGAAGAACATGAACCTTGAAAAGCTGCGGAACAACATCGAGTATATCGTTGATAAACATCATGAAAATCTGATGCTCGATCTGTTCATCATGATGGGCTTTCCAAGCGAAACCGAGGAAGAGCTTGAACTTACCTTCGATTTTGTACGCAGCATCGAATGGTTGCATTTCCCGGTTCTGTCGATGGTTCAAATCTATCCCGGCAGCGACATGGTCGAGTTCGCCCTGGAGAATGGCGTATCGCGCGAGATGGTCGAACGCGCCCCAAGTGTCGAGTATCACGACGCGCCCGAGACCCTGCCCTGGAGCAAGGAATTTGCCAAGGAAAAGCAGGTCGAGTTCTTCGTGCAGTATTTCTTCAATCGCGAACGATTGCTGTCGGTCCTGCCCGTGCAGATGCAACATTTTCACGAAGACGAGTTGGTCCAGAAATACAACAGCGTATTGCCCTATCGTATCGACGATTTTGATGGCCTTTTGAATATCCTTCAATTGACCAAAGAGGATCTGAACGGCGTGCAATGCACGACGGATTGGGAAGTGCCCGAGCACGGGGTCGAGACGATTTCGTCAAAACCCGTTGCCGAAACGCGCGATGATGCCCTGCGCATCCTGCTGCTGGATCTTTCCACTCTCTTTCGGGCCGACCAGGGCGCGGTTTACGCGGTTCTGGAACAGCCTTTGGGAATGCTTTACCTACATTCCATGATCAACGAAAAGATGGACGGTCGCGTCGCGGGAAAAATCGCCAAATCGGCTGTGGATTTTGACACTCTCGAAGATCTCGATGCGCTGATCGACGAATTCAAACCCGACGTTATCGGCGCGCGGACCCTGTCCTGCTACAAAAACTTCTTTCACGATACCCTGGCACATATCAAAAAACGGCACCCCGATCTGCCGATCATCGGCGGCGGTCCGTATATAAGCAGCGATTACGCGTGGGCGCTTGACGATTCCAACATTTCCCTGGGTGTGATCGGCGAAGGTGAATATGCCATCATCGAACTGCTCGAGATGTTTTTGGCCAATGACAAGCAGCTTCCCCCGGCGGATCAGCTGGCGACAATCGCAGGCGTCGCGGTTCTGGAAAGGGAGTGATCAGCTGCAAAGGTAACGCACTCCAACTCGGGCTGTTGCGGCTCCAGACCGGCCTTTCAGATTGATGCGACGGACCCATGCCAAAAGATCACGTCACGCTGTGCTGGATCGCGACCGAAAGGATCTCGGCGATAGAGCGTCGGGAGTTGGAGACGCGATTGAGTGCCCCGGAGCGGGAACGCGCCCAACGGTTTGTATTCGAGCAAGACAAATCGGACTACATTGCCGCCCACGCGCTGGCCCGCACCCTCTTGAGCCAGTGCACCGGGCAGACCCCGGCCGTGGTCGAAATACGCAGCGGACGCTTCGGAAAACCCGAACTGGTTCCGAAAGGCGACGTGGCGCCTCCTGCCTTCAACCTGAGCCACAGCCGCGGAATTGCCCTGGTTGCCCTCGGCCTGGATGTGACCCTTGGCGTCGATGTCGAGTGTCTCGCCCGCCCGGCACCACTCGAAATCGCCGAAAGGTACTTCGCGCCCGAAGAATGCGTGGCATTGCAAGCCTGCCGACCCTGCGATCGTCACATCGTCTTTTTTACCCTTTGGACCCTCAAGGAAGCCTATATGAAAGCCACCGGTCTGGGGATGAACCTGTCTCCTGAACGGCTCGGCTTTTCACTGGAGCCGATCGCACCCCTGTTCGATCCGGGCTTCGACGGAATGCTCTTTTGGAAGTTCTTTTCCCTGCGGACTGGCCCAGATCATATGTCCGCGCTCGCCTTGGGGTGCCGGGAAGATCGGCCCCTCTCGGTCTCAACAAACGAGATCGATATCGACTGGTTGCGTAGCCACTCGGTCTGAGGGTCCCTTGCGCAGATATCGACCGGGGATGCATCGCTCGAACAGCCAATCGGCCCCGGTGTCCGATGGCGCGTTGGGCAGATCGTCGAGGCTGCGCGGGCGCGCGCCCCGGGCGTCGAGCAAAGGCTTGACGTTGCCATAGAGCACCCGGTGCAGGTAGCGCTGGGCGGTCCGGCGGGGATCGGCGGCGGCCCCACGGTTCGCCTGATGCGCCTCGCGGAACGGATCGCCTTGACCGGGGCGCAGCGTGACCGCGCCGTCTTCGGCCTTGTAGAGGTATCGGATGCCGTTGCCCTTGTCGTCGCGCGTCTCGCAGATGAGCCACGTGAAGATGCGGCCTGGATCAAGCGGATCGGCAACGCGCGAACCCGCGTCCTGGCCGTACAGCGTGACGACATTGTCGGTGGATATCGTCCGCCAGTGAACATCGCCGGACGCGCCGATGCGGCTCCAGCGTTCGATGCGGCCAAACAGCCCTTCGACACGCGGTCGATAGCGCCGGACGCGAAAACCATCCTGTTCGTCTTCGTGGATGACGGGGCGACCGTCGGGATCGCGCACCCGGAACCCGTCGGAAGCGATGGTAAATCCCGGATGGGCGGCAACCCAGTGACCGCCCGGGTCGGTGCGGTGAACCGGCACAAGGTCGTCGGCCCCCGACAGGACGAACACGTCGGAGTCGGTCTCGTCTTCGTAGCGCGGCAAGCCTGTTTCGGTCTTGCGCTCGATCGACGGCAGCGACAGGCGCCACCCGAGGCCAAAGGGACCATTGCCGAAACGGGAGTTGTAGGTCAGCGCCAGATCCGGCCCGAACCCTGACCGCCCCGGGCTTGCGGCGATCGGCAGCGATATCGCGCCGGTGCCGGTGACGAGGTCGGCCGAGAACGTCTCGCCCATGCCGGAAATCGCGCCGCCGCCCGTGGGCAGACTCGGCGCAGGCACCCGGGTCGGCTTGGCCTGCGGCGGGGCCCCCTTGTCTTTGGCGATATGTGACACGCGATCCGCCCCCTTCGGGATCAGTCTCGCGTGGGCGGGCCCAAGCTGTCATTGATATTGGTCAGGCCGGTGCCAGGTCGCGTCGCCCGTCAGGTCCACTTGCCGCTGCCTTCGGGCGCGGCTTGCGGTGCGGGGGGCGCAGGAATTGTGCGCCGGGATTGATCGCGCTCAATCCGCAGGTCCGCGCAGGTACTAGTCTGTAAACCGTGGAACAGAATTCATTCCCATTCTCCGATCGTGCCGACGCGGGTCGGCAACTGGCAGACGCTCTGGCGGCACGCGGGCTTGACGCGCCGCTGATCTACGCCCTGCCCCGCGGCGGCGTGCCGGTGGCCGTCGAGGTCGCCAAGGCGCTTCACGCGCCGCTCGATCTGCTGCTGGTGCGCAAGATCGGCGCGCCGCAAAATCCGGAACTCGCCCTTGGCGCAATCGTCGAGGGGGCCAGCCGGGAGATCGTCATCAACGACACCGTCAAACGCCTGTCCGGTGCCGACGACGCCTTTATCGCGAAGGCCGTGGCGGACCAGAGGGCCGAACTCGAACGCCGCAAGTCGCGGTATCTGGGCACTCGGCCAAGGCTCGACCCGGCGGGGCGCACCGTCGTCGTGGTGGATGACGGGCTGGCAACCGGGGCCACGATGAAGGCGGCGTTGATCGGGCTGAAGCGCAGCAGGCCCGCGCGCATCGTCGTGGCGCTTCCGGTTGCGCCGAAAGAGGCGCTGGATGACATCTCCGGTCAGGCCGACGACATCCTTTGCCTGTATCCGGCAACCACCTTCCGGGGTGTGGGCGGCTTTTATCGCGACTTCCACCAATTGACCGACGACGAAACCGTGGCCCTGCTGGAACAGGTCGCGATCCAGCCGACAGAGACTTCGGACGCGGTCGAAAGTCGCCTCCACAGGCGGCGGATCGCGGTTCCGCCGCTGGCTCTGCCCGGCGATCTGACGGTCCCGCCGGACCCGCGGGGCATCGTCCTGTTCGCCCATGGCAGCGGGTCGAGCCGCCACAGCCCGCGCAACGCCCATGTGGCCCAAACGCTGAACGACTTGGGCTTTGCGACCTTGCTGTTCGATCTTCTGACGCCCGGGGAAGAACAGGATCGACGCCACGTCTTCGACATTCCCCTGCTGGCCGATCGCGTCGTGGAAGCCGCGATGTGGATCGCCTCGGAGCCGGATCTGGACGGCCTGCCGCTGGGCATCTTCGGGGCCAGCACCGGTGCCGGGGCGGCGCTTGTGGCGGCAGCCGAACTCGGGGGACGGGTGTCCGCGGTGGTGTCGCGTGGCGGACGGCCGGATCTGGCGATGGATTACCTGCCGCAGGTCCAGGCCCCGACATTGCTGATCGTCGGCGGCCTCGATCACACCGTCATCGGCCTGAACGAACAGGCCCTTGTCGCGCTGCGATGTGACAAGAAGATCGAGATCGTGCGCGGCGCAAGCCACCTGTTCGAAGAGCCGGGCACGTTGGACGAGGCCGTCGCGCATGCCGCCCGATGGTTCAGGGACCACCTGCGCCCGGATGCGCCCCCCCGCCCGACGCCCGCGCCGCCGCCCGCGACCGTCACCGCCGAAGCGGTGCTCGGCGCGGCTGCCGAACCCCTGCCCGCGATCAGCGCCCCCGATTTCGCCACGGCATTCGACCGGTTCGGGACAAAGCGGGTCGTGCTGCTGGGCGAATCGACGCACGGCACATCGGAATTCTACCGCGCCCGCGCCGCGATCACCCGGCGTCTGATCGAGCATCACGGGTTTTCCGTCGTTGCCGTCGAAGCCGACTGGCCCGACGCGGCGATGGTGGACCGCTATGTCCGGCACAAAAGCCCCGAGGCGATGACCCCTCCGCCGTTTTCGCGCTTTCCCACATGGATGTGGCGCAACGTCGAGTTCGACGCCTTCACGCGCTATCTGCACCAGCTCAACGGCACCCGGGACAGCGCCGACCGCGTCGCCTTCCACGGGCTCGATCTTTACAACATGAACGCGTCCATCGCGGCGGTTCTGGCCTATCTCGACCGCGTCGACGACGCCGCAGCCGCGGTGGCCCGCGCGCGATACGCCTGCCTGTCGGAATGGTCGCATGATCCGGCGGCCTATGGCCGCGCGGCGCTGACACGCGGGTTCTCGGTATGCGAAAAGCCGGTGACGCAGATCCTCAATGACCTGTTCAAAAAGCAGCTGGCCTATGCCGATCATGACGGCGAACAGTTCTTCGACGCCGCGCAGAACGCCCGACTGGTGGCCAACGCGGAACGCTATTACCGCGTCATGTACTATGGCTCGCGCCAGTCATGGAACCTGCGCGACCAGCACATGTTCGACACGCTGCGCCGGATCCTGGACCATCGTGGGCCGGACAGCAAAGTCGTCGTCTGGGCGCATAATTCCCATATCGGCGATGCACGTTTCACCGACATGGGCCGCACCCGAGGCGAGTTGAATATCGGTCAACTCTGCCGCCAGGAATTTGGCGATGCCGCCGCGCTGATCGGCTTCGGGACGGCCTCCGGCACCGTTGCCGCCGCGTCCGAATGGGACGCCCCGATGGAGATCATGACCGTCCGCCCGCCGCGCCCCGGAAGCCACGAGGCGCTGTGCCACGCGGTCGATCATGACCGCTTCCTGTGGGATTTCAGAAAAGCGCAGGCACCGGAGTTCCAGCAGCTTCTGAGCCCGCAACGCTTGCAGCGCTATATCGGCGTCATCTACCGGCCCGAGACCGAACGCACGAGCCACTACGCCCATGCCTCTCTGGCCGATCAGTACGACGCGTTCGTCTGGTTCGACAAGACGCAGGCGGTCACGGCACTGCCGACGCGCACGGACAGCAAAGAGGACGAGACCTATCCCTTCGGTCTGTGACCCGGCCCGACGGGGCGATCCGCAGCCCGACCCCGGCCGGCGCCCCGGCGGCGGGCATGCGCGGCATCTTCGGCGGCACCGCTGGCCTAGGCCGGACCGACCGGCCTGCCCCACCAGCGCCGAGTGGACACCGTGCGCCTGACCATCGGGCTGAGACTGATCAGCAGGATCGCGATCGAGAACAGGCACCAGATCGCGGGCATCTCGTTGGGGTCGGTCGTCAGGCTGGCCGCAAGGATCGGTCCCGCAACGGCATGGACGATGACAAAGCGCCACGCGCCGTAGATCAGCGGCAGGACGAATGCGGCGATCATGTAGGTGGGGAACCCGGCATGGAGGCCGAACATGCGCTCGAGCCCGACCAGCAGGCCGTTATAGGGCACGTCCCAGGCGATGTGCCAGTCACCCGTCACCGTACACCACCTGTCCGCGCAGAGCGGGCTGCCGGGCTGACATTGGCCAAGCTCGGGCAGCGGCAAGAGCTGGGCCAGCATCACCAGCGACGAGGCCGCGGAAGCCGCAAACACCCCGACGCGCACCCGCCGCTTGACCACACCGGGCACCAGCTCCATCGCGAAGGCATTGATGAAGAACGGCTGCAGGACGATGTGCAGATAGGACAGCACCGTCACCGACGTGTTCGCAGGCGTGCCGCACTGGTCGAGCACACCGTACCCCGCCAGTTGCAGCGCCTCCATCAAGGTGAAGTAGCCCATGGTCAGCCAGAATGCGGGCGGATCGCCGCGCCGATAGGTGACAGCGGTGGCGACCGTGCCGACCGCGATCATCCCGACTGTCGCCTCCACGCTCCAACACATCGCACATCGTCCTTTCTGGTCCGGCAGTGTCGCGTATCGGCCCCGGACGGATCGACACCGCGCAAGTCGACATTGCGCCGCGGGCTTTCGCCCCCCCCCCCGGGACGCAACCGGACGTCGCCCAGAAACCGTCCAGAAACCGTGCAGACGCTGCCCAGAGGCCGCCAAGACGTCGCCCGGAACTGCCATGCACCGGAAACGGGACGTCGACCGCGAAAAACACACCTGACAGCTTTGTAGATGCCATTGACGCAATGCAATTGATCGGTGTCAATCGGCGCGGCGTAACTTGCCCTAGCCTGAGCCGGTCAGCCCCCCGGGCGCGACCGGCGCGCCGACGATCCCCGTGGTCCCTTGCACGTCCGGTTGCGGCGCGGGCGGCAGGGCCACAGGGACCACCGGCATCACTGGCGGCGGCGCTGGCGGCGGGAACAATCCGTCCGGGGTCAGATCTTGCGGTACCGATTTTGACTGATACAGCCCTGATCAGAAGGCCCGGCCACCCCGCCCGGCACAGCGCAGCGGAGGCACGCGGCACCCCATGACCCCGAATTGCAAGGATGCCGACCCCCAGGCAGAGGTGATCGCCTTCCTCTCATCGTCGGAAACCCATCCCGGCGGCGGGCCTGTCGAGGTCATCCAGACCCATGGCGCGCTTGTGTTCCTGGCAGGCGACGTCGCCCTGAAGATCAAGCGCGCGGTGCGGTACGACTACATGGACCTGTCGACGCTGGCCCTGCGCGAAAAGATGATACGTCGCGAACTTTCACTGAATGCGCCCACCGCCCCCGCGATCTACGACAGCGTGATCCCCGTCACCCGCGAGGCGGGGGGGCATCTGGCACTGGATGGCGATGGCACGCCGGTCGAATGGGTCCTGCGCATGTGGCAGTTCCCGGCGTCGGATGAACTGTCAACGATCGCCGACGCCGGCCGGTTGGATGACGCCCTGGCCCGCGATCTCGGGCAGGGCGTGTTCGATTACCACCTCAAGACGCCGCAGCGGTTCACGGATGGCGCGACGCTCATCCGCGATATTCTGGACGAACTGGACCGGGTATTCGCGGACTTCTCGGACCTGCTGGATGCGGCCCGGATCGCCCGGTTCCACGCCCGAAGCCGCGCCGCGCTGGACCATGTTGAACTGCTCTTGCGCCAGCGCGGCGCGGGCGGCCATATTCGTCGCTGCCACGGCGATCTGCATCTGCGCAATCTGGTGCTGCTCGACGGCAAGCCGGTCCCCTTCGACGCACTGGAATTCGACGAGGTTCTGGGCACCTGCGATGTCCTCTACGACCTCGGGTTTCTGATCATGGACCTGCACCATCGCGGCCTCGATCGGGCGGCGAACATGGCCCTCGGGTCCTATCTTCTGGCGGCGATGGGCCACGAGGATGATGGGCTGGCGGCGCTGCCCCTGTTCATCGCGATCCGCGCCGCGATCCGTGCCATGGTGCTGGCGCAAACCGCCCGCGCGACGGCATCGCCGATCAGCCCCGAGGCCGCCCGTTATCTGGCCCAGTCGCTGGCGGTTCTGTCGCCTCCCGCGCCTGCGCTTGTGCTGATCGGCGGCTTGTCGGGAAGCGGCAAGACCACCGTCGCGCAGCACCTCGCCCCAGGCATCGGGGCGGCCCCCGGCGCGGTGCACCTGCGCAGCGATACCGAGCGCAAGGCGGTGCGGGGTGCCGATCCCCGGACCCATCTTGCCGCATCCGCCTATGCGCCCGACGCCCGTGCCGCGATCTATGACAGGTTGGTCCTGCGCGCGCAGACCATCCTGAAAACCGGCCATTCCGCGATCATCGATGCGACGTTTCTGGACCCCGCCGCCCGGCGCAAGGCGACCGCCATCGCCGCAACCGCCGGTGTTCCGCTGCACCGGTTCTGGCTGGACGCGCCAGACGATACCCTGATCGCACGGGTCACGGCACGGCGCGGCGATGCGTCCGACGCCGATGCCGACGTGGTGCGGGCGCAGGTGGCAGGCGCGGTGCGCCCCGCCGATTGGCAGGTCATTTCCGCCGGTGGCACGCTGTCCGATACGGTTGCGCAGATCAGCGCCGCGTTGCGCGGGTCGGGCGCGCCGTCGGGGCAGGCCTGATGCGGGCCATCGCCGCACCCTGCCCCGGCTGCCCCAGCCGCCCCGCACGCCCCGGCTGCGCCGTTTGATTGCGATCAAGTCGCCGCATCGGGGCTGCGGCTAGGATGGCGCAGGCAATGACCGGAGGACTGCATGGGCATCGACCCCGCACGCGACGACGCGCTGTCTGAAAACCGCTTTGTCGCGGACAAGCTGGAGGACGTGGCCGCTCTTCTCGATCAGCAGGCCGGGTCGCTGTTCCGCGTCCGGGCCTACCGCGACGCGGCGGAATACCTGCGCGGATTGCCGCACCCGATCCGGCTCGATTACCAGCGCGGAGGAGAACGCGCCCTGGATGATCTGCCGACCATCGGTCGGTCGATCGCCGCCATCATCGCGGAAATCCTCGATACCGGCGACGCGCGCCTTCTGGCCCGGCTGCGGGGCGCGGCGGATCCCGAGCATGTGCTTCAGACCGTGCCGATGATCGGCCCGACCCTGGCCCGCCAGATCCATGAAGACCTGGGCATCGAAACCCTCGAGGCGCTGGAGGCCGCGGCGTATGACGGACGGCTGGCAGCGCTCAGGGGAATCGGACCGCGCCGGATCGAGGGCCTGCGCCACTCGCTGTCGGAAATGCTGGCGCGCAGACGCCCGCGCACGCCCCCGACCGACCGGCAGCACCCCCCGGTTGCCGACATCCTTGCGATTGACCGGATGTATCGCGGCACTCTCGACCGGCTGCCCACGATCCGGCCGCGCCGGTTCAACCCGACGGGCGATGCCCGCCTGCCGATCCTGCACACCGAACGGGACGGATGGCACTACACGGCGCTGTTCTCGAACAGCGCCACCGCGCATCGGTTCGGCAAGACCCGCGACTGGGTGGTGATCTACTTCGAACGGATGGATCAGCCCGAAGGCCAGTCGACCGTCGTCACCCAACATGGCGGTCCCCTGGATGGCAAACGCGTCATTCGCGGGCTGGAACAGGCCTGCCAAGCCCACTACGATAGCGGTGCCGACGGGTCTTCGAACGGGATGGTCGGCACGTGAGATGCACAGCACAACGAAAGATCGGTCAATGCGCATGAACAGAAATCGGGTCTTCCTGTCCCTCGCCGTCGCGCTGTTGGTGGCGTTCTGCGCGCTGCCCGCGAAGACATCCGCCGAAGGGTATCAGACGCAGCTCGACCGCGCGGGCGTGTCCTACCGGATACCGCTCGAGGGGAAGGCCATCCTGGTGAATATCCCCTCCTTCGAGCTGCTGGCCTTCGATCAGGGCGCGCTGGTGCTGCGCAGCCGTGTCATCGTGGGGGCGCCCTGGCACCGGACGCCGCGCCTGAAGACCTACGTCTCCACCGTGCGGTTCCGTCCGACCTGGCGACCGACCCCCTCCATGATCGCCAGTGGGGAATACAAGGATCGCGTCTGGCCCGCGGGCCCCAACAATCCCCTCGGGCTGCTTGCCGTCAGGCTGCAGCCGGGATTGCTGGTCTATCTGCATGACACCAATCATCGCGAAAAGTTCGATCAGACCTATCGCGCCCTGTCGCATGGCTGCGTGCGTGTGCAGCAGTGGGACCGGCTGGCGGCCTTTGTCCTCGACATGGACCTGGCCGAGGTGCACCGGCTGGCCAATGGCCGCCGGACCTTCGATGCGCCCGCGCCGCCGATCCCGGTGACACTGGGCTATTTCCCCCGGTTTCCCGACAGTGCGGGCCAGATTGTCGACCATCCCGACATCTACAACCTGGGTCGCGCGGAGAACGGCGCCGCGCCGGAAGACGCCACCTGCGACGTTGCGTCCCTGGCCGAATGAGCCGCCGCGCCGCGCCTTAAACCTTTGCCACCCCCACGATGTAATTCTCGCCGTAGGCTTTGGCGCATTTCGGGCAGGTCGTGTAGAAGAAGTAGACGTCGCTGGCGGTCTTGCCCATGGCCTTGGCCGCCACCCGCATGTCGTGGTCGAACTCTTTGGTGCGCCGGTACGGCCCCTCGAAAACGCGGGTCACGAAATCGCCCGACAGGGTCGTCACCTCCTCGTCCGGAACATCCCGGGACACGGCAAAGAAATGCTCGGCCTCCCAGGGCGAAAGATCATGGCTCAGCGTGATTTCCGTGGCCGGGTCGGCGGCGGCGGCATCCTCGATATGGCCCTGCACCCGCGCAAAGACCGCGCCCATGTTCCACGGTATGTGCATGGCGCTGCGTGTCGTGGCACGCACGAATTTCTTGTTCTCGAAGTGCAGGTGTTGATTGTCCCATCCCTCGGGATTGAACCGCGGACAACAGCCTGTGGTGTTGTCGCTGAGGTCATAGGCCGGAAATGAATTGGTCTGCATCGCGGTCTCCTTCGCAGGTCGGATGATCGGCATGGGCAAAGATATGGCCCGGTCGGTCCGGCCGGATTGACTTTGGTCAATCGCGTTGCGCCGATCATGCCGCATCCTGAGGCCGGGAGACACGATTTCAGCCGTATCAGGGAGGCGCAGAATGGGACTCGTCAATGGATTGAGCGTCGTCATCACGGGAGCGGCCGCCGGTATCGGTCGCGCCACCGCTGTGTGTTTCGCCGCGGAAGGGGCCAATGTCGTGGTGTCGGATATCGACGCCGACGGCGGTGCCGAAACCGTCGCACTGATCGAAAAGGCCGGCGGCGCGGCGATCTTCGTGCCTGCCGATGTATCGAAGGCGGCGGACGTCTCGGCCTTGATCGACAAGGCCGTCGCCACCTATGGCAAGATCGACTGCGCGGTGAACAACGCAGGCATCGAGGGCCGGATCACGCCCTTCGTCGACCAGACCGAAGACAATTTCGACGCCATCATCGCGATCAACCTCAAGGGGCCGTTCCTGTGCCTGCAGGCCGAAATCGCGGCGATGCTGAAAACCGGCGGCGGGGCCATCGTCAATCTGTCCTCGGTGGCGGGTCTGATCGGGTTTCCCGGCCTGTCGCCCTATGTGGCCTCCAAACACGGGGTGGCCGGTCTGACCAAGAACGCCGCGCTCGAATATGGCAAGGCGGGCATCCGGGTGAACGCGGTCTGCCCCGGCGGCATCGACACGCGCATGCTGGATTCGCTTGCGGATCAGGCCACCGGAGGCAGCCAGACCAGCGCCCAGATGATGGACCCGATGCACCCGATCGGACGGATCGGCACCCCGCAAGAGGTGGCCGAGCTGATCATGTGGCTGTGTTCGCCGCGCGCCTCTTTCGTCACCGGCGCGGTCATTCCCGTCGACGGCGGCTTCGTGGCCCAATGACCGGCGATCGCCCGCCCGGCACGATCCTCGGCAAGGGCCGCGACACGCGGGATGCGGCCAACATGCCGGATTACCGGCAATGCCGTGACGCCTTTTCCTGGACCGAGGCGCAGGCGTCGCTTGACGGTCTGCCGGACGGGCACCTCAACATCGCCCATGAGGCAATCGAACGCCACGTCGCCGCCGGTCATGGCGACCAGATCGCGCTGCGCTGGATCGCCAAGTCCGGCGCGCGCACGGATATCACCTATGCCGCGCTTTCCCGCGCGACCAACCGCTTCGCCAATGTGCTGTTGTCCAGCGGCCTGACCCGGGGCGACCGCGTCTATGCGCTGCTCGGGCGGGTGCCGGACCTTTATATCGCGGCCCTCGGTACCCTGAAGGCGGGCTGCGTGTTCTGCCCGCTCTTCTCGGCGTTCGGGCCGGAACCCATCAAGGCGCGGATGGAGATCGGATCGGCGACCGCGCTGGTCACCTCGACCCGGCTTTACCGTCGCAAGGTGGCGGGCATCCGCGCGGACCTGCCGGATCTGCGCACGGTGTTCACCATCGACGGCGACGCCCCCGGCACGACCGCCCTTGCCCCCTTGATGGACAGCGCATCCGACAGCTTCGAGACCGCGCAAACCGACCCCGAGGACACCGCGCTCCTGCACTTCACCTCGGGCACCACCGGCAGGCCCAAGGGCGTGGTGCATGTGCATCAGGCCGTGGTGTCCCACACCGAAACCGGGCGCATCGCGCTCGACCTGCGGCCCGGCGATACCTACTGGTGCACCGCCGACCCCGGTTGGGTCACGGGCACCTCCTACGGCATCATCGCGCCGCTCACCAATCGCTGCACCATGATCGTGGACGAGGCGGAATTCGACGTGGCGCGCTGGTATGAGATCCTGGCAACCGAGGCCGTCACCGTCTGGTACACCGCCCCCACGGCCATCCGCATGCTGATGAAGGCCGGGGCCGAGGCCATCGGCGCGCGGCGGTTCCCCGACCTGCGCTTCATGGCCAGCGTCGGCGAACCCTTGAACCCCGAAGCGGTGATCTGGGGGCAGGACACCTTCGGCCAGCCGTTCCACGACAACTGGTGGCAGACCGAAACCGGCGGCATCATGATCGCGAATTTCGCGTCGATGGACGTCAAACCCGGATCGATGGGCAAGCCCCTGCCCGGCATCGACGCGGGCATCGTCGAGGTGGCGGGCGACACCGTCTCGGAACTGACCACGCCCATGGCCATCGGCGAGCTGGCGCTGCGCCCGGGCTGGCCGTCGATGATGCGCGGCTACCTGAATGAACAGGCGCGCTACGACAAATGCTTCAAGGGCGGCTGGTATCTCAGCGGTGACCTCGCGATGCGGGACGCCGACGGCTACTTCTGGTTTGTCGGTCGCGCCGACGACCTGATCAAGAGCGCGGGCCACCTGATCGGCCCGTTCGAGGTCGAAAGCGCGTTGATGGAACATGACGCGGTGGCCGAGGTAGCCGTGATCGGCCTGCCCGACGAGACGGCAGGTGAAATCGTCAAGGCCTATGTGGCGCTGAAACCCGGGCATGAGGCCAGCGAGGATCTGCGCCTCGATCTGCTGGGACATGCCCGCAAGCGTCTTGGGCCCGCGGTGGCCCCGAAGGACATCGCGTTCCGCCGGAACTTGCCGAAGACCCGCAGCGGCAAGATCATGCGTCGTCTGCTCAAGGCCCGCGAACTCGGCCTGCCGGAGGGCGACATCTCGACCCTGGAAAGCGATGAGACATGACCGTCACGCGCACGAAACCCCGCCTCGATGCGACCCATGTCCGCGATCTCATGACGACGATGCTGCGCCTGCGCCTGTTCGAGGAAAAATGCGCCGAGGTCTACACACAGGAAAAGATCCGCGGCTTTTTGCATCTCTATGACGGCGAAGAGGCGGTGGCGACAGGCATCATCCCGCTTCTGGAGCCGCAGGACAGGGTGGTGGCGACCTATCGCGAACATGGCCACGCGCTTGCCCGTGGCGTGCCCATGACGCAGGTTCTGGCCGAGATGTACGGCAAGGCCGAAGGCTGCGCTGGCGGGCGCGGCGGCTCGATGCACCTGTTCAGCAAGGATCACAATTTCTACGGCGGCAATGCCATCGTCGGCGGCGGCCTGCCGATGGCCGTGGGTCTCGCACTGGCCGACCGGATGCAGGCGACCGACGCGGTGACCGCCTGTTTCTTCGGCGAAGGCGCCGTCGCCGAGGGTGAGTTTCACGAAAGCCTCAATCTGGCGTCGCTGTGGGACCTTCCGGTCCTGTTTGTCTGTGAAAACAACGGCTACGCGATGGGCACCCCGCTCGAGATCTCGGAGGCCGAGACCGACATTTCCGCAAAGGCGCGCAGCTATGCGATCACCTCCGAGGTTGTCGACGGCATGGATGTGGTCGCGGTCGAGGCGGCAGCGAGGCGGGCGCTGCAAACCATCGCCAAAACCAAGGAGCCCTATTTCCTCGAATGCCGGACCTACCGCTTCCGGGCGCATTCGATGTTCGACGCGCAGCTTTACCGCGACAAGGCCGAGGTCGCGCAATGGCGCGAAAAGGGCCCGATCGTGCGGTTTCGGGACTGGGCCATCGAGAGCGGGCTGTTGCACGCCACCGACCTCGACGAGATCAAGGCCCAGGTCCGCGCCGAGATCGACGCGGCCGTGGCCTTCGCCGAGGCCGGCCATGACGAACCCCTCGACACCCTCGAGCGCTATGTCATGGCCCCGGACCGGCCCGCCGCGCCTACTGTCCCGCCCCCCGGCAAGCTTGTGCAGACCACCTATCGCGAGGCGGTGAAAGCCGCGATCTCCGATGCCATGGCGCGCGACGACCGGGTGTTCCTGATGGGCGAGGATGTGGGCCGCTACGGCGGCTGCTATGCCGTCAGCAAGGGCCTGCTGGACCGGTTCGGCCCAGACCGGATCCGCGACACACCGCTGTCGGAGTCGGGGTTTACCGGGGCCGGGATCGGTGCCGCCGTTGTCGGCATGCGCCCGATCGTCGAGATCATGACGGTCAACTTCTCGCTGCTGGCGCTCGATCAGATCATGAACACCGCGGCGACGCTTCGGCACATGTCCAACAACCAGTTCGGCGTGCCGCTGGTGATCCGCATGGCGACGGGCGCGGGCAAGCAGCTTGCCGCGCAGCATTCCCACAGCCTCGAGGGCTGGTATGCCCACATTCCAGGCCTGCGCGTGCTGGCGCCTGCAACGCTTGAAGATGCCCGCGGGATGCTCTGGACGGCGCTGGAAGACCCCGACCCGGTGCTGATCTTCGAGAATGTGATGCTCTACAACATGGCGGGCGACATCGCCGAGAACGCGGGCCCCGTGGACATCGACCGGGCCGTTATCCGCCGCGCCGGGGACGACATCACGCTGGTGACCTACGGCGGGTCGCTGTTCAAGACACTGGACGCGGCAGAGGTGTTGGCGAAGGACGGCGTCTCGGCCGAGGTGATCGACCTGCGCAGCCTGCGCCCGCTCGACATGGACACGATCCGCGCGTCGGTGGCCCGCACGCACCGGGTGCTGATCGTCGATGAAGGCTGGCGCAGCGGCAGCATATCGGCGGAGATCGGCATGCGGTTGGCGGAAGAGTCGTTCTTCGACCTGGATGCGCCGCCGGGACGGGTGTGCAGTGCCGAGGTTCCGATTCCCTACGCGCATCACCTCGAACAGGCGGCCCTGCCCCAGACCGCCGGGATCGTCGACGCCGCAAGGCGGCTGATGACGCAAGTGCCATGACACCGTTCCTGATGCCCTCGCTCGGTGCCGACATGGAGGCCGGAGTCCTGGTGGAACAGCTGATCGCCCCCGGCGCACCGGTTGCGCGCGGCGATATCATCGCGGCGGTCGAGACGCAGAAAGGCACCATCGAGATCGAGGTCTTCGAGGATGGCTTTCTGCATGAATGGCTTGTGCCGCTGGGCACCAGGGTTCCGGTCGGCAGCCCGATCGCGATGATCCGGGACAGCGATTCGCCCGAAGTGCCGACCGGGCCGGACATGCCGCAGCCCGTCGATCCCGCGCCGCCGCCCCCGCTACCCGAAGCACCGCAGCCGGTCGATCCCGAAACCGTGCCACCCGCGCCCGAAGTGCCCGAAGTGCCCGAGGTGCCCGAAGTGCCGACCGGACCGGACATGCCGCAGCCCATCGACCCCGCGCCGCCGCCGCCAGAGGCACCGCAGCCAGTCGATCCCGAAACCGTGCCACCCGCGCCCGAAGACCCGCAGCCCACGCCCAAACCCGCCACGAATGCGCCAAACGCGGTGCGCCAGCGCGTGACGCCGGCCGCACGTCGCCGGGCCGCGCAGACAGGGTTCGATCTGACCTCTCTCGGCACCGGAAAGACCATTGCCCTGAAAGACCTGCCAGCGGCCCACAGCGCGGCAGATACCACGCCCCTGACGGCCATGCGCCAGGCCATTGCCGACGCGATGTCCCGGTCCAAGCGCGACATCCCGCATTACTACCTGTCCGACGCGATCGACCTGACCGCCGCGGAGGACTTCGTCGCAACCCACAACGCCGCCTTGCCACCCGAGGGGCGGCTGCTGGTGGGGGCGCTCTATCTACGGGCCATTGCCCGCGCCGTGGCGAAGTTTCCCGAATTCAACGGGACCTTTGAAGGCGACCGGTTCACCCCGAGCCCGAAACGCCATGTGGGGATGGCGATCAACCTGCGCGGTGGCGGGCTGGTCGCGCCTGCCCTGCACGACGCGGACGCGGGCGATCTGGACGATCTCATGGCGCGGCTTCGCGATCTTGTGGACCGTGTCCGTCAGGGCCGGTTCCGCGCCCGCGAACTGTCCGATCCGACCATCACGCTGACCAGCCTTGGCGACCGTGGCGTCGCCGGGATCACCGGCGTGATCTTTCCCCCTCAGGTTGCCATCATCGGCATCGGCACCCCCGGCTGGACGCCCGTCGTGCAGGAGGGGGCCGTCGTCGCGCGCCGGACCGCCGCCATCACCCTTGCCGCCGATCACCGCGTCAGCGACGGCCACCGCGGCGCGGGCTTTCTGCGCGCAATCATCCGTCATTTGCAAACGCCGGAGGCGCTATGACCAGACCAGACCCGCGCGACGCCCTGATCAGGCAACTGGGCCGCATCGCCCCTGAAGTCGAGATCGACGAAATCGACACCTCGGCCGATCTGCGCGACGAGTGCGATATCGACTCGATGGATTTCCTCAAGCTGATCACCGCCCTGGGCCGCGACCTGTCCCTGCCGATGCCCGAAGCCGATTACGACCGGATGCGCAGCTTCGACGATCTTCTTGAATACCTCCGGGACCGCACGGCGGGTACCGGCACTGGCTGACCGCCGACGCGGCCCTTGCGGAAATTGCCGGACGCCCGCGCGATCTGGCGATCCAGGCGTTCCGTTGCGCATGTCCGGGCTGGATTGAGATCGATCAATCCCATTCCGCCCGGTTTGCAATACTCTCGTGCGCAGCAGGAGTGTCTCGTGGCGGATGCGATTTTCAGGACCGAGGGCGTCACCAAGGTATACGAGACCGGGGACGTCAAGGTATTCGCGCTGGACGGCGTCGATCTGGAGCTTTTCGAAAGCGAGTTGACCGTCCTGCTGGGCCCGTCGGGCAGCGGCAAGTCGACACTTCTCAATATTCTGGGGGGGCTGGATCACGCCACCGACGGGCGCGTCTGGTTCAAGGATACAGAACTGACCGAGATGTCGGACCGGGGCCTGACCCGGTATCGCCGCGACCATGTCGGCTTCGTCTTTCAGTTCTACAATCTGGTGCCCAGCCTCACCGCGCGGGAAAACGTGCAGCTGGTGACCGATGTCGCGCCCGATCCGATGCCCGCCGCCGAAGCGCTCGCTCTGGTCGGGCTGGCAAAGCGGATGGACCACTTCCCGTCCGAGATGTCGGGCGGCGAACAGCAGCGCGTGGCCATCGCCCGCGCCATCGCCAAACGCCCGCAGATCCTGCTGTGCGATGAACCGACCGGCGCGCTCGACAGTACCACCGGGGTGCAGGTCCTCGAGGTGCTGCGCGACATCAACGACCGCTTCGGAACGACCACCGTCGTGATCACGCACAACGCCGAAATCCAGCGCATGGCGCATCGCGTGATCTTTTTCCAGGACGGCAAGATCAGCCAGGTGCGGGTGAACGACAACCGCATCGCGCCGTCCGAGATCGCGTGGTGAGCGGCATGCACGCCATCGACAGGAAACTCTTCCGGGACTTCCAGCGGCTGTGGATCCAGGCCCTTGCGATCGCGCTTGTCCTGGCCTGCGGCGTGGCGATCCTGCTGACGTCGGTCGGGATGTACAAGGCGCTGTCCGAAACCCGGGATGCCTATTACGAACGCAACCGTTTTGCCGACGTGTTCGCGCGCACCAATCGCGCGCCGTTGTCGCTGCTGGCCGAAATCGCGCGCATCGACGGCGTCGTCAGCGTCGAGGGCCGCATCGCCGGGGCCGCGATCCTCGATATCCCCGGACGGTCGCGCACCGCCGTGGGCCACATCCTGTCCTACCCCGAAACGTCAGAGCCGGTCCTGAACGTGCCGCTGCTTGTGTCGGGGCGGGCTCCGGACCCGGCGCGCACGGATGAAGTCATGGTCAATGCGCCCTTTGCGCAGGCCAGCGGTTTTGCGCTGGGCGACAGTTTCAGCGCCAATCTCAGGGGGCAGAAACGCGCTTTTGTCATCGTCGGAACCGTTCTGTCGCCCGAGTTCGTCTATACCATCGGTCCGGGTGCGCTGATGCCCGACAACGCGGCCTTCGGCATCGTCTGGATGCCCGAACGCACGGCAGCCGCGGCCTTCGACATGACCGGCGCGTTCAACGATGTGTCCCTGTCGCTGGCGGCGGGGGCGCGGCCCGAACCGGTGATCGACCGGCTCGATACGCTGCTGAAACCCTTCGGCGGCCTTGGCGCGCATGATCGCACGGACCAGATCTCGGATGCCTTTCTCGACACCCAGCTGAACGAACTTCGGGGGATGGCGCTGGTCCTGCCGCCGATATTCTTCGGCATTGCCGGCTTTCTGGTCAGCATGGTGATGAGCCGGATCATCACGCTTGAACGCAGCGAGATTGGTCTGCTCAAGGCCATCGGCTATTCCAACACGGAAATCTGTCTGCATTACCTGATGCTCGCGGCGCTGATCGCGGTGGTCGGTGTTGTCCTGGGCTGGATCGCGGGCACGCTGCTGGCGCAGACGACCGCGGCGCAATACGCGGATTTCTTCGATTTTCCCTATGTGATCTTCCGGGTGTCCTACTGGGTCTACGCAGCCGCCGGTCTGGCCGGTCTGGCGACCACCAGCCTGGGCGCGCTTCAGGCCGCGCTGAAAGCGGCGAACCTGGCCCCGGCGATCGCGATGCAACCGCCTGCCCCGCCGCGCTTCAAACGGTCCGCGGTCGATGACCTGATGGAGTCGCTGCGGCTGCGGCAATCCACCGTGATGATCCTGCGGTCCCTGCTGCGCTGGCCGCTGCGCAGCCTGCTGACGTCGCTGGGGCTGGCACTGGCGGTGGCGTCGGTGATCTCGGCGACTTTCATCAACGACGCGCTGGACGAGATTGTCGATCTGGCGTTCTACCAGACCAACCGGCAGGATGCGATCCTGCAGTTTGGCGACGAGGTTCCCGAAGCGGCGCTTGAGGATGTGCGCAATCTGCCCGGCGTGCTGCAGGCGGAAAGCCAGCACATGCAGGCCGCCATCCTGCGGCACGGCCACCTGTCCAAACGCATCGGTATCGAGGCGCGCCGTCCCGGCAACGATCTGGGCCGCGTGCTCGATGCGGACGGGCGGACGCTGGATGTGCCGCGCGGCGGCATCGTCCTGTCCGAGCGGCTGGCCGACCATCTGGGGGTCGGGGCGGGTGACGTCGTCGAAGCCGAGTTCCTGAGCGGGCGACGCGAGACGATCGAGGTGGACGTGGCGCAACTGGTCGAATTGCGCTTCGGTCTGGGGGCCTACATGGACTTCGATGACATGAACGCGCTGTTTCGCCAGGCGCCGCGCGTCTCGACCGTGAACATCACGCTGGACGAGACGCAGACAGACGCGCTCCATGCCGCCATCAAGACCACGCCGAGCATCTCCGGCATCATCGAGATGAACGAAATCCGGCGGGCCTTTCAGGACACCATCGCGCAGAACGTCGTGGTCATGAACACCATCTACATCACCGTCGCCGTGCTGATCACCATCGGGGTCACCTACAACTCTGCCCGCATCCAGCTTTCCGAACGCGCGCGCGAACTGGCCAGCCTGCGCATCCTCGGGTTCGGCCGGGGCGAGGTGTCGTATATCCTGATGGGGGAAATGATGCTGATCGCCCTGTTCGCGCAGCCTCTGGGCTGGCTGATCGGCGCGGGCATCGCGCGGCTGATGACGAAGGCCTTCACCAGCGATCTCTACGCGATTCCGCTGGTGCTGAAACCTGCGACCTTCTCGATTGCCAGCCTGGTGGTGCTGAGCGCGGCGTTCCTGTCGGTGCTGGTCGTGCGGCGGCGGCTGGACCGGCTCGACCTGGTCGCCGTCATGAAAACGAGGGAATAGATCATGCCAACCTCAACCCGTTCGCTGATCCTGATGGGCGTCGGTGCCGCGCTGATCGCGGGGCTGTCGTTCGTCAGCTTTCGCAACGACCCGGTGCCCGTCGATCTGGCCCTGGTGTCGCGCGGCCCGCTGGAAATCACCATCAATGCCGATGGCCGGACGCAGGTGCGTGATCTTTTCGAGGTTGCATCGCCGATTTCGGGAACAGCGATGCGGTCGCCGGTGCAGGAAGGCCAGATCGTGCGCGCCGGTGACACCGTCGTCGCCATCGTGCGCCCGTCCTCCTCCGGCCTGCTCGACGCGCGCTCGCAGCTTCAGGCCCAGGCCGCCCTGCAAGAGGCGCTGGCGGCGCGCCATGTCGCCGAGGCCGATCTGGCGCAGGCCATGGAAACCCAGAGGTTTGCAAAAATGCAATATGACCGGACAGAGGCGCTGGTCGACCGCAATGTCGCCTCCATCACGCGGCTGGAAGAGGACAGCCAGCGGCTGGCTGTCGCCAACGCGGCCATCGAGGTGGCCCGGGCGCGCATCGAAATGTCCGACGGCACCATCGACCGGGCGCGGGCGACCCTGCTCGGCCCCAGCGATGCGGACATGGTGCCCGACAGCTGCTGTGTGGAAGTGCTGGCCCCGGCGGACGGCGTGGTGCTGTCGGTCGCGGCGATCAGCGAACGGCCCGTCTCGATCGGCGCGCCGCTGGTCAGCATCGGCGATCCGGCACGGCTTGAACTGGTCGCCGACATCCTGTCGAACGACGCGGTGCGCCTGTCGCCCGGCGCGCTGGCCCATGTGGAGCGATGGGGCGGCGATACCCCGCTCGAGGCCAGGCTCGACCGGATCGATCCCAAGGCCCGCACCAAGGTCTCGGCACTGGGGATCGAGGAACAGCGCGTCAATGCCTTCTTCACCCTGACCAGCGACAGCAGCGAACGGGCCAACCTCGGCGACGGCTTCTCGGTCTTCCTGCGGATCGTCGAATGGCGTGCCGATGACGCGGTGCAGATCCCGTTGAGCGCGGCGTTCCGTAGCGGGTCGGACTGGGCGGTCTTCGTGGCCCAGAGCGATGTCGCCGAAAAGCGCATTGTCTCGCTCGGTCGGCGCAACGACAGAATGGTCGAGGTGCTGAGCGGTCTCGAGATCGGCGAAAAGGTCATCACCCACCCCAGCGACGGCATCGCCTCGGGCGTGAAATTGATAGAAAGATCGACGTTATGACCGACCATATGACCGACCAGACGCGCCCATCGCACGGGCTGGATACACAGTGGCACGCGGCGATCGGCCAGATGACGGGCGGCATCTCGCCCGCGGGTCTGGCGACGGCCTTTTTCGACTGGTCCCTGCATCTCTTGGGGTCCCCGGACAAGCAGATCGAACTTGCGGGCAAGGCACTGACCGAAATCGTCAACCCGAAGCTTCGGACGGACCCGCGCTTTGACGACCCGGCGTGGTCCGCATTCCCCTACAACGTTCTCGCACAGGCCTTTCTGGCCCGGCAGGACTGGTGGAATACCGCCACCAGCAACCTGCCCGGCGTCGATCCGAAACACGCGCATGTGGCGAATTTTGCCGCGCGCCAATGGCTCGACATGCACGCGCCTGCCAACTTCGCCCTGACGAATCCGGTGGTTCTGGACCGGACCCGGCAAGAACTTGGGCTGAACCTGATGCGCGGCGCGCGCTACTGGTTCGAGGATTTCAACCGCCTGCAATCCAGGCAACCCCGCCAGTCCGAGCAGTTCGCGGTCGGCAAGCAACTGGCCACGACACCGGGCGACGTGGTCTTGCGCAACGATCTGGCGGAGCTGATCCGCTATCATCCGACCACCGCAAAACTGCGCCCCGAACCGATACTGATCGTCCCCGCCTGGATCATGAAATACTACATCCTCGATCTGACGGCGGAACAGTCGCTGGTCGCCTACCTGCGCGATCAGGGGTTCGAGGTGTTCATCCTGTCGTGGAAGAACCCCACGGCCGAGGACGCGGACCTCGGCATGCAGGACTATGTCGATCTGGGCGTGCGCGCGGCCATTGCCAGGATCCGGTCGATGGGGCACGAACGCCTCCACGCCGCCGGCTATTGCCTCGGGGGAACCTTGCTGGCCATCGCGGCGGCTGCGATGGCGCGCGACGGGCAGGACTGCCTTGCCAGCATCAGTCTCCTGGCCGCGCAGGTCGATTTTTCCGAACCGGGCGAGCTTGGCCTCTTCATCAACGAAAGCCAGGTCGCCTTTCTGGAAGATATCATGGCGACCAACGGCTATCTCAAGTCGGACCAGATGGCCGGGGCGTTCCAGCTGCTGCGGTCCAACGACCTGATCTGGAGCAGGGTCATCCGCCACTACCTGCTGGGCGAACGCACCCCGGACAACCCGTTGTTGTCGTGGAACGCGGATTCCACGCGGATGCCCGCGCGGATGCACAGCGAATACCTGCGCCGCCTTTTCCTCGAAAACGCCCTTGCGAAGGGCCGCTACGAGGTCGATGGCGCGGCGGTGGCACTCAGCGATATCAGAAGCAACATCTACTGCGTCGCGACCGAGGCAGATCACGTGTCGCCCTGGACATCGGTGTACCGGATAGCCCTGCTGACAGACACCGACGTCACCTTCGTGCTGACCAATGGCGGGCACAACGGTGGCATCCTGTCCGAACCGGGCCACAAGGGGCGGCATTTCCGCTGCGGGCACAAGGCCGAGGGCAGCCCCTATGTCACCGCCCCGGACTGGCTGGACCGACACGCGCCGCGGAACGGGTCCTGGTGGCCGCACTGGGCAAAGTGGCTGAAAAGCAAAAGCGGGCGCCCACAGGACACCCGCACCACACTCGTTGAACCCATTGCCGCAGCGCCGGGGCGCTACGTGCTCGAATAGCGTCAGTCGGTATCGCCGGTCGGGGGCTTGGCGACGTGCCGGGTCCCCATCCGCAGCAGCTTGCCCGTCTCGGCCTGGTACTGCTCGAGCGCCTTCTGGATGAACTCGGCCTGAACGTGCTGCATCTCGGCGACGTTCCTGCAATGCATGATGGCGTGCTGGGTCTTGACGTCCTCCTGGATCCGCTCTGCCACGAAAGCCGCAACCTCCGCGCCCATGTCGGTGATGGTTTCGATCCAGGCCGAGCTCATGCCCATCAGGTTGCCAAGGCCGGCCTCCTGCAGATGCACGAGCGTGTTGAATTCGTCAGCGGCGGCCGAGGCGACCGTGTCTTGTGTCTTTGACGTGTTGGCCATTTCTGGTCCTCCGGTTTGCGGGTGCACTGCCCTGCTTTACGGCATAGAGCTTGCGTCGTCTTGATATCGCTCAATGCGACCGGCCGAATTGCACCGGATACCGAACCCGACATTTCCCAGATGAGGTGGCTGACGTGCCCCACGCGCCCGACGATATGCTGCAAAAAGGTCTGACATCGCAAGACGTTCTCGCGGCGCGGCAGACGCACGGCTGGAACGAGCTGCCAACGGTCAAGCAGACCGGCCCGTGGCGCGTCCTGCTGCGGCAATTCTCGAGTTTTCTGGTCCTGATCCTGATCGTGGCGGCGGGCGTCGCGCTGACGCTGGGCGAAAGGATCGACGCGGCCACCATCGGGCTGGTGGTGGTGCTGAACGCCGTCCTGGGTTTCGTGCAGGAATGGAAGGCCGAGACGGCCCTGACCGCCCTGCGCAAGCTGATGACACCGCAGGCGATGGTGGTGCGCGACGGGCAGGAGCAGGTTATCCCCGCCCGGGACATCGTGCCGGGCGACATCCTGGTGCTTGCGCCGGGGGCAAAGGTGGCCGCGGATGCCACCGTCGTCAAATCGACCGAGCTGACCGTCGACGAAAGCATTCTCACCGGTGAGTCGGTGGCCGTCACCAAGGACCCCGACGGCGACGACGCCCACGTCTTCGCGGGCACCTCGGTCAACACCGGTCGCGCCGAGGCGCGGGTTACCGCCACCGGGTCCGCGACGGAGTTCGGCAAGATCGCGCAGCTGACCGGATCGGTCGGCGCCAAGACGACCAACCTGCAGAAAAAGCTGGGCGGGCTGGCCTACCAGCTTGGCATCGCGGCGATCCTCGTGGCGGTCGGCGTCACGACGCTTGGCCTGTTGCTGGGGCGCGACCTGAACGAAATGGTGATGACCGGGCTGTCCCTCTCGGTGGCGATGGTGCCCGAAGGCCTGCCGGCGGTGGTGACGATCACGCTGGCGCTTGGCGCGACGGCCATGGTGCGGCAAAAGGCCCTTGCCCGTCGCCTGCAGGCGGTCGAGACGCTGGGGGCCGCGTCGGTGATCTGCACCGACAAGACCGGCACCCTGACCGAAAACAAGATGACGGCAACGCAGATCTGGACGCTGGACCGCCGCTATGACGTGACCGGCACGGGCTATGACCCCGCCGGGCATATCGCGTTCGAAGGCGCGCGTATCCGCGCCTCTGACGACCCGGTTCTGAACGCGGTGCTGCAGGCCGGGCTGTTCTGCAGCCATGCGCGGCTGGTCAACGACGGCGCGCACTGGCATCTGATCGGCGCTCCGACCGAGGGCGCGCTGATCACCCTTGGCTACAAGGGATGGTGCGATCTGCCGGATGAACGCGGGCTTCTGGCCGAAATCCCGTTCTCCAGCGCGCGCAAACGGATGAGCGTGCTTTACCGGGCGGAAAACGACGTTCTGGTGCTGACCAAGGGTGCGCCAGAAAACGTGCTCGAGATCTGCACGCAGGTGATGACCCGCGCGGGCGTGCAGGCCATGTCCGCGACCGACCGCACCGCCATCACGCAGGCCTACGAAGGCCTTGCGCAACAGGGCCTGCGCGTCATGGCGCTTGCCAGCCGTCCCGCGCCGGATCAGCAGATCGCCGAGGATGGCATGACGTTCCTGGGCCTCGTCGGGCTGATCGACCCGCCACGGGCGGAGGTTCGGGACGCCATTGCGCTGGCGCGGGCCGCGGGCATCAGGGTGATCATGATCACCGGCGACAGCCCGATCACCGCCGCGGCGATTGCCGGTCAGCTGTCGCTCGACGTCTCGAAGGAATTGACGGGCCATGACCTCGACGACCTCGATGATGCCACCCTGGGCACCCTGTTGCAGGGCGATGTGCTTTTTGCGCGCACCAAGCCCGAACAGAAGATGCGCATCGTCTCGGCGTTGCAGGCGCAGGGCCAGATCGTCGCGATGACGGGCGACGGCGTGAATGACGCCCCTGCCCTGCGGCAGGCCGATATCGGCATCTCGATGGGGATCAGGGGCACCGACGTGGCGCGCGACGCCTCTGATCTGGTCCTGCTCGACGACAACTTCGCCACCATCGTGCGGGCCATCCACGAAGGCCGTCGCCAGTTCGCCAACGTGCAGAAATTCGTGCGCTATCTGCTGTCGTCGAATGCCGGTGAAGTGATCGCGCTGGTGGTCAGCATCGCCATCGGCGGACCGCTGGTCTTTCTTGCCACCCAGATTCTCTGGATGAACCTCGTGACCGACGGCGTCACGGCGGTGGCACTGGGCCTGGAGAAGTCCGAACCCGACCAGATGCAACAGGCCCCGCGTCGCAAGGACACCGCCATTCTGGGCGCGGGCGGCGTGGTCACCATCGTATTGCTGGGCACCTATACGGGATTGTCGAGCCTGTGGATATTCTTTCACCTGATGGATCAGGGGGTAGAGCTGGCCCGGACCACGGCCTTCACCGCGATGATCTTTTTCGAGAAGTTCAGCGTCTTTGCGTTCAGGTCGTTGCGCCTGCCGGGGTGGCGGATCGGCTGGTTCAGCAATCCGTTCCTTCTGGGGGCGCTTGCGGTGACGCTCTGCGCGCAGATGCTGGCGATCTACTGGCCCCCCTTGCAGGTGCTGTTGCGCACGGTGCCGATCGGGTCGTCGGAATGGATCTGGATCGGGCTTTTCACCTTGCCGATCGTGATCGTGCCGGAAATCCTCAAGACGCTGTGGCCGATGGCGCGGCGTACCTGACGGACCGCGCCGCACAGACCGCGCCGCTCAGACCGCGCCGCGGTACGAGCCGCGCGAAATGCACGAGCCCGCACTGGGCGACCAGAGCGGCGCCCGGGAAATCGGCATTGTCACAGCGAAACAGGGCCAAGGGCATTGCGCGCCCCTGCCCCTGTTCAAATCCCGGTCCCGGCCCCTGAAACGCCCCCGCAATCGGCGCGGAACGCCCGCGAGGTCAGCCGCCTAGTTCTTGCGCGGGCCGAAATCGGACGTGGTGATCCGCTGATCCGCATCGCGGTCCATCATCCCGAACCAGGCCGGAACGCGCGACAGGAACTCGGCCTCGGTCACCAGACCGTCCTTGTCGGTGTCGATGAACTCCCGCGACATCGCCTGCGAAACGCCGCGCATCGGACCGGCCGCGCCGCCTGCGTTCTCTTCCATGTCGGCATTCCGGGTTTCATCGAACAGGTCATATTCGACGCCATCAAGCGCGCCGTTTTCATCCTGATCGAACATTCTGAAGATCTCGGCCCGCTTTTGCGTGGCTTCCTCCACTGTGACCTGAGCGTCGCCGTCCAGGTCCCAGTTCTCGATGAAGTGCGCGCCGGGCGCGTTCTGCTGCGCGAGGGCGGCACAGCCCAGCGATGTCGTCAGCACGAGGGGGAAGAGAAACGTTGGTTTCACGATGATTTCCTTTGATTGTATCGGTTAACGTGTCGCATGTGGTTTACTCGGGCACGCAGATGGTGCCCGCCCGGATGGCCATTGCGGTGCGCGCCACCAGCAAGGCCACCACCGCGATCAGCAGCGTCAGCAGCCCGGTCCCGATCCAGCGATGGGTTTCCGAGGCCGCCTGATGCGCATAGCCGAAGCTGGCGATGGCAAGCGCTGCAATCGGAAAGGACAGCGCCCACCACGACAGCGCGAAGGGCAACTTGCGCAGCTTGGCGGCCTGCGTCGTGACCAGCAGCGCAAAGACATAGGCCGCGCTGAGCAGGAAGTGGCCGAAAGCGCCGACCTCGCCGCTCAGCCGCAGCCAGGCGCTGAACGCCACCGCCGGGGGGGCCACCAGGATCATCAGCGTCGGCACCATCTTGCCCGGCATCGGGTCGTGGAACATCAGCCGGTTCATCACCAGGGTCAAAAGCACGATCCAGAAGATCAGGCCGCCGGAAAAGAACAGCCACGAGACCTCGACATAGCCAAGCCGGGCACCGGCCAGCGGTACGATCACATTGCCCACCGCCGGGATGAACCACGCGGGCGTCATCATCTGGGTCTGGAACGGCCGATGCCCGATCCAGGCCGAAACCACCGCCAGCGCCAGCCCGCCCTGCAGGACGGTCGCCCCCATCCAGAGCGGCTCGGCCAGCGCCGGGCTGACGTCCAGGAGCGCGGTGGCAAGCAACAGCAGCGAAATCGAGATCGCGGGAAAGAACGCGATCTTTATGGGGTGGTGCCAGTCCTCGACGACCTTGTCGGGATAGGCGATCGCCTTGCCCAGATACCCCGCCCCGACCGCGGCCAGCATCGCGACGGACAGGACCAGAACGCTCATCGATACGCCATGCCCCATGGCAAAGCTGGTCTCGCCCGCGCGCAGCGCCAGCGTCAGACCCATCATGCCCATGCCGATGGCAAAAAGCGTGATGGGCAGGTGCGCCAACCGCGTTCCGGTTTCGGGGTTCAGGTCTGAAACTGACATCTGGCTGACTTTCCGTCGCTATGGGTATGACGTCTGGGCGGCGCGGCGGGGGTGAGCTTGATCGCTTGTCCCGGGCGGGGCCGCCCGCGCACTTGGCACCGGGTCCGCGCAGGCCCCCTCGCGGTCAATTCCGCGACAACCTCGGCGCGACGATGCCCGAAACCCGAATCGCGCGGAACGGGCAGGATGTGTGGGTGCTGGTCATCTCGATCACTCCGACAGGGGTCTGGCTTTGCCCTCTTTATATTCAATTTGTGGAATACGTAATTGATCGAGATCAACGCGCCCAACAAAGCGCCCGGCGGTGTGTCACTGGCACCGCGCCACAGGCACAGGGTCACTGACAGAGCGTCACTGGCAGAGCGTCGCTGTCCGGCATCGCAAGCGGTGCCGGAAAACCCCCGCCCTCCTGCCGTCATACCCGCGCATATGCAGCATTAGGCATAGCTATCGGATGGCGCGCCCGACGCGGCGCGCGCAGCCATCGCCGCGCGACCGAGGGACGGCAGGCGGCAGCCCGAAGCCCGCCAACCCGACGGCACCGCCCCCAGTCGCGCGATGATGCGGTCAGGTCTTCTTGATGTCCTTCATGGCCTCGTCCAGTTGCGCCTTGAAGGTCGCCAAAGCCTGTTCATTCGTCTTGCGCGTGTTTTCGGCCATGGTCTTCATCAACGCGAAACCGTCCACCATCGCCTTGTTGATGGCATCGGTCTGGGCTTTCATGTTGTCCTTGTTGGCCGGATCCGCGAGCATCTTTTGCGCCGGGGCGATCACGTCCTGAAAGATCGCCATCTGCTTGGCCATCAGATCCCGGTATGTCTCTGCCGCGGCCTTGTTCGCCTCGGCCATTTCCTCAAGCTGCTTGCGGTTCTGCTCCATCAGGCGCGTGGCGTCGAAACCGCTGACGGTCTTCTGAAGCTCGGCCATCATGTGCTGCGGATCGAACATCTTGCGCATCGCTTCGGGGTCGAAGGTCTTCATCATTTCGGCGGGATCGAAGGGATTGCTGGACATGGTCGTTCTCCTGTTGGCCCGGTGCGGTGCACACCATGGCGGTTGGTTGTCTCGGTCGGTCCCGCGTCGCGGGCGACATCTGTTCCGGCATAGTGCCCGCAAACGCGCGGTCTGAAAAGTTCACTGTCCCGAACGGCGGCATATGGGCATTCGTGGGGCGCGCCACCCGGTCACAAAGGCGCAGGGCTGCCGGTTGATCCTTGCCGATATCGACCCCGGCGCCGCCGGTTACGCTTGCACAAATCGTACATTTTCAGTCGCATAACGCCGTCATATCCGGTCAAAATTGCCTCGCAAATCGCGAAACAGAACAATCCGGCCATCGGCAAGGACTTCCCCGCCAACCAGCACGGACAGCTGCGACCCGCGCTTGCGGCCTGCATCCCCGCGACGATCCGCCGGGCTCCCCACCTGGCAGAGCGTCCGGCGGGCGGGTCGGCAAACACCGGCCCGCCGCGCCTTCTCGCCTCAGACGATGGTCGCCTCCGTCGCTGCGCGCAGTTCGTCCTCGGTGACGCCCTCGGCGCATTCGACGATCCGCAAACCGCCTTCGACCACGTCGAGCACACCGAGGTTGGTGATGATGCGGTCGACCACGCCCTTGCCGGTCAGCGGCAGGGTGCAGGCTTTCAGCACCTTGCTGTCACCATGCTTGTTGGTGTGATCCATGACCACAATGACTCGGCCCACGCCCGCGACAAGGTCCATCGCGCCGCCCATGCCCTTGACCAGCTTGCCGGGGATCATCCAGTTCGCCAGATCGCCGTTTTCGGCCACCTCCATCGCGCCCAGAATGGCCGCCGCGATCTTGCCGCCGCGGATCATGCCAAAGCTCGTGGCGCTGTCGAAATACGACGTGCGCGCCAGTTCGGTGATGGTCTGCTTGCCCGCATTGATCAGGTCCGGATCCTCTTCCCCCTCGAACGGGAACGGCCCCATGCCTAGCATGCCGTTTTCCGATTGCAGCGTGATATCCTTGTCGCCCACGTAGTTGGCCACCAGCGTCGGAATGCCGATGCCGAGGTTCACATACATGCCGTCTTCAAGCTCTTCTGCCGCGCGCGCGGCCATCTGATTGCGGTCCCAGGGCATGATCAAGCCTCCTCGCGCTTGCGGGTTGTGCGCTGTTCGATGCGCTTTTCGTGTGCGCCCTGCACGATGCGGTGCACATAGATGCCCGGCAGGTGGATCATGTCCGGATCGAGGCTGCCGCGCGGCACGATCTCCTCGACTTCGGCGACGCAGACCTTGCCGCACATGGCGGCGGGCGGGTTGAAGTTGCGCGCGGTCTTGCGGAACACCAGGTTGCCGGTGTCGTCCGCCTTCCAGGCCTTGACGATCGACAGGTCGGCAAAGATGCCCTCTTCGAGGATGTAATCCTGACCGTTCCAGGTCTTCACTTCCTTGCCCTCGGCAATGACGGTGCCGACGCCGGTCTTGGTGTAGAACCCGGGGATGCCGCAACCACCGGCGCGCATGCGCTCGGCCAGGGTGCCCTGGGGGTTGAACTCAAGCTCCAGTTCGCCCGACAGGTACTGGCGCATGAATTCCGCGTTCTCGCCCACGTAAGACGACATCATCTTCTTGACCTGCTTGGTCTGCAGCAAAATGCCGATGCCGAAATCGTCAACGCCCGCGTTGTTGGAGGCGAAGGTCAGATCCTTCGTTCCGGCCTCCTTGATGGCCTGCAAAAGCAGTTCCGGAATACCGCAGAGGCCAAAGCCCCCCGCCGCGATCAACATGCCATCATGCAGCAGACCGTCCAGCGCCGCCGATGCGTTTGGATAGACTTTCTTCATACCGATACCTTTCGTAGACCGAGTATTTCACGCGCCTGCCGCCAGTTGGCAACCGGACGCTCGTATTTCTCGCACAGATCGACTGCGCGCTTCACCAAGGCCGCATTTGAGGGCGCAAGCCGGTCGCGATCAAGCCTGACATTGTCCTCAAGGCCGGTCCTCGTGTGTCCGCCCTTTGAAATGGACCATTCGTTGATGGTCAACTGCGCAGGGCCGACTCCCGCCGCGCACCACTGGGCGTCCGGGGCAAGCCGCTTCAGCGTTTCGATGTAGAAATCGAAGATCGGCGCGTCCGCGGGCATGGCGTTCTTGACGCCCATGACGAACTGGACATAAAGCGGCGCCTTCAGCCGACCGTCCGCCGCCATCCGCGTGGCCTGCACGATATGGCCCAGATCGAACGCCTCGATCTCGGGCTTCACGTCATGGGCGATCATCTCCGAGGCAAGCCAGTCGACCAGATCGGGGCTGTTCTCGTAGACCCGGGTGGGAAAGTTGTTCGACCCCACCGACAGCGACGCCATGTCGGGCGACAGCGGCAGCATGCCGCCACGGTCGCGGCCGGACCCGGATCGGCCTCCGGTCGACAGCTGCACGATCATGCCGGGGCAATGTTTCTCAAGCCCTTCCTTGAGCCGCGCGAAGCGGTCGGGGTCGGATGTCGGCTTGCCGTCATCGTCGCGCACGTGGCAATGGGCGATGCTGGCACCGGCCTCAAAGGATTCCTGCGTGCTTTCGATCTGTTCGACGATGGTGATCGGCACCGCGGGGTTGCTCTGTTTGGTCGCCACGCTGCCGGTGATGGCAACGCAGATGATACATGGGTCGGTCATGGTGTGTCTGTCGGCTCCTTGGCGCACGCCCGGTTGCGGGCGGATCGAATGGGTGTCGCGGTCAGGCCGCTGCGTCGGGCATCCCGGTCAGCGCGTCAACGAAGAAGGGCCGGAACCCTTCGGGGTCTGCTCATGGCGTCGTGTCAACGCGCGTCCATGACCGCAAGCACCGGCCCCCGGCATGGCGTCGGCGGCGCGCCGGGCCGTCTTGTGCGTGACGGTCGGATCGCCGACCCCGGCGACAATGTGCACCGGCACCCGGGCAGTGTCGATACCACCCGGCGGCGGGATCGGGTTTCGGGCCGCGCAAAAAGACCGCGGCACCCGGCATGCCGACGGATGGATTTTGCCATGTCATCGCGCGGATTGCTTGATAGCGTGTACCCGGGGCCCGCGCCGCACCCTTTGGGGCGCGCTTGGGTCTTGCCCGATACGACCCGCATCCGCCCACCGGCTGCCGACAGCCGCCCGAGACCGACAATGCCGAAAGCCCTGCCGTTGCAAGTGCCTGGGTATTCGAAAAGGATCGTCAAATGACAGAGCGTTACGAGAAAGGCATGAAGACCCGGCGCGAGGTGCTGGGCGACGCCCATGTCGACCGCGCCGAGGCCGCGCGGACCGCCCTTGACGACCCCTTCCAGACGTTGATCACCGAAGGCGCCTGGGGCACGGTATGGGCGTCGGACGCCATCAGCCGGCGCGAACGGTCGATGCTGACGATCGCCCTGCTGGCCGCGACCGGCAACTTCGAGGAAATTCCGATGCACATCCGCGCCACGCAGCGGACCGGTGCTTCCCGGGTCGACGTGGCGCAGGCGCTGCAGCACGTGGCGATCTATGCCGGGGTGCCCAGGGCCAACCACGCACTCAAACTTGCCAGACAGACCTATGCGGAACTCGAGGAGAACGGGAATGACTGACATGGGCCCCCTGATCCCGCGCAACCGTGCGATCCATCCGGTGCCCTCTGACCCGGATTACAAGACCAGCATCGCGCGGTCGCCGAACCTGCCGCTTCTGTCGATGGAAAGCGGGCTGTCCGAGGAAACCGGGCCGACCTTCGATCACAGCTGTCTGGGTGCGCTCGACAACAACCTGATCCTGAACTGGTCCAGAGGCGCGGCGGCGGCGGTGGGCGAACGCATCCTGATGCATGGCCGCGTTCTCGATGAAAACGCCCGCCCGGTGTCGAACGCGCTGATCGAGATCTGGCAGGCCAATGCGGGCGGACGCTACCGCCACAAGAAAGACGGCTACCTTGCACCGCTTGACCCGAATTTCGGGGGCTGCGGGCGCACCCTGACAGACGAGGACGGCGGTTACCAATTCCTCTCGGTGCGCCCGGGTGCCTATCCCTGGCCGAACCGCGGCAATGACTGGCGTCCCATGCATGTGCATTTCTCGGTCTTTGGGGCCAGTTTTGGCCAACGCCTGATCACCCAGATGTATTTCGAGGGCGACCCGCTGATCCGCCATTGCCCGATCGCCGCCACGATCAAGGATCGCAGCCAGCTTGACCGACTTGTCGCGCCGCTCGATCTGGCGCGCTCGAAGCCGCTCGATTTTCTGGCCTACAAGTTCGACATCGTGTTGCGCGGTCGTCGCCAGACCATGTTCGAGAACAAGCCGGAGGGCATGTAGATGGTCCAGAAGTTAGACATCCTGCCCGAATCCCCGTCCCAGACCGCGGGGCCCTACGTCCATATCGGATTGATGCCGACCTATGCAGGCAATGGCGGTGCCTACGAGTTCGAGATCGGCACATCCCCCATCGCGGGCGATGTCCGGGGCGCGGTGATCGAGATCACCGGCTCGGTCTTCGACGGCACCGGCTGGGCGATGCGGGATGCCCTGATCGAAAGCTGGCAGCCCGATGCGTCCGGCAGGTTCCCCGGTCAGGACGGCGCCGACCCGGCCTTTACCGGCCATTGCCGCTTTGCCGCCGACGCGGACACCGGTGAGTTTACCCTGCGGACCGTCAAGCCGGGCAAGGTCGCCGCGCGCGGCGGCACAATGCAGGCCCCGCATATCTCGCTCTGGGTTGTGGCCCGTGGCATCAATGTCGGCCTGCAGACGCGGATCTACTTCGAGGATGAGGACAATACCCACGACCCGCTGCTCAACCGGATCGAACAGCGCCCGCGCGTGGAGACACTGATCGCGAAAAAGACCGGCGCGGGCCAATATCGCTTTGACATCCGTCTGCAGGGCCCGGGCGAAACCGTGTTCCTCGATATCTGACGCGGCACCACCCGCAGGCGCACCCCCGGCCCGGTAACCCTGAGCGGTCCCGCGCCACCGGGGATCTGGCAGTCGAGGTCCGCCCGCATTCCCGGGACGGAAGAGACCGCCTAACCGCCGAAGCCCGTGCGCCCGGCCCCCGACTTGCCGAACCCGCCGCGCGAAGCTGCCGTCGCGCGGGTCATCGGGGCCTTGCCGACGGTTGCGGTCGGGCGGGTGAATTGCGACGTGCCAAGCTTGGCCGCACCGCGATTGCTGGAATAGGCGCTGGTGCCCGCGGCATTGCTGAACCGTCCGTCGCTGGTCTTGTAGAGCGGCTGCGCGGCGGCCATCCCGGCCCGTCCGCCCAGCATGTTGCCGATCAGGTATCCCGCCAGAAGCGGCATGAAGATGCTGCCCGATCCGCCCTGCATCTCGCCCGCCTCGGTGCCGCATGCGCCCTCGCCATGCTGTTCCTCGCAGACCGCGAGACTGTCATAGCGCGGCGCGGCCTCGACGTGCAGCGCCTCGGCTTGGGCGAAGTTCGTCTCGCAGTCCTGCACCGAAAACATGCCGCCGCGCGTGGCCTCGTCGGAACAGGCCTGCAGGTCGGGAAACGCCGCCGCGTCCACCTGTTCCTCGCGGCATCCCGCAAGCGTGAAGGCCGCAGCGCCCAGAATGGCGATGGCGACGCGGTTCGAGCGTTTGGTCATGTCGGTCCTGTCGGTTGGTCAGATCTTGAAGGATATGTAGGGCAGATCACCCGGTAATGTAATGCGGCTTGAAGCGCGACAGGTCCTGCGTGATCCGCGACCGGTCTTCGCGGATGCCGATCCCGACGCAGGCCTCGCCCACGACCCAGGCGCCGATCACCGGACGGAAGCCGTCATGCTGCGGCAGCGGCGCATAGGCCTGCAGAATGCGCGGATGCTCGGCATAGTCGGTGTTCTGCGCCTCTTCGACCACTTCGCCGTTCTTGACGATGCGCACCGACGCGCCTTCCCGCGACAGGATCGGCTTGCGCACATGGCCCTCCCGCAAGGCCGCCTCGGCCCGCCCGAACGCCGCCGCGACATCCGGTGCCGCCGCCCCCTGCCCGGTCATGGCGTCCTTGATGTCCTGCTCGAAAAAGGCCGGCAGCAGGTTCGGATGGCCCTCGAACATCTGCCAGAGCACCGGCAAAAGCCCCTTGTTCGACAGCACCGCCTTCCACGCGGGCTCGAGAAACAGGCAGCCCGACCCGGCGATGTGATCGGCATAGGGGTCGCGCAGAAGGTCTTCCCACGGATAGAGCTTGAACAGCACCGCGATGCGCCGGTCCTCGTCGTCAAGGAAATGGCCGTCCTCGCTCAGTCCGATCTTGTCGAGGTCGCAGTAATGCGCCCCCAGTTTTGCCTCGCGCGCGGCCCAGCCCATGGCCTCGACGGTGCCGTAATCCTCGGGGTTGCCGCCGACGGCGGTGAAGTGCAGGTCGGATCCGGCCTCGAACAGGGCACCGAACCGGGCCACCAGCGCCTCGTGGATGCCGTTGAACTGATCGCAGCCCTCGGCCAATACCCCCGCCGCCATCTGGTCTTCCAGCCATTGCCACTGGAAGGCGGCGCTTTCATACAGCGACGTCGGGGTATCGGCGTTGTATTCCAACAGCTTGGCCGGCCCCTGCCCGTCATAGGCCAGATCGAAGCGGCCGTAGATCTCGGGATCGCCCCGCCGCCAGCTTTCGGCCACGAGGTCGCGATGCGCCTCGGGGATGGCAAGCCGCGCCATCAACGCATCGCTGCCGATGATATGGGCCACCGCCTCGCGGCACATGGCATGCAGCTCTGTCGACGGGTCCTCGATATCCCCTTCGATCTGGTCGAGCGAAAAGGCATAGGCCGAGGTTTCGTCCCAATAGGGCGCGCCGTGCATGTCGGCAAAGGTAAATCCCACCTCCTCGGCGTGGTCGCGCCAATGGGGCCGTTCCGGCAAGTCGATCTTCTGCAATGGGCGTCTCCTCGGCGGCATGGGCGAGCCGCTGGTTTAGGCGAACCTGACGCCCTTAACCAGAGCCGCCGTCACACCCGCAGCGCGCCCCGTGGGGCACCGCGCGTCAGGCACCGAGGGCTCAGCTCAGCCCCGTGAATACTGGACTTTCAGGCTGCCCGCCGGGGGCTTGTTGGCAAACACCTCCGCGATCCCTTCCAGCGGCATCCGGTGCGACACGATCCGCGCGATATCGTCGCCATAGGCGCGCAGGCCGTCCAGCGCCTGCGGGATATTGTGGTTCAGCGAATGCGACCCGGCAAGGGTGATCTGGCGGCGGAACAGCTCGAACGGAGAGATCTCGATCCGCACATCCGACGGGCAGACCCCGAAGAACAGCCCGACGCCGCCATTGGCGATGTAGTCGATCAGCGCGGCGGCCACGGCAGGCACGCCGGTCGCATCGACCACCAGATCGATGCCCTGTTTCAACGTCGTCAACTCCGCGCCCTGCGACGCCACGCCCCGGAACCCGAAGCTTTCGGCCAGCTCAAGCCGACCCGCGTCGATGTCGACCAGCGCGATATCGTCCACCCCCGACACGCGCATGCCGATCGCCATCAACAGCCCGATCGGGCCCGCGCCGAAAATCAGCCCGCTTCTGGCCCGCGCCACCTGCGCCGCATCCAGCCCGTTCAGCACGCAGCCCAGCGGCTCGGCCAGTGCCGCGATGTCATAGCCCATGTCGCCGATGGGATGCACGGCGGACGCCTGCACCACGCTTTGCTCGGCAAAGCCGCCATTGCAGGTGACACCGTAAGCCCCGAGGCTTTCGCACAGATGCGCCCAGCCCCGCCTGCAGGCCCGACAGGTGCCGCATTCGAGGTTCGGATCGACGACAACGCGGTCGCCCGCCCGCAGACCGGTCACCTCTGCGCCGACCTCACGCACCTGACCGGCATATTCATGCCCGGGCACAAGCGGAAAGGCGGAACTGCCGTAGTTGCCGCGCAGGACCTCGAAATCGGTGTGGCAGATGCCGCTTGCGTGCACCTCGACCAGCACCTCGGTCGGTCCGGGCCGCGGGTCGGGCAGGTCTTTCAGGGACACGCCGCCGCGTTCATGAAAGACGATTCCCCGCATGGAGCATCACTCCTTGAGATAGGTTTTCAACGCGGCCTCGGTTCCGTCCTGCCAGATCAGCGTCAGCCAGCGCGCAAAGCTATCCGCAAAGCGCGCGTTCTGGCCCAGATCGCCATAGAGCGCATGCTGATCGAGCCAGGCCTGCGGGTTGTCCTTGGCCGTCTTCGCCACCGCGACCAGCGCATCCCAGTCCGGATCGTTCGGCGCGATGGCGCTGCCGTCCTCGCGGGTGCCATAACACATGCGCGCCCAAAGCGCCTCGACCAGGGCCAGCCCTTCGACCGGCGTACCCGCCGCCAGCGCATCGCGGATGATCGGGTGCAGAAAGCCCGGATGGCGCGACGACCCGTCGAACGCCACGCGCCGCGTGGTGTCGTGGATTTCGGGGTTGGCAAAGCGCCGCTCGATCAGGTCGACATAGGCGCGCGGCGTCATGCCCGGCACCTCGGCCACATGCGGCACGATCTCGTCGGTTTCGATCTTGTGCAGCAGGTCGCGGATCAGCGGGTTGGCCATCGTGCCCGCGATGGTGTCGACCGACAGCAATTCGCCCGGCGTCGCGATGATCTGGTGTCCGGCGTTCAACTGCCGCAGCTTCATCGCCTCGAAAGCATGAACATCCTGCGTCAAGGTCGCGCCGACCTTGTCCCAGTCGGGCCGCCCGGCGCAGAAATTGTCCTCGATGACCCATTGGCGGAAGTTTTCGTGGGTGACGGGCACCGCATCCTCGATGCCGAAGCCCTGCGCCAGCGCCAGTTCGGTCGGGCCGGTGGCCGGGGCGATGCAATCGACCATGGCGTTCGGGAAGGTCACGTGATCGTCGATCCAGGCGGCAAGATCCTTGTCCGACAGGGCGGCGAGTCCCAGCACGGTCCGGCGCAGGATATCGCCGTTGCCCTGCAGGTTGTCGCAGCTCTGGCAGGTGAACGGGCCGGTGCCCGCATCGCGCCGCTGCTTCAGCGCGGCGATGATCGCGCCGAAGGCCGACCGCGGGGTCTGCGGATTGGCCGCGTCATGCTGCATGTCCGGGTGATCGGCATCGAAACTGCCATCCGCCGCCGAGATGTAATAGCCGCCCTCGGTCACGGTCAGGGACACGATCCGGATGGCGGGCTCGGCCATCTGCGCGATCAGCGGCGCGTTGTCCTCGGCCACCGGCACGAAGTCGATCATCGAACCGATCACCTCCGCCGACTTGCCCGAGGGGTCCAGCTCGATCAGGGTGCAGAGGCAATCCTGCGCCAGCATCTTCTCGCGCTGGGCCGCATCCGCCGGACGCACCCCCGCGCCGACGATCGCCCAGTCGAGCGCGTCGCTCTGATCCATCAGCCGGTGCAGGTACCACGCCTGATGGGCCCGGTGGAAATTGCCCAGACCGATATGCACGATACCGGGCGACAGGTCGCCCCGCGCATACGATGGCTTGCGGACGTCGTCCGGCAGTTTGTCGAGGTTTTCGAGATTGAGTTTCATCAGCTCATCCATTGTCCGCCGTCGACGTTATACGTCTGCGACACGATGTAATCGGAGTCAGAAGAGGCCAGGAAGATCGCCATGCCGGTCATGTCCTCGGGCACCGCAAAGCGGCCCGCGGGTACGGCGGCCTCGACCTCGGCCTTCTTCTGGCCCGGTTTCTTGCCTTCCAGCTTGGCGAACATGGCATCCACATGCACCCAGTGTTCGCCGTCGACGACGCCGGGCGCGATGGCGTTGACGTTGATCCCGTGCTTGATCAGGTCCAGCCCCGCCGATTGCGTCATCGAGATCACCGTGGCCTTGGTCGCGCAATAGACCAGCACCAGAGGCTCGCCCCGGCGTCCGGCCTGGCTGGCCATGTTGATGATCTTGCCGCCGTGACCCTGGCGGATCATCTGCTTCGCGGCCGCCTGCATGGTGAACAGCGTGCCCGCCACATTGACCGCGAACAGCTTGTCATAGCTGGCCCGGGTGATGTCCACGACCTCGGCGGCATCGAACAGCGCCGCGTTGTTGATCAGGATATCGAGCTTGCCCGCCTGCGACACCACCGACGCCATGGCGGCGTCGATGCTGTCCTGATCGCTGACGTCGATGCGCAGCGGGTAGGCCGCATCGCCCAGTTCGCGGGCGGTCGCTTCGGCGGCATCAAGGTCGATGTCCGCGATGGCGACCGTCGCCCCCTCGGCGATGTAGGCCTTGGCAAAGCCGCGCCCGATTCCTCGGGCTGCACCGGTAATCAGTGCCGACTTGCCGTCGAGCCGTTTCATGCGATGCGCAACCCCTGCTCATCGAAACGGTGGATCTGACCGGCCTGCGGCGTCAGGTAGATGGTGTCGGCGTGCTTCACCTCGACCTCGCCACCGACCCGCACGGTCAACGGATCGCAGCCCGGGATGCCATGCACGTGCATGAAGGTGTCGCTGCCCAGGTGCTCGGCGACGCCAACGACGCCCTTCCAGGCCCCCTCTGTTGCCGAGATGTCGATATGCTCGGGCCGGATGCCGATGGTGGTGGCGTTGTACTTTTCGGCCTCGGCGCCTTCGATCAGGTTCATCTTGGGGCTGCCGATGAAGCCCGCGACGAACTTGTTGCGCGGCGCGCGATAGAGTTCGAGCGGCGAGCCGACCTGCTCGATGAAGCCCGCGCGCAGAACCACGATCTTGTCGGCCATGGTCATCGCCTCGACCTGGTCGTGGGTCACGTAGATCATCGTGGTGTCGAGCTTCTTGTGCAGCTCCGAGATTTCCATCCGCATGCCGACCCGCAGCGCCGCATCCAGGTTCGACAGCGGTTCGTCGAACAGGAAGGCCGCGGGTTCGCGCACGATGGCCCGCCCGATCGCCACACGCTGACGCTGACCGCCCGAAAGCTGGCCCGGACGCCGGTCGAGGTAGTCGGTCAGGTTCAGCGCCTTGGCCGCCGCCTCGATGCGCTTGTCCTGCTCTTCCTGCGGCATGTTCGCCATCTTCATCGGGAAGGCGATGTTCTTGCGCACCGACATATGCGGATAGAGCGCGTAGGACTGGAACACCATCGCCAGCCCCCGCTTGGCCGGGGGCAGACCGGTGGCGTCGCTGCCGTCGATCTCGATATTGCCCGAGGTGGTGTCCTCGAGCCCCGCGATCAGGCGCAGCAAGGTGGACTTGCCGCAACCCGACGGGCCGACGAAGACGACGAACTCACCGTCATTGATGACAAGGTCCAGCGGCGGGATGACGACCACGTCACCGAAGGCTTTCTTGACCTGCTTAAGCTGTATGCGTCCCATAGTGTGTTCCTTACTTTACAGCGCCGAAGGTCAGACCCCGGACAAGTTGTTTCTGGCTGAACCAGCCCATGATCAGGATCGGCGCGATGGCAAGCATCGAAGCAGCCGAAAGCTTGGCGTAGAAAAGACCTTCCGGAGCCGAGAAGCTGGCGATGAACTTGGTCAACGGAGCCGCGTCCACGGTGGTCAGCAGGATCGTCCAGAATGCTTCGTTCCATGCCAGGATGATGTTCAGCAGGATGGTCGAGGCGATGCCCGGCACCGCCATCGGCGTCAGGACATAGATGATCTCGTCGCGCAGCGTCGCACCGTCCATCCGGGACGCTTCCAGGATCTCGCCCGGAATTTCGCGGAAGTAGGTATACAGCATCCAGACGATGATCGGCAGGTTGATCAGCATCAGCACGACGATCAGCAGGATGCGGCTGTCCATTACGCCCAGCCACTTCGCCAGAAGCACCAGCGGATACAGCACGCCGACCGCCGGAAGCATCTTGGTCGACAGCATCCACAAGAGCACGTCCTTGGTCCGCTTGCCGGGCACGAAGGCCATGGCCCAGGCCGCGGGCACCGCGATCAGGATGCCAAGCACGGTCGACCCCACCGCGATGATGATCGAGTTCATCAGCGCCTTGGGATAGTTCGACCGCTCCTGCACGGCCGTGTAGTTCTCGGTGGTCCAGTCGAAGAAGAACCAGACCGGTGGATCGGCGATGGCGGTCGCCTCCGACTTGAAGGACGTCAGGAACGTCCACAGGATCGGAAAGAACATCATCAAACCGAACGCCCATGCCAGGGCCGTCCACATGACTTTTTTCTGAGTTGTTACAGCGCGGGCCATACTACTCTCCTCCCTCAGTTATCGAGGTTCTTGCCGACGATCCGCATCAGGAAGATCGCGACGATGTTGGCAAGGATGACGGCGATGATACCGCCCGCGGAGCCGAGACCGATGTTCTGGCTTTCCAGCACGCGCTGGTAGACCAGGTAGGTCAGGGTTCGGGTGCCGAATGCGCCGTTCGTGGTCACGAATATCTCGGCGAAGATCGACAAGAGGAAGATCGTCTGGATCAGGATGACGACCGTGATGGCGCGGCTGAGGTGCGGCAGGATCATGTAGCGGAACCGTGCCAGCGCGGGTGCGCCATCCATCTCTGCGGCCTCAAGCTGTTCGCTGTCCAAGGACTGCACCGCGGTCAGCAGGATCAGCGTCGCGAAGGGCAACCATTGCCACGCCACGATCACGATGATCGACAGCAGCGGCGACTGACTGAGGAAGTCGTAAGGTTGCAGCCCGAGCCCCTTGTAGAGGTACGAGAACAAGCCGTTGTCGACGTTGAAGAACATGTTCTTCCAGACCAGCGCCGACACCGTGGGCATGACGAAGAACGGCGCGATCACCAGGATCCGCACCACCCCCTGCCCGAAGATCGGCTGGTCCAGCAACAAGGCCATCGCGATGCCGCCGGTGATGGTGATCAACAGGATGCCACCCACCATCCAGAGCGTCGTGATCAACGAACTCATGAAGGACGAGGAGGTCAGGAACGAGGCGTAATTGTCAAAGCCGATCCAGGCGTCGAACACGCCGCGCATGGGCCGGTAATCTGCGAACGAAAAGTATAGCGTCATGCAAAGCGGGACGAGCATCCACACGAGCAGGACGAAAACAGCTGGCGCGATCATGAAGCGGGCCGCGGATCGGGACTGCGCTGTCGCCATGACAAGGCTCCTCTTTTGGTGGGGATTTGGCCACGAGGGACCGAAGCTTGCGGGAGGCTCGATTGAAACTCTCGAAAGGTCCGGCGATCAAGTGCGATCAGGCGGCGCAACCGCGCCGCCTGATCCAAGGCTGCGGGCTTAGTAGCCTGCGGCCTCCATCTCTTCGACCGTCAGCTCTTGTGCAGCTTCAAGCGCTTCTTCAGCCGACTGCTGACCGGCAAGTGCCGATGCAAACTGCTGACCGACCTGCGTTGCAATACCTGCAAACTCCGGGATCGCGACGAACTGAACGCCGGTGTAGGGAACCGGATCGACCGTCGGTGCGGTCGGATCGGCGGTGCCCATCGACTCCTTGGTCATCGCCGCGAAAGGCGCTGCGTTCAGGTAGTTGTCGTTCTCGTAGAGCGACGTCCGCGTGCCCGGAGGAACCGCGACCCAGCCCTTGGCTTCAGCGACAAGCGCCGAGTAGTCCGGACCGGTTGCCCAGTTGATGAAGGTCTTGGCAGCGTCCTGCTTTTCGGACGACGCCGGGATCGCCAGCGACCATGCCCAGAGCCAGTTGCCGCGCTTGCCGAGGCCCATGTCCGGTGCCAGCGCAAAGCCGACCTGATCCGCAACGGTCGAGTCGTCGTTCACGACGAACTGGCCGGCCGAGGTGGCGTCGATCCAGATGCCGCACTTGCCCTGCTGGAACAGCGTCAGGTTTTCGTTGAAGCCGTTGTTGGCCGCACCGGCGGGACCGGACTCTTCCATCATGCCGAGGTAGAAGTTCAGCGTGTTGGCCCATGCCTCGGTGTCGAACTGGGCATTCCAGTCCTCGTCGAACCAGCGCGCGCCGAAGGAGTTGGACATGGCTGTCAGCAGCGCCATGTTCTCGCCCCAGCCGGCCTTGCCGCGCATGCAGATGCCGTTGATCTCGTTGTCGCGGTCGGTCATTTTCATGGCCGCTTCGCGAATGAAGTCCCAGGTCGGGTCATCCGGCATTTCCAGACCGGCTTTTTCCATCAGGTCCTTGCGGTACATGGTGAACGAGCTTTCACCATAGAACGGCGCGGCATAAAGCTCGCCATCGACGGTCAGGCCGCCGCGGATCGCCGGGATCAGGTCGTCGACCATGTATTCGTCCGACAGATCGTTCAGCGACACCAGCCAACCGTTGGCACCCCAGATCGGAACCTCGTAGGTGCCGATTGTCAGGATGTCATACGCGCCGCCACCGGTGGAGATATCGGTTGTCACGTTCTGACGCAGAACGTTCTCTTCCAGAGTCACCCACTCGACCGAAATGTCGGGATGCTTTTCGTTGAAATCATCCATCAGGCTCTGCATCGTGATCATGTCGCCATTGTTCACGGTTGCGATGGTGATGGTTGTCGCATGGCTGGCCGCGGATGCGATGCCCGCACTCAGGCCGAAGCCGACCACACTGGTCAGCAGTGTTTTCTTGATAGACATGAAGTCCTCCCTTTACACGCGTCAAAGACTGCCGCCATGTTAGCGCTAAGTCAACTTATTTTTTCAGCCATTGATGACCGCCCAATTGCTGCAATGCGGCATTGCCGCGCATCACGCGGATTCCCGCAATATCAGCGTCCCGTCGAAAAGCGTGATTTCCGGCGCATCATCAAGCACTTCTCCCCTGATTTTCTCGATCAGGCGGGCCACGGCCTTTCGACCGATCTTGTCGGTATCCTGCGCGACCGTGGTCAGGGTGGGATTGAGAAACGGGCAGAGCGGATAGTCGTCATGCCCCGCGATCCGCAACCCGCCCCGGGCCCCCTGACCGGGTACCAGCCCGTGTCTGGCCGCTGCCCGCAATGCGCCGATCGCCACCCGATCATTGGCACAAAGAATCGACCGGTCGGTCAGTCGCCCGTGCGCGAACTCCGCTTCGAGAACCGCCTCGCCATGCGCCTCGAAATGCCAGCCCTCGTGCAGGATTTCGGTGCCGATCACCTCGGGCTTGTGCCCCAGCTCGGTCATCCGCGCGATGTAGGCCTTTTCGCGTTCCAGCGCGTTGAAGTTGACCCGCGGCATCGCCAGAAAGACCGGCGGCTCGCCCACACGACACAGATAATCTGTAATCAAACTGGTGCTTTGCATGTGGTTTGATCCAACGTAGTCAACGCTCGGCATGATTTTCGGTCGCGAATCCATCAGCACGAACGGCAGACGGGAATTCAGCCGCGAATGCACCGCCTGATCGCTGTTCTCGCCCAGCGGGGCGACCAATGCACCGTCCAGTTTCATCGACATGAACGTCTCCGCGGCACGGGCCTCTATCGCCGGATCGGAGTGTGAGCATTTGGTGATGGTGGTCAGCCCCGACTCCATCGCCGCCACCTCGACCGACTGCAATAGTTTTGTAAAAAACAGGTCGTTCAGATAGGGAATGATCACCCCGATCATGCCCGTCGATTTGCGATTGAGACGGGTCGCGAAAAAATTCGGGACATATTCGACTTTTTCCAGACCGGCTTCGATCCGGGCGACGGTACTTTCCTTGACCAATGCTGGGTCCTGAAAATACCGCGACAATGTCGGGCGCGAAACACCAATGGCGACCGACAGCTCTTCCATGGTATTGATGCGCGGCTTTGACACCGATTCCCCCCACCTCTTGCGGATCTCCCCGAAGCCCGCCAATCGATCATACGCATAAAAACGAATGCGTCGATTTATTTTTTACACGTGGGAAAAAATTTGTTAGCTCAATTTTTACAGGCATAGGAGGCTGCCATGGCGACACCCCCGACAATCGTGACCGCCGGCGAGATCCTGGTCGAGTTCGTGTCGCATCGCCGGAACTGCGCGCTGCGCCGAATCGGTGAATACTCCGGCCCCTACCCCAGCGGCGCTCCGGCAATCTTCCTGGATCAGGCCGCCCGCATGGGGGCCAGGACCGAAATGATCGGCGGCGTCGGGGATGACGGCTTCGGACACGCGGTGATGGCGCGCCTGAAGGCCGATGGCGTCGGCATCCGCGGCGTGACGGTCAACCCCGACCATGCCACCGGCGTCGCCTTCGTGTCCTACTATGACAGCGGCGCGCGGGATTTCATCTTCCACCTGACCAACACCGCCTCCGACCACTTCACCGTGCCGGACGGGCTGGTCACCCCGGCGGACACGGTCCTGCACGTCTCGGCGGCCTCGCTTGGCAATGCGGCGATGCGCGCGACGATCATGACGCTCGTGCGCAGCGTCGGCGACGCGGGCGGGCAGATCACCTGCGATCCCAACGCCCGCCCCGAACTGATGCGCGAAACAAGCGTCCGCGACGCCCTGTCCGAGGTCATGGACCGCGCCACCTGCCTGATGCCCAGCACCAGCGATCTGGACTTCCTGTTCCCCGACCTGACCGAGGACGCCGCGATTGCGCGGCTTCTGTCGGCCCGCGCGGATGTCATCGTGATCAAGCGCGGCGCGGCGGGCGCCACCGTGGTCAGCGGCGCCGAACAGCACGACTTTTCGGGCCACAGCGTCACCGAGGTCGACCCCACCGGCGCGGGCGACTGCTTCGGCGGCACCTTCGTCTCGCTTCTGGCGCAGGGCGTGCCGCTGCGCGACGCGGGCGCGCAGGCGAACGCCGCGGGCGCGCTGGCCGTCACCCGGCGCGGCCCGATGGAGGGCAACTCCAGCCCCGCCGAAATCGCCGCCTTCCTGAACCGACATACCGAGAGTACCTCATGAACGTCGTTGCCGACCTGATCGCACGAAACCGCGCGGGCGAAGCGGTGGGTCTGCCCTGCTTCTGCACCGCCAACGAACACGTGCTGCGGGCGGTGCTGGCCTTTGCCCGCCGTTCAGGCTTTCCGACGGTCATCGAGGCCACCTGCAACCAGGTCAACCAGGACGGCGGCTACACCGGCATGACCGCGGCGGATTTCATGGCGTGGCTGAATGGCATGGCCGACACGGCCGGCGTGCCGATGGACCAGCTGATCCTCGGCGGCGACCATCTGGGCCCGAACCCCTGGCGGCAAGAACCTATTGATATCGCAATGGAAAAGGCGCGCAAACTGGTCAAAAGCTACGTGCAGGCCGGGTTCCGCAAGATCCACCTCGATGCCAGCATGGCCTGCGGAGGCGAACCGAACCCGAGCTTCCAGCAGATCGCGGACCGCGCCGCCGACCTTTGCGCCGTGGCCGAGGCCCACGCGCCCGACCCGTCGCAACTGATCTACATCATCGGCACCGAAGTGCCGATCCCGGGCGGCGAAACCGAAGAGCCCGATGCGCTCGACGTGACCTCTGTCGAGCGGTTCCACGACACCATCGCCACCCACCGCGCGGCCTTCATGGACCGGGGTCTGCAGGATGCCTGGGGCCGGATCGTGTCGGTCGTCACCCAGCCCGGCGTCGATTTCGGCCACACCTCGGTCTATCCCTTCGTGCCCGAAAAGGCGCGCCCCTTGTCGGATGCGATCCTGCAAGAGGACGGCCTGACGCTCGAGGCGCACTCGACCGATTACCAGTCGACCGAAGCGCTGGCGGCGTTGGTGGAAAACCACTTCTTCTTTCTCAAGGTCGGCCCGGAACTGACCTTCCGCATGCGCGAGGCTGTCTGGGCCCTGGCCGAGATCGAGGCCGGGATGGATGTCGCGCAGCCGTCGGGTATCCGCGCGGTCCTCGACCAGCGCATGCGCGACAATCCGGCCTATTGGCAGGACTACTACCACGGCACGCAAGCCGAGATCGCGCGCCTGCGGATCTACAGCTACAGCGACCGCATCCGCTATTACTGGTCCAACCCGCAGGTCGCGGAGGCGCTGAGGACGTTGATGGCCAACCTGTCGGAAACCCGGCTGCCCGAGACGCTGGTGTCGCAGGCCTTCATGGGGCTGGAGTTCGGCGAGATCCCGACAGACCCCGACCGCCTGCTGGCCGATCACATCAACCGCTGCGTCGCACGCTACTTCCGCGCGGCGGGGTTCGGCTAGCCCCGGACCCGGCGGGCCTTGGTCGCGCCGGGGTCAGGCCACAACGGCCCAGACCACGATCAGGCAGATGATCAAATAAAACAGCGTGTTGACCATCCACCGGATCAGTCCCGCCTCGCCTTCGGGGTCCACACCCAGACGTTGACAGACCTTGGTGCCCGGCCAAAGGAAAATTCCGGACAATGACATCGGCGCCTGCCTTTAATTGGTATCTTTGATGCGCATTCAATAGCGGGTCGCAATGCGCATCGCAAATACCAATTCGGCATCCGGCGCGCCCGGCCCCGTCCTCCGCCCCCTGCCTGCCATCCGTCACCACGCCACCGCCGCGCCTCGGGCGCGACGCCGCTCTGCCCCTTGGCGGGCGCGGTGATCTGAAAGGGTCCCGGCGCGCCTATGGCAGCGCGGGCGGCGCCTCGAGCGGCAGGCCGACCTGCACCGAATCCTCGGGAAAGTCGCAGAAGCTTTTCGACCAGACCTGCTTTGGCCAATGCACGTCGAGCGTGCGTTTCCGGGGCCGGTAGGCGGCGGTATAAAGCGTGCCGAACCCCGACGAGAACGCCGTCGAATAAAGCGGCGGCTTGAGAAACGCCCCGATGAACTTCGCCCGGGTTTCGGGGTGCAGCGTCAGGCGCTGCAGCAGGAACCGCTCGCGCTCGACGGTGGCGGTAAAGCGCGCGTGGCTGGACCACTCGACCCGTTCCTGGTGGTTGGTGGCCACCGCCGCATGGGTCAGCAGCGTCGGCCTGTCCGGCGTCAGGTAGGCGGTGGTGAAATTGCGCTCCGTGTCGATGACGGTGACGTTGTAGCTCATGTGGCAGGGCACCCGGCTCAGCACCGCGTTGGCCTCTTTCGTGGTGGTGCAGGTCTGCAGGATGTAGCGCAGGATCAGCGGCACGCCAAAGCCCACGCCGACCTCCCGCCGCCCGCCGAAGGTCAGCGACACCACCAGCCCCGCGTCGTTCATGCCGTCGACCAGCCCGAACAGCCCGTCCGAGGTGCCGATCACGCCGCGCCCGTCCCACCGGGTCTTGAGCACGACCGCGTCGAAAGCGTTGGGGTTGTAGTCGTAGTTGCGCACCAGAAGCGGCTCATCGCCGGGCCAGATCGCTTGGCTGCAGCCGGCAAGATACCGCGGCGGACAGTAGAAGCTCAGAAACCGCGCCGCGGAATCGCCGCCCCCCGCCAACTCGCACAGCGTCTCGTAAAGGTCTGACATCTCGGGCATATGGTCCCGGATGGCGCGTCTGCTTTCCAGATAGGTCGGGCGGCTCCGCACCCCCTCGCGCGCCCACCACGTATGGTAGGACGGCCAGTATTCGGCGAACAGCCCGGCCCATTTCGGCCCGGGCTGATCTTCGGAAACGGCGCGGAATGTGAGACTCATTGCCGCTACATAATCTTGAACGCCGGATCTTGGAAGGCCTTCGCCGACGGCAGCGGACGCGCCGAGTAGGCATTCTTGATGCCGTCGATCCAGTGCTTCGACTTCGCCGTCAGCTGGAAGCCCTTGGTCATCGACCGGCCCCGGGTCACCAGGATGCCCAGATCGGCCCCCTCATAGCGGTAGTCGCCGACATTCGAGATGCGCAGGAAGAAGGCTTCGTCCTCGTCCTCGACAGCGCGGCGGTGGTAGTCGAAGCGGTCGAACACCACCTGACCGTCGGGCTGCATCTTGTAGATGCCGGTCTGCGGCGCGTCGGTGATGATGTCGACGTTGTCGTCGGTGTGCTTGATCACCATCTGCGACCACGAGTCGATCATGTCCGGATCGGCCCAGCGTGCGTTGATCTCCTCCACGTCGAAGGTGAACGGCTTTTTCGAAAACTCGAGCAGATGGAACAGGAACAGCGGCGCATCCGCATGCGCGAAGGCCGCGTGGTTGGTCATCGACGAGGCCCCGGTGATCCGCGGGTTCAGCTCGCCCAGCCAGATATCGCCGGTCTTCTTGTCGATCAGGTAATCAAGCTCGAAATAGCCCCGGTAGCCTTCCTTGCGCAGCTGTTCGCCGAACTTGAAGGTCAGCTCGCGCGCCTTCTGGCGGGCCTTGGGCGGAAAGGCGGTCGCGAAGATCTCGTTGCCGCACCAGCCGCCGCGATAGGGCGTCAATTCCTTGAAGCCCACAAGCTCGGTCATCAGCGGGCCGACGATGGTGCCCTGGCTCGTGCAGCAGCCCTCGATCGCCGAACCGCGGCAATCGATGCGCTTCATGATCTTGATCTCGCCCTCGCCGATGATCTCGTGCTCGTGCTTGCGGAAATCGGCTTCGGACTTGATGAAGAAGGTGGTGTGACCGCTGTCGCCGAAGGCCGATTGCAGCACCAGGTCGTGACCGAGGTTGTTCTTCTCGCAGACCTCGCGCAACTGCGCGTAGCTGGTGACTTCCGACAGCGCGTTGGGCACCGAGGGCACGCCCGCCTTGTTGCCGATGCGCACGGTCTCGATCTTGTTGTCCATGTTCTGACGCAGCTTGGCCTTGGGGAACCAGACCTCGCCGCCCAGTTCCTTGACCAGCTTTTCGGTGGTCTCGTCGAACATCAGGAAGACGAACTTCGGCTTGCCGCCGCGCGCCTTGACGAAATCGACCACTTCCTTGTGCTGAAGCAGGTAGTTGTTGATGTCCTCGATCGACTGGAATTCGTCATGCGGCATCTCGGACGGGACCAGCACGTTGGGATGGCGGCCGTCGAAGCAATCCATGTAGCAGATATACTTGAAGTTCTTCGACCACTCGTCGAGGCCCAACAGGTTGAAGTTGGTGGCGGACACGAAATAGATCGGGTCCTGGTTCGTGTGGAAGTAGCGGCGGATCTCCGAGATGTTCTTCAATGTCTTCTTCGGCATGAATCTGTCCTCTCTGTCGCGATTTTTTCCTGAGGTTTTTATTTTTTCTTTATGTTTTTCAGGGCCTTGGGGGTAAAGACCCGTAGGCCAAGATCGGGTCGGTAGCCGTGGATCTCGCTCACGTCGAGCGCCCGCATGAAGGCCAGGATCTCGACGCTGATGACCTGCCCCGGCACCAGGATCGGGAAGCCCGGCGGATAGGGGATGATAAAGGTCGCCGACACCATTTCCTCGCCGTCCTCGAGGCGCTTCAACAGCGCGTCATCGAGATCGAGGTAATCGCAATTGTCTTCCTCGTAGGCGAGGAAGAAGGCCGTGCGGATGTCGCCCTCGGGGGTGTCCTTGCCAGCACGGAACGCGTCGTGAAAACGCGAGAAGTCCGGCAGCGGCGGGACATCCTCGATCAGGTTCTTGACCCGCTTGTCGAACGACCGCCGCTCCATCTTCGACGCATCGTCGAGCAGTTCGTCAAGGTCGTTTGCGATCTCGACCAGAACCTCGATCAGATAGGCCACCGAGGACCGCGTGGTGCCGATATTGGTCATGAACAGCACGGAATTGCGCGAGGTCTTGTTGATCTGGATGCCGTACTTGTCCATCAGCACCTTCGTCTTGAAGGTGTCGCCGTCCCAGCCGGTGCCGCCCACCGCCAGCGTGACCCGCGTTGGGTCCAGCACGAACTCGTCCATCGCCCAGATCTCGGACTTGTCGGACCAGCCGTCCTTGGCGTCGAAATAGCTTTGCACCCCGCTTTCGCGATATTCCTCGGGGATCATGTCGCCGGCGGTCAGCACCTTGAAGTATTTCTGCAGCACCGGATGCGTGGCCACTGCCCGCCGGATCGCCATGGCGCTTTCGATCTGGCGCTGCACGAACTCGAAGCCTTCAAGCTCGACCTGCCGCCGCCCGACATCGAGCGACGCGATGATCTGGTAGTTCGGCGAGGTCGACGTGTGGGTCATGTAGGCTTCGTGGAAGGCCTGCTCGACCTCGCCCTTGAAGTCCATGTCGTTGACGTGGATCATCGACCCCTGCCTGAGCGAGGTCAGCGTCTTGTGCGTCGATTGCGTGGCATAGGCGCGGATGCGCGAATCCGGTGGCGGGATCAGCCGCGTGTTCAGCAGCGTCTCTTCCGTCGCGTCCTTCAACTCTTCCTGCTGGGCCGCGTAGGCCTCGGCGTGCTTGGGGTCGCGCATCCGGGCGCGCAGCTTGTTGGCCACCGACATCGCGGTGCGCTGGCGATAGCTGGGACCAAAGCGCGCGAAGGCGAACCATGCCTCGTCCCAGAGGAAAACCAGGTCCTTCTTGATCGCGAGGCATTCCTGCATCACCCGCTCGACGTTGTAGACCAGCCCGTCGAAGGTGCAGTTGGTCAGCAGCACCATGCGCACGCGGTCCAGCTTTCCGGCCGCCTTGAGCTTGAGCAGCATGTGCTTGACCTCGCGCAGCGGCACCGCGCCGTACATCGAGTATTCGTGCAACGGATAGCTGTCCATGTAGACCACGTTGGCCCCCGCCAGCACCATGCCGTAATGGTGCGACTTGTGGCAGTCGCGGTCGACAAGCACGATGTCGCCCGGGCGCACCAGCGCCTGCACCACGATCTTGTTGCAGGTCGAGGTGCCATTGGTGGCAAAGAAGGTCTGCTTGGCCCCGAAGGCGCGCGCAGCCATGTCCTGCGCTTCCTTGATCGGGCCTTTCGGCTCCAGCAGGCTGTCCAGCCCGCCCGAGGTCGCAGAGGTTTCCGCAAGAAAGATGTTCGGCCCGTAAAAGGCCCCCATGTCCTGGATCCAGTGGCTGCGGCTGATCGACTTGCCGCGGCTGATCGGCATGGCGTGAAAGACGCCCGTCGGCTGCTTGGAATATTCCTTGAGCGCGGTGAAGAACGGTGTCTTGTAGCGCCGGTTGACGCCGCGCAGGATGTTCAGGTGCAGTTCCAGGAAGTCTTCCTGATTGTAGAACACCCTCCGGCACTTGCCCAGATCCATGCCCGCGATGTCCTCGGCCGAGCGGTCGGTGATCAGGTAGGCGTCCAGCTCGGGGCGCACCTTGGCGATCAGGCGACAGGCTTCGGGGCCGTATTCGTGCGGCTCGATCCCGTCCATGTCCTCGGACTGGTTGAGGTGGTCGAGATATTGCTTGATGATCGGCAACTCGTTCTGCGACTTGAGCGTCAGCCCCGGCCGCACGATCACCGCCTGCACGTTGTAGTTGAACAGAATGCCCATCAGCGCATCCTCGAGGCTGGGCACCACCACCGCCTCGTAGATGAAATTGTCCTCGGCCCGGCGCATCCGGTGCAGGTTGTTGCGCAGGAACCGTTCCTGCTGGTCGTTGACGTTGTCGACGATCAGCACTTCGAAATAGGGCCGACCCAGCGCCCGGTCTTCGGGTGCCAGGCCGCTTTCGTCCTCGAAATCCTCGTTGTCGATTTCTTCGCTGGACAGCGGAATGGACCGCCGCCTGTAGGCCCCCGAGGTCAGCGCCCGCGCCACCCGGCGGACCGAGATGACCAGATCATCGATGTTGCGCTGTTCGAGCATCCGTCTGAGATGCTCGAACGCGTGGGATCCGGGGAAGGCCCAGTATTTCTCGATCGGGGCGAGCGCATCCAGAAGCGCGCGTGCCGTTTCCAGCAGGCGCTTGCCCTGTCTGCCCTCGACCCCGTGGACCTGCAGCGATTCAGCAGTTTCGCGCATCGCGCTCCAGCGGTCGGCCCGAAGCTGGGTCGCGCTGTAATAGTCGCTGATCGACGGCAGGTCCGATCCGGTCTTGGCTACGTTCATGGTCGTCCTCCCTGTCACGCCGGATCTTTCCGTTGCGCGAATGATTCTCGTTATCTCAACTCACGATCGTGCCGGCATGTCCCTTGAAGGCCGGTGCCGGGGCGTGCTCGGGTGCGTGCGGTGCACCCGCGTCCAGCGCCAGTGCGGTGCGCGGATCGGCGACATCGACACCGGCCCGGGACCCCTTGTGCGGGGTCTGAAGCGGGCCCAGCGTCTGCAGGTAGGAATCCGCCCCGCTCATCCGGTCATAGACCGAGAACTCGGCCTCGCGGTCGCGGAAGCTTTTCAGCACCTGCCCCAGCCCCTTGAGGCCGGTTTCGCGCTGGCGGCGGACGATATCGAGGTCGATCTCGATCGGGAACATGTCCTCCTGGCCCGCCGACTGGTGCAGCACCGTAGCGGACGGATCGACCACCAGAGACCGGCCCGTGCCCCCTGCCCCAAGCCCGTTGACGTCGATGACGTAGCACTGGAACTGCGCCGCCGTGGCCTTGGCGATGGACAATTCGGCCTCGCGGTCGGTGGTGCCGGTCAGCACCGGGTGCAACAGCACCTCGACGCCCTGGCTGGTCAACTGGCGGGTGGTTTCCGGAAACCAGATGTCATAGCAGATCGACAGGCCGAAGCGGCCCACCTCCGGCACGTCGAACACGCAGAAGTCCGTGCCCGAAGAGATGCCGTGCTCATAGGGCTTGAACGGGAACATCTTGGAATACTTCTGCACGATCTCGCCTTGGGGGTTGATCACCACCGAAGTGTTGAAGATCCGCCCGTCGGGCATCTTCTCGAACATCGAGCCGGGAATGAGCCAGATACCGTAGCGCTTCGCGTCCTCCTGGAACTGGCTCAGCGTGTCGTTCGGAAAGGGCTGTGCGTACCGGTCGAGCGGCCCGAACGGCGCCAATTCCGAGAACAGCACCATCTGGGTCCAGGGGAATCGCGCCATCAGGATGTCAATGCGGTGGCGCATCGCCTCCACATTGGAGTGAAGCGCGGAAACATGCATCTGCACACCGGCAATTGCAAAGGGAGTCATACAGGCCAAAGCCTCCTTGAAGTTGCGACGGACAAGTTGCCCGCCGCCGGAATGTAAGGGTCGCCCTAACGGACGACCAGAACGGGAATGGTGGCGTGACGCACAACCTTTCCCGCACTCGAGCCGACCAGCATGGTCTGCAGGTCGTTCGGCGGATGCGACGCCATGACCACAAGATCAACCCCGAGCGTGTCGGCAATGCGCAGAATCGTCTCGGGTGTGTGGCCGATGGCGACATGCACCTCGACCTTGGGGTAATCCGACGCCTCGTTGGCGGCCAGATCGGCCAGCCCCTGTTTCAGCGTCGCCAGCGCCTGTTCCTCGAAGTCCTCGGGCAGGAAACTGCTGATCATGGCCGAGCCGAGATCGTGCACGATGCCCAGGAAGTGGATCTCGCCATCCGGCCCGGCACATTTCTTGGCCGCCGGCAGCGCGGTTTTCCAGCTTGCCGGGTGGTTGAGGTCAATCGGTAGAAGCACCTTGTCGAACATGATCTCGCTCCCTGTTATGCCGTTGCCGGCTCTGGCTCGCGGCGGCGACGCTGCAGCATGATCACGAAGGCCAGAAGCACGATTGCCGGCAGGAACATCCAGTATTTGGACGGCTGCGGGATCGGCATCCGCACCACCTGGACGATCTGGTCCCAGTCGAACCCGGCCGATGCCGCGGGGCTGCCGAAGGCGACGTTGTCGATCACCACCTGATCGCCGTCCTTGATGTATTCGAGACCCGAGTTGAACAGGCGGTCCTCGCCGGTGTCGCCCTCGCTGATCGGCAGCAATGCCACGAAGGTGATGGGCGCGCCCACATCGTCGACGCCGCTGACCTCAAGCCGCAGGTTGTCGCCAACCGGGGTCTGCATCGCCGCATCCTCGATCTGCGACGGCGGCACCCGCTCGAACGGGGGGGCCACCATGTCCATCCAGAAGCCGGGACGGAAGAAGGTGAAGGCGATGAGCAGCAGCGCCAGCGTCTCGTAGATGCGGTTCCTGGCCAGGAACCAGCCCTGCGTCGCCGCCGCGAAGAGCAGCATCGCGATGGTCGCCGTTATGAACACGAATATGCCCTGCACCCAGCCCACGTTGATCAGCAACAGGTCGGTGTTGAAGATGAACAGGAACGGCAGCGCCGCGGTCCGCAGGCTGTAGAAGAACGCCACCACGCCGGTCTTGATCGGGTCGCCGCCCGACACCGCCGCCGCCGCGAAAGACGCAAGGCCCACCGGTGGCGTCACGTCGGCCATGATGCCGAAGTAGAACACGAACAGGTGCACCGCGATCAGCGGCACGATCAACCCGTTCTGCTGACCCAGCGTCACGATGATCGGGGCCAGCAGCGCCGAGACAACGATGTAGTTCGCCGTGGTCGGCAGACCCATGCCGAGGATCAGCGACAGGATCGCCGTCAGCACGAGGATCGCCATGATGTTGCCGCCCGACAGCACCTCGACCACGTCCGCCAGCGCCGAGCCGACGCCGGTCTGGCTGACCGCGCCGACGATGACACCCGCCGTCGCCGTTGCGATGCCGATGCCGATCATGTTGCGCGCACCGGTGACCAGACCGTCGATCAGGTCGATGAAGCCGCCGCGGGTCTCTTCGGCGTAGTTGGTCGCGCCGCGCATCATCGCCATCAGCGGGCGCTGGGTGACGAGGATGAAGATCATGTAGGACGCGGCCCAGAACGCCGACAGGCCGGGGCTCAGGCGGTCGACCATCAGCGCCCAGACAAGCACCACGACCGGCAGGATGAAGTGCAGGCCGGAGCGGACGGTCGGACCGGGCAGTGGCAGCACCTGCGGCTCGTCACTGTCTTTCTCCAGCGTCGGGATTTCCTCTTTCGAGGCGATGTAGAGCAGCCCGACATAGACCGCCGTCAGGAACACGAAGATGATGTAGGCGGCCGTGTCCGGGAACACCACGCGGACCCAGCCCATGCCGTAATAGACCGCAAAGCTCAGCGCGCAGATGAAGCCGACGATGAAGGCGATGCCGATCAGGCGCTGCACGATGGGCTTGGGCACATAGGCGCGCGGCAGACCCTGCATGTTCTGTTTCAGCGCCTCGAGATGGACGATATAGACCAGCGCGATGTACGAGATCACGGCCGGCAGGAAGGCGTGCTTGACCACGTCGAAATACGGGATGCCCACGTATTCGACCATCAGGAAGGCCGCGGCCCCCATGACCGGCGGCATGATCTGGCCGTTGACCGAACTGGCCACCTCGACCGCGCCGGCCTTTTCGGAACTGAAGCCCACCTTCTTCATCAGCGGAATGGTGAAGGTGCCGGTGGTCACCACGTTGGCGATGGACGACCCCGAGATCAGGCCCGTCATCGCCGAGGACACGACCGCCGCCTTGGCGGGCCCGCCCTTCATGTGACCCATGAGGCTGAACGCCACCTGGATGAAGTAGTTGCCCGCCCCCGCCTTGTCCAGAAGCGACCCGAACAGCACGAACAGGAACACGAACGAGGTCGAGACCCCAAGCGCGATACCGAAGACGCCTTCGGTAGTGATCCACTGGTGGTTGATCACCACGCCCAGCGATTTCTGGCTGTGGGCGATCAGCTGCGGCATGTAGGGACCAAGGAAAGTGTAGCACAGGAACACCGTCGCCACGATCATCAGCGCGGGCCCGAGCGACCGTCGCGTCGCCTCGAGCAGCAGCATCAGACCGATCACGCCGACCACCAGATCCTGCTGGATCGGCGCGCCCACGCGGGTCGCGATGCCTTCATAGGCAAAGAAGATATACAGCGCCGAGGCCGCGCCGATCAGCGCGAAGGCCCATTCCCAGACCGGAACCCGATCCTTGGGCGATCCCAGCACCACGCCGATGATGACGGCAATGCCGACGATCGGGATCCACCAGCCCGTACCCGCATCGGCACCAAGCCAGAACAGGCCGGTCAGGATCAGCGGCACCAGGATGCCCAGACCCAGCTGGATCGGCGTGCGCGCCGCGGGAAACGCCATGAACCCGAGGAAGATCGCGAAGGCCAGGTGGAAGGCACGGGCCTCGGTGTCGTTGAACACCCCCCAGCCGACCATGAACGGGATCGGCGATGCGATCCAGAGCTGGAACAGCGACCACGCCAGCGCCACCGCGACGATCAGCTTGCCCACCGGACCCGAAGGCGATCGCCCGCCCGCGTCAGAGGAGGCGACCAGTTCGTCGAGTTCTTCCTGGCTCAGCCCGGCGCGTCCTGCGGCTTCCTGTTCCACGGCGGCTGCCTGGGCCTGATTCTTCTGGTCGCTCATCGGTACTGTTCCCTGTCGGCGGACCCGGCGTCTTGTTGGCATGCGTGCCGGTGTCGCGGTAAGTCGTCTGAAAAATCGATTGTATTTCAAGGGGCGCGCCCCGACCGCCATTCGGGACCGGGACGCGCAATGTGTCAAGCGGGACGGATTACTCCATCCAGCCCTTTTCCTTGTAGTACTTGGCCGCGCCGTCATGCAGCGGTGCCGACAGCCCGAGCGAGATCATCTCTTCCTCGGCGAGGTTCTCGAACGCCGGGTGCAGGCGCTTGAAGCGGTCGAAATTCTCGAACACGGCTTTCACCACCTCGTAGACGGTGTCTTCCGACACGTCCGAAGAGGACACGAAGGTCGCCCGCACACCGAAGGTGTTGGTGTCTTCCTCGATGCCTTCATACAGCGATGCCGGGATGGTCGCGGGGGCGTAGAACGGGTTCGCTTCCACCAGACTGTCGATGTAGTCGCCCTCGACGTCCACGAAGACCGACCCGCAGGACGAGAACGCTTCCTGGATGGAGCCGTTCGGATGGCCGACCTGGTAGACGAAGGCGTCGATCTTGTTGTCGCAAAGCGCTTGCGCCTGCTCGGTCGCCTTCAGCTCGGAGGCCAGCGCGAAATCGTCCGCGCTCATGCCCGCGGCCTGCATCACGACATCCATCGTCGCCCGCTGGCCAGAGCCGGGGTTGCCGATGTTGACGCGCTTGCCCTTGAGATCGTCGAAGGTCTCGATACCGGCGTCGGCACGGGCGACCACGGTGAAGGGCTCGGGGTGGACCGAAAAGACCGCGCGCAGCGACTCGATCGGTGCATCGAAGCTCTGCTCGCCGTTGTAGCCATAGTACTGCTGATCCGACTGGGCCACGCCCATGGTCTGGTCACCGGCCTTGATGGCGTTGATGTTGGCAACGGAGCCGCCGGTCGACGGGGCGGTGCATTGCAGCCCGTGCTCGTCGGTGCCGCGGTTCACCAGACGGCAGATCGACTGACCGACGACGTAGTACACGCCTGTCTGTCCGCCGGTGCCGATGGTGATGAATTCCTGCGCTGCGACACCCTGAGCGGCCATAATTGCCAAGGTGGAAAAAGCAGCGGTTCTGATCGTTTTCATCGATTACTCCCTGTTCGATGCTTGGTACCTACCGGATCAACAAAGTCCGGATTGTGGTGCCGCGAGGCTATGGGCCTTCTCGGCGGATTGCAAATCTCAGAATGTTGGCGGCGTGCAGGCGCTTATGATGACGCAGGGGCAATCGCCTATATTTTGGAACCTGTGCGGCAGACGGCTGTCGAACAGGTAGCCTTCGCCGGGATTGAGGACGCGCTCCTGGTCGTCGACGGTGATCTTGATGATGCCCGAGATGACGATTCCCGCCTCCTCGCCCTGATGGCTCAGCATTTCGGGTCCGGTATCGGCACCGGGCGGGTAATGCTCGTTCAGGATCTGCAGGCTGTGATCGGCGGCATTGCCCAGCTGGCGCAGCGACACCCGCGCGGCGGTCTCGCCCATGCCCACATCCTGCGGCGACAACTCTATGAATTCACTCGCGCTATAGAAGTATTTGCTCGGCTCGGAGCCTTCGACCTCGGAAAAGAACTCGGACATGGTCATCGGGATCGCGTCGAGCAGCGCCTTGAGCGACGATACCGACGGACTCGACTTGTTCTGCTCGATCAGCGAAATGGCGCCGTTGGTCATGCCCGCACGCCCCGCGAGATCGCGTTGCGACATTTTCCGGGCCTCGCGGACCGCTCTCAGTCTCCCGCCGACGTCCATTGATCACCCTTCTCAAGGACCTGATTGATTTATTAAGCGCAGGGATTCGCGGCGCGTCAATCACCAATTTGCCCTTGAACAACTGGCGCGAGGACCCACATCGCGACAAACTCGGCGGCACGTTGCCGGTCCGGGCAAGCACAGCTTTCCCGGATTGACAATTATATTAATCGTCGTATGAGTTTTTTCATCTAACCCCCTTCAGGCCGGAGCGCGCCATGACCAAGACAACCCGGAAGTCCCCTCGCAGCAAGGCGAAAACCACCAAGGCCGCGCCCGCGCGCGCGACCACAATCGCCGAATCGACGATGAACACCGCCCTGGCATCGGCCAGCGTCGCGGCGACCCCGACCGCCACATCGAACGCCGTCCTGCTGGCGCGCCGGGACGCCGCCGTGCCGCGCGGTGTCGCCTCTGCCGCGCCGGTCTTCGCCGCCCATGCGGAAAACTCCGAGCTGTGGGACGTCGAGGGCAACCGCTATATCGACTTCGCGGGCGGCATCGCGGTGCTGAACACCGGCCACCGTCACCCCGAAGTGGTCGCCGCCGCCAAGGCGCAGGAAGACCGCTATACCCACACCTCGTTCCAGGTGGTCCCCTACGAGCCCTATGTCGCGCTGGCCGAAAAGCTGAACGCGCTGGCCCCCGGCGATGCGCCCAAGAAATCCCTGCTGGTCACCACCGGGGCCGAGGCCGTCGAGAACGCCGTCAAGATCGCCCGCGCCTTTACCGGTCGCCCCGGTGTGATCGCCTTCTCGGGCAGCTATCATGGCCGCACCCTGATGACGCTGGGCCTGACCGGCAAGGTCACCCCCTACAAGAAGGACGTCGGTCCCTTCCCCGCCGATATCTTCCGCGCGCCCTTCCCCGATGCCCGCAACGGCATCACCGTCGAGGACGCGCTCAAGGGTCTCGAAACGCTGATGCTGACCGATGCCGATCCGTCGCGCGTCGCCGCGATCATCATCGAGCCGGTGCTCGGCGAAGGCGGCTATGTGCCGGTCCCGACCGAGATGCTGCAGGCCCTGCGCGCGATCTGCGACACCCACGGTATCCTGCTGATCGCCGACGAGATCCAGGCAGGCTTCGGCCGCACCGGCGCGTGGTTCGCCATCGAGCATTCGGGCGTCGTGCCTGACCTGATCACCGTGGCGAAGTCGATGGCGGGCGGCTACCCGATTGCCGGTGTCATCGGCCGCGCCGACGTCATGGATGCGCTGGCCGCGGGCGGGCTTGGCGGCACCTATGGCGGCAACCCCGTCGCCTGCGCCGCGGCCCTCGCCGCCATCGAGGCAATCGAGAACGAAGGCCTGCTGGCCCGCTCGACCCAGCTGGGTGAGACGTTCCGTGCCCGCTTCGCCGAGATCGGTGCCCGCACCGCCCCGTTCCGGATCTGGGACATCCGCGGCCTGGGCGCGATGCTCGCCGTCGAGTTCGTCACCGATTTCGACAGCGCCAAGCCCGACGCCGCGCTGACCAAGTCCGTGATCGCCCATGCGCTCAAGCGCGGCCTGATCCTGCTGGGTTGCGGCATGCACGGCAACGCGCTGCGCATCATGGTGCCGCTGACCGCCTCCGATGCCATCATCGAGGAAGGCCTCGCGATCTTCGAGGCCGCCCTTGCCGATGCACTTGCCGCCGAAGCGGCCCAGGCGGCGGGCTGATCCTACCCTGACCTGGCCTGTGGCGCGCCCTCCGCGCCGCAGGCCCCCCCGGGCTTGCGCCGCCTTTCGGTTTACGCGTCCAGCCGCATTCCCTATCGTGCCCGTGAAACCAATGATGCGCCGCATCCGGCGCAGGAAGGCGGACCGATGTCGCATATTTTCGCACGCCATTGCCATTCCCAGCCCCCCGTCGCCGTCGGCGGTGAAGGCTGCTATCTGATCGACAGCACCGGCAAACGCTACCTCGACGGATCGGGCGGGGCCGCCGTCAGCTGCCTTGGCCATGGCGACAAGGACGTGATCGCCGCCATCTCGGCGCAGCTCGAAAAGCTGGCCTTCGCCCATACCGGCTTTCTGACGTCCGAGCCCGCCGAAACGCTGGCCGACCTCCTGATCGCGCACGCGCCCGGCGATCTCGACCGGGTCTACCTCGTGTCGGGTGGATCCGAGGCGACCGAGGCCGCGATCAAGCTGGCGCGGCAATACTGGGTCGAAAAGGGCCAGCCCGACCGGGGCCGCCTGATCGCCCGCAAGCAAAGCTATCACGGCAACACCATCGGCGCGCTGTCGGCGGGCGGCAACGAATGGCGCCGCCAGCAATTCGCGCCGCTCTTGCTCGATGTCAGCCATATCGATCCCTGCTATGAATACCGCCTGCGCCGCGACGACGAAAGCGCCAAGGAATACGGGTTGCGCGCGGCCCAGGCACTCGAGGACGAATTGCTCCGCGTCGGCCCCGAAACGGTCATGGCCTTCATGGCCGAGCCGGTGGTCGGTGCCACCGCCGGTGCGCTCGCCCCCGCGCCGGGCTATTTCAAGCGCATCCGCGAGATTTGCGACAAGTACGGCATCCTGCTGATCCTCGACGAGGTCATGTGCGGCATGGGGCGCACCGGCACGCTTTTTGCCTGCGAACAGGACGGCATCGCGCCGGACATCCTGTGCATCGCCAAGGGTCTGGGTGCGGGCTACCAGCCCATCGGCGCGATGCTCTGCACCGCCGAGATCTACCAGGCGATCGCCGATGGCACCGGCTTTTTCCAGCACGGCCACACCTATATCGGCCATCCCGCCGCCGCCGCCGCCGGCAACGCGGTGGTCAATGCCATTCTGGACCGGGGTCTCTTGGCGCGCGTCAACGAACAGGGCGACAAGCTCGTGGCGCGGCTGCAGGACCGGTTCGGCCAGCATCCCCATATCGGCGACATTCGCGGGCGCGGCCTGTTCCGCGGCCTCGAGATCGTCGCCGACCGCGCCACCAAGGCCCCCTTCGATCCGGCCCGCAAACTTGGCGCGACGCTGAAGAAGGCGGCCTTTGCCGAGGGCCTGATCTGTTACCCGATGTCGGGCACCATCGACGGCAAGCTTGGCGATCACATCCTGCTGGCCCCGCCCTTCATCATCGAGGATCAGCAGCTTGACGAGTTGACCGACAAGCTCGACCGCGCCATCGCCGCCACGATCTGAGCCATTGACCCAAGGGAAAACACCATGCGCTTCGCTGTTCTGATCGGGGTCGCCCTGCTGGCCCTGCTGTCGCTTGTCGCCGTGTACTGGAGCATCTGGTTCCTGCTGGGCGTGCTGGTCTTCGGCACGCTGACCCTGGTCGGCGTCTACGACGTCACCCAACCCAGTCACTCGATCCTGCGCAATTACCCGATCATCGGCCATATGCGCTTCATGTTCGAAGGCATCCGCCCCGAGATCCGGCAATACCTGATCGAAAGCGATCAGGACGAGGAGCCGTTTTCCCGCGACAAGCGCTCGATCGTCTACCAGCGCGCCAAGGGCGTCGAGGACAAACGCCCCTTCGGCACCCGCCAGCGGGTCTATGACCAGGGCTACCAGTGGATCACCCATTCGGTCGCGCCCAAGCACCTCAAGGACCACGATTTCCGCCTGACCATCGGCGGGCCGGACTGCACCGCCCCCTACGAGGCCTCGCTCTACAACATCTCGGCGATGTCCTTCGGCGCGCTGTCGGCCAACGCCATCCTGGCGCTCAATACCGGCGCGAAGATGGGCGGTTTTGCCCATGACACCGGCGAAGGCGGGATCAGCCGCTATCACCGTCAGGGCGGCGGCGACCTGATCTACGAAGTCGGCTCGGGCTATTACGGCTGCCGCACCCCCGACGGCCGCTTCGACCCCGAGAAGTTTCGCGAACAGGCCGCCGACCCGCAGGTCAAGATGATCGAGCTGAAGCTGAGCCAGGGCGCCAAGCCCGGCCATGGCGGCATGCTGCCCGCCTCCAAGATCACCCCCGAGATCGCCGAGGCGCGCGGCGTGCCGATGGGTCAGGACTGCATCTCGCCCGCCAGCCACCCCGAGTTCTCGACGCCGCTGGAACTGGTGCGGTTCATCAAGACGCTGCGCGACCATGCCAGCGGCAAGCCCGTGGGCTTCAAGCTCTGCATCGGTCACCGGCGTGAATTCATGTGTATCGTCAAGGCCATGCTTGAGACCGGCATCGTGCCCGACTTCATCGTCGTCGACGGCAAGGAAGGCGGCACCGGGGCCGCGCCGCTGGAATTTGCCAACCATGTCGGGATGCCGCTGGTCGAGGGGCTGACCTTTACCCACAACACCCTGCGCGGCGCGGGGCTGCGCGATCGCATCAAGCTGGGCGCGTCCGGCAAGCTGGTGACCTCGTTCGACATCGCCAAGGCGCTGGCGCTTGGGGCCGACTGGGCCAATTCCGCGCGCGGCTTCATGTTCTCGATCGGCTGCATCCAGGCGCAGGCCTGCCACACCAACCATTGCCCCGTCGGCGTCGCCACACAGGACCCGATGCGCCAGCGCGCGCTGAACGTCGAGACCAAGTCCGAACGGGTTTTCCGGTTCCACCAGAATACGCTCAAGGCGCTGGCCGAGATGACCGGGGCCGCGGGCCTTGCCGCGCCCGGCGACTTCCGTCCGCACCACCTGCTGATGCGCGAACGCGCGCGCGACATGGTCACCGGCGAAGAGGTCTATCCCTACCTTCCCGAAGGCTTCCTGCTGCGCGAGGAGCGCGACAAGTTTGGCTATCTCGACCGCTGGAACCGGGCGCGCGCGACCGATTTCGAACCCTTTGACGTGGTCTGACCCGCCCGCGGCCCGTTCCCGGCCCGTTCCCAGCACCGCCGCCCGCCCGGAGAGCCCGACATGGCCGACAGCACCCGACTTGCCCCCGTCACCGACGCCGATTGGCCCGCCGACATCGCGGCGATGCGCGACGGGTTCGCCGGGGGTCTCAACGTCTACCGCACCATGGCCCATCACCCGGCCTTGCTGGCCGCCTGGTCGGGGCTGCGGGCGCATATCGTGCAGGACCCCGCGCTTGGCCGCGTCCTCAACGAGGTGGTGATCCTGCGCACCGGCTATCGCCTGGGCTCGGATTACGAATGGCACCAGCATATCGAACGCGCCCGCGCGCTGGGTCTGTCGGATGCCCGCATCGCTTCGATCCGCGGCCCGAAAGACGCCATGTCGGAAGAGGATCGCCTGCTTTGCACCGCCGTCGACGACCTCTTCGATGCCGCGCGCCTTACCGACGCCACGCGCCGCGCTTTGATGACCACCTACGGCAAGGAGGCCACGCTCGACCTGCTGGCAACCGTCGGCTTCTATTCGGTCCTGGGGTTCATCCTGAACAGCTTCGAGACGCCGCTCGACGCCGACATCCGCGCCCGCCTCGACGCGGCCCCGCTGGCCCCCTGATCCGGGTTCGGACGGCGCACCGACCGGCCCGGTCCGGCGGATCACGCGGTCCGGACAATGGGAAATGGCGCGCCTGAACGGCAATACGCCGAACTGTGCCCCAAGCGTCCAACCGGACGCCGGGCGGTCAGCCCGCCCCATCGGAGGCACCTTGCGCCGTGAGATATGTAAAATGGCGCACCCGAGAGGATTCGAACCTCTGGCCTCTGCCTTCGGAGGGCAGCGCTCTATCCAGCTGAGCTACGGGTGCCTGCGCCGTGTGCTACAAGGCTTCAAAACCGGACGCAACCCTGCGCGCGCGCCCGAACCGGCGGAAAATGCCGGAACCCGCGTCAGGCGGCGTCGCGCGGCCCGTTCAGCACCGGCTGGGCCGCTCAGCCGAACAGCTCATGCGCCAGTTCCAGCGCCTCGATCAGCACATCCACCTCTTCGGTGGTGTTATAAAGCCCGAAGGACGCCCGGCAGGTCGCCGTCAGCCCCATGTGGTCCATCAGCGGCCCGACGCAGTGCTGCCCGGCCCTGACCGCAACACCCTTCTTGTCAAGAATCGTCGAGATATCATGGGCATGCGCGGCACCGTTCATGGTGAACGAGAAGATGGCCGCCTTGTTGTCCGTGGTGCCCTGCACCGACAACCAGTTGAGCCCGTAAAGCTTGCTGCGGGCATAGTCGCGCAGACCCGCCTCATGCGCCGCGATGTTCTCCATCCCGAGGCCCATCATGTAGTCCAGCGCCACGCCAAGACCGATGGTCTGGACGATGCCCGGCGTGCCCGCCTCGAACTTCATCGGCGCGTCCGCATAGATGACCGCGTCCTTGTGGACCTCGCGGATCATGTCGCCGCCGCCCAGGAAGGGCCGCATCTCGGCCAACCTGTCGCGATGCACAAAGATCGCCCCGGAACCGCTTGGCCCATATAGCTTATGCCCGGTGATGGCGTAGAAATCCGCGCCCAGTGCATCGAGGTTCAGCGGCATGTGCACCGCCGCCTGCGATCCGTCGACCAGCACCGGCACGCCTTTCTCATGCGCCGCGTCGATGATGGTCTTCACATCGACAACAGTCCCCAACACGTTGGAAAGATGGGTAATCGCCACCAGCTTGGTCTTGGGCCCGATGGCGTCGATCACCGCTTGCGGGTCAAGTGCACCGCGGCTGTCCACATCGACCCAGGTCAGCTTGACCCCCTGACGTTCGCGCAGGAAGTGCCACGGCACGATATTGGCGTGATGCTCCATCACCGACAGCACGATCTCGTCGTCTGCGACCATCCTCGGCATCGCCCAGCCATAGGCCACCATGTTGATGCCGTGGGTGGTGCCCGTGTTCAGAATGATCTGGTCTTCGTCCGCGACGCCGAGAAACCGCGCGATGGTGCCGCGCACGCCCTCATACTTTTCCGTCGCAAGGTTAGAAAGGTAGTGCAAGCCCCTGTGAACGTTTGAGTATTCCTCGGCGTAGGCGCGGGTTACCGCGTCGATCACCACCTGTGGTTTCTGCGCCGACGCGCCATTGTCGAGATAGACAAGCGGCTTGCCGTTTACTTCGCGGGCAAGGATCGGAAAGTCCTTGCGGATGTCGTAGACGTCATACATTGCCGTTCATCCCAGAGGCCGTGGCCCCGATCAGCGTGAAAAAGAAGGACATCCCCAGCGCCAGCCCGGTCACCGCCAGAAGCAGCACGACGGCGGCCTTGCCCAGCGACGGGAACCGATGCGCTTCGGCCAGGAAATTGACCAGAATCCAGAGCCCGACCATCGAGGCCGCCAGCGACACGACAGTGGCGATCACCGGCGACAGCGGCACCAGCACAAGCATCATCGCCTGCACCATGACCCGCAGCCCCTGCAACCAGATCATCATCAGGCCGACATCCTCGATGCGACCGACCCCACCCACGGCGCGTCCGCACCAGGTCAGCACCAGCGCCACCATCGCCAGAATGCCGCCCAGACCCATGAAGAAGGTCAGCGGCTGTTCGACGAAAGGCGCGATGGCCGGATCGGGCAACGTGATCAACGCCGAGGCGCGCACAAGCGCGGTGTTCAGCACCAGCACCAGCCCCGCCGAAACCAGCAGCGCCTCGTGCTCGAGCTTCAGCGACAGCAGCCAGCGCGCCACTTCGCGCGGGGCGACGACGCTGCGCCAGGCCAACCGGAGATATGCGTGAAGCGTCATGCCAAGTGCCTTTTTTCGGCGACGCGCAGCCCGGCGATCCAGAACCACAGGAACACGCCGACCCAGATCGCTCCGACCACCGACAGCCCCGGCCCGGGGCCGATGAAGCCCGCGACAAGCCCGTTCAGCAGCACCAGTGGGCTTGACGCGAGCAAGCTCCAGAACAGCGCCATGCGCGCGCCGTACCACGACCCCTGCCCGCCGACGACGCGCGCGACCATGTGGCTGACCGCCGCGATGCCGTACATCAGCAGGGGCGCGATGAAGATCCAGCCGAACAGCGCCCCGCCAAGCTGCGGGTTCAGCTCTTCGCCCTGCAGATGCGCGTCCCGGGCCAGCGCAGGCAGGCGCGACACGAAATACAGCACGCAGGCCGCCATCAGGATGGCAAGCGCCCGGTCCTCGCGCCGCGCCCCCGACAGCAGGCGGTGCATGACCGCCCCGGGCCGCCGGTAGCTGGCGACGATATCGCTGGTGACCGCCACGGCCTCAGACGGTCCGTCGCCGCTTCATCCACGCCTCGATCCGCATGTTCACCTCGTCCTGCAAGGTCTGGTCCTCGATCTCGAGGACCGCCTCGGCCAGAAACGCAAGCGTCAGCAGGTCCTCGGCTTCGCCCTGTGGCACGCCGCGCGACCGCAGGTAGAACAGCGCATCCTCGTCGATCGCCCCCGAGGTCGAGCCGTGCGAACAGGCGACGTCATCGGCGTAGATCTCAAGTTCGGGCTTGGCGTCGAATTCTGCGTCGTCATCCAGCATCAGCGCCTGGCTGATCTGGTAGCCGTCGGTCTTTTGCGCGCCCTTCCGGACCAGGATCTTGCCCTGAAAGACGCCCCGCGCGCCGTTGCGCAGCACCTTCTTGTAGACCTGCCGGCTTTCGCAATTCACCGCGTCGTGGGTGATGAACACCGTATCGTCGTGGTGAAACGCGCCATCGCCCATGCAGGCCCCCGCCACATGCGCGATGGCATTGTCGCCGGTCAGTTCCAGCACCACCTCGTTGCGCGTCAGCGCGCCATTCGCGGTCAATGTGAAGGACTTGAAGGTCGACTCTTCACCGAGACGGGCAAAGACATGCGTCGCGGCACGCCGCTCATGGTCGCGGCCCTGCAGGCGAATGTGGTGGAAGGCGGCACTGTCGGCCACATCGACCTCGAGCACGCAGTTGAACCGCGCCGCCGCCGGACCGTTTTCAAGAACGGTCAGGTCCGCGCCGGAGTCCAACTTGATGCAGTGATGCAGGATCACATCAGAAGTCTCTGATTTGTGCAGGTAAACGAAGTGCACCGGCTTGGAGACCTTGCCCGTGACATGGATCAGCACGCCATCGGTGGCAAAGGCGGTATTCAGCGCCGCCAGCGGCCGTTCCACCGGGCTTTGCCCTACCGCCTCCAGCTTGCCATAGAGATCGCGCGCCCAGTGAATATCCGCCGTGCTGCCGCCCAGCCGCGCGATGGTCAGGCCTTCGAGGCTCAGATCGTCCGACGCGTCGGCATCGAAGACGCCGTCGACGAACACCACCCGAAGCCGGTCCACGGCATCGAAGGCCGGGGTGTCCGGCTTGTCGAACAGCGCCGCCTTGGGCGGGTCGGCCTGCACCAGCGTTTCCGGCTTGGTGTACTTCCAGTACTCGTCGCGCGCATGCGGCAGGCCCATGGCCCGAACCCGCGAAAGGGCATCCTTGCGGGCCGCCTCGCTCCAGCCGCCGGAGGGCAGCTGCATGCCCCCCAGCCGCGCCTCGGTGGCGTCGATTTTAAGCTGCGGTACGGCCATCATGCAGTCTCCGTCAGGATGTTGGCATAGCCGTTCTGCTCGACCTCGAGCGCCAGGTCCGGGCCGCCGGACTTCACGATGCGCCCATCCGCCATGATATGCACCACATCGGGTTTGATGTGGTCCAGAAGCCTTTGATAATGCGTGATTACCAGAAACCCGCGATCCGGTGAGCGCAACTTGTTCACACCCTGCGACACCAGCTTCATCGCGTCGACATCCAGACCGGAATCGGTCTCGTCGAGGATGCAGAGCTTGGGCTCCAGCATCGCCATCTGCAGGATCTCGTTGCGCTTCTTCTCGCCGCCCGAAAAGCCCACGTTGACCGGGCGTTTCAGCATCTCGGCGTCGATCTCAAGGTCTTTCGCCCTGGCGCGGATGGTCTTCAGGAAGTCGGTCGCCGACATCTCCTCTTCGCCCCGCGCCTTGCGCTGCGCGTTCAGCGCGGTGCGCAGAAAGGTCATGTTGCCGACGCCGGGGATTTCGACGGGGTACTGGAAGGCCAGGAACAGGCCCGCCGCGGCGCGCTCTTCCGGGTCCATGTCGAGGATGTCCTCGCCCAGCAGCGTCGCCTCGCCCTCGGTGACCTCATAGCCGCCGCGCCCGGACAGCACGTAGGACAGGGTCGATTTGCCCGACCCGTTCGGCCCCATGATCGCGTGCACGGTGCCCGCCTCGACACGGAGGTTCACGCCCTTGAGGATCGCCTTATCCTCTTCTTCAAGTTTGACGTGCAGGTTCTTGATTTCCAGCATGTTTCTTCCTTTTCCGTCTTGTGTTCGCGTCTCAGGGGCGCGTCATCAATTGCATGATCCGAAGCAGGCGATCCGGGGGGATCGGCTCGGGTGTGACGTCGAACCGCGCCATGCGGCCGGTGATCTGTGGTTGGCCAAGGAAGGCCTCAACCTGGTGGTAATGCTTGCGATGGACGTAATCATCGAACAGCAGCGTGACAGGGGCCCGCGCCATGTATTTCGCCGCCAGCGCACAGCCCTGCCGGAACCGCCCGTCAACCAGAACCACGTCGGGCTGGCGAAACTCGGTCAATCCCCAGACCTCGAGCGGGTAGCGCGGATAGCGCTTCCATTCGCTTTCGTCGACCGGATGGCCCCATTCCTTCGTGGCCCCGATATCAGACCAGATCACGTCGACCTCGGACCCCTGCGCGGGCGCATGCTCTGCGAACCAGCCGCGCATCATCCCGGCCCAGGCGCGGTCGCTTTCGACCGAAAAGACGCGCTTGCCCGGCATCTCGGCGGCCATCACCGTCGATCCGCCCGAGCCATATTCCAGGATCACCGATGCCCGCGCATATTCCGCGTGCACCAATGCCGCCTCGGCCTCGGGCAGGGTCAGTTCGGGCCGGGTGATGGTTGCGGCCTCGGTCATGGCGCCCCCGGGTCGGCTTCGCGCAGCATCTGGCGGTAGGCATCCAGCGCCGCGGCGGGCACCACCTCGCGCCGCACCAGTTCGGTCAGGCAGCGCGCCGCCAGATCGTGCAGTTCCAGCGCGCCATCGGCCAGCAGCGTGTAATGCTTGAGCTGTTCATCGCTGAAATCCTCCATCCGGCGCGGATCGCGCAGGAAGATGGCGTCGCCGTCGATCAACTGCCCGTTTGTATGCGCCCCGCGCGGCACATGCAGCCCCTGCGCGTCGAAAAGCGCGGCATCGATGATCGTGCGGAAACTGTGCAACAGGAACCCCTGCGCCAGCAATTCGCCCATCTGCTGATCCAGCAGCGGCTGATCCTTGTAAAGCGGCATGAAGGCCACTTCCGTCACCACCGCCAGCGCATCCGCCAGCTTGTCGCGGCCGTTCTGGAACACCGCCAGCTCGCCGCCCTGGATGTCGATCTTCAGCAGATCCAGCGCGTCGATTTCGGCCATGTCGTCCATGCGCTGGGTCTCGACCGGAATGGTGTCCATCACCTGCGTCATCCGCGACCAGCGCGGCCGCCAGAGGTAGGTCTGGGTCAGCGGCTCGGGCTCGAACAGCGATGTGAACCCATCCTTGCGGCAGATATACAGCGTGCCCGGCGTGCCGTCGCCCACCGCATAGGGCAGATACCGTTCATGCGGGCCCTGCCGCGGCCCCAGCGCCTCGAAGGCGGCGGGCTGCGGCTCGAACCCGGTGACGCGCGCGGCCTTGGCATCGACCAGCGGCATGTAAAGCGGGACCTCGGTCGGGTTCGCTCCGACGTCGATGATCTCGGTCAGCCGCTCGGGCGCCAGCAGCCCGCGCAGCGTGTCGATCCGATTGCCGTGCATTGTCTCTGCCATGTCAGTCGCGCTCCGCTATCACTGCGGTGCCCGACACCGACACCATCAACATCGTATCGCCGACCACCTCGTAATCGAGGTCGACCCCCACCACCGCATTCGCGCCGACCGCGTGGGCGCGCGCCTCAAGCTCGCGCATGGCGGTGTCGCGGGCATCCTGCAGCTTGGCCTCGTAGGCCCCCGACCGGCCACCGACGATATCGGTGATCTGGGCAAAGAGATCGCGGAACACATTGGCCCCCATGATCGCCTCGCCGACCACGATGCCGCGATAATCCGCGATCCGGTATCCTTGCAGAGTGTGGGTCGTCGAAACGATCATCAGGGCATCCTCATCCAAGTGAAAACCATCATCACCACCAGCGCCAGCAGGCCCGCCGCCAGCGCCGTCAAGGTGGCAGAGCCGCGGATCAACCCGTCGGTTCGGCCACGACGCGCCTTGATCACGAAACCCACGAAGGCCCCGATGAAGACACCGATGGCCGCACCGGCGCTTTTCGCCACCAGCCAGATCAGCAGCTCGGCGCTCATCGGCCCGAACCCCGCGTGACCGCCTGCGCAAAGAGGTTGCCCAGAAATCCCGAGATGAAGGTCACGATCAGAAAGATCCCCATATCAAGAACGCCCGCCAAGACGCTGACAACAATCGAGAAGATCACGCAGAACGCCCCGGTCAGGGCCGCCGGGAGAAGCGCGAGTTTCATGCGGTCTCTCCCGGCTCGATCAGGACGTTCTTGTTGCTCCGGTAGCGCCGGTGCGTCTCCGTCTCGACATATCCCACCTCGGAAAGCCAGGCGTCGAAGGCAGCGTCGTTTTCCTGGTCAACCTCGACCATCAGGCGCGGCCGGACGCGCTTCAGCGTCTCTTTCAGACCGTTCAGGACCTTGATTTCCATGCCCTCGACGTCGACCTTTATGAAATCGGGTTTCAGATCGGCGAAGGCCGCGTCGCCGGTGGTGACGGCAATTTCGCCTTCACCCTCGAGCATCTTCGTGGCACCGATGTTCCGGTCGCGTTGTTCCAGCCCGAACGACCCCGACGGCGTATCCGACATGCCGATCCCCAGGCCCCGGGTGTCGTATCGCGGCAATACGCCATTCAGCATCGCGGTCAGCAGCATGAGCCGCAGGCAGCGCGGATTGGGTTCCACCGGAACGACCAGGCGCGCATTCAGGAACAACGCGGCAAACAGAGAGTGATTGCCGATATTGGCCCCGATATCGATGAACGTCCCGCCCAGGGGCACATAGCGCCGCAAGGCCTCGAGTTCGGGCTGCTCGTAGAACGCGCCCTGGCGATGATCGCGCTGGATCGGGTCACGCTGGACATCCGTCGCGAACCACAGCGGATGCCCGAAGACCCGGGCGCAAGTCACGTCCACTTGGGAAAAGTTCACCGGCGTGCCGTTCGATACCGCCGCAAGCATCGCGGCGGCGTCGAAAGTGTCCGGCTCTGCCAGCAGCCCTTGCCCCATGGTGTCGCGTCTCCGTCCTGCGGCGGGCCCTAGCCCACGGACCCTTCAAGCGAGATCGCGACAAGCTGTTGGGCTTCCATGGCAAACTCCATCGGCAAGGCCTGCAACACCTCCTTGGCAAAGCCGTTGACGATCAGCGCCACCGCCTCTTCCTCGTCCATGCCGCGGCTCTGGCAATAGAACATCTGGTCGTCATCGACCTTCGAAGTGGTGGCCTCGTGCTCGACCCGGGACGAGTTGTTCTTGACCTCGATATAGGGCACCGTATGCGCGCCGCACTTGTCGCCGATCAGCAGGCTGTCGCACTGGGTGTAGTTGCGCGAGTTTTTCGCCCTCGGATGCATCGAGACCAGCCCGCGATAGGTGTTCTGCGCCTGACCCGCCGAGATCCCCTTGGACACGATGCGCGACCGGGTGTTCTTGCCCAGGTGCACCATCTTGGTGCCGGTATCGGCCTGCTGCCAGTTGTTGGTGATGGCGATCGAGTAGAACTCGCCCTGGCTGTCATCGCCGCGCAGGATGCAGGACGGGTATTTCCAGGTGATCGCCGATCCGGTCTCGACCTGGGTCCACATCACCTTCGAACGGTCGCCGCGGCAATCGGCGCGCTTGGTGACGAAGTTGTAGATGCCGCCCTTGCCGTCCTCGTCGCCCGGATACCAGTTCTGCACCGTCGAATACTTGATCTCCGCATCCTCGAGCGCAATCAGCTCCACGCAGGCCGCGTGCAGCTGCGCCACGTCCCGCTGCGGCGCGGTGCAGCCCTCGAGGTAGGACACGTAGGACCCCTTGTCGGCGATGATCAGCGTGCGTTCGAACTGGCCGGTATTTTCGGCGTTGATGCGGAAATAGGTCGACAGCTCCATCGGGCAGCGCACGCCCGGCGGGATGTAGACGAAAGAGCCATCCGAAAACACCGCCGCGTTCAGCGTCGCGAACTTGTTGTCCGACGCCGGAATAACCGAGCCCAGGTACTTCTTGACCAGCTCGGGATGCTCCTGCACCGCCTCCGAGATGGAACAGAAGATCACCCCCGCCTTCTTCAGCTCGGCCTGGAAGGTGGTCCCCACCGACACCGAATCGAACACCGCGTCGACCGCGACCTTGCGGCCCTCGGCGGGCGCGCTCTCGGCCCCCTCGACACCGGCAAGGATCATCTGCTCCTTCAGCGGGATACCCAGCTTCTTGTAGGTTTCCAGCAGCTTCGGGTCGACCTCGTCCAGCGACTTCGGCTTCACCTCCATCGATTTCGGACGCGCGTAGTAATACTGGTCCTGATAGGGGATCGGCGCGATGTTCAGCATCGCCCACTCCGGCTCCGCCATCTCGAGCCAGCGGCGAAACGCCCCGAGACGCCATTCCAGCAGCCATTCCGGCTCGTTGTTGCGCTCCGAGATGAGCCGCACGATGTCCTCGTTCAGCCCCTTGGGGGCATACTCCATCTCGATGTCGGTGTCCCAGCCGTACTTGTACTTGCCGCCCAGCGTACGAACCTTGTCGACCGTCTCCTGATCGACGCCATCCTTCACTTCGGGAGTGTCCAGAACCGTCATTGTCCGACCCTTCTTCATGTCAACCTGTGGCGCGGGGGCACGTCATGCCGCCTTCGCGCGATGTCTTTTCAAGCGATGCAGCCAGCTTTCCGCAAAGCGCATCACATCGTCTTCCGTCGTCTCGAGCCCCAGGCTCACCCGGATCGCACAGGACGCGACCGTCGCGTCAAGACCCATCGCCGTCAGCACCCGGCTGGCCCGCACCTTGCCCGATGAACAGGCCGATCCGGCGCTGATGGCAAACCCCGCAAGGTCCATCGCCATCACCTGGGTCTCGCCCTTCCACCCCGGATACGCAAAGCACGCGGTGTTGGGAAGCCGCGCCGCCCCTATTCCGACAAATTTAGTTTCTTCGGCGTCGGCTGCAATGGTCTTTTCTAGAATGTTTCTAAGTTTCTCGACCCGCGACCACCGATCCGCGTCGAGATCCTGCATCGCCGCCTCGGCCGCGGCCCCGAATCCCGCGATGCCGATGACATTCTCGGTACCCGCGCGGCGCCCCATCTCCTGACCGCCGCCGCGGATCTGTGCGGCAAGCTCGGTGCCGCGCGGCATCACCAGCGCGCCCACGCCTTTCGGCCCGCCCAGCTTGTGCGCCGACACGATGGCCATGCGCGCGCCCGACCAGTTGAAGGCAAAAGGCCGCTTGCCGAGGATCTGCGTCGCATCGGTCAGCGCCAGCCCCTGCGGCAGGTCCTGCAGCACGCCGGTCTCGCTGTTGGCCGCCTGCAGCACAGACGTGCCCGGATCGTCCACCGTGACGCGCCCGTCGCGATCCACCGGCAAGACCGGATCGATCCAGGCCGCCACCGCGTCATGCTCGATATCCGCGCCGCGCACGCCCCGCCCCGCCAATGCCAGCGCGGCGGCTTCGGTGGCCCCCGACACAAAGATCACATCCGCCCCGTCCGCCCCCAGCGCCGTGGCCACCTGCCGCCTTGCGCGCTCCACCAACGCCTTGGCCGCGCGCCCTTCCGCGTGCACCGAAGACGGGTTGCCCGACACATCCATCGCCGCGATCATCGCCGCGCGCGCCTCGGGGCGCAGCGGTGCCGTCGCGTTGTAATCGAGATAGACCCGCCTCACGCGCCGCCCCCCGCGCTTTCCATTTTCCAAGTACGCAGGCCGCCGCCCGCCACCCGCGCCCCGCCGGACAACCGGGTGCCCGGGCATCGCGCGGACAGCCCGCACGGGATGGACAAGCGCCCGCTCACGCCTCGTCCACCACCGCAAACAGCGACGGCACCGCCGGGCACGGCACCATGGCGTTGCCGACAACATCCGACAACCGCGTCTGGTGCAGGAACACGTAGACATGCGCCGACAGGCCCTGCCACAGCCGGTTGGTCAGCGATTGCGCCTTCGATCCCGACGCCCCGCCGGACGCGCCCGCACCCTTGTGCATGGCGTCCACGGTCTCGTCCACCGCGCTCAGGATATCCACCACCCGGATCTCCGTGGCCGGCCGCGACAGCCGGTAGCCGCCGCCCGGCCCGCGCACCGATGCCACCAGCCTGGCGCGCCGCAGCTTGACGAAAAGCTGCTCCAGATACGGCAGCGACAGGTCCTGCCGCCGGGCGATATCCGACAGCGTCACCAGCTCACCCTCCGCCTGCATGGCGATATCCACCAGTGCCACCATCGCATAGCGCCCCTTGGTGCTCAGCTTCACAAGCGCCTCCCATCGCGCCCCGCATCCCGCGCCAGCGCCTTAAACGATTGACCTCAACGGTCGATTTGCATATCTGCGGCAAAGCCCAGACGCGTGTGCGCCCGGATTTAGAATTATTCTAAAGAGCTTGATCGAATTCGTCAAGAATTCCAACGAAGGAGGCGTGACGCCCTATGCCCGAGGTCATCTTCCCCGGACCCGAAGGCCGCCTTGAAGGCCGCTACCACCCCCAGAAAGACCGCGATGCCCCGATTGCCATCGTGCTTCATCCGCATCCGCAATTCGGCGGCACGATGAACAACAAGGTCGTCTACAACCTGCATTACGCCTTCTACAACATGGGCTTCACCGTGCTGCGCTTCAACTTCCGCGGCGTCGGGCGCAGCCAGGGCGAATACGACCAGGGTGTGGGCGAACTCAGCGACGCGGCCTCCGCACTCGACTACCTGCAATCGCTCAATGCCAATTCCAAGCATTGCTGGGTGGCGGGCTTCTCGTTCGGGGCCTGGATCGGCATGCAGCTTCTAATGCGCCGCCCCGAGATCACCGGCTTCATCTCGGTCTCGCCCCCGGCCAACATGTACGACTTCTCGTTCCTGGCGCCCTGCCCGGCCTCGGGCCTGATCATCAACGGCACCGCCGACCGCGTGGCCCCACCCGCCGATACCGAGACCCTTGTGGGCAAGCTGCAGGACCAGAAGGGCATCACCATCACCCACCAGCAGATCGAAGGCTCCGGCCACTTCTTCGAAGAGCCGCATATGGACACGATGATCGGCAACGTGTCCGACTACGTCAAACGCCGCCTGACCGAAACCTCGAGGTAGTATTCCCCATGTCCTTCCTGACCGATCTGGCCGACGATCTGGCCCGCGACACGCTCAAGGTCATGGACGCGACCGGCCATGATCGCCTCCACATGGAGGTGGCCGAGGTGCTGGCCGCGGCCTCGACCACGATGGAAGAGGAATACCTCACCTGCATGCGTGTGCGCCTCGCCGAGCGGCGCGGCCGGGCGTTCCTCGAGGACATGACGAAAAAGCTGCAATCGAAGGCGGTGGATGGCGGCAGCGTCGCCTCCGGCTGATATCGCCCCGATTGTCCCGCATGGTGCTTCGGGGCCGGGGTGACACCGCCAATGCCCTTCTCGCGCCCCGCCAGTGCGCGCCCGGGACCCACGTCGCGCCCTTCGTCGTTCCCGTCGCCTTCCGCGCAGCCGACGCAGACAGCCCCGCACCGCACTTGGCCCAAACGCCTTTGACCAGACGCCTCCTCGGGTCCGATGCCTTCTCGACCAGACGCGCTCTCGCGCTGCGCTCAGGCCGCCTGTTTCTGCATCTCGCGCAGGATCTGGCCGTAGCCGCCCTCTTCGACAAAAGACCGCTCGCTCTTGGTGAAGCCGCGGTTCAACGCCTCGTTGCGATAGGGAAAGCGCCCGAACTTGCGGATGACCTCGCGGTGCACGCGGGCGTGCAGCAGGTTGTCCGCGCCGGTCTGGGGCATGCGTTCCTTCATCAGCCGGATGCATTGCTCCTGATCGCACAGGTTCTCCGAATGCATCATCGGCAGGTAGAAGAACTGCCGCGCAGGCGCGTCGATCTTCAGGTCCCAACCGCGCCGCACCGCCTGCTTGGCCGCCGCCAGCGCCACGGAATCGGACGAAAACGCCTTTGCCTGACCCCGGAACATGTTGCGCGGAAACTGGTCGAGCAACACGATATAGCCAAGCGCGCCCGACGGATAGGTCAGCCACAACGCGAAGTTGCCCGCCATCGCCGCCTCCCATGTCGGCAGAAAGCGCGCGCGGATCGTCTCGTCCAAGTCCGCGTCCTGCTTGTACCAGCCGTCCGGACCCACGTCATCGAGCCAGAACGCCAAGATTTCTTCCGGTCCCGTCATGCCATACTCCTCACACTCGAACCGACCACCATGCTCAAAAACCTAAGCACTGTGGCGCGGGCTGCAAAATCACCTTTTGTGACAACGGCATAGAACATCGTCACCGCACCACGGCACCGGCCTGCGCCGCGTGCTCGGCGTCGGCCTCGGACTGCTCGTGCCAGACATCCTGCGCCGCCTCGATGGTCACCGCCGAACTGGTGTGCATCATCGGGATGAAATCGTTGGGGTCGGTCACCGTCGGACGCTTGGTCGCCCGGTACAGCGCGTAGCCGGTCAGCATCAGCATCGGCACCGCGATCAGCACGAAGAACGCCGACGGGCCGACCGTCACCATCAGGTAGCCGGTCAGGATCGGACCGCCCACCGCGAAGATGCCGTTGATGAATTGCAGCCCGCCCGACGCCGCGGCCATGTCCTCGTATTCCAGAAAGTCGTTGGTATGGGCGATCAGCAGCGAATAGAGCGGGTTGGCCGTACCGCCGATCACCACCGCCGCGCCGACCAGAACGTAGAACGACCCCGAATACGCCGCCGCCACCAGCGCCGCCGCGCCGCCCATGGCCGCCGCCGCCGCGATGACCACGCGCCGGTCGATCCGGTCCGACGCCATGCCCAGCGGGTATTGCAGGATCAGCGCGCCCACGTAGAAGGCCGCCACGAAGATCGAGATCTGCGGCAGCGTCAGCCCGGCTTCGGTCGCATAGACCGCCGCCATGCCGTATTGCGCCGCGAAGACAGTGCCCATCAGCGCCATGCCGACACACCCGAGCGGCGACGAGACGAACAGCCGCCGCAGGGTCATCCGCTTGGTCGACGAAAACGGCGGCGTCGGCGTCACGCTCAGCAGGATCGGCGCAAAGGCCAGCGACACCAGCACCGACGGGATCACGAACAGCAGAAAGCCCGACTGGTCCGGCAGGTTCAGCAGGCCCTGTGCGGTGATGATGCCCAGCATCTGCACGATCATGTAAAGCGACAGCGCCTGCCCGCGCGTGGCATTGGTCGAGGCGTTGTTCAGCCAGCTCTCCGCCGTGACGTAAAGCCCGCAGAAGGCAAAGCCCAGAACGATCCGCCCCAGCACCCAGAAGCCCGCGAAGGGCAGCGCCGGAAACAGGATCAGCACCGCCGAGACGATCGACCCCAGCGCCGCGAACACCCGCACGTGACCGACCCGCTGGAGCATGCGCGGCGTGACCTGCGAGGCGATGATGAAACCCAGGAAATAGGCCGACATGACGATCGACATGACAAAGGGCGAAAACCCCTGGCCCGCCCCCCGGATGCCCAGCAACGACCCCTGCAGGCCATTGCCCACCATCAGCAGCGTCATCCCCAGCAACAGCGCCCAGGATTTGTTTAGGACCGATAACATGATGCGCACCAATGACGGGATGTCACCCGCGCTTAACGCGAATCCGCAGGCGTCCTCAATGCCATATCAACCGCCTGGCGGTCGGTTTGCGCCAAACTCCGCTCAGGGATCAGCAGCGACGCATCCCCGTATGAGAAAAAGCGGTACCCGGCACGGATCGCATGGTCGTAGATGGCCATGATCCGGTCGCGCCCCATCAGCGCCGAGACCAGCATCATCAGGGTCGATTTCGGCAGGTGGAAATTGGTCATCAGCGCATCGCTGACCCGGAACGGGAAGCCCGGATAGATGAAGATGTCGGTCTCGCCCTCGAAGGGCGCGATGGCGCCGCCCCGCGCGGCGGTCTCGATCAGCCGCAGCGCCGTGGTGCCGACCGGCACGATGCGCCCGCCCGCGGCTTTCGTGGCGGCGATCTCGTCGGCGGCCCGGGCGCTGACCTCGCCCCATTCCGCGTGCATCCTGTGGGTGGTCACGTCCTCGACCTTGACCGGCAGGAAGGTGCCCGCGCCCACGTGCAGCGTCACATGGGTGAAGGTCACGCCGCGCGCGGCCAGCGCCGCCAGCAGGGGCGCGTCGAAATGCAGCGACGCCGTTGGGGCCGCCACCGCGCCTGCGCGTTCGGCCCAGATGGTCTGGTAGTCATCCTTGTCGCGCGCATCGGCGGGGCGTCTGGCGGCGATATAGGGCGGCAGCGGCATCGCGCCCGCCTCGGCCAGCGCGGCGTCGAAATCCGCGCCCGCAAGGTTGAAGCGCAACCGCGCCTGCCCGTCGCCCCGGCCTTCGAGGACGGCCGACAGGGCGGACGAGAACACCACCTCCTCGCCGTCGCGCAGCTTCTTCAGCGGCTTGACCAGCGCCCCCCATGTGCCGTCGCTCTGTGGCTCCAGCAGGGTCACCTCGATGCGCGCCTCGGTGGTCCCCGCCGCCCCTTGCCGCCTGCGCATCCCCGAAAGCCGCGCCGGGATCACCTTCGTGTCATTCAGGACCAGCCGGTCACCCGGGCGCAGCCAGTCCGACAGGTCGGACACCACCGCGTCGGTGATCCTCGCGCCCTCGGCCACCAGCAGCCGCGCCGCGGATCGTGGCCGCACAGGGCGCGTGGCGATGCGGTCCTCCGGCAGGTCGAAATCGAAATCGGAAAGCTGCATGGCGCGCGGGCCCCGGGGCTGTTTCAGTCGCTCAGTTCCCGACCTCGGGCGCGGGCCGCCGGAAAATCTCTCGGAACATGCCGGGGGTGAACACCGAAAGCGGATTGACCGCAACCCGTGGCTGGTCCGCGGTGCCGTTGATGGTGAAATTGAACCCGAAAAGCCCTTCGCCGCGCCGCGTCAGCACCTCGCCCACGGCGTTGAGAAAGTAGATCGGCGAAAACACCCCCTGCAGATCGAGCGTCTTGCTGGCCAGATTGATGTAGCCGTCCATCGAGATGCCCATCGACGGCCCCGTCGCCGAGGATCGCCGCAGGATCAGCTGCGCCGGGGTCAGCCGGAACTCGGCCTCGACCTCGGAAAAGAAGATGCCCGGCCCTTCCAGCTGATCGAGAATGCCGACGATCGACACCGCGTCCAGCATCGCCCCCAGCGCCGGGGCGTCGCGCAGCCGCGCATCGCGCACGCTGACGCGGCCGTCATAGGTGCCCTGCACGCCCCGGACCGGGACCAGCGACAGATCCATGCTGCCGTCGTCGACGTTGCGGAACAGGCCCGTGGCCTCCAGCACCGCGCCGGCATTGTCCGATTGCAGACGGATCGCGGTGCCGCCGTTGCGCGGCACCGCGATGCCCGTCAACGCCACGGAACGCCCGCGCAGACCGGTCTGGAAAGTGCCGTTCAGCCCGCCCGCGACCTGGAAGTCGCCGCGCAGCCCCTCGAACACGATGCCCTCGGTCACTGTCAGCTGGTCCAGCGCCACGCTGAGCGGAATGGCCCCGCCGCCACCACCGCCATCACCGCCACTGCCATTGGTGCCGAACGTCGCCCGCCGCAGATCGAGTCTGCCGCCGGTGACCGTGATGGCGGGAACGCGGCCCGCGCCCCGCGCCGCCAGCGTCACGGCACCGTCGAACCATCCGCCCAGCGACACCTGCGGCAGATCGAGCCGCGCAAAACCGCCCGCCGGGGTCAGCGCCACATTGCCAGACGCGGTCAGCCCCGCCCCCGACAGCGACAGCCCGTCAAGCACCAGCGGCGTGCCCAACCGCCCGGACAGCGCAAAACTGCCGGTCTGGCGCGTGCCCAGCCGCCAGCCCACCGCCGGAATCGCCAGTGCCAGCCCCGCCAGATCCGAGCGCAGCGTAAAGGCGGGCCGTCCGCCGCGCGGCAGGTCCAGTTCGAACCGCCCGGGTCCGCTGCCCTGCACCATGCCGCGCGGCAGCGCGATCCCGAAGGCCCGTGCCGCCGCGTCCGACAGCTGCACCTGCGCCGACAGCCGCGCGGGCTCGGTCACGCCCACCCCGAAGGGCAGCCGGAATGTGCCCGACACCGGCACCCCCGACAGCGCGGCATCGCCCGACACCTCAAGCCAGGTCTCGCCCGCCGCCACCGCCAGCCGGTCGGCGGTCAGCATCCGCCCCGGCACCACCACGTCGCTGCTGGCCTCCTCGACGATGCCCGCGACGTCGATCGTCAGGTCCGGCAGCTTCAGCCCGCGCTTCAGCGGCAGGGTGATGCGCCCCTGCGCCGTCAATTGCCCCTCCACCAGCGTCACCGGGCGCTTGGCGCGCTGCATCACCCGCAGCGGCTCGGCGTCGAGAAACGCCAGCACCGCCGTCACCGTCGACCGCGTCCGCAGCCCGATCTCGCCCAGGGCGGGCCGGATGCGGGCGTCGGGTATCACGAATTCCGATCCGCTCAGATCGATGGCCCCGCCCTCGGACGGCACCGCGACGCCGCGCTCCAGCATCACCGACAGGCGGTCATTGGCGATCACCAGCTGCCCGTCGGCGCCGACAATCGGTGGCAACGTGCGCGCGAACCGCACCTCTGCCCCCTCGAAACGCAGGTCGATATGCCGGTCGGGCTGCCGCGCGCCGGGCGCCAGCCGCACCGAGATCCGCGCATCCCGGACCTGCCCGGCAAGGACGTTGTCGGTGAACCAGGTGCGGGTCTTCGAGGCCAGCATCCCCGGCCAGTAGCGCGCCACCGTCGCCGGATCGGTCCGGGCCACCGTCGCATCCAGCGCCACCTGCCAGCCCTCCGCCCCGGCGCTGACCCGTCCCGAGGCGCGCAGCGGGATCGCGTCGTCGACGATCCGCAAACGCCCAAGCTCAAGCGTGAAGGGATCCAGCGTCAGGCGCAGATCGGCCTCGGCCTCGGCAATCTCGAGCGGCGCATCGAAGATTTCCCGCGGGTTGGCCGACAGGTCCGAAAAGGTGAACTGGCCCACGAAAGCCGCCGCGCGCCCGTCGCCCGCCGCCTGCAGCGTCACCTGCCCCGCCGCCCGCGCCCGTCCGACGGCGCTGTCCACCGCGATCTCGGAAAAGCGCAGCGTCTGGCTCAGCGGCGCAAAGGTAAAGGCGGTGCGCGCACCGGCAAAGGCCACCGGCTGGGCCCCGGCATTGGGTTGCAGCGCCCCGGCCCCGATCGCGAAGGCCACGTCCAGCCCGCCCAGCGTGCCATCGGTGTCGAGATAGCCGTTCAGATCGCCCGAGATCGGCGCCCTGATCGCGCCCAGCCAAGCCAGCGCCGGGCTTTGCGTGGCAATATCGCCCGAGGCCAGATTGTCGAGGCTGAGCCCGAAGCTCAGATCCTGCGCCCCGATCTCGCTTTCGGCACGGACCGACACGGCGGCCAGCCCCGACGCCCCGCCCAGCAGCACCACGTCGCCATCCAGCCGCAGCGTGCCCGCCACCCGCCGCGCCGTCAGTTGCCCGCCATCGGCGGTCCAGCCGCGCCCGGCGCGCGCATCCTCGTAGCGCAGCGTGATCGCATCCAGCGTCACCGCGTCCAGCCCGGCCAGCAGCGGCGTGTCGAGCGCGCGATCGATCCGGGCCAGCAAGGTCGGCAGGTCGGGCCGCTCTTCGGCAGGCTCCAGCCCGAGGCCCAGGCTCAGCGCGCCGTCGCGGTCCCGCTGCAACGCCAGGATCAACCCCGAGGCCTGCGCCTCGCGCAGCGCCAGTTGCCGCGACACCAGCGCCCGCGCCGACAGCCCCGCCCGCATCTCGGTCAGGGTCGCCACCGGTCGCCCCTCGGCGGTCGCCACGCTGAGATTGCTCAGCCCGATCCGCACGAGGCCCGCGCTCAGCAGCTGAAAGCGCAGATCGCTGAACCGCACGTCCAGCCCCGGCAAGGCCGCGTCGATGCGGGCCTCGACCTCGGCGCGCAGCCACTCGGGCGCATCCAGCGGCCGGTCGAGCGACGACCAGACCAAAAGCGCCAGCGCCGCCAGCCCCGAGGCCAGAAGCCCCAGCGTCCAGCCGCCCCAGTGCAAGGCCCGGCGACCCGCGCTGCGCCGCACCGGTTGACTTTCGCGGCTCGTCACTGGAAGCGTGCCTTGCTCGGGTTATTGTCCATGATCATGATCTAACGCATCGCGGCCCGGAGTGAAAACCGCGCATTCGTAAAACCCGAAAGGACAGCACATGCCGCAGACCGGCGAAATGGCCCCCGATTTTACCCTTCCCGTCACCGGCGACGCGGATGTCACCCTGTCGAAGCTGCGCGGCAGCCCGGTCGTGCTGTTCTTCTATCCGCGCGACGACACCTCGGGCTGCACCCGCGAGAACGAGGATTTCACCCGCCTGCTGCCCGAATTTTCCGCGGCCGGCGTTCGCGTCTTCGGCCTGTCGAAGGACACCATCGCCAGCCACGACAAGTTCATCGCCAAGAAATCGCTCGCCGTGCCGCTTTTGTCCGATGCCGACGGCGACGTCTGCGAACGCTACGGCGTCTGGGCCGAAAAGAAGATGTACGGCAAGACCTTCATGGGCATCGAACGCGCGACCTTCCTGATCGACGCCGAAGGCCGCATCGCCCGGGACTGGCGCAAGGTCAAGGTGCCGGGCCATGCCGACGCGGTGCTGGAGGCCGTCCGCGCGCTCTGATAGCCCCCGAGGCGAACGTCCGACCCGAAAGGCCCGCCGCCATGCCCGACAAGCAGCCAGACCCGCAGCCCTCGACCCTGTGCGACATGGCCGTGAACGTACTGACCACCGCCGACGGACGCGCCAAGACGGCCAGGTCGCGCGCCCATGCGGCCCGCTGGTTCGCCGCGCGCGACGCGGGCACGCGGTTGCCCGTGGGCCGCGCCGACCCGCCCGCGCGCCCCGCGCGTCCCGATGCCCCCGAACTGCGCGACCCGCGCGACGTGCCGCGCCGCAGGCCCGGCTCGCAGAAGGGCCGGATCGCGCTTTTGCACGCGGTCGCCCATATCGAACTGAACGCCGTCGATCTGCACTGGGACATCATCGCGCGCTTCGCCGACATCGACATGCCGCCCGGATTTTACGATGACTGGGTCAAGGCGGGCGACGAGGAATCCAAGCATTTCAACCTGATGTGCGACTGCCTTGAGCAAGAGGGCAGCTTCTACGGCGCCATGCCCGCCCATGCCGGGATGTGGCGCGCCGCCGAAGATACCGCAAACGACCTGCCCGGACGGCTCGCCGTGGTGCCGATGGTGCTCGAAGCCCGTGGCCTCGAAGTCACCCCCGGGATGATCGCCCTCTTCGCCAAGGCCGGGGCCACCGACGCGGTGGCCGCGCTGCAGACGATCTACGCCGAGGAAGTGGGCCATGTGGCCTACGGCTCGAAGTGGTTCCATTTCCTCTGCGGTCGCCACGGCATCGACCCCACGCCGGAATTCCAGCGCCTCGTGCGGACCTACTTCAAGGGCGCGCTCAAACCGCCCTTCAACGAAGAAAAACGCGCCGAGGCCGGTCTCGCCCCGGATTTCTACTGGCCGCTGGCAGAGGGCTCCGACCCCGCCAAAGCCCGCTGAATCACCGCTAACCCTTGGATCCGTCGGCGGATTTCTGCTCAAGCGGCACGAATTCGCCCGTCGTTAACACAATATAGCCTGAAAAAGTTGCGCTAATGCGAATGTGTTTGTAACCCCTGTATCCAAGGTGCCGGTTTGGGGAAACGAGCACCGCTGTTAGGGACGGGAAAAGGATATCACAGTGCGCACGAAGCTTGCGATCAAGCTCCACTCACTCCTGGAGCGCTATTTTCCTGAACGCCGCCTCTTTCTGAAGTCCGACACCGATACCCGGTTCATCCGCCTTCGGTCCGAGACCCAGGCCATCGCTGCCTTCGGCGGCGCCACCGTCATCGCCTGGACGATCATCGCCACCGCGGTGATGCTGATGGACTCGATCGGGGCCGGCAGTTTCCGCGACCAGGCCCTGCGCGACCAGATGACCTACGAACAGCGCCTCAACGCCCTGTCGCGCGAACGCGACTCCCGCGCCACCGAGGCCCGTGCGGCGCAGCAACGCTTCAACGCCGCCCTGAAACAGGTCTCGATCATGCAGTCCGAACTGCTCTCGGCCCAGAACAAGGTGCGCGAGCTTGAGACCGGGCTCGACGTGGTGCAGGCAACGCTCGGCTCCACCATCAAGGAACGCGAGGTCGTCCGCGACAAGTACGCGACCCTGCGCACCAACCTCGAATCGGGCGGCACCGTGCCCGACGCGGGCGACGCGGGCAACGAAACCGTGTCCTTCCTGACCGCCGCCCTGTCGCGCACCGCCGAGGAACGCGACCAGGTTGTCGCCAACGCCCAGGACGCGCTGGTGCGGGCCGACGAGATGGCGACCGAAATCCGCCTGATGGAAGAAAAGAACGACCTGATCTTCCGCCAGCTCGAAGAGGCGATGACCGTTTCGGTCAAGCCGCTCGACAAGATGTTCAAGGCCGCGGGCATGAACCCCGACACCGTGCTCAATCAGGTGCGTCGCGGCTATTCCGGCCAGGGTGGCCCGCTGACGCCGCTGTCCTTCTCGACCCGTGGCGAGGAACCCTCGATCGAGGCCGAGCGCGCCAACCGCATCCTCGGCCAGATGGACCGGCTGAACCTCTATCGCATCGCCGCCGAGAAAGCCCCCTTCGCCTCGCCGCTGAAGGATGCGTTCCGCTTCACCTCCGGGTTCGGCTATCGCTGGGGCCGCCTGCACGCGGGCACCGACTTCGCCGCGCCGCATGGCACGCCGATCTATTCCACCGCCGATGGCGTCGTGGTCCATGCCGGCTGGCAGTCGGGATACGGGCGTCTCGTCAAGATCCAGCACGAGTTCGGGATCGAAACGCGCTACGCGCATAATTCCAAACTCTACGTTAAGGTCGGCCAAAGGGTCTCGCGCGGTCAGAAGATTGCTGCTATGGGGAACACTGGACGGTCCACCGGCACGCATCTGCACTACGAGGTGCGCGTCGGCGGGAAACCTGTGAACCCCATGACCTACATCAAGGCTGCGAACGATGTTTTCTAAAAGCAAGATCAACGACCCCGCACCCAAGGCGGACGACCAGAAGCCTGCGGTGACGTCCGACAACGCGCGTCCCGCAGCCCCCGACTACAAGTCCGACTTCAAGCCGACGGCGCCCAAGGCAAAGCCGCCCGCATCGGTGCTGTCGGCGGACCTGCACGTCAACGGCAACCTCAAGACCACCGGCGACATCCAGGTGGAAGGCACGGTCGAGGGCGATATCCGCGCGCACCTGCTGACCATCGGCGAGAGCGCCACCATCAAGGGCGAAGTCGTCGCCGACGACGTGGTGATCAATGGCCGCATCGTCGGTCGCGTGCGCGGCCTCAAGGTGCGCCTGACCGCCACCGCGCGGGTCGAGGGCGACATCATCCACAAGACCATCGCGATCGAATCCGGCGCCCATTTCGAAGGCTCCGTGCAGCGCCAGGACGACCCGCTGTCGGCCAAGGGCAAGGGCGGCGGCACGCCGGTGCCCCCGTCGGCGGTGACGCAGAAACCCGAACGGACGTCGAACTGACCCGATGATCCCTCCGCCTGCCCCGGCAACCGGTCGGGCAGCGGATCGGCAGCGGATCGAAGGCCGTCCCCCCGGGCGGCCTTTTTCATGCCCGTCCCGACCGCGCCCCCGGCCACCCCGCGCCGCTTTCCATTTTCCAAATACGCCAGAGAGCGCGAGAGGCTGGCCTCTCGCCCCGGTCGCAACCAGCCGGACCAACCCGGACCCGGCACCGAGCCGCACAGACCGTCCCGCCGCGCGGGCTTTTTGCCGCCCGCCCCAACCGCGCCCCCGGCCACCGCGCGGCTTTCCATTTTCCAAATACGCCGGAGAGCGCAAGAGGCTGGCCTCTCGCCCCGGTGGCAACCGGCCGGACCAACCCGGACCCGGCACCGCGCCGGACAGGCCGGGCACCGGATGCCCGATGCCGGACCTCGGATATCGCAGATCACAGGCCCGGCGTCAGGCCTGCAATTCCGCATCCCAATAGAGAAAATCAAGCCAGCTGTCGTGCAGGTGCCCGGGCGGAAACTTCCTGCCCATGTTCCGCAATTCCTCGGCGCCGGGCTGGCGCGGCGGTTTGCGCAGCGACAGGCCCGAACGATGCAGCGACCGCGCCCCCTTGCGCAGGTTGCAGGGCGCACAGGCCGCCACCACGTTCTCCCAACTGGTGACCCCGCCCGCCGCGCGCGGCACTACGTGGTCGAAGGTCAGCTCGCCCCTGGACCCGCAATACTGGCAACAAAAGCCGTCCCGCAGAAACAGGTTGAAGCGGGTGAAGGCCACGCGCTTTTGCGGTTTGACGTAATCCTTCAGCACCACGACGCTGGGAATATGCATGGTCATCGACGGGCTGTGCACCACCTCGTCGTATTCCGCGATGATATCGACCCGGTCGAGGAACGATGCCTTGACCGCTTCCTGCCATGGCCAGAGGCTCAGCGGATAATAGGACAGGGGTCGGTAATCGGCGTTCAGCACAAGCGCCGGATGCTGCCTGAGCGCGCCCGGTTCACGGACAAAATGGGTTCTGAAATCGCCATCCATAGGGGACCCGTCCTCCGCCCGGCATGCCCGCGTCACGCACCAGGGCGGGGAGCGCCGCCCCTGCTGTGCGACCACTATATATGGCGGTGGCGCTCTGGCAACCCCCACATCACTGGTGGTCGGATACGGACATCACCGGCACATCACCGACACATCACTGGCCGCATCACCGACCGCATCGCCGGCATCCCCCAGGCCGCATCGCCGGCATTGTGCCCGACCGCGCGCGCGGCCGGGGCCGCCCGTGCCACCAGGTCAGAAGCCGCACTTGTCGCGCAGAAAGGCCAGCGCCACGCCCAGCCCGTCCGGCGCGATGCCGTGGCCGGTGCCCTTCATCACATGGGCATAGACCTCTGCCCATCCGGCCTTCTGCAGCGCCTCCGCCGCCTCGGGCAGCGATTGCGGCGGCACCACGTCGTCCTGGTCGCCATGCACCAGCAGCACCGGCGGGCGCACCACCACCTCGTCGACCAGCAGGTCCGGGTTCAACAACCGTCCCGAAAAGCCGACAATCCCCGCCACCGCATCCTCGCGGCGCGGCGCGACCTGCAGCGCCATCATGGTGCCCTGGCTGAATCCCACCAGCGCCAGCTGCTCGGGCAGCAGATCCTCGTCGACCAGCACCCCGTCGAGAAAGGCGTTCAGATCCTCGACCGCCGCCAGCATGCCCGCCTCGCTGTCTTCCTGGCTCGACCCGTCGATCCAGGGGATCGGGAACCACTGGAACCCGAAGGGCGCCCCGGCGCAGGCCTCGGGCGCGTCGGGCGACAGGAACAGCGTGTCGGGCAGATGCTCGCCCAACGGATCGGCCAGGCCCAGCAGGTCCGCGCCATTGGCCCCGTAGCCGTGCAGGAACACCACGACCGACCGTGTCGATCCCGATTGCGGCTCTTTGCGTCCGGCTTGCAATACGCGCGTCATAACGTTCCCTCTCGGTCCTTGGCCACGTGGTAGTAGGCCCAGAGCGCGCGGGCCGCAACCGCCCGCCACGGGGCCCATCCGACGGCCATCTCGCGCAGGGCCGCCTCGCGCGGGCGATCGGGCAGCCCGAACAGCAGACGCGCCGCTTCCTGCAGCGCCAGATCGCCCGGCGCGAAGACATCCGCATGCCCGAGCGAGAACATCGCGTAGATCTCGGCGGTCCAGACGCCGATACCCTTGACCTGCGTCAGAGTCGCCACGACCGTCTCGGTGGGGGCATCGCGCAGCGCATCGTAGTCGATCCCCGCCTCCGCCAAAGCCCTGGCATAGCGCGCCTTCTGCCGCGACAGGCCGACCGCGCGCAACGCCTCTTCCGGCACCGCCCGGATCGCGTCCTCGGTGGTAAAGCCCGCCGCCTCCAGACGCCCCCGGATCGCCCGGGCCGAGGCCACCGACACCTGCTGGCTGACGATCGCGTTCAGCAATTGCGCAAACCCGTCGGGATTGCGGCGCAACGGCAGGGGCCCCGTCGCGTCCAGCACGCGGGCAAAGCGTGGCTCGATGCGGCACAGATGCGCCGCGCCCTCGGCGACGCAGGCGTCGGTTCTTATGATCCGGCCCGGGGACCGGTGCTGATCAGCCATGACACTGCCTCCTCGGCGCTGCGCACTCTTGGTCCCGGCGGCAGGGCGGGCCGCGCCACCAGCGCCACCCGCACCCCCAGCCGCCGCGCCGCCTCGAGCTTGGGATAAGCCCCTTCCCCGCCGGCATCGCGGGCGATCAGCCAGTCGATGCCCAGCCGCGCCATCAATCGCATCTCCTGCGCGACACTGAAAGGCCCCGCGCCGCGCAGATAGGTGCCGTGTCGCAACGGGCAAAGCCCCGGCCTGTCGTGCCTGCGCCGGATGAACAGCCGCCCGTGCAGCAGGCGCAGGGCGGGCAGATCCTCGGCCCCGGTGGTGGCGAAGACCCGCGCACCCGCGGGGATGAGCTGCGCCGCCATCGCGACGCTGCGTACCCGCAGCCAGCGATCCCCGGGGCGCTGGCGATGACCCTCCCGGCACAGCAACAGCCGATCCGCCCCGCTCGCCTCTGCCACCCGCCAGGCCGCGACATGGCTCGCGGTGTCAAACGGATGCGCCGCGTCCACCAGCACGCCGATGCCCCTTGCCCGCAGCGCCGCCACCGACAGATCGCGCGGCCGCAGCGCCACCGCGCCGGGCCACACCGCCAGCAGGGCGCGCGCCTCGGCGCTGCCCGTCACCACCCCGGTCTTTCCCTTTGCATCCATGCAACTGTGGTTATCGAATGCCCGACCGCGACACCATCGCCAAGCTCTCTTGCCGCGCCGCGCGCGCCCCGGTAGCAAGACCGGCATGGAAATGTCCCGCGCCAAACGAAACGTCGCCGTCCTTGTCGCCGCACAGGCGATCCTGGGCTCGCAGATGCCGATGATCTTCATCATCGGCGGGCTGGCCGGGCAATCGCTGGCCTCGAATGTCTGCTTCGCGACGCTGCCGATCTCGCTGATCATCCTGGGCTCGATGCTGTCGGCCTCGCCGCTGTCAAGCTTCATGCAGCGATACGGGCGTCGGGCGGGGTTCTTCCTCGGTGCGTCGGGCGGGGCGCTGGGTGGCATCGTCGGCGCGGTGGGGCTCTATTACGCCTCGTTTCCGATCTTCCTCGCGGGCAGCCTGCTGACCGGCGTCTATTTCGCCGCGCACAACTTCTACCGCTTTGCCGCCGCCGATACCGCGTCGGATGCGTTCCGCCCCAAGGCGATTTCCTACGTGCTGGCGGGCGGGCTGGCCTCGGCCATCATCGGCCCGCAGGTGGTCAAATTCACCGCCGACGCTTTCGTGATCCCCTTCATCGGCACCTACATGGCGGTGATCACGGTCAACGTGGTGGGCTCGCTGCTGTTTCTGTTCCTCGACATCCCCAAACCCAAGCCCCCCGAACCCGACGCGCCGCTGGGCCGCACCCGGCTGGAATTGATCCAGAGCCCGCGCATCGCCGTGGCGGTGATCTGCGCGATGGTGTCCTACGCGCTGATGAACCTGGTGATGACCTCGACCCCGCTGGCGGTGGTGGGCTGCGGCTACGACAAGGCGGATGCCGCCGACATCGTGTCGGCGCATGTGCTGGCGATGTATGTGCCGTCCTTCTTCACCGGCCACCTGATCGCGCGTTTCGGCGTCGAAAAGATCATGGGCGCGGGGCTTGCGATCCTGGCGGGCGCGGGCGGTGTCGCCCTGATGGGTGTCGAGCTCGAGAATTTCTTTGTCGCGCTGATCCTGCTCGGCATCGGCTGGAACTTCGGCTTCATCGGCGCCACCACCATGCTCGCGGGCGCCCATCGCCCCGAGGAACGCGGGCGGATGCAGGGCATGAACGACGTCATCGTCTTTGGCGGCGTGACCTTGGCCTCGCTGGCCTCGGGCGGGTTGATGAACTGCTCGGGCGGCAGCGCCGAGGCGGGCTGGGCGGCGGTGAACATCGCCATGATCCCGCTGCTGACGCTGGCCGGGGCGGCGCTGATCTGGCTGGCGCTGCGCCCGCGCCCGAAGCCCGCGGAGTAACCCCTACCAGCGCCCCGTGGCGCGCATCAGCGCCAGCCGCGCGGCGCTGGTCGCGGGGTTGAGCGTCAGCGTGCCATCGGCCACCCGGCGCGGATCGCGCACCGCCTGTTGCAGGATCGGCCCCGCCTCCCATGTGGCCAGGAATGCCGGGCGCGCGGATTTCGAAACGCGCCCGCGACCGGCCCGCGACCGGGCCAGCCGGTCCAGCCCGCCCTGCGCCAGTGCCGCCACCGCCTGCGGGCGTCCGTCGACCAGCGGTTTGCGGCCCTTGGCCTCAAGCGCGGGCACCGCGCGCAGGAAGGCCGCCAGACCCGCCGCATAGCCCGCATCCCGCGCCACATCCGTATCGACCGCACCCAGCGACGCCGCGGCGGCAACCGTCAGAAGCCCCGCCGTCTCGTCGATATAGCGATGCAGATGGGCCGCATCCTCGAAACTGTCGCGATAGAGATCCCAGCGCCGCGCGCCCACCAGCCGGTCCAGCTCGGCCGCCATGCCCGGGGCCAGCGCCAGTGCCAGAGGAGTGACCACCTCGTGACGGCGCACCATGCCGCCGTCCGCGATCTCGGCCAGCGCGTCGCGCCACCATTGCAGCCGCATCTCGCCGATCATCGCTTCCGAGGTGACCCAGGGCGCGCGCGCCACTTCAAGGTTGAAGGCGTAGATCGGGAACAGCCGCGCGCGCGCCGCCACCGGGGCCGCCATCACCGCGCGGAACCGCGCCGGATCGCCCCTTTCCACCGCCTTCGCGCAGGCAATCAGATCGTCGTCAAACTCCATGACAGCCCAGCTAGGCCGGGACCGTCGCGCGGGAAGGCGCATCGGCCACATCGCGGCACAGCTTCCAGTTCACCGCGTCGATCAGCGCCGAAAAGGACGCATCGACGATGTTCGCCGACACCCCCACCGTGGACCAGCGCCGCCCCTGCCCGTCCGCGCTGTCGATGATGACGCGGGTCACCGCCTCGGTGCCGCCTTGCGTGATGCGGACCTTGAAATCGATCAGGCGCATGTCCTCGATGATCGCCTGATAACGCCCGAGGTCCTTGGCCAGCGCCTTGGACAGCGCGTTGACCGGTCCGCGATCGGACCCCGTGGCATCCATCGACTCGCTGACCGACAGCTTCTTCTCGCCGTCGATCTTGACCACCACCACCGCCTCGGACAGCGACACCATGCGGTTGCGCTTGTTCTTGCGGCGCTCGACCGAGACGCGGTAGCGCTTGACCTCGAAAAAGGCGGGCAGCAGGCCCAGCTCCTCGCGCGCCAAAAGCTCGAACGACGCCTGCGCGGTGTCGTAGGCATAGCCCTCGTCCTCGCGGTCCTTGACCCGGTCCAGAATACGCGCAAGGCGGGGGTCGTCCTCGGCCACCTCGATCCCCGCCTCCGCCAGCCGCCGCTTGAGGTTCGACCGCCCGGCCTGGTTCGACATCGGCACCACCCGCGCATTGCCGACATCCTCGGGGGCGATGTGTTCGTACAGGTCCGGGGCCTTGATCACCGCCGAGGCGTGCAGCCCCGCCTTGTGCGCGAAGGCCGACGAGCCGACATAGGGCAGCTGCTTCATCGGCACGCGGTTCAGCACGTCGTCCAGCATCCGGCTGATCCGCGTGAGGTCCCGGAGCGCGGTCCGGGACACGCCCGTCTCGAACCGGCTGGCATAGGGTTCCTTCAGCAACAGCGTCGGCAGGATCGAGACGAGGTTGGCATTGCCGCAGCGTTCGCCCAACCCGTTGAGCGTGCCCTGTATGTGCCGCGCCCCCGCATCGACCGCCGCGAGCGATCCGGCCACCGCCATGTCGGTGTCGTTGTGGGTATGGATGCCCAGCCGGTCGCCGGGGATGCCCTCGGCCACCAAATCCGCCACCACGTCGCCGATCCGCGCGGGCAGCGTGCCGCCATTGGTGTCACACAGCACGACCCAGCGCGCCCCGCCCGCCAGCGCCGCGTCAAGACAGGCCCGCGCATACCCCGCGTCCGAGCCGTAGCCGTCAAAGAAATGTTCGGCGTCAAACAGCGCCTCGCGGCCCTGGGCCACGCAATGCGCGATCGACGCGCGGATATTCTCGAGGTTCTCGTCCCGGCTGATCCCCAGCGCCTTCTCGACGTGGTAATCGTGGCTCTTCCCGACCAGGCAGACCGCCGGTGTGCCCGCGTTCAGCACCGCCGCCAGCACGTCGTCGTTTTCCGCCGAGCGGCCCGCCCGCTTGGTCATGCCGAAGGCCGTCATGGTGGCGCGCCGCGTCTCCGCCGCCTCGAAGAACGCCGAATCCGTGGGGTTCGCCCCGGGCCAGCCGCCTTCGATATAGTCCAGCCCCAGATCGTCCAACGCCTTGGCGATGCGAAGCTTTTCCGGCGTCGAGAACTGCACGCCCTGGGTCTGCTGCCCGTCGCGCAGCGTGGTGTCGTAAAGCGAGAGGCGTTCGGTCATGGCCGGACCTCCAGGGAGAAACCATTGCGGCGCATGGTTGATATCTCAAGGCCCAACGGGCCCGCATCCCTGTCTGGATTGCCCGCAATCCAGACAGCGCCCGTCCCGCCCCGCGCGGACCGGGCGCATGCAAGACGCAACGCCGCGCTCATGTCGCCGCCTCCAGCTTCGTCGCATCGAAGTCTGGCCCGGGCACCAATTCCACCCCGGCTTTCGACATCCGCACCTCGACCCCGGCGGCCACCAGCGCGGCCTTCAGCCGGTCCACTTCTGCGAAATCCTTGGACGCCATCGCCGCCGCGCGCGCCCCGGCCAGACGCGCCTCGAACCCGCTCAGATCCACATCGACCGCGTCCCAGCCGCCAAGCGCATCGGTGAGCAGCCCCATCAGATCGGCCCCGGCCTTCAACCCGGCCAGATCCCCGTCGCCCGCGCATTTGCGCAAGACCGCCAGCGCCCCCGCCGAGTTGAGATCGTCCGCCAGCGCCGCCACCACACCTTCGGGGACGGCACCCGGCGCGACCCCCGCGACCAGCGCCCGCCACTTGCGCAAGCTCGCCTCGGCCTCGCGGCGCTTCACCTCGGTCCAGTCCATCGGCTTGCGGTAATGCGTGGACAGCATGACAAAGCGGATCACCTCGCCGGGCACGCCCTGATCCAGCAAATCCCGAACCGTGAAGAAGTTGCCCAGCGATTTGGACATCTTCTTGCCCTCGACCTGCAGCATCTCGTTGTGCAGCCACACAGTCGCAAAGCCGCCCTCGGGATGGGCGCAGCAGCTTTGCGCGATCTCGTTCTCGTGGTGCGGGAACATCAGATCGTTGCCGCCGCCGTGAATGTCAAAGCTCGGCCCCAGCAGCGCATCCGCCATGGCCGAGCATTCGATGTGCCAGCCCGGCCGCCCCCTGCCCCAAGGTGACTCCCACCCCGGCAGCCCCGCGTCCGACGGCTTCCACAGCACGAAATCCATCGGGTTGCGCTTGTAGGGCGCGACCTCGACCCTTGCACCGGCGATCATGTCCTCGACCGCGCGGCCCGACAGCTTGCCGTAATCGGCATAGCTGTCGACGGCGAACAGCACATGGCCCTCGGCGGCATAAGCATGGCCCTTGGCGATCAGATCCTCGATCATCGCCACCATTTGCGGGATATACCGCGTCGCGCGCGGCATATGCGTGGGCTCCAGCGCGCCGACCGCCCCCATGTCGTCGAGATACCACTGGATCGTCTCTTCGGTGATGACGCCGATATCGCGCCCCGCCTCTGCCGCGCGGGCGTTGATCTTGTCGTCCACATCGGTGAAATTGCGCACATAGGTGACGTGGTCGGCACCGTACACATGCCTGAGCAGCCGGAACAGCAGATCGAAGACGATCACCGGGCGCGCGTTGCCCAGATGCGCCCGGTCATAGACCGTCGGACCGCAGACATACATCCGCACGTTCTCGGGGTTGAGCGGGACAAACCGCTCTTTCTTGCGCGTCTTGGTGTTCGTGAATGTCAGGTCCATACGTGCCTCAAACCTCGGGCGTGTGCTCAAAGGCAGGCTCTAGCAGCTTCGTTTTTGGAAAGGAACGAAAAGACGGCCCGCCGGTGGATCAGCGGAAAATGCAACAGCTGGTAAGGGTGCGTGCCGGTTTCATACCTTAGGCCTAGCCGCCGCCCGGGCGTTTTGCAAGCCGCGCGGCTTGCCTGCGGGACGCGCGGCAGGCAAAACGGCACCATATTCCCGACCCCGGAACGCCGATGCCCCGCCCGCATGCCCCGCACGCCCTGCCTTCGCCGCACACCGGACCACGGCCCGGGTCCGCCGACCCCGGCCCTGTCCGCACCGGGCGGCCCCGCATCTGGCCCCGTATCCCGGTCCGCCGACCATGACCCGCAGCCCCGTTTCCTCGATCCGCAACCTTGGCCCCGCGATGGAGACCGCCTGCACCCGCGCCGGGATCGACAGCGCCGAAGCCCTGCGCGACCTCGGTGCCGACGCCGCCTATGCGCGCCTCGTGGCCACCGGCACCCGGCCCCATTTCATCGGCTACTACGTGCTGCACATGGCGCTTCAGGGGCGGCCCTGGAACGACTGCAAGGGCGCCGAGAAAACCGCCCTGCGCGCCCGCTTCGATGCGCTGATGGCCAACACCCGACCTGCAGCCGACCACCTGCCCGCCAGCCTGTCCGATGCGCTGGACCGGATCGGCGTGGTGGCGCGCAAATCCCGCTGACGGTGGAACCGCAGCCGCAACGCTTGCGTTCGACCTTCAACGCAACGCGATCACGCAATTTGCACGAAAGGCACCGCCATGGACCTCGTTCGCATCATCGTCGCCATCCTTCTGCCGCCGCTCGGGGTGTTCCTGCAGGTCGGGCTGGGCAAGCATTTCTGGCTCAACATCCTCTTGACGATCCTCGGCTATGTTCCCGGCATCGTGCATGCCGTCTGGATCATCGCCAAGACCGGGCCGCGCACGGCATGAGCACGCATCCAGACTTTCAGCGCCTCGCGCGCATCGAGCGGCTGGCGACCCGCATGGACCGCGCCTTCCGCCTGCCCGGCACCGGCATCCGCTTTGGCTGGGATTCGCTCCTGGGCCTGATCCCGGGGCTGGGCGACACCGCGACCCTGCTGCCTGCGGCCTACATCATCGCCACCGCGCGGCGCATGGATGTGCCCACGCCCATTCTGCTTAAGATGGCGGGCAATGTCGGCATCGACTGGCTGGTGGGCCTCGTGCCGCTGGTGGGCGATCTGTTCGACGTCGGCTACAAGTCCAACACCCGCAACGCCAAGGTGCTGCGCGATCACATCGAGGCGCGCCACAACTTCGCGGCCCCCCACATGACCCGCGCGGCCTGAGCTGCGCCAGCCCGACCGCGTCGCCTGATCGCGGCGCGGGTCGGGCCAGTGTCCGACATCCCTGTCGGCCCAAGCGCCGGGCCGCCCCTAACCCGGTTCTGCTCGAAACCTGGCCCGGCTCGGTCCGGCAATTTGCCGAAAATCCCGTTTGCGGCTAGACTGCCACGCATGGATTCACGCAGAATTTGGCCGCAACCCGGGGCAATGGCATGGCACGGATCGACTTCTGGTATGCGATCGGCAGCACCTACAGCTATCTGACGGTCATGCGTCTGGCCGAGGTCGAAGCGGCCCACGACGTCCGCTTCCGGTGGTGCCCGTTCAACGTTCGGCAGGTGATGATCGCGCAGAACAACATCCCCTTCAAGGACAAGCCGATCAAGACCGCCTACATGTGGCGCGACATCGAACGCCGCGCCCGCAGCTTGGGCCTCGATCCCAGGTTGCCCGCGCCCTATCCGCTGGCCGGTCTTGAACTGGCCAACCGGGTCGCCATCCTTGGCGTCGCCGAAGGCTGGGTCGCGGACTATACCCGCGCCACCTACCGCCGCTGGTTCGGCAAGGGCGAACCCGCCGGGGAAGAGCCGAACCTGTCCGCCAGCCTGACCGAGATCGGACAGGACGCCGCCCGGGCAATCGCGGCCGCGCAAACGCCCGCAATCGCCGACGCGCTTGGCGCGGCGACCGACAGGGCCATGACCCTGGGCGTCTTCGGCGCGCCGACATTCGTCGTCGGAACCGAGGTTTTCTGGGGCGACGACCGGCTGGAGGACGCGGTGCGCTGGGCCAAGGCGTTCTGACCGCGCGGAACACCCGCACCACGAAAAAGCCCCCGAAGTCACCTTCGGGGGCCTTTGCGCGACCTCGGTCCGGGAAATCCCGTTCCGCTTGATGCCGTTTGGCGATCAGCCGACGATCTCTAGTCCCGCGAAGAAGTACGAAATCTCTTCCTTGGCGGTCTCGGGCGCGTCCGAGCCGTGCACCGAGTTTTCGCCGACCGATTCCGCGAATTCCGCTCGGATGGTGCCCGCCTCCGCATCGGCGGGGTTGGTCGCGCCCATCACTTCGCGGTTCTTGGCGATCGCGTTGTCGCCCTCGAGGACCTGAACCACAACCGGCGCCGAAGCCATGAACTCGCACAGCTCGTCATAGAACGGGCGCTCCTTGTGGACCGCATAGAACGCCCCGGCCTGCGCCTTGGTCAGCTGGATGCGCTTCTGCGCGACGATGGTCAGGCCCGCTTCCTCGAACTTGGCGTTGATCTTGCCGGTCAGGTTGCGCTTGGTGGCGTCGGGTTTGATGATCGAAAGCGTGCGTTCGGTTGCCATGAGTGCCTCTTGGTCTGGTGCCGACAGCCCTGCGGCCGTCGGATATGAAGATTGGCGCGCCCATATCACGGGTCCGGGGCGTTGAAAACATGCGATGCGTCGCCGCGATGGCGACACCTTGGCCCGGCACGTCGCGAAATCGCATCCGCACCGCCTTTCCGCCCGCCCGCCTTCCTGCTAAGCGGCCCCCATGTTGAAGATCGAGAACCTCTCCTATGCCGTCGAAGGCCGCCCCCTGCTCGAAGGGGCCACCGCCACCATTCCCGATGGCCACAAGGTCGGCCTCGTGGGGGCCAACGGCACCGGCAAGACCACGCTTTTCCGCCTGATCCGGGGCGAGCTGACGCTGGATGGCGGCGACATCACCCTGCCCCGCGGGGCCCGTGTCGGCGGCGTCGCGCAGGAAGTGCCCTCGTCCGAAACCTCGCTCATCGACACCGTGCTCGAGGCCGATACCGAACGCGCCAGCCTGATGGCCGAGGCCGAAACCGCCACCGACGCCACCCGCATCGCCGAGGTGCAGACCCGCCTCGCCGATATCGACGCCTGGTCCGCCGAAGCCCGCGCCGCCGCGATCCTCAAGGGGCTGGGCTTCGACGAGGCCAAGCAGCAGATGCCCTGTTCGGCCTTCTCGGGCGGCTGGCGGATGCGCGTGGCGCTCGCCGGTGTGCTCTTCGCGTCGCCGGACCTTCTGCTGCTCGACGAGCCGACCAACTACCTCGACCTCGAAGGCGCGCTCTGGCTCGAAAGCTACCTCGCGCGCTATCCCCATACGGTCATCATCATCAGCCACGACCGCGGCCTGCTCAATCGCGCCGTCGGCGGTATCCTGCACCTCGCGGAAAAGACCCTGACCTATTACCAGGGCCCCTACGACCAGTTCGCCCGCCAGCGCGCCGAGAAACGCGCCCACCTGGCCGCCATGGCGAAAAAGCAGGATGCCCGCCGGGCGCATCTGCAAGGCTTCGTCGACCGCTTCAAGGCCAAGGCGTCCAAGGCCAAGCAGGCCCAGAGCCGGGTCAAGATGATCGAGAAGATGGACACCATCACCCTGCCCGAGGACGCCGAGCGCCGCGTCTTCACCTTCCCGGTGCCCGAGGAACTGTCGCCGCCCATCATCCACCTCGAAGGCGGCGCCACCGGCTACGGCGACACCACGATCCTGCGCAATCTCGACCTCAGGATCGACCAGGACGACCGCATCGCGCTGCTGGGCCGCAACGGCGAAGGCAAATCCACCCTGTCGAAGCTCCTGTCGGGGCGGTTGCCGCTGTTCACCGGCACGCTGACCCAGGCCTCGAAGCTGCGCGTCGGCTACTTCGCCCAGCATCAGGTCGACGAGCTGCGCATCGACGAGACGCCGCTGCAGCACCTGATGCGCGAACGCCCGGACGAACTTGCCGGCCGCCACCGCGCGCGGCTGGCGGGCTTCGGCCTTCAGGCCGCCCAGGCCGAAACCGAGGTGGGCCGCCTCTCGGGCGGTCAGAAGGCGCGGCTGTCGCTGTTGCTGGCGACCATCGACGCGCCGCACATGCTGATCCTCGACGAGCCCACCAACCACCTCGACATCGAATCGCGCGAGGCGCTGATGGTGGCGCTGAACGCCTATACCGGTGCTGTGATCCTGGTCAGCCACGACATGCACCTGCTCAGCCTCGTCGCCGACCGGCTCTGGCTGGTCAAGGACGGCGGCGTGACACCCTTCGACGACGATCTCGACGCCTATCGCAAGATGCTGCTCGGCACCGACAGGCCCGCCGAAAAGCCGCGCAAGGCCTGCGCGCCGCAGCCCGCGAAACCCTCGCGCGACGCGATCCTGGCGCTGCGCTCGGATGTGCGCAAATGCGAGGCACGGGTCCAGAAGATCGAGGACATGCGCGAGAAACTGGCGAAAAAACTCGCCGATCCCGCGCTTTACGAGACGACGCAGAAACACCAGCTGGCCACCTGGAACAAGAAATACGCCGAGGTCATGGACGGTCTCGGCAAGGCCGAAGCGCTCTGGGTCGCAGCCCAGGAAAAGCTCGACGCCGCCGAATCCGCCTGATCCCCCGGCAAAAGACCGCGCGGTACCGCCGGGCACCGAACCGGACCCGCGCGCAACATCCGCCGTTGAAGGCGCACCGCAAGCCGCTTCATCTTTCCGGAAAAACGCAAATCCCGCCCCCGCCACGGGCCCGGCGCCAACCGTCTGCACGCCACGGACAGTCAGGGCGCAAAAAAATCGCCCCTTGCCTCGCCCGCCCGGCAGGATTACCGCAGCGCCATGGATGCAACCCTGATCATCGCCGCTTTCACCACGCTTTTCGTGGTCATCGACCCGATCGGGACGACACCGGTGTTCATTGCGCTGACCCGCGGCATGCCCGCGGCCATGAAACGCACCATCGCGCTGCGCTCCTGCTTGATCGCGGCCTCGATCCTGTGCCTGTTCGCCTTTTTCGGCGAGGCGGTGCTGGGCTTCATCGGCATCACCATGCCCGCCTTCCGCATCGCCGGCGGCATGCTGCTGTTCCTCACCGCGCTCGACATGCTGTTCGAACGCCGCAACAAGCGCCGCAACAGCCAGGCCGACGAAGCCGATGACGATGCGCCCGACCCTTCGGTCTTCCCGATGGCGATTCCGCTTCTGGCGGGCCCCGGTGCGATCACCTCGGTGATCCTGCTGGTCAGCCAGGCCCGCGACGCCACCGCCCTTGCGACGGTCCTCGTGGTGATGTTCGGCGTGCTCACCATCGCGCTGCTCTTGCTGCTGGCCTCGGGCTGGATCGAGCGGGCGCTGGGCAAGATCGGCATCACCGTGATCACCCGCCTGCTCGGCCTGCTGCTCGCGGCGCTGTCGGTGCAGTTCGTGGCCGACGGCCTGCTGGCCTTCGGCTTCGGCACACCGACCCTGTGATCCCTTCCCATCGCGCCCCCTGATGCCTATCTCAATGCGATGGACAGCATGGATTACGGACAATTCGCCTATCTCGCCCTCTTGGGGGCGGTCCTGGTCTTCTGGTTCTTCGTGCAGGACCGGGCCAATCTCGGGCGGAAATTCAAGGCCCTGGCGGCTTGGGGCTTCATCTTCGCGGGCGTGATCGCGGTGATCGGGCTCTGGGACGACATCCGCGGCACCGTGGCCCCTGTCCAGAAGGTGATGACCGAAGCGGGCCGCATCGTGCTGCCCCGCCAGCCTGACGGGCATTACCACGCGCGCCTGACGATCAACGGCACGCCGGTCTCCTTTCTTGTCGATACCGGGGCCACGGGCACGGTGCTGAGCCGCAAGGACGCCGCCCGGATCGGGCTCGAGGCCGAAGATCTGGCCTTTATCGCCACGGCGCGAACCGCCAACGGCCAGGTGCGCACGGCACCGGTCACGCTTGACCGGGTGGCGCTCGGCCCCTTCACCGATCGCGACGTGCGGGCCTATGTGAACGAGGGCGCGCTCGGCCAGTCGCTGCTCGGCATGAGCTACCTGCAACGCTATTCCCGCATCGAGATTGCAGGCAACGAACTGATCCTCGAACGCTGATCGCGCCGCCCGCGCCATTTTCTTGCTCAAGAAAATGGCCCCGCAGATTTTTCAAGAAAAATCTGCCCCGGACCGGCAGGCGAAATTCCCGTGAGGGCGCCAAGGCGCACGGCGCGCGCAAGACCCGCACGCATCCCGGGCGCGCCGCGCGATCGCATTGGCAACACGCCCGATCCGTCTAAGATGCGCGCATGTTCGATTTCCTGCTGGGCACACTTCCCATACTGACGTTTCTTTCCAGCGCCATTCTGTTGGCCTTGGCCGCATACGACCTCATCGACCCGGCGTTCAGGTTCTGGCCGCCGCCGGACGATCAGCCCGCGAAACAAATCGCCTTCATGACCCTTTTCAGGGTCATGGTTTACGGGTCGATCGTCGCGTCGCTCCTGTATCTCTGGCGCGTCGGCCTGCGGTTTTCGACCCCGACTGTCCTGCTGGCCATCCTCCTGATCACGGTCGGCTTCGGGATCGCATTCGGCGCAACATGGACGCTTGGCTGGGCAAACGCCTTCGGATCGAAAGAAGGGCTTCGCACCGACGGGATATTCCGGTTCTCGCGAAACCCGATCTATATCGCGACCTGGCTCGCCCTCGCCGGTTGGGCGCTGCTCGTTCCCGCCGTGTTGGTCATCGCGACGCTGATCAACTGGGCACTACTCTACCTGGTCGGGATCTTCATCGAGGAACGTTGGCTCGCAAAGCAATACCCAGAGCAATTCCGCGCATATTGCCGCAAGGTCCGGCGGTTTTTCTGATCGACGAACGTCGCTTCGTTTCCACCTTCCGCAGCATTCACCGCGGCAATCGCTGCGCCTTCCGCGTCCAGCTTTGCGCCGACACCGCCCTCTTTCTCGCGGCTCGAACGCCCTTGCGGCTCATGTTCGACTGCAAACAGCCGCTCATCAACTCCGGTATTCGGGGTTCTCGAAGCCGAACCGCGCGCCTGCATCCCAGGCCTTCCGGTCATTGCCCTGATTTGGATAGCCACCGGCGCTTTTCAGCATGCGCGCCAAATGCATCAGGTTCCATGTCATGATCGTGGTGTTGCGCTGGGTGAATTCATTGTCGAAACCGACACGGCCGCCGCCTTCCGTCTCGTCGCCATAGGACGGCCCCGGTCCGGCCTCTCCGATCCAGCCGCAATCGGCCTGCGGCGGGAGGGTGTAGCCCAGGTGGCTCAGGGCATAACCGATGGTCATCGCGGCATGCTTGATCCCGTCCTCGTTGCCGGTGATCACACAGCCCCCCGTCTTGCCGTAATAGACCGACTGCCCCTTGTCGTTCAGATTGCCGGACATGCCATACAGCCGCTCGATCAACACGCGACAGACCGAGGATTCCTCGCCCAGCCAGAGCGGCGTGCCGATCACCAGAATGTCCGCCGCCAGAACCTTTTCCCAGACCTGCGGCCAATCATCCCTGTCCCAGCCGTGCTCCGTCATGTCGGGATAGACGCCCGGCGGTATCTGGTGGTCCAGCATGTGCAGATGCGCGACCGATACGCCCTGCTCCGCCATGATCTTTGCCGACGCATTCATCAACAACTTGGTGTGGCTTTCCGTCGGTTCACGCTTGAGCGATGTATTGATGAACAGGGCTTTGAGGTCGGAAAAATCGGTCATCACGAATGGGTCTTCTGTCAGTTTCACCATACTGTCCGACCGGATCGGAACCTGTGTGGCTTATGGCGTGGCGCACCCGGTCGTCACAGACGATATCGCGATTTGTCCCGCGCCGCGCCATTTTCTTCATCAAGAAAATGGCCCCCGGATTTTTGTTTAAAAATCCGTATCCTAGCGTTCGGCCTTCATCTCCCAGCGGCCCGCTTCCTCGGACCAGTACTGCGCCGAGCAGCCCGCGTCGGTCAGCGCTTTCCACTGCACCCGCGCGGCCTGCACCGCCGCCGGGTCGTTGCCATCGAACAGCACGCAGACCCGCGCCATCCGCGCCACCTCGCGGGCGTCCACGTCCGCCCCGTCGACCGTCATCAGGCAGGCCGGATCGTTGGCCGCCTCCGCCCCCCCGGTCAGCAACAGCACCGGCTGGCGCGCATCATGCGGCCCGCCCGCCAGCCCGTGCGGCAGAAACCCGTCCGCCGCCCCCAGCCAGAGCCGCTGGTCGAGCCAGTCCATCCGCGCCGCATCCCGGCCCCGGACCGCGACCCGCCAGCCCGCCGCCAGCGACTTCTCCAGAAGCACCGGCAGCGTCTCTTCCAGCGGACGCCGCGTCAGGTGATAGAAATAGGCGGCCCCCATGACCTCACTCGGTCTCGAACCGGTCCGCCACCAGCCGGTTGAGCGCCATCACCCCCCAGCCGGTCGCCCCCTTGGGCGCCAGCGGCGTGTCCTTGCTCACATGGGCGACACCGGCGATGTCGATATGGATCCACGGCATCTCGTCCTTGACGAAGACCTTCAGGAACTCCGCCGCGGTGATGGTGCCCGCGGCCCGCCCGCCGGTGTTCTTGATATCCGCCAGCGGCGTCTCGATCTGCTTGGCGTAGCCCGCCCCGAACGGCAGTCGCCACGCGCCCTCGCCCTCGGCGGCGGCGGCCTTCCCGAAGGCGCGGTGGAAATCGTCGTCGTTCGAGAAATAGCCCGCGTTCTCATGCCCGAGCGCGATGATGCAGGCCCCGGTCAGCGTCGCCAGATCGACCATCGCGGCGGGGTTTTCATGCTCTTGCGCATACCAGAGCACATCCGCCAGCACCAACCGTCCCTCCGCGTCGGTGTTGATCACCTCGATCGTGTCGCCCTTCATCGAGGTCACGATATCGCCGGGCCGGGTGGCGCGCCCGTCGGGCATGTTCTCGACCAGGCCCACAAGGCCGGTGACGTTGGCCGGGGCCTTGCGCAGCGCCAGCGCCTTCATCACGCCCGCAACGACGCCCGCGCCGCCCATGTCCATGGTCATGTCTTCCATGCCCGCCGCGGGCTTGATCGAGATGCCGCCGGTATCGAACACCACGCCCTTGCCCACCAGCGCCAGCGGTGCCGCGTCCTTGGCGCCGCCCTTCCAGCGCATGATCACCAGCTTGGCCGGGCTTTCCGACCCCTGGCTCACGCAAAGCAGCGCGCCCATGCCCAGCTCGGTCATGCGGTCCTCGTCCAGCACCTCGACCTCGACGCCAAGATCGCGCAGCCCTTCAAGCCGCGCGGCGAACTCCGTGGTGGTCAGCACGTTGGCGGGCTCGGACACCAGATCGCGGGTGAACACGACGCCCGCCGCCACCGCCATGCCGGTCTCGACCAGCGGGGTCACCTCGTCGGGCTTCGAGACCATCATGACCGCCGGCTCAAGCGCATCGCCCTTGTCGGTCTTGTGATCGGTGAACGCGTAGGACCGCAGCGCCAGCCCCAGCGCGATATCCGCCGCCCGCCGCGTCGCCTCGGCCAGCACCAGCACGGGACCGCGGGTAAGCTTGCCAAGCGCCGCACCCGCGCGACGCGCCTCGTCCTGCGCCGGCGCGCGCGACAGCTTGACGATGTCGATGGCCTCTGCCGCCATGCCCGCCGGATACCCCAGCGAAAGGACCTCGCCGATCTTGGCCTTCTCGAAGCGGTCGCCCTCGACGGCGCGCTTGACGGCGCCTTTCGACAGCCGGTTCAGCCGCCGTGCGCCGGGGCTCATCGTGCCGTCCGGGCTGACGCAGACCGCCACGCGCCCCGTCACGCTGTCCAATGCCTCTAGGTCCGTCGCCGTCACCGTGATGTCGCGCAAGTCGGTCATGCCCGTCTCCTGTCCAGATACTTTCGCCCAGAGGTAGCGGGCACACGCCGCCTTGGCCAGAGGCACCTTTCGCCGCCTGGGACGATCCGATAGGGTCGCGAAAAATCACAACGCGATCTGGGGGGATCGGTGGCAAGATTCGACAGATATCTCCTGTCCCGCCTCATGGTGCTGTTCGGCTTTTTCGCGCTGGTGCTGGTTTCGGTCTACTGGGTCAATCACGCCGTGATCCTGTTCGAGCAGCTGATCTCGGACGGCCATTCCGCGGGCGTGTTTCTTGAATTCACGGCGCTCAGCCTGCCCGCCACCATTGCCCGCGTGCTGCCGCTTTCGGCCTTTGTGGCGGCGCTTTACCTGACCCAGCGGCTGATCGGCGATTCCGAACTGACCGTGGTGCAGGCCACCGGCTATTCGCCCTGGCGCCTGATGCGCCCGGTAATCTATTTCGGCGCGGTGGTGGCCACGATGATGCTGATCCTGACGCATGTGCTGGTGCCCCACAGCCTGGAACAACTGCGCCTGCGCGAATCCGAGATCTCGAACGCCGCGTCGGCGCGCCTGTTACGTGAGGGTGTCTTCCTAAGCCCCTCTTCCGGCTTGACATTCTACATTCGCGACATCACCGAAGACGGCGAGTTGCGCGATATCTTCCTGTCCGATCGCAGGCAGGAAGGCCGCGAGGTGACCTATACCGCCGACCGCGCCTTCGTCGTCGGCGATGCGGCCGAGGACGCCAATATCGTGATGATGAGCGGCCTTGCCCAGACCCTCGACCTCGAAACCGAGCGGCTTTCGACCACCACCTTCGCCGATCTGACCTACAGCGTCTCGAGCCTGATCGACAGCAGCAGCGTCGGCAAGCAACAGCTTGATTCGACACCCTCCTTCGAGATCGTGACCGACTTTTCCGGTGTCATGGCGCGCACCCGCGAACGGCCGGCGGAGCTCATGGTGGCGCTGTTCTCGCGCATCCAGCAGCCGCTTCTGGCGATGGTCGGGGCCGCGCTCGGTTTTGCCACGCTGCTGACGGGCGAATTTTCACGCTTCGGCGTCACCCGACAGATGTTCGTCGCGGTGGGCCTGGTGGTGCTGGTCTACGTGTTCGAAAGCGCCGTGCAGGGCCCTGCGGAATCCAGCGTCGTCACCGCGTCCCTGATCTTCTTGCCCAGTATCATCGGGTTTTCCATTGTGATCCTGCTGTTGCGCAGCGCGGCACGGGACCGCCGCCCGAAACGCATGGCCGCGCCCGATGCCGAGGCCACCGCATGACCCTGCATATCTACTTCGCGCGGCGCTTCCTGATGACCTTTCTGGGCATCTTCGGCGGCTTTGCGGCCTTCGTCTTCATCCTCGACCTGGTCGAACAGATCCGCCGCTTCGACGATGAAGGGGTGGCGTTCGGCGGCATCGTGCAACTGACCCTGCTGAACCTGCCCGCCTCGCTCTACGAGATGCTGCCGCTGATCATGATCCTGTCCTCGATCGCGCTGTTTCTGGCGTTGTCGCGGTCGTCCGAACTGGTGATCGCGCGCTCTGCCGGGCGCTCGGGCATCGTGTCGCTGACCGGGCCGATGCTGGTGGCGCTGGCGGTGGGCTGTGTGGCGGTCGCGGCCATGAACCCCATCGTCGCGGGCACCTCGCAGCGCTACAGCGAGCTGAAGGAACTCTACGAGGATGGCGGGCGCAGCGTCATCTCCATCGGTTCGGGCGGGCTCTGGCTGCGGCAGGGCGACGCCGATGGCCAGACCGTGATCCGCGCCAGCCGCGCCAATGCCGACGCCACCCTGCTCTACGATGTCTCGTTTCTCGAATACAGCGAAGGTCTCGGCCCGACGCGCAGGCTTCTGGCCCGCGAGGCCGAACTGATCGACGGGGCCTGGGCGCTCAGCGACATCAAGAGCTGGCCGCTCGGGCCCGGCATCAACGCCGAAGCCAACGCCGCCACCCTGGCCACGCTCGAGATCCCCTCGACCCTGACCCGCGAACGCATCCGCGACCGCTTCGGCCAGCCCTCGGCGATCTCGATCTGGAACCTGCCGACCTTCATATCGGACCTGGAGCAGGCCGGGTTCTCGGCCCGCCGCCACGCGGTCTGGTTCCAGATGGAACTGGCGCGGCCGATCTTTCTGGTATCGCTGATCCTCGTCGGGGCCGCCTTCACCATGGAACATGCCCGCATCGCGCGCACCGGCATCGCGGTGCTGTCGGCGGTTCTGATCGGTTTCGGTCTGTTCTACATCCGCAATTTCGCGCAGATACTTGGCGAAAGCGGCCAGCTCGCTCCGGTGGTCGCGGCCTGGGTGCCCCCCGCCGCGTCGCTGCTGCTGGCTTTCGGATTCCTTCTGCAACGAGAGGATGGCTGATGCGGCGGATGCAGCGGCTTCTTGTCAATCTGACCTGCCATTCCCGCCGCGTGCCCGCGCGCGGGCTGGTGCTGGCGGTCGCGCTGTCTCTGGCGCTGACTATGGCGCTGGCCCCGACATGGGCGCGCGCGCAGACCGATCCGCTGCCCGACCCCATGCCCGACCCGGCCTTGCTGATCGCCGATATCGTCTATGTCGAAAACGACAGCGTCCTGATCGCCGAAGGCAACGTCGAGGCGATCTACGATGGCCGGCGGCTCTATGCAGAGCGGGTGGTGTTCGACCAGGCCGCGGGCACGCTTCAGATCGACGGTCCGATCCGCATCGTCGAGGTCAATGGCGACGTGCTGACCGCCACCTCCGCCGCGCTGGACGACGGCTTCGAGAACGGCATCCTGTCGGGCGCGCGCATCGTGCTGGACGAACAGTTGCAGCTTGCCGCGGTCGAGGCGCGCCGCCTTGACGGGCGCTATACGCAACTGTCCAAGGTGGCGGTGACCTCGTGCCAGGTCTGCGGGCGCGACCAGCGGCCCCTGTGGCAGATCCGCGCCGGTCGCGTCGTGCATGACGAAGCGGCGCGGCAGATCTATTTTGAGAACGCCACCTTCCATGTGCTTGATATTCCTATCTTCTACTTCCCGCGTCTGCGGATCCCCGATCCCACGCTGAAGCGCGCCCGGGGCTTTCTTCCGCCCGAGGTGCGCACCTCGTCGCTGCTGGGCTTCGGTATGAAACTGCCCTACTTCATCCCCATCGGCGCGCATCAGGACGTCACCCTGACGCCGTATCTGTCGACCGAGGGCCGCACGCTCGAACTGCGCTACCGGCGCGCTTTCCGCTATGGCGACATCACGATCGAAAGTGCCGTCAGCCGCGATTCGCTCTATGACGATGTGCGCGCCTATGCGTTTCTCAACGGAGAATTCGACCTGCCGCGCGATTTCAAGCTCGATTTCGGTCTGCAAACGGTCAGCGACGAGGCCTATCTCGACCTCTACGGCTATTCCTCGACTGACCGCCTGCGCAATTACCTGACCGTCAGTCGCTACGATCGCGACAGCGCCTTTTCGGCGGGAGTCGACTATTACGAAACCCTGCGCGACGAGGACACCACCGAAACGCGGCCCTCGACCATCATCGATTTCGATTACGAAAAACGCTACTTTCCCAAGGCACTGGGTGGCGAACTTCGCCTGTCGTCTGAAGTGCACGCGCATTACCGCCCCTCGGACGATCCGGTCGATGGCGGCGATGCGGACAGCATCGTCGACGGGCGCGACGTCAGCCGCCTGTCGGCCACCATGTCCTGGCGCGACCGCTATACCCTGCCCTGGGGGGTGCGCGCGGGCGTGCTGGGGCAGGTCAGCGCCGATCATATCCGTATCGCCCAGGACGTCACCTCCGAACCCGAGGCCGATGTGCTGACCCCCGCCGCGGCGCTGGAATTGCGCTGGCCGTGGTTGCGGCGCGGCAGCGGCGGCAGCGCCACGCTGATCGAACCGCTGGGCCAGATCGCCTGGTCCGGCGGCGAACGCCCGCGCACCGCCGCCGACGAAAGCACGCGCCAGGAATTCGACGAGGGCAATCTGCTGGCGCTGTCGCGGTTTCCGGCCAACGACCGGCGCGAACGCGGGCGCGTGTCGGCGCTGGGCCTGCGCTGGTACCACAGAAACCCCGAAGGCTGGCGGGCGGGCCTGACGCTGGGCCAGATCTGGCGCGCCGACGTGGACCCCGCCTTTACCAAGTCCTCGGGGCTGGGCTTCCGCACCTCGGACCTGCTGGTCGCGTCGCATTTCGAAACCCGGGGCGGGCTTCTGTTCACCGGGCGCGGCATCCTCGATACCGACGACCAGGACTGGAACAAGGTCGAGGCCCGCGTCGCCTGGGAAACGACGCGGATGGAGCTGGGCGCCGCCTACCTGCTGCTGCGCGCCGACCTCGACGAAGACCGCCCCGACACCCAGTCGGAATGGACCCTGGACGGGGCCTATACCTTTTCGCAGGACTGGTCCGCCGACGGCTACTGGCGCTACGATCTGGGCGACAACCGGTCGGATCGCGCCGGTCTGGGCGTGACCTGGCAGAACGAATGCGTCTCGGCGGAGTTTTCGGTCTCGCGCCGCTTCGCCTCATCCACTAATCTCGATCCATCCACAGATTTCGGCCTGACCGTGTCGCTGAAAGGCTTCAGCACAGGGGGCAGCGCCAAGGAGTACCGCCGCACATGCTCGAACTTCTGAAACGATCCCTGGCTCCGACACTCGGCGCGCTGGCGATGGCCGCGCTCTGCGCCGTCTCCGCCGCCGCACCGGCGCGCGCGCAGAACCTGTTCGCCCCGGTGATCCGGGTCAATGACGGCGTCATCACCGGCTACGAGATCCAGCAGCGCGCCCGCATGCTCACCGTGCTCAACGCGCCCGGCGACCCCGAAGAGGAAGCGCGCAAGGCGCTGATCAACGACCGCTTGCGGGTGCAGGCGGCGCGCCGCGCCGGGATCGTCCCGGGGCCCGACGACATGCGCGACGCGATGTCCGAGTTTGCCGCCCGCGCCAATCTCAGCCGCGAGGAATTCATCCAGGCGCTCGCCGGGGCCGGTGTCGCCGAAGAGACGTTCCGCGATTTCGTCGAGGCGGGGCTGTCCTGGCGCATCCTCGTGCAGCAGCGCTTTGCCGGGCGGGCCAATACCTCGGAGGCCGAGATCGACCGCGCGCTGTCCGGTGGCGCTGTCGGCTCGAACGTCCGGGTGCTGCTGTCCGAAATCATCATTCCCGCGCCGCCGCAACAGGCCGAGGCGGTGCGCGCGCGCGCCAATCGCATCGCCCAGTCGCAATCCGAAGGCGAGTTCTCGTCCTATGCGCGGCAATATTCCGCCACCGCGTCACGCGGCGCGGGCGGGCGCCTGCCATGGCAGAACCTGGACGATCTGCCGCCGCAGCTGCGCCCCATCGTTCTGGCGCTGTCGCCCGGCGAGGTGACGGCACCGCTGCCGATCCCGAACGCCATCGCACTTTTCCAGCTGCGCGGCATCGAAGAGACCGGCTATTCCGCGCCGGAATATGCCGCGATCGAATACGCCGCCTATTACCTGCCCGGTGGCCGCACCAACGAAAACCTCGCCCGCGCGCGGGTGATCGACAGCCAGACCGACCGCTGCGACGACCTTTATGGCATCGCCAAGGGCCAGCCCGCCGCGCGGCTGGAGCGCGAAAGCCTGCCGCCCGCTTCGCTGCCCACCGACATCGCCTTCGAACTGTCCAAGCTCGATCCCGGCGAGGTGTCAACGGCGCTCACCCGGTCCGGCAACCTGATGGTGCTGATGCTGTGCGGGCGCACCCGGGCGGTGGTCGAGGGCGCCGACCGGCAGGAACTGGCGCTTGGCCTGCGCAACCGGCGGCTGAACGCCCTGTCCGAGAGCTATCTCGCGCAGCTCAAGGCCGACGCCTATATCGTCGAGCAATGATACCGGCCCCCGGCACCTCCGCGCCCCCCGCCCGCAACGCCCGCCCGGCCCCCATCGCGGTCAGCTGCGGTGAGCCCGCGGGCATCGGCCCGGAACTGGCCCCGGCGGCGTGGCGCATTCTCGGCGCGCAGGTGCCGTTTTTCCTGATCGGCGATCCGGCCCATGTGCCGGACGGCGTGCCGGTGATCGAGATCGCCCAGCCCGCAGATGCTGTATCCGCCGCGCGGGATGGCCTGCCGGTGCTGCCACTCAGGATGGATGGCCCCCGGGTGCCCGGCAAACCGCAGCCCGGCCAGGCCCGCGGCGTGATCGAATCCATCGAACGGGCGGTGCATCTGGTGGCCACCGGCAAGGCCTCGGCGCTCTGCACCCTGCCGATCCACAAGCAGGCACTGGCCGAGGGCGCGGGCTTTGCCTTTCCTGGCCATACCGAGTTTCTGGCCCATCTCGCCGATGCGGACGAGGTGGTGATGATGCTGGCCTCAGACCAGCTGCGCGTGGTGCCCGCCACCATCCACATGGCTCTCGCGGACGTGCCCGCCGCGCTGACCGCGCCGCTGCTGGAGCGGCGTCTGCGCATCACCCATGCGGCGATGATCGCGCAGTTCGGCATCCCGTCGCCCCGCATCGCGGTGGCCGGGCTCAACCCGCATGCCGGGGAAGGCGGTCGCATGGGCCGCGAAGAGATCGACCTGATCATTCCCGTGCTCGACCGCCTGCGCGCCGAGGGCATGCAGATCGCGGGGCCGCTCTCGGCCGATACGATGTTTCACGCCGCCGCCCGCACCCGGTATGACGTGGCGGTGGCGATGTATCACGACCAGGCGCTGATCCCGATCAAGACGCTGGATTTCGATCAGGGCGTGAACGTGACCCTGGGCCTGCCCTTCATCCGCACCTCGCCCGACCACGGCACCGCCTTCGATATTGCCGGGCGGGGCGTGGCCAACCCGTCCTCGACCGTCGCGGCGCTGCGGCTGGCCTGGCGCATGGCGGGCGGCGCGGAATGAGGCGGCTTGTGGGTCGGGGGCCATATGCCGACGCAGCACCCGGGGCATCCGCTGCGAATGCGTTTTTTTGGAAAGATGAAGCGCAGGGACGCCGCGGGATGCCCGCCGGGATCGCGCGGCGGAGGGCGGGATGTTCCGGAATGGAGATGTTTTATTTCAGCGTTTTGGCGGCTGCAATTCGTGCGATGGGTGAGGTTGGATGAGCGGCCTCGATGATCTGCCGCCGCTGCGCGAGGTGATCGCGACCCATGATCTGCGGGCGCGCAAGTCGCTGGGCCAGAACTTCCTGCTCGACCTCAACCTGACCGCGAAGATCGCGCGGGCGGCGGGCGATCTGTCGGAGATGGATGTGCTCGAGGTGGGGCCCGGACCCGGCGGGCTGACGCGGGGATTGCTGGCCTCGGGCGCGCGGCGGGTGCTGGCGGTGGAAAAGGACAGCCGGTGCCTGCCCGCACTGGCCGAGATCGCGGCGGCCTGGCCGGGCCGCTTGCAGGTGATCGAGGGCGATGCGCTGGAGGTGGATCCGCTGGCCTATCTCACGCCGCCGATCGCGATTGCCGCCAACCTGCCCTACAATATCGGCACCGAGCTGCTGGTGCGCTGGCTGACGCCCGCAACCTGGCCGCCGTTCTGGACCACGCTGACGCTGATGTTTCAGAAAGAGGTGGCCGAGCGCATCGTCGCGGCCCCCGGCGACAAGGCCTACGGACGGCTGGCCATTCTGGCGCAATGGCGCAGCGAGGCGCGCATCGTCATGACCCTGCCGCCCGAGGCCTTCACCCCGCCGCCCAAGGTTTCCTCGGCGGTGGTGCATCTGACGGCCCTGCCCGAGCCGCGGTTCCCCGCCGATCCGAAGGTGCTGCAGGAGGTGGTCGCGCGGGCCTTCAACCAGCGCCGCAAGATGCTGCGGGCCAGTCTCAAGGGGCTGCATCCCGGGATCGAGGACATTCTCGCGCAGGCGGGCATCAAGCCGACCGAGCGCGCCGAGCAGGTGCCGCTCGAGGGGTTCTGCGCGCTGGCCCGTCGTGTGGCCGAGATCCGCGCGGGCAATTGATGCCGGGCACCTAAAACCGGGCACCGGACATGCAAAAGGCCGGTCGCGGTGACCGGCCTTGTGTCTCTGGACCGCCGACCTTGCGGGGCGCCAAGGGTGCCCGGCGCGGGCCGGTTCAGCTGTTGTTCGCGATATCCTCGGGCGGCGCTGCGGGCTGTGTCGTGTCATCGCCCGCTTCGCCTGACTCGGCGGGTTTGCGACGCGGCTTGCGCTTGGGTTTGGGCTTTTCGGCGTTTTCCGGCGTGTCGACCAGGTGCGAACCACCGTCGTCGCCGCCAAGATCGACCACCTCTGCGCCGTGGCCGCCGGTGGCATCCCCGTTGCCGCCGTCATTGCCCTGACCATTGCCGTTGCCGTTGCCGCCGGGCTTGTTGCGCCGCTTGCGCGGGCTGGTCTGAGTGTCGCCGCCCTGGCCCCGGTTGTCCTGGCCCCGGTTGTCCTGGCCCCGGTTGTCCTGGCCCCGGTTGTCCTGGGCCTCGGGCTGCTGGCCCTGTCCACCCTGGCCACCCTGACCCTGCGGCGCGTCGGGTTCACCGGACCGACCGTCGCCCGCGCGGTTGTCGTCGCGGTCGCGCTGTTGCTGGCGCTCGCGATTCTCGCGTTCCTGCTGTTCGCGGCGCTGGTCCTGTTCGCGCTGCGCCTCGCTCAGCATGCGCAGGTAATGCTCCGCATGTTGCTGGAAGTTCTCGGTCGCAACGCGGTCGTTGCCCAGCTGCGCATCGCGGGCAAGCTGGTTGTATTTCTCGATGATCTGCTGCGGCGTACCGCGCACCTTGCCGTCGGGACCGGAACTGTCGAAGACGCGGTTGACGACGTTGCCGACCGTGCTGCGGTTGCGGTTGCCCTTTGACCGGGACCGTGACTTGGAAGATCTCATAACGCGGCTTCAGTCCTGTATCTGACTGTGGTTCGCAATCCTCTGGCGCTTGTGTGCGCCCGCCTCGCCGGATCACGTTTGTTTTGGCTTAGTACCGGGCGCGACGGAAACGATCGTCAGAGCCAATGCCCGATAGGTCTGAGTAAGCATGGCTTCGGGCGTTCCACAAGTGCATATCGGGAAAAAAGCGTCGATTTGGCCATAAAACCGGCATCTGAGGCGCATTCGCCGCGTGTTTTTCGCGCCTCCGCCGCCGGACCTGCCCGCCGCCAAGGGGCGAGCCTGCGGGCGTTCGCGGGGTTTTCCGGGCCTTTCGCGCCGGAACGCGGCCCGCGAACGGCGGCTTTGCGCGTCCTTGCGCGCGCGCCTCATGCCCCCCTCGGCCCCCGATCACGACGTCGCCAGCAGGACCACGCCGCTCAGGATCACGACCGCCCAGGACAACCGATGGCTCAGGTTGCCCTCGCCCAGAAGGATGCTGCCCGCCAGCACCGACAGCAGCACCGACAGCTCGCGGATCGGGGCCACATAGACCACCGGCGTGAAGGTCATCGCGATCAGCACCAGAAGGTAGGCCAGCGGGCTGAGGACCGCGATGACCAGCACGCCCGGACGCTCGGTGCGCCACAGATGCGCCACCCGGACCCGGCGCCGCCACGCCACCGGCGTCAGCAGCACCGCGCGCGCAAGGCTCGAGGCGTAGTCCAGCAACAGCGGCGGGATCACCATCGCGGTCACCGAATAGGCATCCCAGACCGTGTAGGACCCGATCAGCGCGCCGGTCGCCAGCCCGAAGACCAGCGACGGCATCGCCGCCTCGGGACGTCCGCGCAGACCACCGGTCAGCATGAAGACGCCCGACACGATGATGATGGCCCCGAGCCCCATCTGCAGGCCCATCTCCTCGCCCAGCACCAGTACCGCAAAGCCCCCCGACAGCACCGGCCCGGTGGCGCGCGCGGTGGGATAGACGATGGACAGGTCGCCGACGCTGTAGGCTTTCTGCAGCAGCAGGAAATAGGCCAGGTGCAGCAGCGCGCTGCCCGCGATGAACCACAGGTCGCGGTGGCTGTAGTGGTCCCATCCCGCCAGCGCCCAGACCGCAACCGGGGCGTAGATCACCACCGCCACGACCGAGAACAGCCAGACCAGCTCGGCCCCGGCATTGATGCGCTTGACGAAGAGGTTCCAGGTCGCGTGGCAGACCGCCGCGGCCAGAACCAGAGAAAAACCGAGCAGGGACATGGGTGCACGCCTCTCTGCGGATGCGGGGTCTGGGCATGCTTGTCCCGGGGTCGGGCCGACGGGTCAAGGGCGCGGATCTTTGCGGCGGCGCGGCGGGCGGGCACGGGGCGCATCCGGACCCCGCCATCTCAGCCCCGCCCCGTCACGCGCCCCGCCACGCGCCCCGTCACGCGCCCCGTCAAACCCGCCCCGTCAGGCCCGTGCGGTCACCACCCGGTCGCGCCCGTCCAGATCCGGCAGCACCCGGACATCCGCCAGCCCCGCCGCCGTAAAGATGCGCGACACCGACGCCCCCTGCCCGGCACCGATCTCGACCAGCAGCCGCCCCCGCGCGTCCAGATGCGCCGCCGCCCCGTTGGCGATCGCACGATAGGCGGTCAGCCCGTCGGCCTCGTCGGTCAGCGCCATGCGCGGCTCGTAGTCACGCACGTCGCGGTCAAGCTGCGCCATCTCATCCGCCGCGATATAGGGCGGGTTCGACACGATCAGATCGAACCGCTGGCCCGCGTCCAGGGGCGCGAACCACGCCCCCTCGCACAGCGCCACACGGTCGGTCAGGCCAAAGGTATTGCGGTTCCAGAACGCCACCTCGAGCGCGTCCGGCGACAGGTCCGTGGCCACCCCATGCGCCTCCGGCACCTCGGCGGCCAGCGTCAGCGCGATACAGCCCGACCCGGTGCCGAGGTCGAGAAACCGCGCGAAGGGCTCGGCCAGCGCCGCCTCGATCAGCGTTTCGGTCTCGGGCCGGGGGTCGAGCACCTCGGGCGTCACCAGGAACTCGCGCCCGTAGAACTGCCGCCGCCCGGTCAGGTGCGACACCGGGACCCGTTCGGCCCGGCGCTCGATCAGGACGTTGAAGACCACGCCGAGATCGGGAGCCATCGGTTCCGGCAGGAACAGCGTCAGCCGTCCGGGCGGCACCTTCAGCACATGCGCCAGTAGACGCCGCGCGTCGCGTCCGGCATCCGTGATGCCCGCCCCGGTCAGCCGCCGCGTCGCCGCGGCCAGCGCCTGCGATCCGGTGACCGCACTCATGCGCCCATCTCGGCCAGGAGCGTCGCCTGCGCGTCCTGGGTCAGCGCGTCGATAACCTCGTCGAGATCGCCGCCCATCACCTGATCGAGCTTGTAGAGCGTCAGGTTGATGCGGTGATCGGTCAGCCGGCCTTGCGGGAAGTTGTAGGTCCGGATGCGTTCGGACCGGTCGCCCGATCCGACCTGCGCGCGCCGCAGATCCGACCGCTCGGACGCCACCTTCTGCCGCTCGGCATCGAACAGGCGCGTGCGCAGCACCTGCATCGCGATCTCGCGGTTGCGGTGCTGGGATTTTTCGGACGAGGTCACGACGATGCCCGACGGGATATGGGTGATCCGCACGGCGCTGTCGGTGGTGTTGACGTGCTGCCCGCCCGCCCCCGAGGCGCGCATCGTGTCGATGCGGATATCGTTCTGGTCGATGGCCACGTCGACCTCGGCGGCTTCGGGCAGCACCGCCACGGTCGCCGCCGAGGTGTGGATCCGCCCGCCCGATTCGGTGGTCGGCACGCGCTGGACCCGGTGCACACCCGATTCGTACTTGAGCCGTGCGAAGACGCCGTCGCCCTCGATCCGGGCGGTGACTTCCTTGATGCCGCCCAGCTCGGTCATCTGCTGTTCGATGATCTCGACCCGCCAGCCCCGGGCCTCGGCATAGCGCTGGTACATGCGCAACAGATCGCCCGCGAAAAGCGCCGCCTCCTCGCCGCCGGTGCCGGGACGGATCTCAAGGATCGCGGGCCGCGCATCGGCGGCATCGCGCGGCAGAAGCGCCAGTTGCAGCGCGCGCTCGACCTCGGGCAGCTGCTGGCGCAGGGTCTCAAGCTCGTCCTCGGCCAGCGATTTCATCTCGGGGTCAGCCAGCATCGCCTCGGCCTCGGCGATACCCCCGGCCAGATCGCGCCACCGGGCGATCACGTCGACCACGGGCTTCAGTTCGGCATATTCACGCCCCAGGGCCGCAATATCCCCGCCGCCCTGCGACATGCGGGCTTCAAGGTACTCGAACCGTTCGGTGATCTGCAAAAGGCGGTCTTCGGGGATCATGCCCAGCGGTCTTGCCCATCGCCGGGGCGCGGTCAAGGGGCGGGCGCACCGCGTCCCCGTGGCGGGCGGGCTTCAGTCCTGCGCCAGATCCGCGAGCCAGCCCTCGACCCGGGCGCGGTTGACCCCGAGGTCCGATTGACCGAAGCGCGCGCGGGCATAAAGCTCGATCCGGTCCTCGACCTGCTGCACGGTGGTGTAGTCGGGAAACCCCATCCACTGCGACCGGGTCACATAGGTGACATGCGCCGCATCGACGCTGCCCGCCACCAGTTCGGTGCGCGGGGTCGACAGGATGATGCGGTCGAGGGCGGCCAGCGTGCCGTCACCGGCGGGGATGCTGCGCCGCACGCCATTGGCCAGGTCCTGATCGGCGCTGACCTGCGGGTCGACATGCCAGACATCGGGGTCGGACGGCGCAAAGCGCACATAGGCCACGCCCGCGACAATCAGGAACAGGATGAGCCAGAAAACAAGTTTCAGCACGACAGGATGCCTCGCGGTTAAGGGTGGTCAGGGTCGAACGCGCGTCTGGCCGCGCCGGGTCCATCCCCAGAGGCAGAGAATCTCCATCGCGACATGCGCGCCCGCCACGGCCGTTGCCCCCGTGGTATCGTATGGCGGCGAGACCTCAACCACATCGCCGCCGACCAGCGTCAGACCGGCAAGATCCCGCAGGCAGATCGCCGCCTGCGCCGAGCTGAGCCCGCCCCAGACCGGCGTGCCGGTGCCCGGCGCGAAGGCCGGATCGAGGCAATCGATGTCGAAGGTCAGATAGGCCGGGGTATCGCCCACGACCTCTCGGATCTGGCGCGCGGTGGTCGCGGCCCCCTGCTCATGGACATGCCGCGCATCGAACACCGTGACCCCCATGGTGTCGGGATTGGTGGTGCGGATGCCCACCGCGACCGAGCGTTCGGGCGTGATCAGGCCTTCCCTGATCGCCTTGTAGACAAAGGTGCCGTGGTCGATCCGGTTCGGGTCGTCATCGACCCAGCTGTCGGAATGGGCGTCGAACTGCACCAGCGCGAGGGGGCCGTGTTTCGCCACATGGGCGCGCAGGATCGGCAGCGTCAGGAAGTGATCGCCGCCAAGGGTCAGCGCCGCCGCGCCCTGGTCCAGAATGCCCGCGATATGGGCCTCGACGCGGGCCGGCACCTCGGACGTGTTGGCGTAGTCGAAGGCCATGTCGCCGTAATCGGCCACGGCGAATTCGCCCAGCGGGTCGAACCCGTCCCAGCCATAGGGCGGATCGAAAGGTTGCAGCGTCGAGGCCTCGCGGATGGCACGCGGCCCGAAGCGGCAGCCGGGACGGTTGGTGACCGCCTGGTCGAACGGCAGGCCGGAGATGGCGATGTCGATGCCCGCCAGGTCCTTGGTATAGCGGCGGCGCAGGAACGAGGTCGCCCCGGCGAAAGCGTTTTCAAAGGACAGCCCGCGCGCGTCGGTGCGGGTAAAGGCGTGGTCGATCTGGGTCTTGGCGTCTTCTAGGGCCATGGCGGTCGGGTCCTGTCTGAGCAGCGGCGTGCGGGGTGGCGGTGTCCGGCATGCGTTTTTCTGGAAAGATGAAGCCGATGGGCCGCGCGTTATTCGGCGGCGGTCCGGTTCAGAGGCTGGCGGGTCTCGACAAGCTTGACGAAATAGGAGGCCCCCAGCGGGGCCACATCGTCGTTGAAGTCGAAGCCGGGGTGGTGCACGCCGTGGCCGATGCCCTGGCCCAGCTTGACATAGGCCCCGGGCCGCGCCTCGAGCATGTAGGAGAAGTCCTCCGCGCCCATCACCGGCGCGGTGTCGGTATCGACGCCCGCATCGCCCGCGACCGCGCGCGCCACATCCGCCGCGAAGGCGGTCTGGTCGGCGTGGTTGACGGTGGCGGGATAGCTGCGCTCGTAGGCGATCTCGACGCCAAGGTCGGACCCCGCCGCGTGGGCCTCGGCCAGCGCGCGGATGCGGCGTTCGGCCATGTCGCGCACCTCGGCGCTGAAGCTGCGCACGGTGCCCGCGAGCATCGCCGTGCCGGGGATCACGTTCATCGCCGAGCCCGCGTGGATCTGGGTGATCGACACCACCAGCCGGTCCAGCGGATCGGTGTTGCGGGACGCCACGGTCTGCATCGCGAGGCCAAGCCCCATCGCCGCCGGGATCGGATCGATACATTTGTGCGGGCGCGCGGCATGGCCGCCCTGCCCGGTCAGCGTGATGGTGAAATCGTCGACCGCCGCCATCATCGGCCCGGCCCGGGTCGAGAACCGGCCCTCGGGGCTGGACGGGTCGCAATGGATCGCGAAAACCTCCTCGATGCCGAAGCGGTCCATGATGCCTTCCTCGACCATGATGCGGCCGCCGCCGATGATCTCCTCGGCGGGCTGGAAGATCAGCGCCACCCGGCCCGAGAAGTTGCGCGTCTCGGACAGGTAGCGCGCCGCCCCCAGCAGCATCGCCGTATGGCCGTCATGGCCGCAGGCGTGCATCTTGCCCGGAACGGTCGAGGCGTGTTCGACGCCGGTCTCTTCGGACATCGGCAGCGCGTCCATGTCGGCGCGCAGGCCCGTGACCGGCCCCGCGCCCCGCCCTTCGATGATCGCCACGATGCCGGTCTGCGCAATGCCCTCATGCACCGCGTCGACGCCGAACTCGCGCAGCCGCGCCGCGACATAGGCCGCCGTTTCGTGGCAGTCGAGGCCCAGCTCGGGATGGGCGTGCAGGTGGCGCCGCCAGGCTTTCATGTCGGGGGCAAATTCGGCGAGGCGGTTGACGGGGGGCATGACTGGACTCCTTTGCGGGCTTCGGCCATCCCTCGGGCGTGCGACCGCCGAAAGGGATATGCCATGGATGACGTGCTGATCGACAATCCGCAAGGCGGCATGCCGCGCCTTCTGGCCATCATGCGCGCGCTGCGCGACCCCGAGCGCGGCTGCCCCTGGGATGTGGCGCAGACCTTCGCGACCATCGCCCCCTACACCATCGAAGAGGCCCACGAGGTCGCCGACGCCATCGAGCGCGAGGCCTGGGACGAATTGCGCGGCGAATTGGGCGACCTGCTGTTCCAGGCGGTGTTTCACGCCCAGATCGCCGCCGATGCGGGTCTGTTCACCTTCGACGACGTGGCCAATGCGATCGCCGACAAGATGGTGGCGCGCCATCCGCATGTGTTCGGCGACGAATCGAACGCCAAGAGCGCCGAACAGCAGACCCGCGACTGGGAGGCGGTGAAGGCCGCCGAGCGCGCGGGCCGGGCCGAAACCGGCGTGCTCGACGGGGTGGCGCGCGGATTGCCCGCCCTGACCCGCGCGGTCAAGTTGCAGAACCGCGCCGCGCGCGTGGGCTTCGACTGGCCCGAAACCGATCAGGTGCTCGACAAGATCATCGAGGAGGCGGACGAGTTGCGCGAGGCCACGGATCCCGCCCACCGCGAGGAAGAGTTCGGCGACCTGATGTTTGTCATGGCCAACCTCGCACGGCATCTCAAGATCGACCCCGAGGCCGCGCTGCGGGCGGCCAACCAGAAGTTCATCCGCCGCTTCGAGGCGGTGGAGGCAGGGCTCGCCGCGCGGGGCAAGCGCCCCGAGGACAGCGATCTGGCCGAAATGGATGCGCTGTGGGACGCGGCGAAAGCCGACGAACGCGCGCGCGGCTGAGGCGTTGCCCGCGACGCCTGCCCCCCGACGTCGCAAGAATCAGCGGTGCCCTGCATCGTCGCTGACGGCATCGGCGACAGCGTGCGCCGTTTCCATGCGGGAAATCTGCCGTGCCGAAAATTGTCCGATTTTTTTGGTCAGGTATTGACCTGACTATTTCCGTCAGGCATCCAGTTCGCAGTCGATAACCCGAACCCCGAAGGAGAGGTCATGACCTTTCGCATCACGTCCGCGGCGCTTGCCCTGATCGCCGCTTCCCCGGCCCTCGCCGAGGTCAACATCTATTCCCAGCGCCAGCCCGAGCTGATCGCGCCGATCACCGACGCGTTCACCGCCGAAACCGGGATCGTCACCAACGTCGTCTTCCTCGATGAGGGTCTGAACGAACGCCTGCAGGCCGAGGGCAGCCGCAGCCCCGCCGACATCATCATGACCGTCGATATCGCGCGGCTGAGCCAGGCCGTCGACGCCGGGGTCACCCAGCCCGTCGACAGTCCGGTGCTGACCGGTGCCATTCCCGCCGAGTTCCGCGATCCGGGCAACGAATGGTTCGGCGTCACCACCCGCGCGCGCATCGTCTATGCCTCGAAGGACCGCGTCGACCCGGCCGAGATCACCACCTACGAAGACCTTGCCTCGGACACGTGGAAAGGCCGCATCTGCACCCGCTCGGGCACCCATCCCTACAACCTCGCGCTGATGTCGGCGATGATCCACCACCACGGGGCCGAGGCGGCAAAGGCCTGGGCGACCGGCGTCAAGGACAACCTCGCGCGCAAGCCGCAGGGCAATGACCGCGCACAGGTCAAGGCGATCTGGGCCGGGGAATGCGACATCGCCCTCGGCAACACCTATTACATGGGCAAGATGCTCGAGGATACCGAACAGACCGCCTGGGCCGAAAGCGTCAATGTGCTGTTTCCCGCCTTCGAGACCGGCGGCACCCACATGAACGTCTCGGGTGCCGCGATGACGGCGGCGGCGCCGAACCGCGACGACGCGCTGCGGTTCATGGAGTTCCTCGCCTCTACCAGCGCGCAGGAAATCTACGCCGAGGTCAATTACGAATACCCCGTCCGGCACGATGCGGCGACCTCTGATCTGGTGGCCTCCTGGGGTACGTTCACCCCGGACGACGTGAACCTGATGGATCTCGCCGCCCTGCGCGCCGAGGCGCTGCGCATCATGGAAGAGGTCAATTTCGACGGCTGATGCCGCGTGTGCCCCTGCCACAAATGGCCCCGACGGACACACCGCCGGGGCCTTTTTGCATGTCAAGACGGCCATCGGTGGCGATTCCCTCGCGCCGCGCTATGTTCGCGCCGAAGACGGACGCAAAAGAAGGCCGCATTCGGTATGACCAGAACACACCCCGGTGCGGATGCATCCAGACCGATCCAGATCCCAGGCCGTGGCTGGTGGCACATCCTCAAACGCGTCTATGCCGACGTGGTCGAGGACAACGTGATGGTCATCGCGGCGGGTGTGGCGTTCTTCGGCCTGCTCGCGATCTTTCCGGCGGTGACGGCACTGATCTCTCTGGCGGGCTATGCGCTCGACCCGAACGACGTGGCCGCCGAACTTGACGAACTGGCGACGCTGCTGCCCGAGAACGCGGCCAACATTATCCAGGACCAGGTGGTGCAGGTCACCGGCGGGTCGGACAGCGCCACCGGGCTCTTGTCGATCCTGTCGCTGCTGCTGGCGGTCTATGGTGCCACGCGCGGCGTCAAGACGCTGATGTCGGGCATCAACGTGGCTTACGGCGAACGCGAGCGGCGCGGCTTTTTCAAATTGAACTTCACCGCCTATGTGCTGACCTGCGTGCTGATTTTCGGCGTTCTGGTGTCGCTTGCGATGATGATCGGCACGCCTGCGGCGCTGGCCTTCCTCGGGGTGTCGATCTATGTCGAGACCCTGGTTCTGGGCGCGCAATTCGTGCTTCTGGCGCTGATGTCGGTGGGCGGGCTGGCGTTTCTCTATCGCTACGCGCCGTCGCGGCGGGCGGCCAAGTGGCGCTGGGTGATGCCGGGCGCGGTGCTGGCGACCCTGCTGTGGATGCTCGGGACCATGGGGTTTTCGATCTACGCCAAGAATTTCGCCAGCTACAACGAAACCTACGGCGCGTTGGGCGGCGTGATCATCCTGCTCACATGGATGTGGCTGTCGGCCTTCATCATCCTGCTCGGGGCCGAGGTCAATGCCGAGATGGAGCACCAGACCGCCCGGGATTCGACGCGCGGACGGGGCGAACGCCCGCTGGGCCAGCGCGGCGCGGTCAAGGCCGATACGGTGCCGGCGCGCTACGCCGACCAGCCCGGGAACGGCCCGCCCGCCACCTGAACCGCGGCGGCGGTACTGGCCCGAGCCAAGTCGGCGGTCCTGACCCGTATCCGGCGGCGCATTCCCGCGACACCGCGATGCCTCAAATGTCGCGCAACTATCCGCCCGCCCGTCACCGAGGCACCTGCGCCACAGACAAGACGTCGCAAGCACGACATGCCAGCCCGTGCCACCCGTCCAATGCCGCGTTATTTTTAACTCAATGCGACCTGTTTTCTGAATCCTGTCGGCAAGCCGTGCCCAGCAAAGCCGACCCAATTGTCAAGCATGTCTGACCCGGACCGGACCCACGACGCATGAAGGCCCGAGGCGCGGGACAAAGTTGCCGTTTGCAATACTACGACGATAAAATCACAGGTTGTCAAAACACCGTTGCATCTCGCCACCCAGTTCTACGGCCATTTCTTTGGCTGACTTCCCAAACTCAGATTTAGCTGCCGGATTCGCACCAGATTTCAAGAGCGCTTCCACAACTGTAATGTTTCCTCGGCTTACGGCGACATGAAGCGGCGTTTCTGACATGTCTCCTACGGCGTTCAAGTCGGCACCTGCCTCGATAAGTAACAGTGCTCCATACGTATTTTTGCGCCAAAGCATCACATGCAATGGCGTATCACCAACGGAGTCTCTGCTATCGACGTTAACGGGAGCTTCACCCATTTCGGCGGGAAACAGGGTTTCGGAACATGAAGAAAGGAGTTGATCCAAAGTCTCTCTGGATTTGAACTTCTTAGACATTATTCCTCCCGCGAGAATCGTTTTCAGTGCTCCAATAATACAGTAGGATTCCGCAATTCTTACGAAGAACATCAAGTCAATTTGGACTCTTCCCACGCCTGCGCTGCACCCGGAACGAATGGCTGCTTGGCCGGATCCTGCATGCAATCCGGGTCAGCGATCTGTCCCAAAAGTCGGTTTTGTCCGCCATCTGGCACCGTGCCCCTGTCGAGGCCGCCAATACGCGCCGTCCCGGGGCGGGTGACGCGGCCGCGCCCGGGCACGCAGTCCCGCCACACAGATACACCACACAGACCCGCCGCATGGCCCGGGTGCGGACCCGAGCCATCACCCGCACCGCCCCTTGCGCCGCTGCGCACCAATCGCCGCACGGCACAAGAAAAAACGGCGCCCCGATCCGGAGCGCCGTTTATCGTTTCGGTCGCAATCAAAAGGCGCTTACACGGCTTCCTTGATGAACTTCACGGCATCGCCGAAGGTCTGGATGGTCTCTGCGGCGTCGTCGGGAATCTCGATCCCGAACTCTTCCTCGAACGCCATGACCAGCTCGACCGTGTCGAGGCTGTCGGCACCGAGGTCGTCGATGAACGACGCGTTCTCGACGACTTTGTCTTCCTCGACGCCAAGATGCTCGACCACAATCTTGCGCACGCGATCTTCGATGTCGCTCATAGTCATTTCCTCATCGTTGTCCGGGCGCCTTGGCCCATTTTGCGCCACCCGGGTCGGGGTGATGCGGTGTCCCCGGTTAGGTCCGGAGGTGAAGGGTGTCGGGCCCGGAGTGATGTCCCGGTTCCAAAACTGGATGCGCTCATAACACAGCGCCTGTCAGAGGCAAACGGTTTCCGGGGCCGCCGTCAACCCACGTCTTACAGCATGGCCATGCCGCCGTTGACGTGAAGTGTCGTACCGGTGACATAGCCTGCCCCGGGGCTGGCCAGATAGAGCACCGCCGCCGCGATCTCGTCCGCCGTGCCCATCCGGCCCATCGGGATCTGCCCCATGATCTGGGCTTTCTGGTCGTCGTTGAGCTTGTCGGTCATCGCGGTCTCGATGAAGCCAGGGGCCACGGCGTTGACAGTGATGTTGCGGGTCGCCACCTCGTAGGCCAGCGACTTCGACATGCCGATCATGCCCGCCTTGGCGGCGGCGTAATTGGCCTGTCCGGGATTGCCGGTGGCCCCCACGATGGACGAGATATTCACGATCCGCCCCCAGCGCGCCTTCATCATGCCGCGCAGCACGCCCTTGCAAAGCCGGAACGTGGCGGTGAGGTTCACGTCGAGCACGCTTTGCCACTCGTCCTCGGACATGCGCATGAACAGGTTGTCGCGGGTGATGCCCGCGTTGTTGACCAGGATATCGACCGCGCCCATGGCCTCGGCTGCCTGTTTCGGCAAGGCTGTCACCGCGTCGGCATCCGACAGGTTGCAGGGCAGCACATGGGCGCGCCCGCCCAGCGCCTCGGCCAGCTCGTGCAGGGGTGCCTCGCGCGTGCCGGACAGGCCGACCGTGGCCCCGGCCTCGTGCAGCGCCCGGGCGATCGCCCCGCCGATGCCCCCCGATGCGCCGGTGATCAGCGCTGATTTTCCCGTCAGATCGAACATTGCAACTCTCCCGTCCCGGCGCGGCTGCCCCGCGCCCTGTCTGTTGTTCCCGCCCCGGCCTTGCGCCGGGGCCTCACACCCCGCCCGCTCGGTCGGCGCTGCGCGTCTCCTCGCCCCGGCCTTACGCCGGGCCTCACCCTGCCCCGGCCTTGCGCCGGGGCCTCGGATCACGCCGTCGCTGCCGCCACATCCGCAGGCGTGCCGATGGCGCGTGTCTCCGCGCCCTTGGCGATGCGCTTGACCATGCCCGACAGCGCCTTGCCGGCCCCGATTTCCCAGAACTCGGTCACGCCCTGATCGGCCATCCACATCACCGACTCGCGCCAGCGCACAGACCCGGTGACCTGCGCCACCAGCAGCGCGCGGATCTCGTCGGGGCTGCTGACCGCAGCGGCGCGCACATTGGCCACCAGCGGCACCCTCGGGGCGACGAAGGTGATATCGGCCAGGGCCGCCTCCATGGCCTGCGCCGCAGGCGCCATCAACGCACAGTGGAACGGCGCCGAGACCGGCAGCATCAGCGCGCGTTTCGCGCCCTTTTCCTTGGCCAGCACCGCGGCGCGTTCGACCGCGTCCTTGCTGCCCGAGATCACCACCTGCGCCGGATCGTTGTCATTCGCCGCCTCGCAGACGCCGTCCCCGGCGGCCTCGGCCGCGATGGCGCGCACCGCCGCGATATCGAGGCCCAGGATCGCCGCCATGGCACCCTGTCCCACCGGCACGGCCTCTTGCATCGCGCGGCCCCTGATCCGCAGCGCACGGGCGCAGTCGGCCACGCTGATCGCCCCGGCCGCGGCCAGCGCCGAATATTCGCCCAGCGAATGCCCCGCCACATAGGCCGCATCGGTGATCTTCACCCCCTCGGCCTCGAGCGCGCGCATCGCCGCCAGCGACGTGGCCATCAGCGCCGGTTGCGCGTTCTCGGTCAGGGTCAGCTGATCGGCCTCGCCCTCCCAGATCAGCGTTGACAGCTTCTGGCCCAGCGCCGCGTCCACCTCGTCGAAGATCGCGCGGGCGGCGGGATAGGCCTCGGCCAGGTCGCGGCCCATGCCGATGGTCTGGCTGCCCTGGCCGGGAAAGAGGAAAGCGCGGGTCATGTGGTCCTCCGAATGTCTGTCCCCCGGGGCCTCTCATGCGGGCCCGTTTTTGTCGGGTCGTCAAACGGTCTTAGCGGTCGCATTGGGGTTACGCAACGGGATGCGCATGATCTGTGCGCTGAGGCATGTTTGCATGCGCGGCCCGGATCGCTAGGTCACGAGCGACAGATCAGCACCTGCAACAAGGAAAATCCCGATGCCAGCCACCAACACCGCCACCCGCTATGGCTGGGTCGCGAAAACCTTTCACTGGACCGTGGCGCTTGGCATGATCGCCAATATCGCGCTGGGGCTCTGGGCTCAATGGCTGCCGCTGGCCACCGATGCCGAGGTCGCGTTCAAGACCACGGTCTTTTCCATTCACAAGACGCTGGGCCTGACCGTGCTTGCCGCCGCGATCCTGCGCATCCTCTGGGCGGTCACGCAGCCCAAGCCCGTGCCGCTCCACCCCGAGCGCCGGTTCGAGACCTTCGCCGCCGACACCGCGCATTGGCTGCTTTACGGCGCGATCGTCGCTATTCCCCTGACCGGCTGGGTGCATCACGCCGCCACCACCGGCTTCGCGCCGATCTGGTGGCCGCTTGGCCAGACGCTGCCCTTCGTGCCGCGCTCGGAGACCGTGTCAGAGGTCTTCTCGACGCTGCACTACCTCTTCAACGTCACGCTCTGGGTCACGCTTGCGGCGCATGTGGGCGGCGCGCTGAAGCACCGGATCGTCGATCGCGACGCCACCCTCGCGCGGATGCTGCCGGGCGACACCCAAGCCGGAACGCCCCCCGTGCCCCAATCCCATGCCCGGCCCGCGCTGGCCGCGCTCGCGGTCTGGGCCGTGGTGCTGGGCGGTGCCGGGGCAATGGGCTGGTTTGCCCCGAAGGACGCCGCCGCCGAGACCCAACTCGAAGACGTGGCCTCGGACTGGGTCGTCGAGGACGGCACCCTTGCCATCGTCATCCTGCAGAACGGGGCCGAGGTCACCGGCAGCTTCACCGACTGGACCGCCGACATCGCGTTCGAACGGCAGGACGCCCCGGGCACCTCGGGCGCGGTCACCGTCGAGGTTGCCATAGGTTCCCTCACCCTGGGCGCGGTCACCAGCCAGGCCATCGGCCCCGATTTCCTTGCCGCCGACAGCTTTCCCCGCGCCACCTACAGCGCCGATATCGTCAAGATCGCCGATGGCTACACGGCCGAGGGCACGCTGACCCTGAAAGGCATCGCCGCACCTCTGACCCTGCCCTTCCAGCTGACCTTCGCCGAGGATGGCAGCGCCGCGATGGAAGGCCGCCTGACGCTCGATCGCCGCACCTTCGACGTCGGCGCGAACATGCAGGACGCGGGCCAGCTGGGCTTTTCCGTCGAGGTTCGGGTCGACCTGATCGCCCGCCGCGCCGAGGCCACCGACGCCGGATCCTGACACCAGGCGCGACCACGCCGCCCGGCCCCCCGCACCTCCACGCCGCACCCGGCGCGCTTGCGTGCCCGCGCCGCACACCAGCGCCGCTGCCCCGGCCCCGCGCCGGGGCCGGGGATCAACCCGCACCGCAGCTCCGCGCCGCCGCACACCGGCACCGTGCCCCGGCCTCGCGCCGGGGTCTCCCCCGCGGATGGCCCGCGCTTCCAACCGGCATCGGCCCCGCTTCCATCATACCGTTGCAAAAATTCGCATTGATCCACCCGCTTCCCGGCGTAACATCAACGCCCGTCGACAAGGAGAGTATCATGCGTTTCATGACAATTTTCGCGATCCCTTTGGCGCTTGCCGCTTGCGCCGACACCAATATGCAGCCCGGCGTCACGAGCACCGGCCAGGACTTCGCGCTGACCGGCGTATCGGTCCCCGCGATGAACCGGGCAAACCTGTGTACCGATCTCGGTGGTCAGGGCACCATTCCCGCGATCACGATAACCCACTCCGCCGTGGCGGGCGTGCCGATCACGGTGCGGATGTATGACAACCTGTCGAACGGGGCTGTTTTCGAGCATGGCAGCACCAGGGTCATGTCCGATGCGGATGGCACGACGGTGGTGACCCATACCTTCCGGCCGCCCTGCAACACCACCGGCGGGGCCCGCAATTCCAGCTACAATTTCGACGTTGTCGCGGCGGGCGCCAAGATCACCCGACCCTGGGGCACCTACAATTCCGCAACCGGCGCCATCGGTCGCTGATGTCACGTCGCACCGGCTAAACAACAAAGACCCGGTGCACTCTGCGCCGGGTCCTTCAATCGTCTTCCGGGCATCCGCTCCGGACCTGCCCGCTTTCCCCCCGCGCGGCGCGGGCGAAACAGCCCTAGCGCAGCGTGGCTTCGTCTGTGTCGGACTTCATCGCCTCGATCGAGATCATCACCTGCACCTCGTCGGACACGTAGGGTGCAAAGGCCCCGACGTTGTAATCCGACCGCAGCACGGTGGTGGTGGCATCGAACCCGACCCAGGGCTTGTTCTCCATCGGGTGCGCCATCTGCTGGTTCAGCGTGGCATCCAGCACGACCTCTTTGGTCACGCCGTTCATCGACAGATCGCCGGTGATCTTGGCGGTCGTGTCGCCCGTCACCTCGATGCCGGTGGACGTGAAGGTCACCATGTCGCCCTCGTCCGCGCCAAAGAATTCGGCGGACATGAAATGCTCGAACCGGCCTTCCCAGCCGGTGAACATCGAGCGCACCGGGAACGACACCTCGACCGAGGAGTTCGCCGGCGCGTCCGCGTCGAACATGATCTCGCCCTCGAACCCCGAGAACATCCCGTAGCTCGTCGAAAAGCCGAGATGCGAATAGCTGAACACCACCTGGCTGTGGCTGGGGTCGAGGGTCCACTTTTCGGCATCGGCGAAAGCGGCAAGGGGAAGCGCGCTGAGCGCGGCGGCGACGGCAAACATCTTCATGAACAGTTTCTCCATTACGGTGCCGGATTGGCATCAACGTTCTGAACTATGTGGCCCGTTTGCCGCCCGGACCAAAGGCCTGTAACTCAACAGACCCTGTGGAGAATTGAACAATGGGTCGGTTCAGCGGGTGCGCCTGGCATGGCCCAGACCGGCCAGCCCCGCCGCCCCGAGAAAGACCGACAGCCCAAGCTTGATCAACGCCAGTTCCGGCAGATGCACGCCCGTGTCGACCAGCCAGATCCCCGGAACCGCCACAAGGCATCCCAGCCCCAGCATCCCGAACCAGAGCCGCGCCAGAAGCGACAGACCGACGGAAACCTCGGCGGGCTCGGTGCTGTGCAGGTCACTGACATAGGCCATGGGTCTGATCCTTGGAATTGTTTCTGATCCCGAGATAATCGGACAAATCGGACCGGATTGCGGCAGCACCGGGGAAATGCATGGGCAGACCCTGCGCTCCAGCACCGCGCAGTCGCGCGCTCACATCGCCCGCGTCGCGGCCTCACGCGACCGGGGGCCTGTCCGACCCGCCGCAGCCTCATCGGTGCCGCATCTTTCGAAACGGCCGGCGTCCTCCTTGCAACGCCCGCTTGCGGCCCGCAGCAACCCCCTGACCGGATGTGTGACGATCGCACGGCGGTGCATGCCGACCATCTCCGGACCCCGACCATCTCCGGGCAATGACTGCGCAGAGCCCGAGCTGTGCCCGAAAAGGTTTTCCCTGCTGCAGCGAAAAGGGCTTGCGAAGTGATCAATTTCGACGAACGAGCGCCGGGAATGGGTAGTGCCGGCTCTGGCCCCTGCCCGAGCCAGGCCAATGCGTCCGTTAGGGTTTGGAACAGTCGCGTATTCGGTTATGGTGCAAAGCTCATCCATCTCGTACTGAAAAGTGCGCAGTATGCTGCACCATCATTAACAGGGGATCCACCCATGGCCTTAAAGAAGATTCTGATAGCTACCGCGTTCGTTCTTTCGGCAAGTGCGGGTCAAGCGGAGGACTCCGCGATCGTGTTGGGCAAATCTGCATACGGAGCGCTTTGTGCGGTCTGCCACGGTGTCGACGGCAAGGGTGGAGGTCAGATCGCGGAACTGTTTGAGGTTGAGCCGCCCAACTTGACGAAACTCTCTGAACGCGCGGACGGGCGGTTTCCGTTTGCTGATGCCTATCAAACGATCGTCCTGGGCATGGAAGCGCCCGGCCACGGACCGTCCGAGATGCCGGTCTGGGGCGACTACTTCATGGCCGATGCGTTGGAAGACCGTGGCGTGAACGCAACTGATGCCATTTTCATCGCGTCAGGCCGCGCGTTTGCCCTGACAATTTATCTGGAGTCAATCCAGGAGTAAGACCCTGTGATCGCCATGCGGTCTCTGACCGATCACAAGACACAAAGCCCGGCCTTTCACGGCCGGGTGATTATCGCTTCGATCCGTTGCATCTGAAACACAATGCCACGACAGCGCATCGCCTGGGCACGCGGGGACATCCCATAGACAATTCGATTTCCGCTTTGTCCGCATCGTCGACATTTCCTGACTCATCGCGCCCGCAGGTTGCTGCGCGAGCGGCCTCCAAGGCCCCCTTCCCCTCACGAACGGACCGAAAATACTCCGGAGGTCCGGAGGCAGAGCCTCCGGCGCGGCCGCCGCGCGGCCGCGCGCCCCGGCCCCCCGATCGCCGCCACCCACCCTTCCGCTCCGGCCCCGATGCCGCAGTGCCGCGCAACCCTTGCGCCACGGCCCCATGCGTGTATACGGAGCGCTCCTTTCGCACGACACATCATCCCGCGCAGCACCTCGTGGCCAGGCGCGAAAGGATCAACGCCTGTCCGATGAAATGCGCCGAATACATGAACGGAGACCACATGCCGCTGTATGAGCATGTCTTTATCTCGCGCCAGGACCTGTCCAACACCCAGGCCGAAGGCCTCGTCGAACACTTCTCCACCATTCTCGCGGACAACGGCGGCACGCTCGTCGAGTCGGAGTACTGGGGCGTCAAGACCATGGCCTACAAGATCAACAAGAACCGCAAGGGCCACTACGCCTATCTGCGCACCGACGCCCCCGCGACCGCGGTGCAGGAAATGGAGCGTCTGATGCGCCTGCATGACGACGTCATGCGCGTGATGACCATCAAGGTCGACGCCCACGAGGACGGCCCCTCGGTCCAGATGCAGAAAAAAGACGAACGCGACACCCGTCGCGAACGCCGTAACTGATCGCACGAGAAAGAAGGACATAAACCATGGCAGCAAAACCGTTTTTCCGCCGCCGCAAGGTCTGCCCGTTCTCGGGCGACAATGCACCCAAGATCGACTACAAGGACACCAAGCTCCTGCAGCGCTACATTTCCGAGCGTGGCAAGATCGTGCCCTCGCGGATCACCGCGGTGTCGTCGAAGAAACAGCGTGAGCTTTCCCGTGCGATCAAGCGCGCGCGGTTCCTCGCCCTGCTTCCCTACGCCGTCAAGTAAGGAGAAAAGCAGATGCAAGTCATTCTTCTGGAACGCGTGGCCAAGCTGGGCCAGATGGGCGACGTCGTCGACGTCAAGCCCGGCTTCGCGCGCAACTACCTTCTCCTTCAGGGCAAGGCACTGACCGCCTCGAAAGAGAACATCGCCTCCTTCGAGGGCCGCAAGTCCGACCTCGAGGCGCGCAACCTCGAAACCCGCAAGGAAGCCGAGGCCGTGGCCGACAAGCTCGGTGGCGAGCAGTTCGTGGTGATTCGCCAGGCCTCCGACGGCGGCAACCTCTACGGCTCCGTCACCACCCGTGACGCCGCCGATGTCTGCTCCGAGGCCGGTTTCTCGATCGACCGCAAGCAGGTCATCATCCGCGATCCGATCAAGATCCTGGGCCTGCACGAGGTCGAGCTGAACCTGCACCCCGAAGTGATCACCTCGATCACCCTCAACGTCGCCCGTTCGCCCGAAGAGGCCGAGCTGCAGGCGTCCGGCCGCTCCATCCAGGATGCCGCCGCCGAGGAAGAGGCGCAGGCCGAGTTCGAGATCGCGGAACTGTTCGACGATCTGGGCGCGGCCCAGCTCGACGAGGAAGAAACCGAAGTCGAGCAAGCCACCGGCAAACCTGCGGTGCAGGAAAAGTCCGAATTGGACGACGCGCGCGACGACCGTTAAGCCGACACCGCCATCCGTGTCGACTTGCAACCCGCGGGAGCCCACCCTCCCGCGGGTCTTTTTGTGCCTCATTCGCAGTGCCGGGGCCTGCGCGTGACCTGACGCGCGCCGTTGCGATCCGCCCCCGCCCCGGACCCGATCCGGGCCTCGCGCCACACGGGCCCCGGACCCGATCCGCGGCCTCACCGGCCCCCCCACGCAACAGCCGAACCACCCGACGTCATTCCCTGGCCCTGGGCTCGACCCGAAGACCACCAACCCAGCCGCACCTTGGCCCACACACCGCACAAACAATAAAGGGCCGCCCCGAAGGACGGCCCCGTTCACCGGACAGCGCGTCGGATCACTCGTCGTCAAGCGCCTCGACGGCCTTCTGAAGCTCTTCCTTCGAGACCTCCTTCTCCGTCACCGAGGCCTGCTCGACCACGTGGTCGATTACCTTGTCCTCGAAGATCGGCGCGCGCATCTGCTGCTGCATCTGCTGGTTCTGCCGCACGAAGTCGAAGAAGGCGCGCTCCTGGCCCGGGTATTGCCGCGCCTGATTCATGATCGCCTGGGTCATCTCGGCATCGGTGACCTGCACCTCGGCCTTCTGACCCAACTCGGCCAGCAACAGGCCCAGACGCACGCGCCGCTCGGCCAGCTTCTGCTGCTCGGCGTCCGGCGCGATCTCGCCGTGCTCGTGGCCCTGATCCTCGGGGTGCTCTTCGTGGTAGATCTGGTGCGCGATCTGCTTGGCCTCGGCCTCGACAAGGCTCGGCGGCAGGTCGAAGCTGACCAGCGCGTCCAGCGCATCCAGCACCTGGCGCTTCATCACCTGGCGCGCCGCACCGGCATATTCCGCCTCGAGCCGCTCTCGGATCTGGCCCTTCAGCGCCTCGAGATCCTCGGCCCCGAACTTCTCGGCCAGCGCATCGTTGATTTCGGCGGCGACCGGCTTTTTCACGGCCTTGACCGTGACGTCGAAGACCGCGGCCTTGCCGGCCAGGTTCTCGGCACCGTATTCCTCGGGGAAGGTGACCTCGACGGCGGTCTCGTCGCCTTCCTTGACACCGACCAGTTGCTCCTCAAAGCCCGGAATGAACGAGTTGGAGCCCAGCACCAGCGGGTAATCCTCTGCCGCGCCGCCCTCGAAGGGTTCGCCGTCGACCTTGCCGAGGAAGTCGATCACGACCTGATCGCCGTCCTTGGCCTTGGTGCCCTTCTTGCGGTCCTGGAAGTCCTGCGCGGTCTCGGCAAGGTTGCCGAGCGCCTCGTCCACATCCGCGTCCGACGCCTTGGCGACCAGCTTCTCGATGGTGATGCCCGACAGATCCACCTCGGGCACCTCGGGCAGCTTTTCGTAGTTCAGCTGGACGTCGACGTCGTCGCCCTCGGCCCAGTCCTCGTTGGCCATCTTGACCTCGGGCTGCATCGCCGGGCGGTCGCCGCTGTCCTCGAAATGCTTGTTCATGGCACCGTCGACGGCTTCCTGCATGGCCTCGCCCATCAGGCGCTGGCCGAACTGTTTCTTGAGCAGGGCCATCGGCACCTTGCCCTTGCGGAAGCCCTTCATCTCGACCTCGGGCTGCGCCTCGGTGAGCTTTTCATTGACCTTCGCGTTCAGCTCATCGGCCGTCACTTTGATCGCGTATCCGCGCTTCAGGCCTTCGTTCAGGGTCTCGGTGACCTGCATGTCGGTGTCCTTTTTCTCATCCTCTGGTGCGGGTGGAGGGATTTGAACCCCCACGCCTTGCGGCGCCAGAACCTAAATCTGGTGCGTCTACCAATTTCGCCACACCCGCCAATATCCAAACGGGGCCGGACATTGCCCGACCCCAGTTGGAGCGCTCTCTAGCAAAGCGCAGGGCCGGATGCGAGAGGAAAAATGGGTTGAGAAAATGCGCGACATTAACCGGATCTTGGCATATCGTGGCTGAAAAACTGAGGCAGGAACAGACAGGACAGCGCCTATGGAACCGAAAACGGTCCGGCGCGCATCGGGGGGCACAGCCCCCTTGCGCCACGACTCCATCCGCCACATGCACAACGCGCTTGCCGCGGGCACTTCCGTGCTTACGCTCGACGGGACCATGCCGGTGGAATATCTCTCGCCCGGCGATCGCGTCATCACCCGCGACAGCGGCATGGCGGTGCTTTGCGACGTGATCATCCGCAAGGGGCCGGTCGATGCGGTCTCGATCCGCGCGGGCACCTTCGGCCATACCCGGCCCGATCAGGACGCGCTCATGCCCGCCACCCAGGAAGTGCTGATCCGCGACTGGCGCGCCAAGGCGCTGTTCGGGTCGGACCGGGCCCTGGTGCCGGTCGCGCGGCTGGTCGATGGCGAATTCGTCCGCGCCCTCGGGCCGCGTGAGATGACGCTGGTCGCACTGGTCTTCGACGCCCCGCATATCGTCTATGCCGACGGGCTCGAGGTCGCCGCCGCACCCCCCGTCCCACACGACGCCTGACCCCGCGGTGGCGCAATTTTAACTAAAATTGCGTTGCGAGATTTTAATTAAAATCTCGCCCGCGCTCAGCAACCGAGGTCGCGCAACACGCCCGGCAGCGCCTCTGGCAGGTCTTCCGCCACCAGCCCCGGCCCGAACCGGCGCGCGGCCGCGGCGTGCAGCACCGCGCCATACCCCGCCGCCTCGAGCGGTGCGATCCCGCGCGCCAACAGCCCGGTGATGAACCCCGCCAGCACATCGCCCGCCCCCGCGGTGGCAAGCCAGGGGGCCGCGTCAGGCCCCGTTGCGCGGGCCAGCAGCGCGCGTCCGTCCGGGGCCGCGATCACCGTCTCCGCCCCCTTCAGAAGCACCACCGCGCCGGACCGCGCCGCCGCCTGCCGCACCTGCGCAAGCCGGTCCGCCCCCTCCGCGAGGTCGGGAAACATCCGCGCGAACTCTCCCGCATGAGGCGTCAGTACCACACCGTCGTGAAGACGCGCGAACAGCACCGCCGGATCGGGCGCGAAGGCCGTCAGCGCATCGGCGTCCAGCACCACCCTGCGCGCCCCGCTGCGCCCGGATCCGCCCGCCAGCGCCACCGGCACCAGCGCCGCCGCCCGTTCAAGCCCGAGCCCGGGCCCGAGACACAGCGCATTGAGCCGCGCATCCTCCAGCAGCGCCGACAGCGCGTCCGCGTCATCGCAGCGCCGCAGCATGATCGCCGTGATCTGCGCCGCCACTTCCTGCTGCGCCGATCCCGGCACAGCCAGCGTCACCAGCCCGGCCCCGATCCGCAGCGCCCCGCGCGCCGCCAGCCGCGCCGCCCCGGTCCGTCCGGCACCCCCCGACACCACCAGCGCGTGACCGTGATCGTACTTGTGCGCATCCGCCGGTTTGGTCAGCGCCGCCCGCACCCCCGGCCCGACCGTCACATCTCTTGGCGCGTGATACATGGTGCCCCCAAATGTTCCGCCGCCCCGCACCCGCCGGGCCGCACCGGTCTGACGGGCCTCACAGCCCGATATCGACGATCGCGATGCGCGCATCGCCCAGCACGTTCATCGCATGGATCGGCTTTTTTGCATGGAAGGTCACCACAAGATCCGCCGCCAGCGGCTGCGTCGCCAGGGTGGCACCGGTATCGGCGTCGTATCCCGTCGGCAGGTCCACCGCGACGATGGCCGGGCGCGTTTCGACCCGCGCAAGCAGCGCCTGCACCGGTGCCAACACCGCGTCGAGCGGCGCGCGCTGGCCGATCCCGAACAGCGCATCCACCAGCACCCAGGCCTCGCCCGGGTCGATCCTCAGCGCCTGCAGCGCCCGGTCGTCATAGGGGTCGACCGCGCCGATCCGGCACCACGCCGCATGGTTGGCCGCCGCATCCGGCGGCAAACCGTCTGGCGCGCCCAGCAGGAACACCGCCACCCGCCAGCCCGCCCCGGCCAGATGCCGCGCCACCACGAAGCCGTCGCCGCCGTTGTTGCCCGGCCCGCAAAGCACCACCGCGCGGCGCCGATCGGGCCAGTTGCGCCGGATCTCTTCCGCCACGCCACGTCCCGCGCGCTCCATCAGCGCGCGCCCGGTCACCGCCCCGCGCTCCATCGCCCCGCGTTCCAGCGCGCGCATGGCGTCCGAGGTCAGCACGTCCTGCATCGCCCGGCCCCCGCGCCTGCACCCGCACCTGCACCCGCACCTGCAACCGCACCTGCACACGCAACTGCACCGGCCCCCGCACGCGCGCCGACCGATCCCCCCGGCCCCCGCGATTCATTTCCGCCTGATTTTTGAGCATGTCGCACAAGAATTGACCTCGCCTATTTTTAAGGCATTCTCCACACCGGAAATCCGCTGTCTGCCAATTGTCCCTTCGCCGGGGACGTGGTCTGCAGCGTCTCAAACGGAACACCAGGAGGCAAGGCATGAAAAAGATCGAAGCGATCATCAAGCCGTTCAAGCTCGACGAGGTCAAGGAAGCGCTGCAGGAGGCCGGTATCCAGGGTCTCAGCGTGGTCGAGGTCAAGGGCTTCGGGCGGCAGAAGGGCCATACGGAGCTCTACCGCGGCGCCGAATATGTCGTCGACTTCCTGCCCAAGGTGAAGATCGAGGTCGTGCTCGATGACGATCAGGTCGACGGCGCCATCGAGGCCATCGTCGACGCCGCCAAGACCGACAAGATCGGCGACGGCAAGATCTTCGTCAGCCCGGTCGAACAAGCCATTCGCATCCGCACCGGGGAAACCGGGTCGGACGCGCTTTAACCCGTCAAAGAAACACACGTTACTTTTAATGGAAGGAACCCGGGGAATGAGCATAGACGCAGTTCTCAAGCTGATGAAGGACGAGGATGTCGAGTACGTGGACGTCCGCTTCACCGATCCGCGCGGCCGGTTGCAGCACGTCACCCTGATCGCCGACGAAGTCGACGAGGATTTCCTCGAGGAAGGCTTCATGTTCGACGGCTCCTCGATTGCCGGCTGGAAGTCGATCGAAGCCTCCGACATGAAGCTGATGCCCGACACCGACACCGTCTATGTCGACCCGTTCTATGCGGAAAAGACGATCTGCCTGCACTGTTCGGTGGTCGAGCCCGACACCGGCGAAGCCTATGAGCGCGACCCGCGCGGCACCGCCGAGAAGGCCGAGGCCTATCTCAAGTCCTCGGGCATCGGCGATGTGTCCTACTGGGGTCCCGAGGCCGAGTTCTTCCTGTTCGACAACGTCAAGTTCTCGAATTCCATCAACAAGGTCGGCTACGAGGTCGACGCGATCGACGGGTCATGGAACACCGACGCGGATTTCGAGATGGGCAACACCGGCCACCGCGCGGGCCTCAAGGGCGGCTACTTCCCGGTCAACCCGGTCGATCACGGCCAGGACATCCGCTCCGAGATGCTGTCGACCATGAAGCGCATGGGCATGAAGGTCGACAAGCACCACCACGAGGTGGCGTCGTGCCAGCACGAGCTTGGCCTCGTCTTCGGCTCGCTGACCGAACAGGCCGACCACCTGCAGAAGTTCAAGTACATCATCCACAACGTGGCGGATGCCTACGGCAAGTCGGCCACCTTCATGCCCAAGCCGATCTACGGCGACAACGGGTCCGGCATGCACTGCAACATGTCGATCTGGAAGGACGGCAAGCCGCTCTTTGCCGGTGACAAATACGCCGACCTGAGCCAGGAAGCGCTGTGGTATATCGGCGGCATCCTCAAGCACGCCAAGACGCTGAACGCGTTCACCAACCCCTCGACCAACTCCTACAAGCGCCTGATCCCCGGCTTCGAGGCCCCCGTGCTGCGCGCCTACTCGGCCCGCAACCGCTCGGGTTGCATCCGGATCCCGTGGACCGAAAGCCCCAAGGCCAAGCGCGTCGAGGCCCGCTTCCCCGATCCCTCCGCGAACCCCTACCTGTGCTTCGCGGCGCTTCTGATGGCCGGTCTCGACGGCATCAAGAACAAGATCGACCCGGGCGAGGCGATGGACAAGAACCTCTACGACCTGCCCGCCGAAGAGCTGGAAGGCATCCCCACCGTCTGCGGCTCGCTGCGCGAGGCGATGGACGCACTCAAGGCGGATCACGAGTTCCTGCTGGCAGGCAACGTGTTCACCAAGGACCAGATCGACGGCTATATCGACCTGAAGATGGAAGAGATCCAGCTTTACGAGCACACGCCGCATCCGGTCGAGTTCCCGATGTACTACAGCTGCTGATCGCTCGACAGTCCCAGGCAAATTCAAAGGGCGTCCCTCCGGGGGCGCCCTTTTCCCTGTCGTCGATCAGGTCCCTGCCGTCGATCAGATCCGTACCGTCGATCCGAACCGCGCTGTCATCCTCCGGCGAATGGCATGTCCGGATGCCGCTCGGGGATACGTCCCGACGCGATGATCGCCGCGCGTTCCGCGTCCTGCGTCTGCACCGCGGATGAAAAGACGGCCGCGTGCGTCAGCGACGGCGGAAAGGCGATCCTGCCGAGGTCGAGCCCGGTCTTCCGGGCCCACAGGCTCCGCAGCTCCGGCACCGCCTCCAGCCCGTGCAGCGCGGACAGCGCCGGGCAGTTGTGAAACCACAGATGGTGAAGGCTGACATTGCCCCGGCCCGTCTCGATGGCCTGCAATTTTGCCTGATCCGATACCGTCAGTCGCTGAAGGCCGGGGAACCGTTGCAGATCCCCCAGATCGGACAGGCCGCGGACCATGGTCAGCGCGATGTCCTCGATGGCCGGCAGATCGGTGATCTCGGCCAGCGACCCCGCCGACCCGAGCATGAAGCCCAGCGACCGCAAGCCTCGCATGCCGTTCAGAAAATCGCAGGACACAGTCGTCGAGGGATTGAAGCTGAACTGCGCAAGCCCGGGCAGTGTACCGACCGCCGCAATGTTCTTCTTGTGCCCGTAAAGCGCCAGGCCGCGCAGCTTCCCTGCACCGCTCAGAGGCGCAAGATCAAGCGCCTTGGTGTTGGTTTCCTCGATCGACAGATAGGTCAATTGCCCCAACGGCAGGCGGTGCAGAAGCTGTTTGTCCGCAAGCCCGTAGACCCCGAGTTCCAGATGTACCAGCTGCGGCAGCTCGCCGATGACGGCCAGGTTGTCCGCGTCGTCGCGGATGCAATTCACGATCAGGGCGCGTATTTCCGGCAGATCCCGCAGAACGGTCGCGTCGAATCGGGTGCGCTCGTGCCCGTAGAAGCGCACGATCAGCCTGTCCCCCCAGGTCTCGCACAGCCGTCCCAGGCGGCGCAGGTAGTCACGCCGCGCGACCGGCGGCCCGGCGATCCCGCTATGCAGGGACAGGGGGCGCAGACGGGCGCTCAGCGGCCTGTCGAATTGCACCTGGGCGATCCCGTTCCGCTCGAGGTCAGCCGCGATGTCGTCCAGATCGTTGACGGTGGTTTCCATGCTCGCGGGCCCGATCCTTGACGACAACTCACCCAGTCACGAATATTCTGATCCGCGCGTCAAAGTCCAACGGCTTGTAACGGACCCGGCTGCCATGGCCGTCCTCGGGCGGGCCGGTTTCGCCGGCTTGATCCCTGCCCGACCGCCGACTTGCCCACCGCCCGACCCCTGCCCGCCTGCCGCGCGAATGCGGCTTTTCCAAAGCGACATTTCCGCGTAACCTTTGAGCAACCTGTCATTTTCGCCATGAGGTCCACATGCGTCGCCGCCTTTCCCTTCCTGCCCTTGCCATCGCCACCCTCTTGGGCGCCACCGGTGCCATCGCCGCACCCTGCAGCAATACCGCCTCGGGGTTCGATGCCTGGAAGGCCGATTTCGCGCGCGAGGCGCAGGCAGCAGGCGTCGGCCAGCGCGGGTTGCAAGCCCTTGCGGCCACACGGTATTCGCAGTCGACCATCAATGCCGACCGGAACCAGAAAAGCTTCCGTTACTCGCTCGACAAGTTCATGCAGGTGCGCGGGGCCGACACCATCGTCGCCCAGGGTCGCAAGCGCAAGGCGCGCAATCCCGGCTTTTACGCATCGCTCGAACGGGCCTACGGCGTGCCCGCCGGTGTCCTGATCGCGATTCACGGCATGGAGACGGCGTTCGGCGGCTTCATGGGCGACACCCAGGTGGTCTCGGCGATCACCACGCTGGCCTTCGATTGCCGCCGCTCGGATTTCTTCAAACCGCACGCCCTGGGCGCGTTGAAGCTGGTCGACCGGGGCTCGATCACGGCCTCCACCAAGGGGGCAAAGCACGGCGAACTGGGCCATACCCAGTTCCTGCCGGGCAACGCGCTGCGCTACGGGGTGGACGGCAATGGCGATGGCCGGGTCGATTTCTACAACGAATCGGACGCGCTGGCCTCGACCGCGAATTTCCTGCGCCAGAAGGGCTGGCGGCCCGGGGCCGGCTACCAGCAGGGCCAGCCGAACTTCAACGCCATCAAGCAATGGAACGCCGCCACCGTCTATCAGCAGGCAATCGCGATCATGGGCGCGCGCATCGACGGCTGACCGGCGAACGCTTCAAAATCGGCGCAAAGGCGTGCGGCTTTGGCCAAAGTTTGACCCAAATGCAGGGCTAGGGTCCGGTTAACCCGAAAACAGCTGGTTGACCCATGACCCTGCCCGTTCGCCCCCATGCCGCCCTTGCCGTTCCCAGCCTGACCGGGATCGAGCCGGAACGTTTTTTGCGCCTCACCCGCGACAGCCTCAAGCGGTTCGATGCGCCCAGCGGCGAGGCCCCCAAGGCCTCGGTGCGCCACAGCGCCGTCGCCTCGGACACGTTGATGGTCAAGATCGACATCGACATTTCCCCCCGCGACGGGGCCCGCATCGTGTTTCGCGTCGCCCCCCGGCCCCGCGCCTCGGCGCCCTGCATCGACAAGAGCGTCGAGATCCTGTCGGACATCGTGCTGCATGCGCTGCAATTCGTCGACGCCACCCATGTCGAATGGCTGGACGAACGCACCCTGCTCAGCCCCGAGGAGTTCCAAAGCTCGTTCTCCTATGTCTCGCCCAAGCGCGCCCGGCGCGAAATGGTCGATGCCCCGATCACCGAACGCTCGGTCGACGAGATCGAGGAAAGCCTCTCGCGGATGTTCGAAAGCAGCCCGCCGGTGACAGAGCCCGGACATGGTGCCGAACGCGCCGCCCGCGTCGCCGCGGCCCGGCAGGCGGCGCAGGACACGCTCAAGACGCGGCGCGACGGCGGCGCGACGGACCCCGATGCGGATGCCGATGCCCTGTCCGCGGGTACGATCCCCGGCAGGTCGCGCAAGTCGCGCACCGCCCGCGACGCTGACATCGACACCGATGCGGACATCGACGCCATGAACATCCCGGACGACCGCCCGTCCCTCTTGCAGCGGATTGCGGTCGCGCTGCACCTGCGCCGCCTGGCACAGGTCTCGGCGCTTGGCGGTGTCGGTCTGGCGCTGTGGAAGACCGGCGTTTTCGCCCCGGTGCTCGACCTGGTCGGCGGCTAGCGCCCGGCGTCGCGCGGACCGGCATCCTCTTCGGCCCGGCGCATGTCGTCGGGGCGCAGCACAAAGGTGTGGATCGAGAACACCACCGCCCGCGTCCGTGGCAAGCGCATCAGCACCTGCCGCTCCGAGCGGACGACCCCGGCCCCGCCCGCCCGCGGTGCCGCACCCGCCGCGGGTTCGGGCTGGAACAGCGCCCCGGTGTCATGTTCGACCGTGTTGTAGCGCCAGATCGGACGCCCCACCTGCAAGCCGTCGCACAACCGCTGCACCCGCCGCGCCATGGCGTCGTCATAGGCGCGCACCGGGTCATGGATCGCGCCCAGCGGTCGCATGAACTTGTCCGACAGACGCCAGCGCGACGGAAAACACAAAGAGGCCGCGGTCAGCAGATGCTCGGGCCCGCCGCGCTTTTCCAGCAGCAGCAGGTCCTCCTGCACCAGCCGTGTCAGCGTGCCCATCGCGTCGTCCGCGTCCAGCGGCACGCTTACCCCGTCCGGGCGCGTCACGGTTTCGCCGTGGCGGCGGTAGCCCCCGGGCAGATGCGCCAGCACCATGGCCAACAGCTCGTCGACCGCGGGCCGCGCGCCCGCATCCACCTGCACCACGGCGTCCCGCCGGTCGCGCAGCAGCGCCTCACGTTCGGCCATCTGCGCGGCGAAGGCATCGTCGACCAGCAGCCAGGGCGCATCGCCCAGGGGCCGCGTGCCGGGCAGGCGCACGCTGCGCGACACCGCGTAAGGCAGGCTTCTCTGCAGGATCATAGGGACGGCCCCCCAACGCAAACGGCGCACCGGATTGCCCCGATGCGCCGCGATTTCCGGACTGCGGTGAAAGCTCAGCCGCGGGCGCGACCGACGGCTTTCCAGGCCAGCGGCAGAACCAGCGCGGCCAGCGCCAGCTTGATGCCGTCACCGATCAGGAACGGCCAGAGGCCCCATGCCAGGATCGGCTTGTCCCAGCCAAAGAGCATGCCCAGCCAGATCAGGCCCGGCAGGTAGATCAGCACGGTGCCCAGCACCATCGCGCCGGCCATCTTGCCGACCGACCGGTCCCAGCCCGCGCGCGCCAGAACGCCCAGCGCCACGGTCGCCAGCACGTAGCCCAGAAGATAGCCACCGGTGCCGCCCATCATGTAGCTCAGGCCCGCGCTTTCCGCCGACGAACCGGCGAAGACGTCAAAACCCAGCGCGCCCACCAGCATGTAGCCAAGGATCGTCACCAGACCCAGCCGCGCGCCATAGGCCGCCCCGATGGTCAGCACCGCGAAGGTGCCCATGGTCACCGGCACCGGCCACATCGGCACCCGGATCTTGGCCGCAACCGCCAGCACCACGATGCCCAGCACCACAAGGGCGACCTGCTTGACCCGCAGCGCGGCACCTTCATTGGCACCGACCATGTCGGCAAGCACATTGCGTTCGATCGCGAAATTCATCGGGATGTCCCCTTCCTGTTCCTCGTCATTGCAGATGTTTTGCCGTCTGCGCCCCAGTCGTGCAAGGGCTAACACGCAAGCGCTAGGCGTCCTCGGCCGACCGGTCGCGCACAAACAGCGTCTCCATCCGGTAATCCTTGCGCGGGCCCGACACCTCCCATGTGACCGACCAGAGCGGCCAGTCGCCCAGATCGTAGGACACCGTGTATATGTCCGGCTCGCAGTGATGGGTGTCGCGGGGCGCGCGGTCCGGCAGGCCGATCACGTGGAAGGGCCGACCGTCCTCGAACAGCACCGCGATGCCGCGCGGGCAGGCCCGCCACAGATAGCGCCGCGTGCCCTCGATCGGGGGCTGGCCGGGCATGTCCAGCGTGACCTGTTCCTCGTATCTCAGCATGTCGCCGTCGCGGGTCAGCCGCAGGGTGCCGCGCCCCTGTGAGATCTGGCCCAGTTTCCGGTCCGTGATCTTGCGGCGAAACCGCCATACGCCTTCGAAATCGAACAACTCGAACGGAAGATCAGGTGCAGGGCAGGTCGAAAGCCGGATCGCCATGGGTGCCTCCCTTCCCTTGTTCATGCTGCACCTGCAGTCTATGACCTGCGCCAACCCTGAGACAAGTCCGGAAAGGCTGACCCCGATGATTCCGCGTTATTCCCGCCCCGAGATGGTTGCGATCTGGGCACCCGAGACGAAATTCCGGATCTGGTACGAGATCGAGGCCCATGCCTGCGACGCGCAGGCCGATCTGGGGGTGATTCCCCGCGAAAACGCCGCCGCCGTCTGGAAGGCCCGGGACGTGGAATTCGACGTCGCCCGCATCGACGAGATCGAGGCCGTGACCAAGCATGACGTGATCGCCTTCCTCACCCATCTCGCCGAGATCATCGGCAATGACGAGGCCCGCTTCGTGCATCAGGGCATGACCTCGTCGGATGTGCTCGACACCACGTTCAACGTGCAGCTGGTGCGCGCCGCCGACCTGCTGATCGCCGATATCGAGGCGCTGCTCGCGGCGCTGAAACGGCGCGCCTATGAACACAAGGACACGGTCCGCATCGGCCGGTCGCACGGCATCCATGCCGAACCCACCACCATGGGGCTGACCTTCGCGCGCTTTTACGCCGAGATGGACCGCAACCTTGCCCGCATGAAGACCGCCCGCGACGAGGTCGCCACCGGGGCGATCTCGGGCGCGGTCGGCACTTTCGCCAATATCGACCCGGCGGTCGAGGAACATGTCTGCGCGCAACTCGGCCTCAAGCCCGAACCGATCTCGACCCAGGTGATCCCGCGCGACCGCCACGCCGCCTTCTTCGCCGCCATGGGCGTCGTCGGTGCCTCGATCGAGAATATCGCGACCGAGATCCGGCACATGCAGCGCACCGAGGTCCTGGAAGCCGAAGAGTTCTTCTCGGCGGGCCAGAAAGGCTCCTCGGCGATGCCGCACAAGCGCAACCCGGTCCTGACCGAGAACCTCACCGGCCTTGCCCGCCTCGTGCGCATGGCCGTGGTCCCCGCGATGGAGAACGTGGCGCTTTGGCACGAACGCGACATCTCGCACTCTTCGGTGGAACGCAACATCGGCCCCGACACCACCATCACGCTCGATTTCGCGCTGGCGCGGCTGACCGGCGTGATCGACAAACTGGTGGTCTATCCCGACAACATGCTGGCCAACATGAACAAGTTCAAAGGCCTCGTGATGTCCCAGCGGGTGCTTCTGGCGCTGACCCAGGCCGGCGTCAGCCGCGAGGATTCCTATCGCCTGGTGCAGCGCAACGCCATGCGGGTCTGGGAAGAAGGCGCTGATTTCAAGACCGAATTGCTGGCCGATGCCGACGTGACAGCGGCGCTGACCCCCGCCCAGATCGAAGAGAAGTTCGACCTCGGCTATCACACCAAACACGTCGACACGATCTTCGCGCGGGTCTTCGGCACCGACTGAAACGCCGCCCGCCGCGCGACAATTCGCGTTTTGACGCCGGGTCAGGCCGTGCTATCTTTCGCTGACCCAGAAGGAGAAGCGACACGATGATCCGAACGGCACTGACGGCCATGGTCCTGACCCTGGCAACGACGGTTTCGGCCCTTGCGGCCTGTGGCCACGACGAGGCCCGGATGACCTGCGCCGAAGGCATGGTTTACGACACCGAGACCGGAACCTGCACGGTTGTCAGCGGCTGACAGGCCGCGACAGCACCGAAATCCTGCAAAGGGCGGCCCGAGGGTCGCCTTTTTTCATGCGATTTTGCCGGTTTGGTGAAGATTCCTTAACCCCCGGGTTCTAGCAGTTAAGACATCCTAGCACCGGACAGATTCCGCCTGATGTCTTCGCTGACCCCCTTCCTGCCGCAACCGTCGGCCCTGTCCGGCCCCGCCGCGGCGCCGCGCGCGCCGACGCGCCGGCCGCTGACGCTCGGGCGGCGGGCCAAGGCCGCGATCGTGGTGCAGTTCATCCTCAACGAAGGCGCCGAGGTGCCGCTGGCGTCGCTGCCCGACGCGCTGCAGACCGAACTGACCCACCAGCTGGGCACCATGCGCTATGTGGACCGCGCCACGCTGAACGCCGTGATCACCGAATTCGCCGACGAGCTTGAGGAAGTCGGCCTGTCCTTTCCCGGCGATGTGGCGGGCGCGCTGTCGGCGCTTGACGGGCGCATCTCGCCGCAGACCGCCGCGCGCATGCGCAAGGAAGCCGGGGTGCGCCGCATCGGCGACCCGTGGGAACGGATCGGGCGCGAATCGTCGGAAACGCTGGCCAAGCTGGTCGAAACCGAAAGCATCGAGGTGGCGGCGGTCATGCTCTCCAAGCTCGATGTGTCCCGGGCGGCGGAATTGCTCAGCCACCTGCCCGGCCCCCGCGCCCGCCGCATCACATACGCGGTCTCCAAGACCGGCGGCGTGACGCCCGAAACCGTCGACCGGATCGGCCTCAGCCTTGCCGCGCAACTCGATGCCCGCCCGCCGCGCGCCTTCGCCAAGGACCCGGTCGACCGCATCGGCAGCATCCTCAACTTCTCGAAGTCGACCACCCGCGACGATGTGCTGACCGGCCTCGACGAAACCGACAGCGCCTTCGCCGAGGAAGTGCGCCGCACCATCTTCACCTTCGAGAACATCCACACCCGTCTCGCCCCCGAAGACGCCCCCAAGGTCACCCGCGATGTGGCCAACGACGTGCTGGCGCTGGCCTTCGGCGGGGCGCTCGGCGAACAGGAAAACCGCTCGGTCGACTTCCTGCTGGAAAACCTGTCGCGCCGCATGGCCGCCACCCTGCGCGAGGAAAGCGCCGAACGCGTTGGTGCCCCGCGCGCCGATGTGGAGGCGGCGCAGGCCCAGGTCGTCGCCGCCATCCGCGAGATGGCCGACAGCGGCGAAATCCAGCTGCGCGTCCCCGGCGACGCGGAATGAACCCGCGACTTGCCGCCCCGCGGCCCCCGTCCTAAGACAAGGGGCTGTTACCAGCTGTCACAGGATGAGGCCGCGGCGTGCAAGACCCCAAGGATGACGACGACACCGCCCGCCCCCGGGGCAGCTGGTCCGACTGGCTGGTCGACCGGGCGCTGCGCGGTCTGATCCGGGCCGCGCTCTGGCTGCCGTTGCGCTTCCGTCTCTGGCTCATGGGCCGCACCGTCGCCCGGGTGATCGCGCCGCTGACCGGCTACCGGGCGCGCGCCGAGGCGAACCTTGCCCATGTCTGGCCCGACATGCCCGCGACCGACCGCCGCCGCATCGCCAATGCCGTGGCCGACAACGCCGGGCGTACCATGATCGAGAATTACGGCGTCGCGGAACTGCTGACGCGGATGGCCGACGCGCCACTTTGCGGCGACGGCCTGCCCGCCATCGAGGCCGCCCGCGCGGCGGGCAAACCGGTGCTCTTCGTCACCGGCCATTTCGGCAACTTCGAGGCCCCGCGCGCCGCACTGGTGGCGCGCGGCTACCGGATCGGCGGTCTTTACCGCCCGATGTCGAACCCGTTCTTCAACGATCACTACGCGCGCAACATGCACGCGCTCTCCGGCCCGGTGTTCGAGCAGGGCCGCCGCGGCACCATCGGTCTTGTCCGACACGTCCGCGAGGGCGGCATGGCGGTGCTGCTTTTCGATGTCTATGACAGCGCCGGGGAGACCTTCGATTTTCTGGGCCAGCCCGCGCCGACGCTGACCTCGGCCGCCGAGATCGCGCTCAGGACCGGCGCGCTGCTGGTGCCGTTCTTCGGCATCCGCAACCCCGACGGCCTCACCTTCACCTGCGTCTTCGAGGCCCCCGTCGATCACAGCGATCCGCTGACCATGACCCGCGCCATCAGCGCGCGGCTGGAGGCGCGCATCATCGCGGATCCGGCGCAGTGGTTCTGGATCCACCGGCGCTGGAAACCCAAGCGCCAGATGAAACGTCAGCGCAAACGGGCCGCCGCCAGCACCGGGCCGTGATCGGGCTTCTGCACCAGCACCACGATCGGGGACGTGCCCGCCACGTCCGCCTTGCCCTGATACCGGCCCTTGCCATCCCAGCGCGCGATTGTCGTCCAGTCGGTCACCACATGCGAATAGGCCAGCGTGTGCCCGGCATTCTCGCCGTGCTCGATGGCGACGTTCCGGTGCGGCGCATAGCGTACCAGATGCAGATCGACCGCACCCACCGGGGACGTCGCGTCCAGCGTCACCGTCAGGGTGCCGCCGGTGCGCGCGATCAGGATGCCGACCGGGTTCGGACGATCCTCCTGCCGGTCGATGATCGCGGTGACGTCCATCGGGCGGTTGCCGACCACGTCGAACTCTCCGTCGATGATCATCTGCGGCGTATAGATCGACCGCCGCCCGGACGCCTGGGCATAGCCCTTCTGGCGCGCGGTAAAGGCCGGTTTCGCAAAACTGTCCTTCCAGCCGATGTAATCCCAGTAGTCCACGTGCAGCGCCAGCGGGATCACGTCGTCGCGCGCGGACAGCTCGGCCAGCAGCGCATCCGCGGGCGGGCAGGACGAACACCCCTGCGAGGTGAACAGCTCGACCACGACCGGCATGTCATCCGCACGCGCGCTCGTGCCCGATACCAGGGCCGCGACCGCGAGGACGCACAGCATGGGACGCATTGTCATGTTTCGATACCTCGCTAAGGTGTCTTGTCGATGTAGCCATGGCGACGTGAAATGAACAATCAAGGAATTGCGATTGTGCGCGAGCGGAAGGCAACCGTGTCCCTCGGGAACTTTTTTGTGCACTATGGTATACATTTTCGCCCCTGCCCCCTTGATCGGCGGCACCGCATCGGGCAGACAGCATCCAAACCCCCATCGTCACGCCAAGCCAGGGAGGCTCATTCATGCCCATCACCGTAGGCCAGGACAGCAACAAGACCCGCAAGACCATGACGGTCGGCGGCAACGCCGTGTCCTATTATTCCATTGCCGCCGCAGAACAGGCCGGCCTTGGCGACTTCTCGAAACTGCCCATCGCGCTCAAGGTGGTGCTCGAGAACATGCTGCGGTTCGAGGACGGCAACACCGTCACCACCGACGACATCAAGGCGTTCTCGGAATGGGCCACCATGGGCGGCAAGAACCCGCGCGAAATCGCCTATCGCCCGGCCCGCGTGCTGATGCAGGACTTCACCGGCGTTCCCGCCGTGGTCGACCTTGCCGCGATGCGCGACGGCATCAAGGCGCTGGGCGGCGATCCGCAGAAGATCAACCCGCTCAACCCGGTCGATCTGGTCATCGACCACTCGGTGATGATCGACGAGTTCGGCAATCCGCGCGCCTTCCAGATGAACGTCGACCGCGAATATGAACGCAACATCGAACGCTATACCTTCCTCAAGTGGGGCCAGTCGGCGTTCAACAACTTCCGCGTTGTGCCCCCGGGCACCGGCATCTGCCACCAGGTCAACCTCGAATACCTCGCCAAGACGGTCTGGTCCGACACCGACCAGAACGGCGAGACGGTGGCCTATCCCGACACGCTGGTGGGCACCGACAGCCACACCACCATGGTCAACGGCGCGGCCGTGCTGGGCTGGGGCGTTGGCGGCATCGAGGCCGAGGCCGCCATGCTCGGCCAGCCGATCTCCATGCTGATCCCCGAGGTCGTGGGCTTCAAGCTGACCGGTGCGATGGTCGAGGGCACCACCGCCACCGACCTCGTGCTCAAGGTCGTGCAGATGCTGCGCGAAAAGGGCGTGGTCAGCAAGTTCGTGGAATTCTACGGCGACGGGCTCGACAACGTGCCGCTGGCCGACCGTGCCACCATCGGCAACATGGCCCCCGAATACGGGGCAACCTGCGGTTTCTTCCCGATCGACGACGAAACCCTGCGCTACCTCAACACCACCGGTCGCGACAAGGACACCCTCGCGCTGGTCGAGGCCTATGCCAAGGAACAGGGCATGTGGCGCGAGCCCGGCTATGAGCCGGTCTATACCGACACGCTCGAACTGGACATGTCGACCGTCGTGCCCGCGATCTCGGGCCCCAAGCGCCCGCAGGACTTCATCGCGCTCGACGGCGCGGCCAAGGCGTTCGGCGACTACGTCAAGGGCGTGCGCAGCGGCGCGGATGCCACCGAATCCGCCGAGGTCCGCTGGGAAGGCGAAGGCGGCGCGCCCGAGCCGGTGGACATCCCCGGCGACGAGGGCCACCACAAGCGCGGCTTCGTGAAGACCGACGAGCATAACTACCAGCTGCATGACGGCTCCATCGTGATCGCCTCGATCACGTCCTGCACCAACACCTCGAACCCCTACGTGATGATCGGCGCCGGTCTCGTCGCCCGCAAGGCGCGCGAACTGGGCCTCGACCGCAAGCCCTGGGTGAAAACCTCGCTGGCCCCCGGGTCGCAGGTCGTGTCGGCCTATCTCGAAGCGGCCGAGCTGCAGGACGATCTCGATGCCATCGGCTTCAACCTCGTGGGCTACGGCTGCACCACCTGTATCGGCAACTCCGGCCCGCTGCAGGACGAGATCTCCAAGGCGATCAACGACAACGACCTGATCGCCACCTCGGTGCTGTCGGGCAACCGCAACTTCGAGGGCCGCATCAGCCCCGATGTGCGCGCCAACTACCTGGCCTCGCCGCCGCTGGTGGTGGCCTACGCGCTGGCCGGTGACATGAACATCGACATCGCCAAGGATCCCATCGCGCAGACCCCCGACGGCAAGGATGTCTACCTCAAGGACATCTGGCCCACCGCCAAGGAGATCGCGGAACTGGTCGAAAAGACCGTCACCCGCGAAAGCTTCCAGGAAAAGTACGCCGACGTCTTCAAGGGCGACGAGAAGTGGCAATCGGTCGAAACCACCGACAGCCAGACCTACGACTGGCCGTCCACCTCGACCTACGTGCAGAACCCGCCCTACTTCCAGAACATGGGCGCCGAAAAGGGCGAGATCACCAACATCGAGGGCGCGCGCGTCCTCGCGATGCTGGGCGACATGGTCACCACCGACCACATCTCGCCCGCCGGGTCGTTCAAGGAAAGCACGCCCGCCGGCAAGTACCTGGTCGAACGTCAGGTCCCCGTGCGCGAGTTCAACTCCTACGGCTCGCGGCGCGGCAACCACGAGGTCATGATGCGCGGCACCTTCGCCAACATCCGCATCCGCAACGAGATGCTGGACGGCGTCGAGGGCGGCTATACCAAGGGCCCCGACGGCACCCAGATGCCGATCTTCGACGCCGCCATGGCCTACCAGGAACAGGGCACGCCGCTGGTGATTTTCGCCGGTGAGCAATACGGCGCGGGCTCCAGCCGCGACTGGGCCGCCAAGGGCACCTCGCTTCTGGGCGTCAAGGCCGTGATCGCCGAAAACTTCGAACGTATCCACCGCTCGAACCTCGTCGGCATGGGGGTGATCCCGTTCGAGTTCACCGGCGGTGACACCCGCAAGTCCCTGGGCCTCAAGGGCGACGAGACCGTCTCCATCGAAGGGCTCGACAACGTGACGCCGGGCGCGATGTGCCCCTGCAAGATCACCTTCGCGGACGGCACCGAAAAGACGATCGAGATCAAGTGCCGGATCGATACGGCCATCGAGGTGGAATACGTCGAACACGGCGGCGTGCTGCACTACGTGCTGCGCAACCTCGCCAAGGCGGCGTAAACGCGGCGCACAGATGCGGCGCACAGACGCGGCGCACTGAGCGCCTGTTGAAATCGCAAGAAGGCCGCGCCCCCCGCGCGGCCTTTTTCGTGCCTGCCCCCCGATCGACTTCCTGTGTCCGCCTGCGCATTCACCCTGTCCCGCACGCCTGCCCCGCCGACGGAAATCGCCCCCGGACCGGGGCATTCCGGCGCGCGCGGGCTTGCACAATTGCAAACCCGCCGCAGCCGTTGGGTTTGGCGCGGACAGTTGCTAGAGGGCACATCCAACATCAATCGAGGAGGTCACACCATGCTGAACGCGCTCTCACGTCCGATGGTCCGTATCGTCGACCGTTACCTGCCCGACCCGTTTGTCTTCGTTCTCGTGCTGACCATTGTGGCCGCCCTGGCCGCCGTCTTCACCCAGGGCACCGGCCCGCTCGAGGTGGTCGAGATCTGGGGCGACGGCTTCTGGTCGCTGCTGACCTTCTCGATGCAGATGCTGCTGGTGCTTGTCACCGGCTACATGATGGCCTCGACCCCCGTGGTCAAAGGCCTGCTGGCAAGGCTCGCGGGTCTCGCCCGCAGCCCCGGCGGCGCGATTCTGATGGTCAGTTTCGTCTCGCTCGCCGCCAGCTGGATCAACTGGGGCTTCGGCCTCGTGGTCGGCGCGCTCTTCGCCAAGGAACTGGCCCGCGTGGTCAAGGTCGATTACCGCCTGCTGGTGGCCTCGGCCTATTCCGGCTTCATCGTCTGGCATGGCGGGCTGGCAGGCTCCGTGCCGCTCTCCATCGCGACCGAGGGCCATCCCTTCGCCGATCTGGCGGGCGTCATTCCCACCTCCGAAACGATCTTCGCGCCGTTCAACCTGATCATCGTGGCCGCGCTTTTTGTTGCGGTTCCGTTCATCAACCGCGCGATGTTGCCGAAAGCGGGCGAAGAGATCTTCGTCGACCCCGCCCTGCTCGAGGACGCCCCGCACCCCCGGCCCGACGCCCCGACCCCCGCCGAATGGCTTGAACTGAGCCCCGCGCTGTCGCTTGTCGTGGGTCTCGCCGGTCTGGCCTGGTCGCTGAACCACTTCGCCGGCGGCGGCGCGCTCTCGCTCAACGTCATCAACTTCCTTTTCCTGTCGCTGGCGATCCTGCTGCACGGCTCGCCGCGCAACCTGCTGAATGCGCTGACCGATGCGGTCAAGGGCGGCGCGGGCATCGTCATCCAGTTCCCGTTCTACGCGGGCATCATGGCGATCATGGTGCAATCGGGTCTGGCCGCCTCGATCTCGCAGGGGCTGGTCAACCTCGCCACCCCCGCGACGCTGCCGTTCTGGAGCTTCCTGTCGGCGGGAATCGTCAACTTCTTCGTGCCCTCGGGCGGCGGTCAATGGGCGGTGCAGGCCCCGGTGATCCTGCCCGCCGCCGACGCGCTCGGCCTCGACATGGCCCGCGCCGCGATGGCGGTGGCCTGGGGCGATGCCTGGACCAATATGGTGCAGCCGTTCTGGGCGCTGCCGATCCTCGGGATTGCCGGGTTGCGCGCCAAGGATATCATGGGCTTCTGCATCATCCACCTGATCCTGTCGGGCACGATCATCGCCCTGGGCCTGACCTTCCTCTGACACCCCGCACGGCCCCTGGTCCCGGCCCCGGTCACAGACCCCGCGGGGCAGCAGAAAGCCCGGCGGCAGGTCCCCGCCCATCGCAAATTCGTGAGCCGACAAACACCCCGCCCCGACGCTACACCGGTGTCAAAACAGACAAATCACAAGAAACGACCGGGGCACCGACATGAAGATCCTGACCATCCTGCAAGCGCTGATCCTGATCGGCCTGACCGTCTATGGCGCCAGTCACACCGAGGTCAAACCACGGCAATCGCTGTCCTGTGCCCCCGCGGCCAGCGCCTGTCCCAGCCCCGGTCCGCGCAGAACCTCGTAATCCACCCCCACCGGAGGCGCAGGCCAAAGGACTGCGACGACATCCCCGGCGCGGGCCCCCGGCCCGCTCCACCGGATCACAGCGCACCGGATCACAGCGCAAGAAATCACAGCGCACCAAATCACCGCACACCGCACGATCGACAGTCTATCAATCCGCCCCGCCTGCCCGCGCGGCCTCCAGCGCAGGCACGAACCGGGTCTCGAAATCGGTGCCGATCAGCGGCCCGGTAAAGCGGTGCAACACCACGCCGTCGCCGTCCAGGATGAAGGTCTCGGGCGGGGCCGTCACGCCCCAGTCGATCGCCGTGCGCCCGGCCGGATCGAAGGGCACCGCGCTGAACGGGTTGCTTTCCTCGGCCAGGTACGTCGCCGCATTGCCGGCCTGGTCCTTGATGTTGACGCCGACGATGTCCAGCCCCTCGGCCTGATAGGCCAGCAGCTGCGGATGCTCGACCCGGCAGGGCGGGCACCAGCTGGCCCAGAAGTTCACCAGCGTCACCGCGCCCGAAGACAACGCGCCCGGCTCCAGCCCCGGATATCCCTCCAGCGCCACATCGGTGATCGGCGGTGCGGGCTGGCCCACGCGGGTCGACGGCAACCCCTCGGGGTCGTCGCGGAACATACCGAAGAACGCCAGCCCCGCGAAGGCCGCGAAGATCAGCGGCGGCAGCACCATCAGAGGAGAGATCCTAGCCACGGCGCGCCTCCACCTGGTTCAGGTCGCGCCGCACCCGCCGCGCCCGCGCCACGCTGACCGCAACCAGCGCCACGATCAGCACCAGCGACACCGCATAGGCCGACAGCACCGCCTCGGCGTATTTTCCCAGTTCGGGCATCATGCCATCCGCTCCCTTGCCAGCAACGCGCGCATCCGCCGCGCCCGGATCTCGGTCTGGGTGCGCAGGAACACCAATGCCACGAACAGCAGCACAAAGCCCGCGATCGACACCAGCAGCGGGAAATAGAACACATCCGCCACGTTTTCCTCCTTGTCGAGCGACAGCGACGCCCCCTGATGCAGCCCCTGGTTCCAGAAGTTGACCGCGTAGCGCGACAGCAGCGCAAAGACCGATCCCACCAGGCACAGGATCGCGGTCAGATCGGCGGCGGTGTCGTCATTCTCGATCGCCGACCACAGCGCCATGTACCCAAGATAGAACAGGAACAGGATCAGGAACGATGTCAGCCGCGGATCCCACGCCCAGTAGGTGCCCCACATCGGCTGGCCCCAGATCGCCCCGGTGGCCAGCGCGATCACCGTCATCGTGGCCCCCACCGGGGCCGCCGCGCGGGCCGCCAGCGCCGAGACGTGATGCCGCCGCACGATCCAGATCAGCGACGCCACCAGCATCATCAGCCAGGCATTGATCGCCATCAGCGCCGCGGGCACATGCAGGTAGATGATCTTGACCGTCGATCCCTGGCGGAAATCGTCCGGCGTGAAGAAGAACCCCCAGACCAGCCCGACCAGCAGACACAGCAGCGCCAGCCCGGCGATCCAGGGCAACACCCGGTCCGTGGTCCGGATGAACTTGACGGGGTTTGCGTATTCCCAAAGCGACATGGGCCATCCTTTAAGCACTTGCCTCGCGGCGCACAATTCACATCTCGGCAGGGCTTGTCCACGCCCCCGCGCCGCGGCTCACCGCAGGTTGATCCGAAGCACCGCCGCCGAGGCGAAGGGCAAAAGCGCCAGCGTGCCGAAGCTCAGCCCCGCCAGCATCGCCAGCGGCGTCTCCACCGCCAGCCCGTCGGCCCCGCGCCGCGCCACTTCCGCACCGAAGATCAGCGTCGGCACGTAAAGCGGCAGCACCAGCAGCGACAACAGCAGACCGCCGCGCTTCAACCCCACCGTCAGCGCCGCGCCGAAGGTGCCGATCACCGACAGCGCCGGGGTGCCGATCAAGAGCGACAGGCACAGCCAGACATAGCCGCCCTCGGGCAGGCTCAGCAGCAACCCCAGCGCCGGTGCCGCCAGCACCAGCGGCAGACCGGTGGTGACCCAGTGCGCCAGGGCCTTCACCGTCACGATCCCCTCCATCGGCAAGGGCGCGGTGGCCAGAAGGTCAAGCGATCCGTCCTCCCAGTCCAGCGCGAAGATCCGGTCGAGCGACAGCAGACACGCCAGCAATGCCCCGACCCAGAGGATGCCCGGCGCGATCCGCGCCAGCAGTTGCGTCTCGGGCCCGACCCCGAACGGCACCAGCACCACCACGATCAGGAAAAACGCAAGCCCCAGCCCGAAGCCGCCCCCGGCCCGGATCGCCAGCCGCAGATCGCGCAGCAACAGCGCCCTCACAGGAAGGCCTCGTCACCGGCCCGCGCCCTCGGATCCGCCTTGAACGGCGTCACGTCCAGCACCCGCGCCTCGGGCAGGCCGAGGTCGATATGCGTCGCCATCAGCGCCGCACCGCCCTCGGCCAGATGCGCCTTGACCGCCGCCGCGAACAACGCCACCGACGCCGCATCCAGCGACACCGTGGGCTCGTCCAGCACCCAGACCGGCCGCCCGGTGACCAGCAACCGCGCCAGCCCAAGCCGCCGCTTCTGCCCCGCCGACAGATTGCCCGCCAGCCTGTCCCGCAACGCCCCGAGGTCGAACCGCGCCAGCGCCTCCGACACCGCGGAGGCACCGCCCGCGCCATAGACCGACGCCCAGAAACCCAGGTTCTCGGTCACCGTCAGGCTGGTCTTCAGCCCGTCCTGATGGCCCGCATAGGCCACCGCCTCGATGCCCTCGACAGCCCCTTCGAGCGGCGGTTGCAACCCGGCGATGGTGCGGATCAATGTGGTCTTGCCCGACCCGTTCGGTCCGCGCAGCACCAGCGCCTCGCCCCGGGCCAGCGCCAACCCGACCCCGTCAAGCACCGCAACCCCGCCCCGGGAAACCGACAGACCGCTCACGCGCAACATTGCCAAGACCCTGACCCGCCGCACGCCCCGGTAAGGCCGCCCCGCGCCCGTCCCAACCGGCCTTGCCCCGCAGCCCTTCGCCCCGGCGCGGCGAGCGCCGCCGAACCCCGCCCCGCCCGCGTGTCCCGGCTCCGGCAGACAGGCCCCTTGTCACGATCGGACCGAAAATACTCCGGGGAGCGCGAGGGGCCGGTCCCTCGCTCCTGCCGCCGCCACGGGCACATCCGCGTCACAGCGGCAGAACCGCCAGCGCCACCCGCCGCCCTTCGGACAGAAGCACGTTGTAGGTCCGGCAGGCCGAGGCCGAGCCCATGACCTCGACACCGATGCCCGCCGCGTCAAGCTCGGACCGCAAGGCCTTGGGAATATGAGTAATCTCGCGCCCGGTACCGATGAACAGCACGTCGATCTCACCGGCCAGGTCCAGCAGCGTGGCGGCATCCTCGAAACCGCCCCAGGCCGTCGTGCCGCGTTGCGACAGGCACAGCGCGCCCTCGATGGCGGTGCCACCGATCCGGAAGAACCCCGGCCCGTAGCTGTCGACCGGTTGCGCATCGGTATAGACGATCTCGTTCAGGCGCATGGGCGCGGCTCCTTTTCAGTCGTGGCGGATCCCGGGATCATAGGACATTGGGCGCGATCCGGACAGGGCAAGGCCCGCCGACGCGCGGCCCGCCGTTCTTTCCCGGCGAGCGCTCAGGCGTCGATATTCGAGAATTGCGTGCCCGCCCCGGGGTCCGGCTTTTCCCAGTCGCGCTTGACGCCAAGGCGATAGAGCAGCGCCGAGGCCACGAAGATCGACGAATAGGTGCCGACGACCACACCCCAGATCATCGCGAAGACGAAGCCCCGGATCACGTCGCCGCCCAGCACGAACAGCGCGATCAGCGCCAGCAAGGTGGTCAGCGACGTCATCAGCGTCCGGCTCAGGGTCTCGTTGATCGAGATGTTGAGCACCTCTTTCAGATCGCGCTTCTTGTATTTGATCAGGTTCTCGCGCACCCGGTCGAAGACCACGACCGTGTCGTTCAGCGAATAGCCGACGATGGTCAGCAGCGCCGCGATGATCGCGAGGTCGAACTGGATCCGCAACTCCGAGAAGATGCCGATGGTCAGAAGCACGTCATGCACCAGCGCCACCACGGCGCCGACGGCGAACTGCCATTCAAAGCGCAGCCAGATGTAGATCAGCACCGCCCCGATGGCGAGCACGACGGCGATCACGGCGGTCTGGATCAATTCGCCCGACACTTTCGGACCGACCGATTCCACCGAGGTGAAGCGGATGCCCGGGGCCACCCCCTGCAACGCCGCCTCGACCGCAAGGATGGTTTCGGGCGTCACCGCCTCGGCGTCGTCCTGCGCGCCGATGCGCACCATGGCGACGTTCTGGTCGTCGCCGAAGCTGGGGTCGAACACCTCGGAGATGACGATATCGCCCAGGTCCAGCCCCTGCATCGCGGCGCGGTAGGCCCCGACATCCACCGGCTGCGCGCTTTCGGTGCGGATCGTGGTGCCGCCGCGGAAATCGATACCGAAATTCAGCCCCTGCACCATGAAGGACACGAAGGCGATGGCCATCAGCACGCCCGAGATCCCCAGCCAGATCCTGGTGCGGCTGAAGAAATCGAAGGTTGTATCGTCGGGGACGAGTTTGAGACGCATGGGGGGGCCTTCTCAGACGGTGATGGTCTTCGGGCGCTTGCGCTCGAACCACATGGTGACGAACAGACGGGTGACGTAGATCGCGGTGAAGACCGAGGTGACGATGCCCACGCCCAGCGTGATGGCAAAGCCCCGCACCGGACCCGAGCCCATGGCAAACAGGATGATTGCGGTGATGATCGTGGTGATGTTGGCATCGACGATCGCCGACAGCGCCTTTTCATAGCCCAGCTCGATGGCACGGGCGGGGCCCCTGGCGGTCTTCAGTTCCTCGCGGATGCGCTCGAAGATCAGCACGTTGGCATCCACCGCCATGCCGACCGTCAGCACGATGCCCGCGATCCCCGGCAGGGTCAGCGTCGCGCCGATCAGCGACAGCACCGCGAACAGCATGCCGATGTTCAGGATCAGAGCCACGTTGGCGAAGAGGCCGAACAGCCCGTAGGCCGCGAACATGAACACCAGCACCATCGCGAAGGCCACCATGGTGGCGATCTTGCCCGCGTCGATGCTGTCCTGGCCCAGTTCCGGCCCGATGGTACGTTCCTCGAGGAAGGTCAGCCCGGCGGGCAGCGCCCCGGCGCGCAACAGCACCGCAAGCTGGGTCGACTCCTCGACCGAGAAGTTGCCGGTGATGATGCCCGAGCCGCCGGGGATGTGCGACTGGATCACCGGGGCCGAGATCACCTCGTCGTCGAGCACGATGGCAAAGGGGTTGCCGATGTTTTCCGCCGTGTAGTCGCCGAATTTGCGCGCCCCCGAGGAGTTGAAGCGGAAGTTGACGGCGGGGCGTCCGTTCTGGTCGAAGGCCGGTTGCGCATCGACCAGTTCCTCGCCCGAGACCACGGCGGCGCGTTCCAGTTCGTAGAACACGCCCTCTTCGTCGAGCGATGGCAGGATCTCGTTGCCGATGCCGGGATCGGCGGTCTGCGACGATGCGCGACCGACCACGGGCTGGAAGCTCAGCTGGGCGGTGGTGCCGATGATTTCCTTGAGTTCAGCCGCCGAGCCGATGCCGGGCACCTGGATCAGGATGCGGTCCTCGCCCTGGCGCTGGATGGTCGGCTCGCGGGTGCCGACCTCGTCGATGCGGCGGCGGATGATCTCGAGCGCCTGGCGCACGGTGCGGTCGTCGGTGGCGGTCTGCTCGGCCTCCGACAGGCGGACAACCAACTCGTCGTCCTGGCCCGCAACCTCGATGTCGGAGGCCCCGGCAGCGGCGACCGAGGCCACCGGTTGCGCCAGCGTGCGCACGGCGGCGATGGCGGCCTGCATGCCGTCGGGGTTGCCCAGGCGGACGCGCAATTCGCCGGGTGTGTCGCTGCGCAGGCGGATGGTGCCGACCTCGTCGCGCAGGGGGCGCAGAAGGTCGCGCACCTCGGGCCACATGGCCTCGAGGCGGGTGTCGTAGACATCGGCGACCTGCACCTCGGCCAGCAGATGCGCGCCGCCGCGCAGATCGAGGCCAAGGTTGACGATGGTCGCGGGCAGCCAGTCGGGCCAGACCGATTTCGCGGCAAGCCGTTCCTCGGTTTCGCCCTGCCGCTCGATCGCGGTGACCGCGTCATTGTGGGCCTCGACCCGTTCGTAGAACAGGTTCGGCGCGGAGAAGACCACGCCGACAGCCACCACGAGCAGGATCAGGACGCGTTTCCAGGTGTCGATCTGAAGCATGGACGGGCTTTCTGACGGAAGGGGGCGGCGCGGCGGCCTAGCTGTTGGCGGGCTCGGTCTTGGAGATGACCTGCGCCACGGTGTTCTGCACCACGCGGACCTTGACGCCTTCGGACAGTTCGACCTCGATCTCGTTGCCTTCCTTGACCTTGACGACCTTGCCGATCAGCCCGCCCTGGGTGACGATCTGGTCGCCGCGCCGCAGGTTCTCGACCATCTTGGTGTGTTCCTTCATCTTCTTCTGCTGCGGGCGGATCAGAAGGAAATACATGATCGCGAAGATCAGGATCAGGGGCACGAACTGTGCCAGTGCGCTGCCGTCCATGGGGGGCTCCTTTGTCGGTGGGGACAGGGCACACGGCCCCGCATGTTTGAAGTTTGGCGGAACCTATGGATTGGCGCGCGGTGATGCAAGCAGGCTTGGCGGCGGTTTGTGGGGCCGTGCGGCGCGATGGTCGCGGCGGGTGTGCCGCGTTTTGGCCCGAGGGCAGAAAAAGCTTTCGCATGCGAAAGGTTTTGTGTTTCATTAACAATTGTTTACGAGGTGTTGCCGGTGCGGTCCCTGCCAATGCGCGCGCCGAGACGATCCCAGTGAGGAGCGCGCCCATGGCGGCCGAGACGGTGATCACACTTCCCTTCGAAGAAGGCTTTGTCTGGACGACCATCGCGCTGGCCCTGCTTTTGGCGGGATCGGCCCTTGTGGCATGGGGGCTGCCCAAGCCGGATGACACGGGAAAGGCGACGACCAGGGACTGGCGCGAAGCGCTTGGAATTTCCGCGGTGCCCGAGGTCTTGGCCATAGCGGGGGCGATCCTGTGGGGGCTGCTGACCGTTGGGCTGTTCTACGGGTTGATCCGGACGCTGGTCTGGCTGTCGGTTCCGGCGATGCGGGGCGACGCGGGGCTGGAGGCCGGTGTCGACTGGCGCTTCACCCTGATCACGCTGGCCGGACTGACCGCGACGCTGGGCGCGGTGGTGGCGCTGCCGGTGACGCTCAACCGGCTGAAGCTGTCGCGTGAGCAGACTCAAACGGCCAAGGAATCGCTGTATAACCAGAAGATCACCGAGGCGGCGGCGGATCTTTATGCGCGGCGGCAGGTGACGCTGAAGGATGAGGACGGGGCCTACAAGGCGCACGATGTCTGGGAAGACGACATCGTGCGACGCTCTGCCGCGATCGACCGGCTGGAGGGGCTGGTGGATGAGCTACCACAGAATGCCAAGCGCGTGGTGCGGCTGCTCTGCCTTTACGTGCGCGAGTTGAGCCGGGACTATCGGCGCAGACGCATCCCTATCTGGAGGTGCGGCGGTTGATGCAAGATGAACCCATCGGAGAGGGCCTGACGAAAAAAGAGGCACTTGAGGAACTTCATGTATCGCCACACGACGCCTCTCTTAGAATGTTCGCATTATGGTCAAAGCGCCTGACAGCACAGCGAATTGATATGGAACGGGCTGTTCAGACCGTAGGCCGCCTCAATAAAAACCTTGTCGAAAACAAGGAGCATGAGGACTGCGTCGATTTATCCAAGGCCAATTTGCAAGGGTTTCGATTGAACGCCCTCGATTTCAGATATGGCAACTTCGAAGGCGCATCAATGCACGGTGTCAAGCTGTGCGATGCCAAATTGGCGCATGCGAAGTTTCAAAACGCGCACATGACCGCCGCCGACCTGCGCGGAGCCAAACTGCAACGCGCAGAGATGGATGCGACTTGGCTTCAGTATGCCAAATTGCGGGGTGAAGGTTTGGCTTGGAGCTCCCTGCTATATACCGAATTCGACTTTGCGAAAATTGAGCATATCGACTTGAAAAACGTTTCGTTCCGGACGGCAATTCTAAGATGTGCTTTATTCAGCCATTGCCGCATGAATGCGCACTCACGCTTATCTCACAGTCATATTTGCGGAGCTGCATTCAGGCACATCGACTTGAGCATGACTGGCATTTCGGATTTGGAACTTGAACGTGTCTTTGGCGATGCCACCGTTCAACTACCGGACGAAGTGAAATGGCCAACTCATTGGCCGAAAGTAGAACTGGGAATTCGATTTGGACGCGAATGGCAGAAATGGTGGGCTGACCCCAAAACCTACACCCCGCCCGACCCGGATTGACGACGCCTGCCCGGTCGCTATCTCCTGACGATGCGCCTTGTCCTACTTCTGATCCTGCTTGCCACGCCGCTGCACGCCGCCGATCCGTCGGTGGGGCGGCTTTTCGGGGGCGGGTTCTCGAAGCTCAGGCTCTGCACCGCGACGCTGGTGGGCCCGGCGACGATCCTGACGGCGGCGCATTGCGTGACCTTCGACGACGGGCGCAAGCGCGGCACACGGGGGCTTGGCTTTGTTGCGGGCTGGGAGGATGGCGCGCATCTGGGGGCGGCCAGCGTTGAGGAGATCCTGCTGCACCCGGATGCTGTGGACGAAGACGGCATCGTGGTGGCGCATGACGTGGCGCTGTTGCGGCTGGACCGGGCGCTCGACATGCCGGTGCTGCGGGTCGGGGCCTCGGGGCCGTCGGGGCCGTTCGAACTGATCGGCTATCCGCGCGAGGCGCCCGGCGCCCAGGTGCTGCGCGACGGTTGCGACGGGCGCGAACGGCGGGGCAAGTGGTATCTGGGCTGTGCTGCGTCAAAAGGCATGTCGGGCGGGCCGGTGTTCTACGGGTCGGGCGACGCGCGCCGGATCGTCGGGGTGATCTCGTCGATCCTGGACGGCAACGCGGTGGTGGTGCCGGTCGACCCCTGGGTCATCCGGGAGGTGGCTCGCCCCTACACACCCTGAGCGCTTTGGGGCATAACCGCGCACGACTCAGGCGACGCAGAGACGAGGCCCCCCAAGATGCACGACATCCGCACCATCCGCGACAATCCCGAAGCCTTCGACGCCGCCATGGCCAAGCGGGGGATCCAGGGCGCATCCGGGCCGATCCTTGCGCTGGACGAGGAACGCCGCGCGGCGATCCATGCCGCCGAGACGGCACAGGCCGAACAGAAGGCCGCCGCGAAGGACGTGGGACAGGCCAAGGCATCGGGCAATGACGCGGAATTCGAGCGGCTGCGCGCGCTGGTGGGCGACAAGAAGGCCGAGGTCGCGGCGATGCAGGCACGGGCCAGGGATCTGGACGCGGCGCTGACCGACAGGCTGCTGGAGCTGCCGAACTCGGTGCATGACGACGTGCCCGAGGGCCAGGACGAGGCCGATAACGTCGAGATTCACCGCTGGGGCACGCCCCGGGTGTTCGATTTTACCCCGAAAGAGCATTACGAGCTGGCGGCGGTGCGGGACGGCATGGATTTCGAAACCGCGGCGAAGCTGTCGGGGGCGCGGTTCGTGGTGCTGTCGGGTGCGGTGGCGCGGGTGCACCGGGCGCTGGCGCAGTTCATGCTGGACACCCATGTGGAAGAAAACGGTCTGGCCGAGACCTGGACGCCGGTGCTGGTGCGCGACGAGATGATGGTTGGCACCGGGCAGTTGCCGAAGTTCGGAGAGGACAGCTATCGCACCACCAATGGCTGGTGGCTGGTGCCGACCGCCGAGGTGAGCCTGACCAACATCGTCAACGGCGTGACCATGGACGAGAGCTATCTGCCGCGCCGCTACGTGGCGCATACGCAGTGTTTCCGGTCCGAGGCAGGCAGCGCCGGGCGCGACACGGCGGGGATGTTGCGTCAGCACCAGTTCGAGAAGGTCGAGATGGTGTCGGTGGTGCATCCCGACGAAAGCGACGCGGAGCACCGCCGGATGACGCGCTGCGCCGAGGGGATCCTGGAAAAGCTGGGGCTGGCCTACCGGACGGTGACGCTTTGCACCGGGGATATCGGCTTTGGCGCGGGCCGCACCCATGACCTCGAGGTCTGGCTGCCGGGGCAGAACACCTATCGCGAGATCTCGTCCGTTTCGACCTGCGGCGATTTCCAGGCGCGGCGGATGAACGCGCGGTTCAAGCCCGCGGGCGGCGGCAAGCCTGCGTTCGTGCATACGCTGAACGGATCGGGGCTGGCGGTGGGGCGCGCGCTGATCGCGGTGCTGGAGAATGGTCAGGAGGCGGATGGATCTGTCACCCTGCCCGAGGTGTTGCATTCCTATACCGGCGGTCGGCGTCGGATCACGGCGGAAGGGCAATTGGCATGAGCGACAACGCAAAGACGGTCTGGGCGGTTGCGGTTCTGCTGGCGGCGATCGCCTTTGCCGCCTCGCCGTTCTTCAGCGCGGGGTTCAACGGGTTTTCGGCCGGGCAGTTCCCGGTGCCGCAGGAGGACCCGCCGGTGCAGCCCGCGGGCTACGCCTTTTCGATCTGGGGGCTGATCTATCTGTGGCTGATCGCGGGCGCGGCCTTTGGCCTCTTGCGCCGCCGCGACGAGGATGACTGGGCCGCCGCGCGCCCGCTTCTGACCCTGAGCCTGGTGATCGGCGCGGGCTGGATCCCGGTGGCCAACGTGTCGGTGTTCTGGGCCACGGTGATGATCTGGACCATGCTGGGCACCGCGCTGGCGGCGCTGTTCCGGCTGGGCGACGAGGACCGGTTCTGGCAGCTGTCGCCGGTGGCGATCTATGCGGGCTGGCTGACGGCGGCGTCGTCGGTGTCGCTGGGCCTGATCATGGCGGGGTATGGCTGGATGGGGCAGACGCCCGCGGCCCTGCTGGCGCTGAGCATCGGGTTGGCCATCGCCTTTGTGGTGCAATACCGGCTGCACCGCGCGCCGGAATACGGGCTGACGGTGATCTGGGCGCTGGTCGGCGTCATCGTGTCGAACGCGCAGCCCGCCAATATCGCGGTGGTAGGGCTGGCGGTGGTCGGGATCGTGGCGATCCTGGCGCTGCGCGGCACCGATACGGAATAGCCCGATGGCCCAGCCGACCTTCTTTCTGGGACTTGGCGGGCAGAAATGCGGCTCGAGCTGGGTGCAGGCCTATCTGGCGCGGGCCAAGGGCAGCAACTTCGGGCGACTGGGCGAGTACCAGATCTGGGAGCATCGGCTGGGCGGCGTTTTCGCGCGCTACGCGGTGGCCGCGCCGACCCGGTTCGGACACATCCGTGCCCGGGCCAAGACGGCGCTGGGCGGGGCCGAGCCCGCGGCCCATCTGCGCTGGCGCCTGCAGCAGGATCCGACGGCCTATTTCGACTATTTCGCGGGCTTGCTGAACAAGCGCGGCGTGGTGCGCACGGGCGATATCACGCCGTCCTATGCCGCCCTGCCATCCGAGACGCTAAAGATGATCCGACAGGGGTTTGAAGCGCGCGGCATCGCCACCAAGGCCATTTTCGTCATGCGCGACCCGGTGGAGCGGCTGCGGTCGCACATGCGCATGGAAATGGAAAAGGGCCGCCTGCCGCTGTCGGATGCCAATGACGCGCCGCTGCGGGGCTTTTACGCCAGCGCCGAGGCCGAGGCGCGCAGCCGCTATGACCGCACTCTGGAAGCGATCGAGGCGGTGTTTCCCGCGTCCGACCGGCATATTGCGCTGTTCGAGGAGATCTTCACGCCCGAGGGCACCCGCGCGCTGGCGGAGTTCGCGGGCGTACCGGTCGAGGCCGAGGCGGGCGCGCGGCAGGTCAATGCACGCGGCAAGGGATCGAAAGTGTCCGAGGACGTGCGCATCGAGATCGCCCGGCATTACGCGCCGGTCTACGCGGCGGTGGCCGAGCGGCTGCCGCAGGTGCGCGCGCTTTGGCCCGGAGCGGACCGGGTGCTGTGACCGTCTACCAGCGCATCAGACCGGCATCGACCATCTGTTGCGGCTGCGCATAGCGGACCGAGTCGGGGCCGGTGAAGCGCCCCTGCCCGGCCCGCATCCGGTCCAGCAACTCTGCGTAGTAGCGGTATTTCGCGGCCCCCGAGGTATGCGCGCCCCAGGACCGGGCGCGGGCGATCTTGTCCGCGAAGCGCGACGTGAAGACAAAATGCGCGATGGTCAGCAGGGTGTCGTCCGAGGGCGGGCGGTTGCAGTAATGCGATCCGACCTGCCACGTCTGCGCATCGCGCAGCACGAAGGGCGTCTTGTGGCGCGGGGAACGCATGAACCGTTGCGCCTTGCGGTCGCGTTTGGGGGTCATCAGGCGCTTGAGCAGACCGCCTTCGACACGCGGGCGGATGCCGTAGGCGTCGAACAGCGCCTGGGTCTTGGCGACGCCGATCAGCGAGGGATCGGCACCGGGGTTGAGTTGTACCAGCGGGTCCGGTTCGAAATACGGGTAGGCCGAGAACAGCCCCGCGGCGGTGTCGGGCATGGGCAGGGCAAAGTCGGCGATGGTTTCGGGGAAGAACTCGACCACCGAGGCAGTGACGCAGGCGGCCTTCTGGGCCCGGAGCCGGGCGACGATGTCAGCGGCGTCCGACACGCCGGGCGGCAGGATCAGGAATTCGTCGGCGTCGAAATAGGCGACGTAGTCACCCGGGCAGGCCACATGCGGGATCGCGGCCTTGAGATAGGTGCCGAAGCGGTCCTCTTTCAGGGTGCCGTCGGGGGCCTCGATCTGGACCGGCGCACCAAAGGTCCGGTCCGCCCGGTAGAGCACGACATCGCGCTGCGCCTCAAGGTATTGTCCTGTGCCGTCAGTGCTTTGGTCGTCGAAGATGAGAAACTGGTTGAACCCCAGGGCGCGGTAATGGCCCAGAAAGGCGGGCAGGAAATCCATCTCGTCGCGCAGGATCGCGAAAAGCGTGAGACGCCCGGGCGCGACCGTGCCCTGCACCTGCGTCACATGATCCATCACCTCGTCAAAGCGCATCCGCTGCATGGGCCGTCCTTTCGCTGTTGCGGTGGTAGCGCGGTTTCAGGGTGCGAAAAAGGGGCGCGTGCGCCTGGGACGCCGGATCGGGACCGGGATCGGGACCGGGAACAGGTTCGGGAGCAGGATCGGGACCGGGGCCACGAAAAAGGCCGCCCCGAAGAGCGGCCCTGTCCGATGTCGTGGTGCGACGCTTAGCGCTTGGAGAACTGGAAGCTGCGGCGGGCCTTGCGCTTGCCGTACTTCTTGCGCTCGACGACGCGGCTGTCGCGGGTCAGGAAGCCTGCCGCTTTCAGCGCGGCGCGCAGGCTGGGATCATAAAGCTGCAGCGCGCGGGACACGCCGTGCTTGACCGCCCCGGCCTGACCGGAAAGACCGCCGCCCTTGACGGTGGCCATCACGTCGAACTGGTCCTCGACACCGGCGACGGTGAAGGGCTGGCGCAGGATCATCTGCAGCACCGGACGCGCGAAATAGGCGTTCAGTTCCTTGCCGTTGACGGTGACCTTGCCGGAGCCCGGCTTGATCCAGACGCGCGCGGAGGCGTCCTTGCGGCGACCGGTGGCATAGGCGCGGCCCAGCGCGTCGCGGACCGGCTCGCGCTGGATCGTCACGTCGGCCTGGGGTGCGGCGGCGTCGATGCCGGCAGCCTGGCCCAGTTCTTCGAGGGAGTTGATTTGCTCAGCCATTACTTCGCCACCCGGGTGTTCTTGGAATTCATCGACTTGACATCGATCACTTCAGGCGATTGCGCCTCGTGGGGATGCTCGGCCCCGGCATAGACCCGCAGGTTGGTCATCACCTGACGGCCCAGGCGGTTGCCGGGGATCATGCGCTTGACGGCCTGGAAGACCACCCGCTCGGGGTGGGCGCCTTCGAGGATCTGTTCCTTGGTGCGCGACTTGATGCCGCCCGGGTGACCGGTGTGCCAGTAGAAGTTTTCCTGGCGCTTCTTGCCGGTGAGCTGGACCTTGTCCGCGTTCACGACGATGACGTTGTCACCGGTGTCCATGTGCGGGGTGAAGGACGGCTTGTGCTTGCCGCGCAGGCGCTGCGCCACGATCGAGGCGAGACGGCCGAGAACAACGCCTTCGGCGTCGATCACGATCCATTTCTTCTCGATGTCGGCGGGTGTTGCCGAGAAGGTTTTCATGTTCAGGTTTCCCTTGGGTTCCTGGTGGTTCCTGGTGTGTATGGCCGGACACGGGGGGCAATCCCCGTGCGCGGCGCAATCCGATGGGCGGGTTATAGTCATGCCCGTTGCACAGTCAAGCGCGGTTGACGGGGATAAGACGTGCGAAAACAATGGCTTGCAAAATAGGTATTATATTACCCCATGGCTTTGGGGCGGCATGCGCGGGGCGCAGGCGTCGGGCGGTGCCGGGGCCGTGCGCGGGGCGTGCGGGGTGACGGGCGTGCGGTTGCGGGGATGGGCAAGGCGGGCCGCGGCCCCGGACCGCGATCCGGGGCCTCGAAGGCCTGCGCCCCTGCCCCGTCAGACGGCGATGCGGTCGGGCGGGTTTTCCAGCAGCGCACGGAGGCGGCCCAACGCGGCCTCGAAGGCGGCCAGCGAGACCTGGGCGTTGATCGACAGGCGCACCGCATGGGGCGCGAAGCCGTCGCGCAGGGCAAACTCGTCGGCGGCGCGGATCTGCACGCCCTCGACCTCGGCGGCCTGCACGAAGGCGGCGGCGCGCCAGCCCTGCGGCAGCCGCAGCCAGAGAAACGGCATGTCCTCGCGCCAGGTCAGATCGAAGCCCCCGAGCGTGTTCACCGCCGCGCGGATGTAGCGGCCATATTCGGCGCGCACGGCATCGAGGACCCGGGGCAGGCCCGGGTCGCCGAGCACGTCGGCCACAAGATCGGCCAGCGGCGGGGCGATGCCGAAAAAGCCATATTCGGCGACCCGGCGCAGCTCGGCCTGCCAGCCATCCGGGGCGATGGTAAAGCCCACGCGCAGGGCCGGTGTGACGGATTTCGAGATCGAGGTGACGTACCACGCCTGTGTCGGCAGCAGGGCGCGGTAGCTGAGCGTGTGCGACCGGCCGATGCGGCAGCAATCGTCCTCGATGATGTGAAAGTCGCGCTTGCGGGCGACCTCGGCGATGGCGCGGCGCCGCGACAGCGGGGTCAGCAGACCGGTGGGGGTGTGGATCTCGGGCGAGGTGCAGAGGATCTGCGCGGCGTGCTTGCGCGCCAGCGTGTCGAGCGCATCGGGCAGCAGGCCGTCCCGGTCCATCGGCACGGCGACCACCTCGGCGCGCAGCAGTTCGGCGGCGCGGCGAAACCCGGGATAGGACAGTTCCTCGACCAGCACGGTGGGTTTCGCGCCCCTGAGCACCGCCTGCATCGCCAGCCCGATGCCGTTCTGCCCGCCATGCGACAGCACGAGGTCCGCCTCGGAGACCGGCCCCAGCGGCGTGCTGGCCAGCCAGTCGATCACCGCCGCGCGGGCGGGGCGAAAGCTGGGGCGGGAGGGATAGTTCATCAACCGTTCGGGCGGGTGCTGCGCCAGCCGGGCGAAGGCCGATTGTACCAATTGTACCTGTCCGCAATCCGGCAGCCTGGGCGAATAGAGCGAGACATCGTGCTGGTCCCGGTCGCCACCGCCCTGCGGCCAGACCGGCAGGGGGGCGGCGCGGCGCGGGCCGGCATCGGCGGCCACGAAAGTGCCGCGCCCGACCTCGGCCGTGGCGGCACCGCTGTCGGTCAGGATCGTATAGGCGCGCGCCACGGTGCCGGGCGTGATCCTGAGGTCGAAGGCCAGGTCGCGCACCGGCGGCAACTTGGCCCCCGGCACCAGGGCCCCGGTGGCGATGCCGTCGCGGATGGCCTCGGCCAGCGCCCGGTATTTCGGCCCCGTGCGCGCCCGGGCGGCGTAGCCCGACAAAATTGTATCCATGACAATGTTTTCCTCGATCGGCCGGCGCGACTCATTGTATCTGCCAGATGCACCCGCACACCGCATTGTGTCAATACACAGCCCGACCGATCCGACGCCCGTGAACCCGACGCGCGCAACATGCGCGCATCCGAAACCCGCCGCCTGCCCCTGCCCGTTCCGCCACCGAAGACCCCCGCCCGTCACGTCAGGGAGACCGACCATGTCCACCGCTGCATCGCCTGCCGAAAAGGTTGCTCCGGCTGATGCGCCCCGTAGCGGGGTCGCCGCCGCTATCATGCGCACACTCGCCGGGGCGCTGACGGCCCGGGCGGCGCGGTCCCGGCTTCGTCGGCATCAGGTGCCGCACGATCCGCATCTTCTGCGCGACATCGGTCTTGAGCATCACATGGTGCAGGCCGGGGTGCACCGCCGGTTCTGGCCGGGCTGAGCCCGGTCCGAAATCCGCCAGGTTTCCGTATCCCGACCTGCCGGATCTTCACCTCGGGCCGTCTTCGGGCGGCCCCTTTTTATTGCTCCGGGACGGTATGGCATGCCAGTCTGGCGGCGCTGGACCCGCCGGAGACACGCCGCCATGCCCGCCCTCGCCCTGTCTTGCAGCTGTGACGCGACCCGCTGGGTGTTGGCGCGGTCGATGCCGGGCAAGCTGATCACCTGCTATTGCAACGGGTGTCAGAGCTATATCCGCCATCTTTGCCGCAACGACCCGGACAAGGCGGGTGGCCTGCTGAGTCCCGAGGGCGGCACGTTGATCCTCCAGACCCTGCCCGACAGCCTGACGATCCCCCGCGGGGCCGACCATCTGCGGGCGCTGCGGATGACCTCGAAAGGGGTGGTGCGCTGGTATGCCGCCTGCTGCGACACCCCGGTCGCCAACACCATCGCGACGCCCGCGCTGCCCTTCGTGGGCATGGTTCTGCCGCAGGGCACGGAGGCGTTCGGGCGTTGCCGCACCCACGTCCACACCAACCACGCGGCACGCCCGGTCAGGCAGCGCGGCATGGCGGCGGCGGCCTGGGGGCTGATCGGGCGCGGCATCGCGGCGCGGCTGCGCGGGCAGACGGCGTCGCCCTTCTTTGCGGAGGGCACGCTGGTGCGGCAACCCGAGGTGCTGGACCGGGAGGCGCGGCAGGCGGCGGGCTGGCGATAAGGCCCGCCCCCCCCTTCACACCGCCGGGGTCCTGGCTTAGACAGCGCCCGAAGCCTGACCATCGGAGCATCGGACCATGCAAGAGCCGGCCATCACGCCCGAGCTGATCGCCGCCCACGGCATCAATCCCGAAGAATACGCGCGCATCCTCGAAATCATCGGACGCGACCCCAGCTTTACCGAACTGGGCATCTTCTCGGCCATGTGGAACGAGCATTGTTCCTACAAGTCGTCGAAGAAGTGGCTTCGGACCCTGCCGACGGAAGGCCCGCAGGTCATCTGCGGCCCCGGAGAGAACGCGGGCGTTGTGGATATCGGCGACGGTCAGGCGGTGGTCTTCAAGATGGAGAGCCACAACCACCCGTCCTATATCGAGCCCTACCAGGGCGCCGCGACCGGCGTCGGCGGCATCCTGCGCGACGTCTTTACCATGGGCGCGCGCCCGGTGGCGGCGATGAACGCGCTGTCGTTCGGCGAAGTGGCGCACCCCAAGACGCGCCAGCTGGTGCATGGCGTGGTCGAGGGCATCGGCGGCTACGGCAATGCCTTCGGCGTGCCGACCGTCGGCGGCGAGACCCGGTTCGACCCGGCCTATAACGGCAACTGCCTGGTCAATGCCTTTGCCGCGGGCCTCGCCGATGCCGACAAGATCTTCTACTCCGCCGCCTCGGGCGTCGGGCGTCCGGTGGTCTATCTGGGGGCGAAGACGGGCCGCGACGGCGTCGGCGGGGCGACCATGGCCTCGGCCGAGTTCGACGAGACCATCGAGGAAAAGCGCCCCACGGTGCAGGTCGGCGACCCGTTCACCGAAAAGCGCCTGATGGAGGCCTGCCTCGAGCTGATGCAGACCGGGGCGGTGATCTCGATCCAGGACATGGGGGCCGCGGGGCTGACCTGTTCGGCGGTCGAGATGGGCGACAAGGGCGAGCTGGGCGTGCGGCTCGATCTCGAACGCGTGCCCTGCCGCGAGCCGGGCATGACCGCCTATGAGATGATGCTGTCGGAAAGCCAAGAGCGGATGCTGATGGTGCTCGACCCGGCGAAAGAGGCCGAGGCGCGCGCGGTGTTCGAAAAGTGGGATCTCGACTTCGCCATCGTCGGAGAGACGCTGGCCGAAGACCGGTTCCTGATCATGCAGAACAACAAGGTGATGGCCGATCTGCCGCTGCGGGCGCTGTCGGGCAACGCGCCGGAATACGACCGCCCCTGGGTGCCGACGCCCGCCGCCGCGCCGCTTGAGGATGTGCCGCAGATCGACCCCGTCGACGGGCTGCGGGCGCTGTTGCGCTGTCCGAACTACACCGCGAAGCACTGGCTTTACGAACAATATGACAGCCAGGTCATGGCCGACACGGTGGCGGGCCCGGGCTATGGCGCGGGGGTGATCCGGGTGCATGGCACCGACAAGATGCTGGCCTTCACCTCGGATGTGACACCGCGCTACGTCATGGCCAACCCCGAGGAAGGCGGCAAGCAGGCGGTGGCCGAGGCGTTCCGCAATCTCTGCGCGGTGGGGGCAAAACCGCTGGCAACGACCGACAACCTGAATTTCGGCAACCCCGAGAAGCCCGAGATCATGGGCCAGTTCGTCGGCGCGCTGAAAGGCATCGGGGCGGCCTGTCTGGCGCTCGACATGCCGATCGTGTCGGGCAACGTGTCGCTTTACAACGAAACCGACGGCACCGGCATCCTGCCCACGCCCACCATCGGCGCGGTCGGGCTGATCGCGGCGGGCGAGGCCCCGATCCTCGGTCTGCCGCGCGACGGCGACGTGCTGGTGATGATCGGCGACGCGCTGGGCCATCTGGGGCAATCGGCGCTGCTGGCCGAGGTGTTCAACCGCACCGACGGCGATGCGCCGCATGTGGATCTTGAGGCCGAGCGGCGCAACGGCACCTTCATCCGCGCCATGCGCGATCATATCCAGGCCTGCCAGGACATCTCGGACGGTGGGCTGGCGCTGGCGGCCTTCACCATGGCTGAGGCGGCGGGGGTCGGCGTGCAGATCGACCCCGAGGATACGCCGACGCTGTTCGGCGAGGACCAGGGCCGCTATCTGGTCGCCTGCAGCTTCGATGCGGCAGAGCTACTGATGGTCGAGGCGACCCGCGCCGAGGTACCGATCCGCAGCGTGGGCGCGTTCAAGGGCGACACGGTCCGCTTCGGCAGCTCCGAGGCGCCGCTGTCCGAGCTCTCGGCGCTTTATCGTGGCGCGTTCGAAGAAATCTTCGGCTAGTCCGGCGCGCGCATCTCGCGCTGGCGCATCGGCATCGCGTCGATGGTGGCAAAAAGACTGTCGGCGGCGACGGGCGCATCCGCGCCGCTTGACGCCGCCATCCTTGCCGATCAGCAAAACGGTAAAGCCGGACCCCGCGAGGCGCTGGCGCAGCGCGCCCCGGCGCGTCGGATCGGCATCGGTCAACACGATGATGTCCCGCGCCGCCAGCCCGGCCTCGGCGGCGCTCAACGCGGTCATCTGGGCGCTCAGCGCGTCATCCTCGGGGCCCGGCGCGAAGATCAGGACGATCCGCGCCTGCCAGCGAAACGCGGCCAGATCCGACCGTGCCGGATCGAGATCGCGAAACAGCGCACCCTCACCACCGTCCGCACCCGCCGCCGACACCCCGGTGCCGATCAGCGCGGCCAAAGCCACCCGTCCCGCCTGTTGCATCATCCGTCGCATCGCACCCCCTTTTCAAGGCCAGGAGTCCCGAAATCGCCACACGCGGCGTCCTTTCCGGCAAAGACCTGACATCGCGCTTCATCTTTCCCAAAAAACGCACATCCCGCCATCGCCACAAGCACGGCCGGTGCCGTGACGGCGGGACAGTTCCGCGCCCCCGCCCGAAGGCGGGGACACGGAATCGCAACCTCGCGCGACCTTACCGCGACGCCTGCAAGAGCGGCGTGATGCGGCGCACGGCGGCGCGGCGATTGGCGCGCTCACCGGTCTGGGTCGGGATCAGCAGATCGCTCTCGCCATAGCCCTGGATCACCAAGTTCTCGGGCGGCACATCGAAATACTCGCTCAGCGCGAGCGCCACCGATTCCGCCCGCCGGTCCGACAGCGCCAGGTTGTACCCGGCCCCGCCGACCGCATCCGTGTGCCCCTCGATCAGGAACACCTCGGACGGGTTGTCGGCGATCAGGTTGCGGATCGCGCGCCCCAGAGCCGACAGTTCTTCGGCCTCTTCGGGGCGGATCACCGCCGAGCCGGTCTCGAAGTTGACGGTATCGACGTTGATTTCGGGCATCAGCTTGCGCACCTGATCGATGTTGCGCACCTGATTGAGCGAGAAGGTGCGGCCCGCCGCTTCGCCGTCGAGACGCTGCAGCGCCCGGCTCAGGTCGTCCTCGGACACATCGCGGAAGTTGGTGACGCGGCGGTCGTTGACCTGCGGCAGATCGTTGACCACCACCTCGGCCTTGGTCTCGGTGTCGTCGAACAGCACGAAGCTTTCGCCCGAGGGCAGCGTCCGGGTGCGGCGCAGCACACGCCCGTCGCGGGCGAGAATCGTCTCGATCTCGGAGCCGTCCTCGCGCACCACCACCGTCCGGGTCGAACCGTCGTCGTAGCGATAGGTGGTCACGTTCGAGCCCGGCTGGCGCAGCAGCGCATCGTCGTTGCGCAGGACACGGAACTGGCCGTCACGCTCGACCACGATGCGGTCGCCGGTGTTCGAGACGACCGCCTCGTTGGGGCGCAGCATGTCACCGACCGCCAGCGCGCCCAGACCCAGCAGGGCGGCCCCGGCACCGCGCAGGATTTCATCCTGGCGGTCGTTGTCGTCGTCCTTGTCGTCCGACGCGTTGGCCTGTGCGGCGGCGGCATTGCCTTGCTGAAGCGTGGTCTCGAACTCTTCGTCCGATCCGCGCGCGGTCTCTTCGGTCACGGTCTCTTCGACAATCTCGGGCTCGGCACCGGCGCTGTCACCGGCAGCGGCGGCGGCGGCGGCGCTGGTTGCGGCGTCATCCTCGGCAATCACGTCGGCCTGGGCCTGCGGGTCGGGCGCGACGACCTCGGCCTCTGCCGCGGTTGCTTCGGGCGCTTCGACCGGGGTGTCCGCTTCGGCCTCGACCTCAGCTTCGACCGCCGCTTCCGTCTCGGCTTCTGCCGCGGCCTCGGCTTCCGCTTCGGCGTCCTGCTGGCCGACCGCCTCTTCCAGCGCGTCCCTCAGGTCCGCGTCCAGCGGCGCGGTCGCCGGGGCGACATCGGCGTCCACCGCCTGACCGTCATTGACCGGCGCGGCCTCTGCCTCGGCGGCGGGGACCGGGACGGGGACGGGCGCGGGCACCGGATCGGCGGTCGGCGCGGCATCGTCACCCGCGGCGACATCCGCCTCGGGTGCGACTTCAGCGTCAGGAGCCGCCGGGGTCGCGGCATCGACCGGATCGGATGCATCCACCGGTTCGGACCCATCGACGGGACCGGCGGACGGGGCGGCCTGGTCGACCACATCGGCAGGCTCGGGCGCAGGGGTCATCTGCGCTTCGATCTGCGCGCGCATCTGGTCAAGCTCCGCGACCCGCGCGGTGTTGCCTTCCGCCTCGGCGGCGGCGCGTTGCTCGATGATGATCGCGATCGCGGCGTCGGGGGCCAGATTGCCCAGCCTCAGCAGATCCTGCGCCGCAAGCGGGCCGGACAGCGCCGCAACCAGGGCCGCGGCAGTGGTGGTCTTGAGAAACCGGCGTGTCATCGTGATCCTCCAATTGTCACGCCCGGGGGAATCCCCGGGCCATCGCAGGACAAACGCCCGCCGCGGCATCCCGGTTTCATGGCGCAAAAAAGAAGGCCGGTTCTTGCCGATTCCGCTGCGTCAGCCGTCGGCGATGGCCTGCATCAGGCGGGTCTTCTCGCCCGGGTCGTCGGGCTGGGATATGGCCTGGGCCAACTGCTCGAGCGTCTGCACCGAGTGCCCGGCGCGAAAGCTGTCTACATGCGGCAGCATGGCGCGGATGCCCCGGGCCTTGGGGGCAAAGCCGTCCCAGCGCAGCAGCGGGTTGAGCCAGATCAGCCGCCGGGCCGAGAGATGCAGCCGCTCCATCTCGCGCGCGAGGCCCTCCTCGGGGTCGCGATCGAGCCCGTCGGTGATCAGCAAGACCACCGCCCCCTGCCCCATGACCCGGCGCGACCAGTCGCGGTTGAAGGCGTGCAGACACTGCCCGATGCGGGTGCCGCCTTCCCAGTCCTGCGCCTCGGCCCCGGCGGCTTTCAGCGCCTGGTCGACATCGCGGGTGGCCAGATGCCGGGTGATATTGGTCAGCCGCGTGCCGAAGGTGAAGGCGTGGACCCTGGCCCAGCCCGCGCCCTTCTCGTTGGCGACCGCATGAAGAAAATGCAGCACCATGCGGCTGTACTGGCTCATCGAGCCGGAGATGTCGCAAAGCACCACCAGGTTCGGCCAGCGCGGACGCGGCCTGGTCTTGGCAAAGCTGCGGATCTCGCCGCCCTGGCGCATGGCCGCGCGCATGGTTCTTGGCCAGTCGGGCCGGTGGCCCAGCCGCGCGGCCAACTGGCGGCGCGACAGGATCGGCTTCACCGGCAGGCGCAGCTTGGCCAGCATGCGCTTGGCCTCGGCGATCTCGGACGTGGACATCTGCTCGAAATCGAGACTGCGCAAACGCTCTTCCTCGCTCATGGTCTGCGAGGCGTCGATCTCGATTTGCAGGTCTTCCTCGCGCTCTTCGGGACGGTCGGGCAGATCCGGCTGGGTGCCGTCCAGCAGCGCCTCGGCGGCCCGTCGCTCGGCGGCCTGGGCAATCTTTTCGTCCTGCACACCGCGGACCGCCGGGATCAGCATCGACATCATATGCTCGAGATAGCGCGGATCGCGCCAATAGAGGCGGAAGATCTGGGTGAAGACGGTGCGATGCTCGGGCCGCGACACGAAGCAGGCATGCAGGGTCCAGTAGAAATCCGACCGCTCGGAAAAACCCACCGCCTCGACCGCGCGGATGGCGTCGATCACCCGTCCCGGCCCCACCGGCAGACCGGCCTTGCGCAGCGCGCGGGCGAAATGAATGATGTTCTGCGCCAGGCGCGGCGTGTCGGGAACCTCAAGGGGCGCGTATTCGACCATCTCAGACCGTGCGGCCCGTGGGACAGGACGGGATGTGCGTATTTTCATAATGGAAAGACAAGAGCGCCGCGCTGCTGTCTTTCCATTTTCCAAATACGCATGCCGTGACCGTGACACAGGCGGAGCGCCGGGGGATCAGCGCGACACTCATGCGTCGACGAGCGACGCCTTGGCGTCGTCCAGGATCTTCTTGGCCTCCGAGCCCTGGATCTTCTGGATGTCGTCCTGATATTTCAGGATCGCGCCCAGGGTGTCCGAGATCACCTCGGGCGAAAGATCGATGACATCGAGCGCCAGCAGGCATTTGGCCCAGTCGATGGTTTCGGCGACGCCCGGCTTCTTGAACAGATCCTCGGTGCGCAGGCGCTGCACGAAGGCCACCACTTCGCGCGACAGGGAGGCCGCGACCTCGGGGGCGCGGGCGGTGAGGATCTCCACCTCGCGGTCGAAGTTCGGGTAATCGACCCAGTGATAGAGGCAGCGGCGCTTGAGCGCGTCGTGCACTTCGCGGGTGCGGTTCGAGGTCAGGATCACGATGGGCGGTTCGGGGGCCTTGATGGTGCCCAGTTCGGGGATGGTGACCTGGAAATCCGACAGCGCCTCGAGCAGGAACGCCTCGAAGGGTTCGTCGGTGCGGTCCAGCTCGTCGATGAGCAGCACCGGCGCGCCGTTTTCGTCCGGGCGCATGGCCTGCAGCAGCGGGCGTTCGATCAGGAAGTCGGGACCGAACAATTCGCGGTTGAGGATGTCGCGGTCAGCGTCGCCCTGCGCCTCGGCGGTGCGGATGGCGATCATCTGGGCGGGAAAGTTCCATTCATAGACCGCCGAGGAGGCATCGAGCCCTTCGTAGCATTGCAGGCGGATCAGCTTGCGTCCCAGCGCCGCCGACAGTGCCTTGGCGATCTCGGTCTTGCCGACGCCCGCCTCGCCCTCGAGAAACAGCGGCCGACCCAGTTTCAGCGACAAAAACACCACCGTGGCCAGGGATCGGCCGCAGACATAGCCGGTCGCGGCCAGCATGTCCTGGACGTTGTCGATGGATGTCGGTGCCGTCATGGTGTCGCCTCGCGGGTTGTGTTCGGGCCAGAGGGCCCGGAACCGGCCCGGGAATCAATAGCGCATAGGTCGCAGTTGGATTGCGACCTTCCGTTGCGGGCGGATGCGGAATTGACGCGATTTGCGCGATCCCTCTATGTTCAGGAAAAACAAACGGACCCGTGGCAAAACGGGACCCGGACGGCAGAGCGGAAGGTGACAGGCGAATGGGCGGCAATGGCGCAGGGGCGCGGGCATGCGGATAACCGCGGTGACCTGCGTGAAGAACGAGGGTCCGTTCCTGCTGGAGTGGATTGCCTTCAACCGGCGTCTGGGCGTGACGGATTTTCTTTTCTATTCAAACGACTGCACCGATGGCACCGACGATCTGCTGGATGCGCTCGAGGCGCGGGGCGGGGTTGTGCATCTGCCGAACCCGGCCGAAGGGCGCAACTACCAGATGGAGGCGCTGAAGGACGCGGCGCATCAAAGCGTGGTCAAGGCCGCCGACTGGGTCTGGATCGCCGATGTGGACGAGTTCCTCAATATCCATGTGGGCGATCACACCATTCCGGCGCTGGTTGCGGCCTGCGGCGACCCCGGCGCCATCTCGGTCACCTTCCAGTTTTTCGCCAGCGACGGGGTGACCGGCTATGAGGACCGCCCGGTGATCGAACAGTTCACCCGCAGCCACAATCCCGACCTGTGGTGCGGCGAGACGGCGATCGAGGTCAAGACCCTGGTGCGGCAGGATTTTCCACTGCAATACTACGGCGCGCACCGGCCTTTTTTCAGCAAGCGGGTCGAGACCCATCACTATCCGCGCTGGACCGATGGGTCGGGGCGCAAGGTGCCGCAGAAATTCCTGATGGCGGCCAATCCGCGGCGCATCCGCAAGTTCCCGGCGGCCGGCGCGCGGGAATTCGCGACGCTGAACCATTACGCGCTGCGCTCGCTCGACAGTTATCTGGTCAAGAACGACCGGGGCGACGTGAACCGCGAAAACCGCGCCTTCGACGACACCTATTGGCGCGAACGCAACGATCCGGCCTGGCAGGACCTGTCGATCCGGCGCTACCTGCCCGCGCTGCAGGGCGCCCTGGCGGCGATGAAGGCCGACCCCGAGATCGGCGCGCTGCATGCGGCCTCAGTCCGCGCGCATGTCGAAAAGCGCGACCAGCTTCTGGCGCAGGACAGCTATCGCGAGATGTACGCGCATCTGCAGCGCCTGCCGGCCCTGCCCCCCGGAGAGGCCGAGTTGATGGCAGAGCTGGGGCTTGCCCCATGAGCCGTCTGCGTGTCGTCAACCTTGGCCTGCCGAAGTCGGGCACCACGACGCTGGGCAAGGCATTGCGCCGGGCGGGGCTGAACGTGGCGGACTGGAAGGTCCGCGAAGGCCAGAGCGCGCATGACGCGTTGCGGGACGAGTTCGTCGGCAAGTGCTTTTATGACGCGTATTTCGCCACCGGCGATCCGCTGGCGGCGATGGAGGAGTTCGACGCCTTTTCCGAGATCAGCGCCATCGGGGGCGGAGCGAATTACTGGCCGCAGTTCGATTACGGGCTGCTCGCGGCGATCGCGGCGCATCATCCGGGCACGAGGTTTCTGCTGTCCTACCGCGCGCCCGAGGATATCGTCGGCTCGATGATGGCCTGGCGCAACCTCGGCACCGGGCGGCTGCCGAAACACGCGATCCCGGGCCTGCCCGAGGGCTACGGGCAGCACGAGGCCGAGCTGACGCGCTGGGTCGAGGGGCATTACGCCTATCTGCGCGCGGCCTTCGCGGCGCGGGACGATTTTCTGGAATACGACATCACCGATCCCGAGGCCCCGGCGAAGATCGGGGCGTTCATCGGGCGCGACTTGCCCTGGTGGGGACATGCCAACGAGCGCGGCAACACCCGTGCGGCGGAAGGGGCCGCGCCATGAGGATCATCGTGCATATCGGTCCCGAGGCGCAATCTTCCGAGCGGGTGCAGCGCGTGTTCGACGCCAAGCGGGCGCAACTGGCATCGAAGGGCGTGCTTTACGCGCGCTCGCCCGGGGCCAGGAACCACACGCGGCTGTTCATGGCGGTCAGCGACCCGGACGCGGTCGACACGCTGCGTTTCAACCGGGGCTTCACCCTGCCCGACAGGCAGGCCGGCTTGCGCGCGGAGGTGGCCGCGGCGCTGATGGCCGAGGTTGCACGGGCGGAACCCGAGGTGCTGATCCTGTCGTGTCACCAGCTGGGGTCTGCCCTGACCACGACGTCCGAGCGGGCGCGGCTGCGCGATCTGCTGGCGCCGATGTCGGAGGATATCACCATCCTGGCGCAGATCGACGATCCGGCGCGGATGCTGGCGCGGGCCTATGCGGCGCAGGTGATCGAGGGGCGCGCGGTGCCGCTGTCGCGCGATCTGGCGCTGGTGGGCGCGGACAGCTGGTGGGACGCAGCGCTTGAGGCCCGGCCCGAACCGGCCCCGGAACAGGGTGTGTTCGCCGACGTACAGGGCGCGCCGTTCTGGTTGGATATCAAGCGGTTGGTGGCCGAATGGGATGCGGTTTTCGGGGCCAAGTCGACGCGGCTTTGGGGTCTCGATCCGGAAAGCCTGTGGTCGGAGGGCGCGACAGAGGCCCTGCGCGAGGCCTTCGGGATCTCTGCGTCCTTCGGCAAGGCCGAGGCGGTGGACCGGCCCGCCGCCCCGCCCGCCGCATGGATGACCCGTGCGCGGCTGTTCAACGACGTAGTTCTGCGGCTGTTGCAAACGCCCGAGACGATCCTGGGCCGCCCGCTCTGGCGCAGGCTGGTGGGCGAGATGAAGGTCGACGGGCCACCGATCGATCCTGGCAGTTTGCATTCTGTTTCCAGCATGTTCTCGGATGATCTTAAGGCATTGGCCGAAGATCACCCGAGGCTGGGATGGGCGCCGCTGATCCCGCCGGTGGACTCTGACCCCTGGGTCGAGGCCGATCCGCTGTTCGGGTTCCGGGCGACGCAATACCTGATGGCGGCGCGCTGGCGCATCGAGCAGGCGGCGAAGGAGGAACGCGCGGCCAAGGCGCCGGAACTGGCGCAACTGGCGGTCGGTCTGCCCAGCGAGGCCGCGGGCGACGCATCGGTGCCTGACGACGGCCTGACGACCGAGGCGGCGAAGATCCTGCCGCCCCTGGCCAAGCAGAAGTTCGCGCAGCTGCGCGGGTCGCCCTTCGCGCCGCACAACACGCTTGGCACGGTCAACGAGGAAGAGCTGGCCGCGGCCTTCCCCGAGATGCCCGCGCGCGTCCTGCCCGAGGGATCGACCGGGCGCGTCATCGTCGGCTGCATGAAGAACGAAGCCCCCTACATCCTCGAATGGGTGGCCTATCACCGCGCCATCGGCGTGGATAATTTCCTTATCTATACAAATGGTTGCGAGGACCAGACGGCTGAGATCCTGGATCGGCTGGATGCCATGGGGATCGTCGAGCACCGCAACAACGACGCCTGGAAAGGCAACTCGCCGCAGCAATTCGCGCTTAACCGGGCCTTGAAGGAACCGGTGGTGACGCAATCGGACTGGATCATCCATATCGACGTGGACGAGTTCATCAACGTCCGCTGCGGCGACGGAACGCTGGACGATTTTTTCGCCCGCGTGCCCGAGGCGACCAATGTGGCGATGACCTGGCGGTTGTTCGGGCATTCGGGCGTGACGCAACTGTCCGATGCGTTCGTGATCGACCAGTTCGACCAGTGCGCGCCAAGGTTCTGCCCCAAGCCGCACACGGTCTGGGGCTACAAGACCATGTTCCGCAATATCGGAGCCTATCAGAAGCTGTCGTGCCACCGCCCCAACAAGCTGGTCGAGGGCGCCGAGGCGCAGGTGCGCTGGGTCAACGGATCGGGTCAGGACATGACCGCGGAGGCCCTCAAGAACGGCTGGCGGTCTTCGAAAAAATCGATTGGTTACGACCTCTTGCAGCTCAATCATTATGCATTGCGTTCAGCGGAGTCGTTCCTGATCAAGCGCCAGCGCGGGCGGGCGCTGCATGTGGATCGCTCGATCGGGCTGAACTACTGGATCCGCATGGACTGGTCGGGCGCGCGCGACATCACGATCAAGCGCAACACGCCGCGCCTGCGGGCGGAATATGACCGGCTGATCGCCGATCCCGAACTGGCCGCGCTGCACAAGACCGGTCAGGATTGGCACCGGCGCAAGGCGGAAGAGCTGCACGGCATGCCGGAATTCGAGGACCTGTATCAGCAGGCGCTGCACCTGAACCTGACCGAGATGGAACGCGTGGCCTATGCGCTCGCGCTGGATATGGAGAGCTGAGATCATGGCGCAAGCGGTGACGGACACATTCGAGACCCCGAACGGGCTGCGCTTTCCGCGCGACCGGGAATACATATCGCGCAGGACGGAAAAAGCCCTGACGTCAGAGGGTTACGAGGACAAGGAAACGCGGGCCGTGACCCAGCTTCTGCGCCGCGACGACCGCGTTCTCGAACTGGGATCGGGGATCGGCTACATGTCGACGCTGATGGCGCGGCGCCGCCCGCTCGAGGCGATCGAGACCTATGAGGCCAACCCGAGGCTCTTGCCGTTCATCCGCGCGGTGCACAGGCTGAACGAACGTGAAGACATCGTGGCCACCAACGCGGTGCTGAGCGACGGGCCGGGCGACCCGGTGCCGTTTTATATCCGGCGCGACTTCCTCGGCTCCTCGCTTTGCCGGGAGGATGACCCCGACAGCATCATCGATACGGTGGAGGTGCCGCAGATGGACATCAACGCGGTGACCGAGCGGCTAAAGCCGACTTTCCTCGTGTGCGACATCGAAGGCGCGGAGGCGGCGCTTCTGCCGGCGGCGGACCTGTCGCATCTGCGCGCGGCGGTGGTCGAATTGCATCCGCAATGGATCGGACAGGACGGCGTGCAGGCGGTGTTCGACGCCTTCCACAAGGCCGGGCTGACCTATTTCCCGAAAGTGTCGCAGGCCAAGGTCGTATGCTTCAAGAAAGGCTTCTAGGCCGTTGAATATCCTTGCGATCCTTTGTGTCAGGAACGAAGGGGCCTATCTGCTCGACTGGCTGGCCCACGCGCGGGCGGCGGGGATCGGACATGTGCTGGCCTATAGCAACGACTGCGACGACGGCACCGATGCGATCCTCGACCGGCTGGCGGAGATCGGCCATGTCACGCATTGCCGCAATCCGGGGCCGTATGACAAGGGCGGCATCCAGTTCACCGCGCTCAAGGATGCGGCAAGCCAACCGGTGGTGGCGCAGGCCGACTGGATCCTGCCGCTGGATGTGGACGAGTTCGTCAACGTGCATGTGGGCGCGCGCACCCTGCCCGCGCTGATCGAGGCGCTGCCCGAGGCGCAGGCGATCACGCTGACATGGCGGCTGTTCGGCTGCGCGGGACAGGTGCGCTACGCGCCGACACCGGTGCCGGAGCGGTTCACCCGCGCCGCGCCGAAGGTGATGCATTGGCCGTGGCGGGCGGCGATGTTCAAGACGCTCTATCGCAACGACGGAAGCTACCGCAAACCGGGCGTGCACCGGCCCCGCGACCCCGACAAGGCAAAGGTCGGGCACGCGCGCTGGTTCGACGGCTCGGGGCGCGAACTGGACGCGCAGTTCCGCACCCGGCGGATCTTTTCGACCTTTGGTCAGGACAACCAGCAGCTTGTCCAGCTCAATCACTATCCGCTTGGTTCGATGGAGGAATACGTGCTGAAGGCGGCGCGCGGGCGGGCGGTGCACACGGATCATCTGCTGGGGCTGGACTACTGGGTGGAGCGGAATTTCAACACCGACGAGGACCGCAGCATCGCGCCGGTCAGCGCAATGGCGGCACCGATCCGCGCGGCGCTGGGGCAGGATGCGGAGCTGGGGCGGCTGCACGCGGCGGCGGTCGACTGGCGGCGGGCGCGGTTCGACGCGCTGATGCTGCAGGAGCCCTATCGCGCGCTGATGGGGCGGCTGATGATGACGCGCCCATCGCAGCCGCTGCCCCCGAAAGCTGCGGGTTTTCTGAAATCCTACGGGCTGCGCGCCAACGAAAACCCGCAGGTCTGACCGGTAACCCCTTTGAATTTCCTCGTCACAGGCGCATTTTCGTCAAAATGCGCGGGCATTGTTTCCAACAAAGCAGCGCTGACGTCTGCGGGCGAGTCCGAGGAAGAGTGGCAACATGCCGAACGAAACTGCATGGCATATCGATCTGGCGGGGCTGGATTACGATACCTGGCGCACGCGTCTGAAGGGCATCGGCGAGACCAACGGCTTTTTCGAACCGCTGGGAAAACGGCACCATGCGCTGTTCAACGAAGACGGTGACACGCTGCTGGTCAGCTTCGAAAGCTTTTCGGGCATCCAAGCGCTGACCGAGACCAACCGGCCCGTCGCGCTCGAGGTGGCCGAGGCCGAGGGCTGGTCGCTGCTGTCCGTGGTGTCGAAGAACGACACATGGTTCCGCGACGCGCAGGTCTTCGGGTTTTTCGACCAGCTGACCGATGACGGGTTCTTCGACGATTTCGACCGGGTGATCTTTTTCGGCGCGGGGCCTTGCGGCTACGCGGCGGCGGCCTATTCGGTCGCGGCCCCCGGGGCGACGGTGCTGGCGCTGCAACCGCAGGCCACGCTCGATCCGCGGATGACCGGCTGGGACGAACGGTTCGTCGAGTATCGGCGCATGGATTTCACCGACCGCTACGGCTATGCGCCCGACATGCTGGACGGCGCGCTGCGGGCCTATGTGCTGTGCGATCCGCGCGAATACCTCGATGCGATGCACGCGGCGCTGTTTTATCGCTCCAATGTCACGAATTTGCGGCTGCCGTTCATGGGCGGCACCCTGCAGAGTGCCCTGCTGGAAATGGAGCTGCTGCGGCCCCTGCTGCGCGCAGCGGTGGACGGTACGCTGGACGATCTGGCCTTTGCCCGGTTGATGCGGGCGCGACGCGACTACGGCCCCTATCTGCGCAAGCTATTGGCGCGGGTGGAATCCGACGAGCGGCTGGAACTTGTGCGGCTGCTCTGTTCGAACGTGGCCAGTCGCAAGACCGCGCCGCGATTCCGGCGACGGCTGCGGGCGCTGCGCAGGATGGAAGAGGAAGGGGAAGAGCTTGGGGCGTCGGGCACGGATGGCCGCGATGGGCCCGATGACGACGATACCGACGCGCCGGACGGCAAGACCGCCGCGCGCTGACCAGCGATCAACGCACCGGGACGCGCCGCCCGGGAGTGCCCTAGTTGCGGCGCGACAGGATGACCTCGCGCAGTTGCGCCTGGAAATGGCCGATCAGCCCGCCCACCAGCAGCGCCATCGGGCTGGCCCGCACCCCAAGCAACCACAACAGCGCGACCGCGATGGCAAGCGCCACGGCAAAGGCGATGACACGGCGGCCCGGCGCATCCGGCATGTGCCGTTCGCCCAGGTGACGTCAGAGGATCTCGGTCAGGCGGGGTTGCAGCGACATCACCGCGGCACCGGCGCAGATGGCCACGAAAAAGGTCAGAAACATGAGGGGCCGCTCCGGCTGCGGGGTGGACGGGTATCGCCCCATTTTGCCCCATCGGCGCGCCCTACTCAATGTGTGATGACAGCCGCCGCGCGATGGGGCCGGAGACACGCTTGATACTGGTGCGGACGCGGCGGTCATGATATTCGCCACGCCATGAAAACCCTGACCCTTCGCCGCCCCGATGACTGGCATCTGCATCTGCGCGACGGCGCGATGCTGGCTGCCGTGTTGCCCGAAACCGCCCGCCATTTCGGCCGCGCCATCATCATGCCGAACCTCGTGCCACCGGTGGTGACCGGGGCCGATGCCGCCGCCTATCGCGACCGGATCATGGCCGCCCTGCCCGAGGGCGCGGCGTTCGAGCCGCTGATGACGCTGTACCTGACCGAAGACACCGACCCCGACGACGTGGCGCGGGCGCATGCGGACGGGCTGGTGAAAGCGGTCAAGCTGTATCCGGCGGGGGCGACGACCAACTCGGCCTCGGGGGTCACCGATTTCGACAAGGTGCGCCCGGTGCTGGAACGCATGGCCGAGATCGGCCTGCCGCTGTGCGTGCACGGAGAGGTCACCGAGCCTGTGGTCGACATCTTCGACCGCGAAAAGGTGTTCATCGACCGGGTTCTGGCCCCGCTGCGCGACGCGACGCCCGGTCTGCGCGTCGTGATGGAGCATGTCACCACCCGCGATGGCGTCGAATATGCACGCTCGGGCGGGGACGATCTGGCCGCGACGATCACCACGCATCATCTGGTGATCAACCGCAATCACCTGCTGGTGGGCGGCATCCGGCCGCATTATTATTGCCTGCCTGTGGCCAAACGCGAAATTCACCGGCTGGCGCTGCGGTCGGCGGCCATGTCGGGCGAGGCGTGCTTTTTCCTGGGCACGGACAGCGCGCCGCATGTGGACGCGGCGAAGGAATCGGGATGCGGCTGCGCGGGCTGTTTCACCGCCACCAACACGCTGTCGATCCTGGCGGAGGTCTTTGAGCAGGACGGCTGCCTCGACCGGCTCGAGGGCTTCGCGTCGCTGAACGGGGCAAGGTTCTACGGGCTCGACCCGCACGAGGACACGGTGACGCTGACCCGGGGCGATCCGGTGGACTATCCGGCCAAGATCGAGACCGGGGACGGCCCGGTGACGGTCTTCGATCCGGGCTTTCCGCTGCATTGGCGGGTGGATTGATTGCCCCGCCAGCGCCGATCCGGCCCCACCGGATTGGCGCGTCGGGCAAGCCAGCGCACCGATCGACCAAAGCGATGATCCGTCGAGACAAAGCGCGCATTTCGACGCGTGAAGCGCCAAGCCGCCGGATCGGCGCATCCGAACCATGTCGCTTGTGCCGACCATTCGTCGGATAGCGCCCTTGTGATATCGCCGTTCCCGGACCGTGACCGAACCCAACTCTTCCCCCGACCGCCCTTTCGCGCTAACCGAACGCCCGAGCGCATGACCTGAAAGGCCCCCAGATGATCCCCACCAGCTACCCCGCCCCCGAAGAGATGGCCCGCCTGACCGCCGCCATGCTGCTGGATATCGAAGCGGTAAATTTCAACGCGCGAGACCCCTATACGCTGGCCTCCGGCCTGCCCTCGCCCAGCTATATCGATTGCCGCAAGCTGATTTCCTACCCGCGCATCCGGGCGACGCTGATGGACTTCCTGACCGTCACGGTGATGCGTAACGCCGGGCTGGAGGCCTTCGACAACATCGCCGGGGGCGAAACCGCGGGCATCCCCTTTGCCGCGCTGGTGGCCGAGCGGATGGCGCTGCCGATGACCTATGTGCGCAAGAAACCCAAGGGTTACGGTCGCAATGCCCGCATCGAGGGCGCGATGACCGAGGGCCAGCGCGTGCTGCTGGTCGAGGATCTGACCACCGATGGCGGCTCCAAGCTGTCCTTTGTCGATGCGATCCGCGACACCGGGGCCACCTGCGCGCATACGGCGGTGATCTTCTATTACGACATCTTCCCCGAGACGATTTCAACGCTGGGCGATCATGGCGTGACGCTGCACCATCTGTGCACCTGGTGGGACGTGCTGGCCGAAGCCAAGCGCCGCGAAGCCTTCGACGCCGAGACGCTGGGCGAGGTCGAAAGCTTCCTGCGCGACCCGCGCGCCTGGCAGGCCGCACGGCAGGGCTGACCCCGCCCGCAGAACGCCACGGGACGCCACAAGACGCCACGGATCGACACAGACCGACCTAGAACGATGAGGGACGCGATCGGGCGCGTTCCCGCAACGTCGTGTTGCAACAATTCGGGGTTGCGCCACTTTATGTTGGCAATCTGACGGCACCTGCCGCAAGATATGGGCGCGCTGCCGCGTCGGGGGACTTATCCCCAGAAAGATACAATTTGCACGATCCGCAGCCCGTGTCCTAACCAGACCGTCTACGGAAAATGCGCGAGAATCGGATCGGTCATGAACGAGGTCACCACTTTCAACGCAACCGGCGCCGAGGTGCAGGCGCCCGACACCATGCCCCATTCCATCGAGGCCGAGCAGCAGCTTCTGGGCGCGATCCTGACCAACAACGACGTCTATGACCGGGTTGCCTCGATCATCACCGCCAAGCATTTCTACGACCCGGTCCATGCCCGCATCTACGAGGTCGCGGCGGCGCGGATCGCCAAGAACAACCTCGCCTCGCCGGTGACGCTCAAGGCGTTCATGGAGGAGGACGAGGGCCTGAAGGAGCTGGGCGGACCGGCCTACCTGATGCGGCTGGCGGGGGCCGCCATCGCGTCTTTCGCGGTCAAGGATTACGCCACCATGATCTACGATCTGGCGGTGCGGCGCGACCTGATCGGGCTCGGGCGCGACATCTCGTCAAAGGCGGCCAAGGTCGATGTGGCCTCCGAGCCGCGCGAGCAGATCGTCGAGGCCGAACAGGCGCTCTATCGCATGGCCGAGCAGGGCCAGGCCGAACAGGGCTTCCAGTCGTTCCTGCGCGCGGTGACCAGCGCGGTCAATGTCGCCAACGCGGCCTACAAGCGCGAAGGCGGGCTGGCGGGCGTGTCGACCGGGCTCAACGATCTCGACAAGAAGCTGGGCGGGCTGCACAAATCGGACCTGCTGATCCTTGCCGGGCGTCCGTCGATGGGCAAGACATCGCTGGCCACCAACATCGCCTACAACGTCGCCAAGGCCTATAAGCGCGGGGTGCGAGACGACGGCACCGAGGGCGCCATCGAAGGTGGCGTGGTGGGGTTCTATTCGCTCGAGATGTCCGCCGAACAGCTGGCCGCACGGATCCTGTCGGAGGCCGCGGAAGTGCCGTCGGAACAGATCCGCCGCGGCGACATGACCGAAGAGGAGTTCCGCCGCTTCGTCGAGGCGGCCAAAAGCCTCGAGGCCTGCCCGCTTTATATCGACGACACGCCCGCGCTGCCCATTGCGCAGCTGGCCGCGCGCGCGCGCAGGCTCAAACGGACGCACGGGCTGGATGTGCTGATCGTCGACTACCTGCAACTGGTGCGCGGCACCGGGCGCAACGACAACCGCGTGCAGGAAATCGCCGAGATTTCCATGGGATTGAAGGCCATCGCGAAGGAACTGGAGATCCCGGTGATGGCGCTGTCGCAGCTCAGCCGGCAAGTGGAAAGCCGCGAAGACAAGCGCCCGCAACTGTCGGACCTGCGCGAATCCGGGTCGATCGAGCAGGATGCCGATGTGGTGATGTTCGTGTTCCGGGAGGAATACTACAAGGAACGCGAAAAACCCGGCGATCATGACCTCGACAAGATGGCCGCCTGGCAGGAAGAGATGGAGCGTCTGCACGGCAAGGCGGAAGTGGTCATCGGCAAGCAGCGCCACGGCCCGATCGGCACGGTCGAGCTGAGCTTCGAGGGCCAGTTCACCCGCTTCGGCAACCTGGTAAAACCCTGGCAGACCCCCGATCAGGGCTTCTGATCAGGGGCATGGGCACGCCTGCAGGGGCGGCGCGACGCTTGATGCAACGTCTTCACGCAGGCGCGCAACCGGTTGAATTGACGCCGCTTTCACTGCACCCAAAACGCCGCCGCAACGGTGCCGATCTGGCAAGGACGGCACCGCATGCGGGTCCGCCGCGTCCGGGTCAAGGCTGCCGCAGGCACCGCGCGGCACGCGCGGCTTGGCCTTGAGGCGGGCGCGGCGGACATCACCCTTGGATGCGGCCGTGTTCAGGGCAGACCTGCCCCTGAACCGCATCTCGGCAGGGGCTCTGTCGATGCCAAGGGCCCGACCCCGACATGTCACCCGACCACCCGCCAGACGTCCCCCGCATGCATGTCCCATGCAGGCGGGGCGCGGCGGAGGGCTGCCCTTCAGGGCGGCGCGACGCCGCGCCCACCTGGGGCGACCGGGCAGAGTGCCCGCAATTCCGGCTTGACCTCTGACGCCGCCATGGCAAAGAGCGGACATGACCCAAGCGACGCTTCATATCGACCTCGACGCGCTGGTGACCAACTGGCGCAACCTTGACCGGCAAAACACCGCAGAGACCGCGGCGGTGGTCAAGGCGGACGCCTACGGGCTGGGCATGGACCGGGTCGCACCGGCGCTGGCGCAGGCGGGCGCGCGGCGGTTCTTCGTGGCGATTGCCGAGGAAGGCGTGGCGCTGCGGCGCGTACTGGGCCCCGGCCCCGATATCTGCGTCTTTTCCGGCCATATGGCCGGTGACGCGGCGCGCATCCGCGACGCGGACCTGGTGCCGATGCTGAACTCGATCGACCAGATGCTGCGCCACGTGGAGGCCCTGCCCGGCCATCCCTTCGGCATCCAGCTGGACAGCGGCATGAACCGGCTCGGCATGGAGCCCGCCGAATGGGCCGCGCTGCGCGACATCGCCCTGGCGCAGGCCCCCCGGCTGGTGATGAGCCACCTGGCCTGCGCCGACGCGCCCGAGCATGGCATGAACCCCGCCCAGCTCAGGGCCTTCGAGGAAATGACCGACGGCATCGACGCGCCACGGTCGCTGGCGGCGACGGGCGGCATCCTTCTGGGTCCGGCCTATCATTTCGACCTCGCGCGGCCCGGGATCGGGGTTTACGGCGGCATGCCCTTCGCCGACGCGCTGCCGGTGGCCTATCTCGATGTGCCGGTGATTCAGGTCCGCGACGTGGCGGCGGGCGAAACCGTCGGCTACGGCAACAGCTGGGTCGCGCCGCATCCCACAAGGGTCGCGACCATCGCCGCGGGCTATGCGGACGGGCTGCTGCGCGCCATGGGGCCGCGTGCGCATGTCTTCGCGGGCGAAACGCGCTGCCGCGTGCTGGGCCGTGTCTCGATGGACCTGATCGGCATCGACGTGACCGACGTGCCCGCCCTGCCCGACAGCGTCGAGTTCCTGGGCCGTCACCAGTCGGTCGACAGCCTTGCCGAGGCGGCGGGCACCATCGGCTACGAGATCCTGACATCGCTCGGGCATCGCTATGCGCGCAGCTATTCCGGCGGCGCGACGTGAGCGGCCTGATCGAGCCCGATCCGACGCTGTTTGCGCTGATCTTCGTCAAGCGGTTTGTCTATCTGGAAGTGCTGCTGATCCTGGCGCTGATCCGCGCGGCGCTGGCGCGGGGGCCGTCGCGGATGCTGGCCGGTCTGACCGCACTGGTGGCGGCGCTGTTCATCCTGGTGACCTTCGCGCCCGCCCTCGGATTGCACATGCAGGGCTGGTATTCACCGCTGGCACAGCTTCTGGCCACCGGTCAGGGCGTCCGGGTCCCCTTGGCGCTGTCGGCGCTGTTTTTCGTGTCGGGCTTCGTGCCGACCCGCGCAAGGCGCTGGATAGACGCGCTGCATGTGGTTGTTCTGCTTGGATTTTTGGGGCTCTGGGGCGCGACCCTGATGTGATTGTATCAGAATCGGGAACAGTGATACCGAAACCGGGATTTTGATCTCTTTTCATGACAATGCACACTTTTTTTGACACAATTCATACCCATCGGCATTATCCCGCCTAATATAGATGGATGCGCCCTGTCGGGGCCGATTCTTTCGTGGTCTTGGGAGACCCATCCATGTCGCGTATTGTCACATCCGTTTTCTGGGCCGTCCGGGTTGCCTTCCAGTACGTTACCGCGGCGCTGCTGGTGATCACCGGGCTTGTGGCGCTGGCCATGACGGGTGCCGCGGCGCTGGGTTACATGCCCTGGATCGACCTGACCCTGCAATTCGGCGGCGTCGCCTATCCCGAGGCCGGGATGGTGGTGCAGATCGTCGGCACGACGCTGCTGGTGGGGCTTTTGGCCTACCTGCCCGGCAACGCCCGGGTGCTGGCGCTCGAGACGTCGCACCGCCGCTTCCATATCAACATGGAGGATGTGACCCGCGCCTATCGCGCCGCCCACGCGGCCGACCGCAAGGGCCTTTTCAACCTGAAATCCGAATTCGACTCGGTGCGCGAACGCATCGCCTATCTGCGCGAGCATCCCGATCTGGCCGAACTGGAAGCGCCGGTGATCGAGGTCGCGGCGCAGATGAGCCACCTCGCCCGCGACCTGGCACGGGTCTATTCCGACGACGCGGTGATGCGGGCGCGCGACTTCCTGACCCAGCGCCAGAACGAGGTCGCCGATTTCAACCGTCGCCTCGACGCGGCCAAGGCCCATGCGGTGCAGATCCGCAGCTGGATCGAAGCGGTCGAGATGGACGAAGCGGTCGCCGAGTCGCAACTGGCCCGGATCTGCGAGGAACTGTCGGACCTGCTGCCCGAGCTCTACGAGACCGAAGCCGTCGGCGTCGATGCGGACGAGGTGGCCGCCTGGCAGGCCGATGCGGAGGTCGCCAAGGTGGCGGCACCGTCGCGCGACTGGCTGGAGGATACGCCCGAGCGCACCGAGACCGGAACCGCGACCGGCATGGGGCCCGAGCAAGAGGACGAGGCAGGTCTTCCGCTGGACAGCGAGATCGTCGAGCTGCTGTCGCGCCGCGCGGCACAGTAAACCGCGCCGACACGCGCGCCGGTCGTCAGGGCGGCTGCTACCGGCTTGCGGGGGGCGCGCGTCTCGGCCACAAGCGGCGGCATGGCCAAAGCCGCTAAATCCAATTTTGTCTGCGCCAATTGCGGCAACGTCACCACCAAATGGGCGGGACGCTGCGAAGCCTGTGGCGAATGGAATGCCGTGCGCGAAGAGGCCCCGCTGTCGACCGGCCCCGCCGCCAAGACACTGGGGGCCACGCGCGGGCGCACCATTCCGCTGAGCGATCTTGCGGCGCAGGAGACACCGCCGCCGCGCACCGCCTGCGGGCTGTCCGAACTGGACCGGGTGCTGGGTGGCGGGCTGGTCCCGGCCTCGGCGATTCTGGTGGGCGGCGATCCGGGCATCGGCAAGTCGACGCTGTTGTTGCAGGCGGCGGCGGCCTTCGCGGGGGCGGGGCTGAAGGTGGTCTATATTTCGGGCGAGGAAGCCTCGGCGCAGATCCGGATGCGGGCGCGGCGGCTGGGGCTGGGCGATGCCACCGTGTCGCTGGGGGCGGAGACCAACCTGCGCGACATCATCACCACGCTGGAGGCCGAAAAGCCCGACCTCGCGATCATCGATTCGGTACAGACCATGTGGGCCGACCACGTGGAAAGCGCCCCCGGCTCGGTCAGCCAGGTGCGCGCGGCGGCGCATGAGCTGACAAGTTTCGCCAAGCGGCGAAATACCGCCGTTGTTCTGGTCGGCCATGTCACCAAGGAGGGCCAGATCGCGGGCCCCCGCGTGGTCGAGCACATGGTCGACACGGTGCTGTATTTCGAGGGCGAGCGCGGCCACCAGTTCCGCATCCTGCGCGCGGTCAAGAACCGCTTCGGTCCGGCGGACGAGATCGGCGTCTTCGAGATGACCGGCGCGGGACTGGCAGAGGTGACCAACCCGTCGGCGCTGTTTCTGTCCGAACGCGGCGCGCCCAGCCCCGGATCGGTGGTTTTCGCGGGGATCGAGGGCACCAGGCCGGTCCTGTGCGAGTTTCAGGCGCTGGTGGCACCGACATCGCTGGCGCAGCCGCGCCGCACCACGGTGGGCTGGGATGGCGGGCGTCTGGCGATGATCCTCGCGGTGCTGGAGGCGCGCTGCGGCATCCCGTTTACCGGGCTCGATGTCTATCTGAACGTCGCGGGCGGCATGAAGGTGCGCGAACCCGCCGCCGATCTGGCTGTGGCCGCGGCGCTACTTTCGGCGCGCGAGGATGCGGCATTGCCGCCCGAAACTGTCGTTTTCGGGGAAATCAGCCTATCAGGAGCGCTTCGGCCTGTGTCGCAAACCGAAAACAGGTTGAAAGAGGCGCAGAAACTTGGTTTCTCCGCCGCCATCGCCCCCGAGGGCGGCAAGAACGTGGATGCATCCGGGCTGCGCCTGACGAGAATGAGCGATCTCGCGGCCTTTGTAGGTGAAGTATTCGGCGCGGGCTGATCCGCGTTTTGAAAATCGGCTGAGGAAAGAGACAGGCAATGGAAGGCTTTACAGCAATCGACGGCGTCGTCGCCGTGGTGATCGTGCTTTCTGCACTTCTGGCCTATTCGCGCGGCCTGGTCCGCGAGGTGATGGCCATCGCGGGCTGGATCGCCGCCGCGTTCCTGGCCTTCATCTTCGCGCCGCAGGTCCAGCCGCTGGTCAAGGAAATGCCGGTGATCGGGGAATTCCTGTCGGACAGTTGCGAATTGTCGATCATCGCGGCCTTCGCGGCGGTGTTCGCGCTGGCGCTGATCGTGGTGTCGTTCTTCACGCCGCTGTTTTCGAGCCTGGTGCACCGGTCGGTGCTGGGTGGCCTGGACCAGGGCCTGGGCTTTCTGTTCGGCGTGGTGCGCGGCGTGCTGCTGGTGGCGATCGCGTTCTTCGTCTACCAGACGGTGATCACCGCCCAGGACATCCCCATGGTCGATGACAGCCGCGCCGCGGCGGTGTTTTCGCGCTTTACCGACGAGATCGAGGCCCGCAACCCCGACGAGGCGCTGGGCTGGGTGACACGCCAGTACGAATCGCTTGTCGGCGTCTGCGAAGCGCCCGGCGCGAACGACGCCTGACGCGGCGCGCCCTGCCGGGGCATGATGACACCGTGACACGCGCCGTCCAAGGCACTAAGCAGGGCGCGACAGCAGACATGGATTCGGAAGGTTGCCCTTTGTCCGACGCCCACATGCCCCCCGCCCATCCGTTCGACGATGACAAGCTGCGCGAGGAATGCGGCATCTTCGGCCTTGTCGGCGCGGCCGATGCGGCGAATTTCGTGGCGCTCGGGCTGCATGCGCTGCAGCATCGCGGACAGGAGGCTGGCGGCATCGTGTCCTACGCGCCCGAACAGGGGTTCAACTCGGCCCGGCGGTTTGGCTATGTGCGCGACAATTTCACCTCGCAATCGCTGATGCAGACCCTGCCCGGCGCGCTGGCCATCGGGCATGTGCGCTATTCCACCAGCGGGTCGAAGGGGCCGACGCAGATCCGCGACGTGCAGCCGTTCTTCGGCGAGTTCTCGATGGGCGGGGCGGCGATCGCGCATAACGGCAACATCACCAATGCCGATGCGTTGCGCCGCGAGCTGATCGAGCGCGGTTCGATCTTCCAGTCGTCGTCGGACAGCGAATGCATCATCCACCTGATGGCCCGGTCGTTGCAGCGCGACATCCCGGCCCGGATGGAAGACGCGCTGCGCCGGGTCGAGGGTGCGTTCTCGGTGGTGGCGATGACCCGCACCAAGCTGATTGGCGTGCGCGACCCGCTGGGCGTGCGCCCGCTGGTGCTGGGCCGCATCGGCGATGGCTGGGCGCTGGCATCCGAGACCTGCGCGCTGGACATCATCGGCGCCGAGTATGTGCGCGAGATCGACCCCGGAGAGATGGTCGTCATCACCGAAAAGGACGGCGTGCAAAGCCACCGCCCCTTCCGTCCGCGCAAGCCGCGCTTCTGCATTTTCGAGCATGTCTATTTCAGCCGCCCCGATTCGATCATCGGCAGCCGCTCGGTCTACGAGACGCGCCGCCAGATCGGCGTGGAACTGGCCCGCGAGGCCCCGGTGGAGGCGGATCTGGTCTGCCCGGTGCCCGACAGCGGCACCCCCGCCGCCATCGGCTTTGCCCACGAATCGGGCATCCCCTACGGCATGGGCATCGTGCGCAACCAGTACATGGGCCGCACCTTCATCGAACCGACCGAACAGATCCGCAACATGGGCGTGCGGCTGAAGCTGAACGTCAACCGCGCGCTGATCGAGGGCAAGCGGGTCATTCTGGTCGACGATTCGGTGGTGCGTGGCACCACCAGCCGCAAGATCAAGGAAATGATCCTCGATGCCGGCGCCGCCGAGGTGCATTTCCGCATCGCCAGCCCGCCGACGGCCTGGCCGTGTTTTTACGGCGTCGACACGCCGCAGCGCGAAAAGCTGCTGGCCGCGACCATGTCCGAGGACGAGATGCGAGACCATCTGGGCATCGATTCGCTGCGCTTCATCTCGCTCGACGGGCTGTATCGCGCGGTGGGCGAGGCCAGTGGCCGCGACAAGGCGAGCCCGCAATATTGCGACGCCTGTTTCTCGGGCGAATACCCGGTCGAACCGTCGGACCAGATCGAAAAGGGCTTTCAGCTGAAGACGGCGGCCGAGTGAACCTGCTGGCGCTCGATGCCCGCTGGCAGCGGCTGAACGATCCGGACTATGCCTGCCCGTGCTGCGGGCGCAGTTTCGGCGGGCTGGTCGATATCGGCTTCGATGCGCCGGATGTCTGGCCTTTCGCGGTGCCCGGGCCCGGCGATGTGGTGACCGAGGGCGACGACAAGCTGTCTTCCGAGCTGTGCCGCCTGGGCGATGCGCGTTTTCTGCGCGCGCATCTGGCAATCCCGCTGCGCGGGGCCGAGGACGCGGTCCATCTGGCGCCCTGGCTCGCGGTGTCACCGCCGGATTTCTACGCGGTGCTCGACCGGATCGAAGCGGGCGACGGGACCGCGGCGCGGTTCCCCGCAACGCTTGCCAATGCCTTGCCGCCGCTGCTGGAAACCGGTGCCGCGGGCGTCATGCATGCGGGACCGGCAGAGGCGCGACCGGATTTCCGGCCCGCGGACGGCGCGCTGGTGGCGGCCGTGACCGACGGTCTGTCCTTCGATGCTGTGCTCGATCTCTATGCGGCCATCGGCGCGGACATCCGCCCGCACCTGACCGGCCGGCGCTAGGCGATCCTCCGCCCGCCTGCCAGCGACTTTCTGCACATGCAGCATGACCCGGCTTGAGCCTTCCACGGTTGCCGCATACGCACGCCGCACCGCAGCAAATCGAGATGGACATGTCCAACCCCGAAACCCCCGCGACACCCGAAAACGTCGCCGAGACCGCAACCACCCATGCCGATATCGATCTGTCGGTCATCGCCCTTCTGGGCGTGATGGGCACCGAAGACGCGCCCACAGCACTGTTGCGCCTGCCCTCGGGCGAGGTCGCCAAGGTCGCCCCCGGCAGCCAGGTCGGCAATCGCCAGGTCGCGGCCATCGACAAGACCCGCCTGGCGCTGGCCGCACGCGACGGTCGCACGCTCTGGATCGAAATCCCCGGCAGCTGATGCGGCGCGGTTGACAAGCCCCGCGCGTCACGCGACATGACCGCCATGGAAAAACCCGCAGCCCTCGTCACCGGCGCGTCCCGGGGTCTGGGCTTCGCCCTGGCCGAAGCCCTCTCGGAGACGCATCACGTCATCGCCGTCGCCCGCACCGTGGGCGGGCTCGAGGATCTGGACGACCGCATCAAGGCGCGTGGCCACGAGGCGACGCTGGCCCCGATGGACATCACCAAGCGCGATGCCATGGCGCATCTCTGCCGCTCGGTGCATGACCGCTGGGGCGGGGCCGCGCTCTGGGTGCATACGGCGGTGCATGCGGGCCCGCTGACCCCCGCCGACCACATCGCCGAGGGCGACTGGGCCAAATCGGTCGATACCAACGTCACCGCCATGGGCCATCTCATCCCCTTCGTCTCGGCCCTGATCGGCCCCGAAGGCCGCGCGGTGTTTTTCGACGACCCGCGCGCCGGGCAGAAGTTCTTCGGCCTCTACGGCGCCACCAAGGCAGCACAGATCGCGCTGGCGCGGTCGTGGATGGCAGAGACCGAAAACACCGGCCCGGATGTGCGCATCCTGACCCCCGCGCCGTTCCGCAGCGCCACCCGGGGCCGGTTCTTCCCCGGTGAGGACAAGGCCAGCCTGCCCAGCCCGAAGGACGCCGCCGCAGCCCTCCTGCCGGAGATCCTGTAGCCAGCCCGACCGCGCCCGCCAGCCCGACATCCGATGTATAGCGCCACGCCGCCCCTTCATCTTTCCAAAAAAACGCATCTCCCACGGCACCATCCGCACGCCGCCCGGTGTTTCGCACCACCGCGCGACACACCTCTGCGATATTCCCCACCCCCGTCGGCACGCAGAAACCCTGCAATGCGCGCCGCGCGCCTGCCCGGACTTGCCCCGCGCGGCCCCATTCCCTATGCACGCCCCTAAGCGGTCAGACAGGCGGGATCATGCGCATACTCATCACCAATGACGACGGCATCAACGCGCCCGGCCTTGCGGTGCTGAAACAGATCGCCACCGAGATCGCGGGCCCCTCGGGCGAGGTCTGGACCGTCGCCCCCGCCTTCGAGCAATCGGGCGTCGGGCACACCATTTCCTATTCGCAGCCCTTCATGGTGTCGGAGCTGGGCCCGCGCACCTTCGCCGCCGAAGGCAGCCCCGCGGACTGCGTGCTGGCGGCGATCCACGACGTGATGACCGACGCGCCGCCGGATCTGGTGCTGTCGGGCGTCAACCGCGGCAACAACTCCGCCGAGAACGTGCTCTATTCCGGCACAATCGGGGCTGCGATGGAGGCCGCGTTGCAGGATCTTCCGGCGATCGCGCTGTCGCAGTTCATCGGCCCCGAGATCTGGAACGCGTCCGACATGTTCGAGGCCGCCCGGGTGCATGGCGCCGACGTGATCCGCCGCCTGATCGGGCGCACCGCGTCGGCGGATCCGGCCTACCGGGTGTTCTACAACGTCAATTTCCCGCCGGTGCCCGCCGCGGCGGTGGCCGGCATCACCGCGGCGGCGCAGGGCAAGCGCCCCGATACGGGCTTTTCGGTCGAACCGCAGCTGTCGCCCGCGGGCCGCCGTTTTCTGTGGATCAAGGGCGGCGATCAACGCAAGACCACGGCGGAAGGGTCGGACGCCCATGTCAACCTGCAGGGCTACATCTCGGTCACGCCGATGCGCGCGGACCTGACCGCGCATGACGATCTCGACGGGCTGAAAGACGCGCTTTCATGACATCGGATGCGGAACGCAAGATGCAGTTCCTTTTTGCGCTGCGGTCGCGCGGCGTGACCGACACGCGGGTGCTGACGGCGATGGAGGCAATCGACCGCGGCCCCTTCATCCGGCACTATTTCACCGACCGCGCCTATGAGGACATGCCGCTGCCGATCGCCTGCGGGCAGACCATCTCGCAGCCCTCGGTGGTCGGGCTGATGACCCAGGCGCTGGATGTCAGCCCGCGCGACAAGGTGCTCGAGGTGGGCACCGGGTCGGGCTACCAGGCGGCGGTGCTGAGCCAGCTTGCGCGCCGCGTCTACACCGTCGACCGCCACCGCCGACTGGTGCGCGAAGCCCGCGAGGTGTTCGATGCGCTGGCGCTGACAAACATCACCGCCTTTACCGCCGATGGCAGCTTCGGGCTGCCCGATCAGGCGCCGTTCGACCGCATCATCGTGACCGCCGCCGCCGAGGACCCGCCCGGCCCCCTATTGGCCCAACTCAAGATCGGCGGTATCATGGTCGTGCCGGTCGGTCAGTCCGATGCGGTGCAAAGCCTGATCCGGGTCACCCGGACCGAGGATGGCTTTGACTACCAGGAATTACGCCCTGTGCGTTTCGTCCCCCTGATCGAGGGACTCGGGCGCGAGAGTTGATGCGTGCAGCCGCGCGCGAAATGACGTCAGAACGCCCCGAACGTAACGGGACGCGGATTTGAGGATGAGCAAGATGACCGATATCGCACCGGTGAGAACCGCACGCGCGCGACTGGGATGGGCGGGTGTGCTGGTTCTGGGATTGGGCGCCTGCGCGGGGCCGATGGATTTCGACATGCGGCCGACCTCGGCCAACACGTCGGAAGCCGCGATCAACGCCACGACGTCGCGGCCCGCGCCGGATGCGCGCGGCGTGATTTCCTACCCGACCTACCAGGTGGCGGTCGCGCAGCGCGGCGATACGCTGGGGACGGTCGCCAACCGGGTCGGCCTGCCCGCGGGCGAGTTGGCGCGCTACAACGGCATCGAGATCAACGACCCGCTGCGCGCGGGCGAAATCGTGGCCCTGCCGCGCCGGGTGGCCGAACCCTCTGCCGCGACCGGGGCCGTCGACATCTCGGCGCTGGCCTCGACCGCCATCGACAATGCCGCGGCGACCCCGGTGCCCGCGGGCACCGTCGCGCCGAAGCCCGGCGCGGTGGAGCCCGTGCGTCACCAGGTCAGCCGGGGCGAGACCGCCTATTCCATCGCCCGGCTCTATAACGTGACGCCGCGCGCGCTGGCGGACTGGAACGGGCTCGACCAGGCCTATTCCGTGCGCGAGGGCCAGTACCTGCTGATCCCGTTGGCCACCGGCGGCGGTACCCAGGTCGCCGCGAACGTGACCTCTCCGGGTCAGGGCTCACCGACGCCGATGCCGCCCTCGGCCGCCGATCCGCTGCCGCCCGCGCCGGTCACCGAGGCCGCCCCGCTGGCCCCTGCGGCCACCCCCGCGCCCGCCACCCCAGCGCCCGATGTGGGCGAGGTCAGCGACGCCCCGGCACCCCAGGGCGCGTTCCGGATGCCGGTCTCGGGCACCATAATCCGCGAATATGCCCCGGGCAGCAACGACGGCATCGACATCGCCGCCCCGGCGGGCACGGTGGTCAAGGCCGCCGCCAGCGGAACGGTCGCGGCGATCACCACCAATACCGACGGCATCCCGATCCTGGTGATCAAGCACGCGGACAACATTCTGACGGTCTATACCCATATCGACGGCATCACGGTGGCCAAGGGCGACGCGGTCAGCCGCGGCCAGAGCATCGCCAAGGTGCGCGCGGGCGACCCGGCGCGCATGCATTTCGAGGTGCGCGACGGCTTCGACGCGGTCGACCCGAACCTCTACCTGAACTAGGGCGCATCACGACCCGCCCCGCGCCCCTCCCGGTTCGGAGGCGGGTCAAGGCTGCCGCAGGCACCGCGCGGCACGCGCGGCACGGCCTTGACGCGTCTCCGGACCGTTCACCATTGCACAGGCGTCTTGAGAGGCAGACTGCCGGCTCAAGCGCCTCTCAGCAGAAAATCCCGCCGCCGCAACCTCTTGCGCCACGCCGTTCATGTGCCCTGTCAATATCCAAAGGCCCCGCGCGGCGCAGCCGCGCGGCCCCCGGCGACCGGGCGGAGCCCGGGCGCAATCCTGCCTGCACGACCGGGCGCAGCCCGGGCGCGGCCCCCGGCGACCGGGCGGAGCCCGGGTGCAATCCTGCCTGCACGACCGGGCGCAGCCCGGGCGCAATCTGGCCCGCACGACCGGGCGTCAGCCCGGGCGCGAGGGCTCAATCGACGCGGATGCCCTGGCGTCCCGCCAGGTCGAGGAAGAACTGCCAGGCGACACGGCCCGAGCGGGCACCGCGCGTGGCCTGCCATTCGATGGCTTCGGCGCGCAGGGTCTCGGCGTCCACGGCGACGCCGTAGGCGGCGCAATAGCCCGCGATCATTGCCAGGTAGTCGTCCTGCGTGCAGGGGTGAAACCCCAGCCAGAGGCCGAAGCGGTCCGACAGGGACACCTTTTCCTCGACCGCCTCGGAGGGGCTGATCGAGGACGAGCGTTCGTTCTCGATCATGTCGCGGGGCATGAGGTGCCGCCGGTTCGAGGTGGCGTAGAACAGCACGTTCTCGGGCCGACCCTCGATGCCGCCATCAAGCACCGCCTTCAGCGATTTGTAGTGCTGGTCGTCATGCGAAAACGACAGATCGTCGCAGAACAGCAGGAACCGGTCGGAGGAGGCGCGCAGGATGTTCAGGAGGCGCGCGACGGACGGCAGGTCTTCGCGCTGCAGTTCCACGATCCGCAGCGCATGGCCCTCGGCCACGATGGCCGCATGGACCGCCTTCACGATCGAGGATTTGCCCATGCCCCGCGCGCCCCAGAGGAGCGCGTTGTTGGCGGCGTTGCCGGCGGCGAAGCGACGGGTATTGGCCAGCAGCGTGTCGCGGGCGCGGTCGATGCCGATGAGCAGCGAAAGGTCGACCCGGCTGACCTTCGCGACCGGCTCCAGCCGGTCCGGGCCGGTATGCCAGACGAAAGCCTCGGCGGCGCCGAGATCGGGGGCCGCGCGCGGCGCCGGGGCGATCCGCTCCAGCGCCTCGGCGATCCGCGTGAGCACCTCATCGGTCACTTTTTCGTGCCCTCTTCGGTGTCGTCCTCCGCGTCGAACTCGGCCCATAGCGGGTCCTCGACCTCGTCCGCGAGGTCCTCTGCTTCCTCGTCGTCGAGGTCCGCCGCATCGTCGCGCGCAGCCGCGGGCGTATCCGGATCGTCACCGTCGTCGTCGTCACCGTCGTCGTCGTCATCCTCGAACCAGAGCCCCTGCGCCATCAGGTCCGCCTTGCGCTTCTTCTCGACGCGGGCCACCAGGAGGATCGAGACCTCGTAAAGGCCGTAGACCACCACGAAGAGGATCACCTGGGTGATGACGTCGGGCGGCGTCACCAGTGCGGCCAGCAAGAGGATGCCGACGACGGCGTATTTGCGCACGTCGCCCAAGCCCTTGGCCGACACCAGTCCCGCCTTGCCCATCAGCGTCAGCAGCACTGGCAACTGGAAGCAGAGCCCGAAGGCCACGATGAACTTGATGGTCAGGTTGAGGTATTCCTGCGCCGAGCCCTGGAACACCACCGACAGGCCCTGGGTGACGTCGTCGTCCACCAGCGCCTCGCCCTCGGCGCCGAATTGCTGGAAGCCGAGAAAGAAATCATAGGCCAGCGGCGTGACCACGTAGAAGGCAAAGGACGCGCCGAGGATGAACATGAAGGGCGAGGCCACCAGGAACGGCAGGAACGCGCCCTTTTCGGAGCGGTAGAGACCGGGGGCCACGAAACGCCACATCTGGTTGGCGATGTAGGGAAAGGCCAGCATGAAGCCGCCCAGCAGCGACACCTTTATCGCCACGAAGAAGCCTTCCTGCGGCGAGATGAAGATCAGGTCGCAATCCTGACCGCGCGCCGCCAGCACGGTGCAAAGCGGATCGGTCAGGAAGTTGAAGATCGGGGTGGCGACGGTGAAACAGATCACCATGCCGATGATGAAGGCCACGACCGAGTGGATCAGCCGGTTGCGCAACTCGGCCAGATGCTCGATCAGCGGGGCAGAGCTGTCCTCGATGTCGTCTTCGGCGCTCACGCTTTGTCTCCGTCACGGGCGGCGAGGGATTTCTCGATCTCGTCGGCCTTCTGCAGGGCCTCCTGGGCCTCGCGCTGCTTGCGTTCGGCGGCCTTGCGGGCGGTGGCGGCCTCGATCTTGCGGGCCGCGTCGGTCTTGGGCTTGATCTCGGGCTTGGGCTTGGCGCTGCCGCCCTTGCCGGTCGACGTGTTGTCGAGGTCGAGGTTGGTCATGTCCCGCGCCGCGGATTTCACCCCGTCCATCGCCGAATTGAGCGGGTTGGTCGCGGATTTGAAGGTTTTCTGCACATCCTTCATGCCCGACTCGTCGGCGGCGTCGTTCATCGCCTTGGAAAACTCGCGCGCCATGCCCTTGGCCTTGCCGACGAAGCGGCCGACATTGCGAAAGAGCACCGGCAGGTCCTTCGGGCCGACCACGATCAACGCGACGATCCCGATGACCAGAAGCTCGGTCCAGCCCAGATCGAACATCAGGCCGCCTCAGACCTTGTCTTTTTCGGTCTCGGGCGTGACGTCACGCGCCGTCTCGGACTTGTCGTCTTCGTTTTCAAGCTCTTCCGAGCCGTCCTTCACGCCTTTCTTGAAGGCGGTGATGCCTTTGCCGACCTCGCCCATGAGGCTCGAGATCTTGCCCCGGCCAAACAGCACGAGCACGACGACGGCGATGAGAAGAAGGCCCGGAAGGCCGATATTGTTGAGCATGATGCCTCTCCCGATAGGCAGGATGTTCAGACGCGCCAAGCGCCCCGTCCCGCGAAGTTCCTGCAGAGCGGCATAACGATTTCGGCGGCCCCGGAAAAGCGCCAATGCGGCGGAAGGGGCCGCATTCGGGGTGGTGCGGTCGCATTCTTTGCCATTATTCTGTCAGTTGCCAGTTTGATGACAAAACCGGCCGCGCCCGAACCAGCCCCCCGGAGAATCACCGATGCACCGTGCCGACCGGCTTTATGCCCTGATGACCCGCCTCAAGGACGGTCGCCTGCACCGCGCCGAGGATCTGGCGCGGGCGCTGGGTGTGTCGCTTCGGACGATCTATCGCGACATGGACACGCTGGCCGCCTCGGGGGTGCCGATCGAGGGCGAACGCGGGCGCGGATTTACCGCGCGCGCGATGACGACGCTGCCGCCGCTGAACCTGACCGAGGACGAGTTGGAGGCGCTGCACCTAGGCCTGGCGGCGGTCGGAACCGCAGGGATGGACCGCGTTTCGGAGGCGGCAGAGACCCTGTCGCAGAAGATCGAGGCGGTGCTGCCCGAGGATACCGGCATGGCCGCAAAGCGCTTTGGTTTTGCCACCTACCCCTTCGCCGAGGCGGCGGAGGGGTTTCGCCACATGCCGGGCTTTCGGGCCGCGATCCGGGCCCGGCAGAAGCTGCGCATCCGCCTGCGCGACGCGGCGGAGGCGCGCGTGGTGCGGCCGCTGCATCTGGATTACTGGGGCCGGATCTGGACAGCCATCGTCTGGGACGAGACGGCAGGCGATTTCCTGTCGTTCCGCATCGACCGGGTGCAGGAGCTGATGCCCCTGCCCGGCCTCTTCGTCGACGAGCCGGGCAAGCGGCTTGAGGATTACCGGGCCGCCACCGGGCATCGTTGACGGTAAAAGCGACGCCAAAGGCGGCGGCGCCGGAACGCGGCTGTGCCGGTGTGCGGTGGCATGCGGCGGGACCGTGGCGGGTGGCTTCAACCGTCGGCGGGAAAGACAAAGCAACGATCGCGCCGCACCGACAGCCACATCGGCGTGCCCACCTTGGGCAGAAACACGTTCGGCACCGTGGCGCGCAGCACTTCGCGGTCATGCTCCATGCGGAATTCGATAAGGCTTTCGGACCCCATGAAGCGCGCGCGTTCGACGATGCCGCGCGCGGGCGTGCCCTGGATCGCGGTGGGGTTCGGGCCACGGCCCTGCCGGTCAAAGTCGATCGAGACGTGCTGCGGGCGGAACACGATATCCATGCGGGCGCCGTCGGGCACGCCGGGCGCGAGGAACTGGCCGAAGGGCGTGTCGGTCAAAGCACCTTGAACAGTGCCCGTCAACACGTTGATATCCGAAAAGAATGCCACGGCAGCCTTGTCGGCGGGGGCGTTGTAGATGTTGTAGGGCGCGCCGCGCTGCACGATGCGCCCGTCGCGCATGAGCGCGATTTCATCGGCCATGCGCATCGCCTCTTCCGGCTCGTGCGTGACCAGCAGAACGCTGGTGCCTTCCTCTTTCAGAAGCGCCAGCGTCTCGTCGCGGATGCCGTCGCGCAGGCGGTTGTCGAGCCCCGAGAACGGCTCGTCCATCAGCATCACCCGGGGGCGCGGGGCCAGCGCCCGGGCCAGGGCAACGCGCTGCTGTTCGCCGCCGGACAATTCGTGCGGATAGGACGCGATGAAGTGGCCAAGGCCGACGCGGCCCAGCAACTGCTCGACCCGGGCGCGGTTTTCGGACCGGCTGCCATTGAGCCCGAAAGCCACGTTCCGTTCGACCGTCAGATGCGGGAACAGCGCAAAATCCTGAAACATCAGCCCGATCGAGCGGCGTTCGGGGGGAATGCGGAACAGGGTGTCGCAGACCAGCTTGCCATCGACGTAGATCTCGCCCGCGTCCTGCATGTCGACGCCCGCGATCATCCTGAGCGTGGTGGACTTGCCGCACCCCGAGGGCCCGAGCAGACAGGTCACATGGCCGGGCATGATCGACAGCGACACATCGTCCACGACGGTCTTGCCGTCGAAACGGCGGGTAAGGTTGCGGATCTCGAGACGGGGGGCCGGGACTGCCACCGGGGGCGCCTCCTGCAAAGCCTAAGGGAAAACGTCAGGTTCGGTCCGAGCTAACAGCCCAAGGGGCCGGGTTCAAGATGGCCCGGGCGCGGCATCGACCGTCAGGGCCTTGGCGAGGCGCGGCAATTTCGCCTTTTTCAACAGCGCCCGCATCTCCCAGTGCTGGTCCGAAAGGCGGCGCGCCTCGGCCAGGACCTGCGCGCAGACCTCCGCGACACGCCCCGGCGCGGCATGGTAATGGCCCAGCAGGAAGGCGTCGGGATCGGCCCGCGACAAGCCTTCGCCGGCCAAAGGTCCGCGCGGGAAATCCTGCGCGTTGAGGGTCAGGATCACATCCGCCGACCCGGCGATTGCGGCGGCGAGAACGTGGATGTCGTTGGGATCGGGCAGCCAGAGCCGCGTTTCGAGCGACGGCTTCCATGTCACCTCGGCGCGGGGCCACCGGGCGCGCAGGGCCGCGATTTCACCGCGCGCCTGCGCCTCGCCGCCGGGGCCGAGCTTGCGCGCGGCACGGGCCCATTCCTCGAGGATGCGGGCCGACCAGAGCGGCGTGAAGGCCCCCGTCGCCGCGACCCCCAGCAGCACCGACCGCATGACCGTGGGGTACATCACGCAGGTGTCGATCAGAACCTTCAAAGGCGGAAGAACAACGCTTTGAGATAGCCCGATTCGGCCAGTTGCGGCAGCAGCGGGTGATCCGGCCCTGCCCCGCCCGTATGGATCAGCTGCGCATGGCGTCCGGCGCGACCGATGCCGCGCAGGCACGCGCCCTGAAAGGCCGACAGGTCCACCGCATGCGAGCAGGAGCACAGCACAAGGTAGCCGCCCTCCACGACCAGCGGCGCGGCCAGCCGCGCCACCCGTTCATAGGCGCGCAACCCCGGCTCGAGCGCGGCTTTCGCGGGCGCGAAGGCGGGCGGATCGCAGATCACCAGATCGAAGTGCTGCGCCTCTTGCCCGAGGGCTGCCAGCGCGTCGAAGGCATCGCCCTGCCGGGTCTCGAAGCGATCCGCGACCCCCATCGCCGCCGCCCCGGCGCGGGCCAGGGTCAGCGCAGGCTCGGATCCGTCGACGGCCAAAGCGCTTTTGGCACCGCCCGCCAGCGCCGCCAGGGCAAAACCGCCCACATGGGAAAACACATCGAGCACGCGCGCGTCCCGCGCCAGCCGTTGGGCGAAGGCCTGGTTCTGACGCTGGTCGTAAAAGAGCCCGGTCTTCTGGCCGCCGGTCAGATCGGCCATGTAGGTGGCGTTGTTCATCTCCACCGGCAGCGGCGCATCGGGGGCGGCGCCCAGCATCTGCGCATCCACATCGTCGAGCCCTTCGAGCGCGCGCCCGCGCCCGCCCGCGTTCTTGAGGATCGTGGTGACGCCCGTGACCTCTGCCAATGCGGCGCAAAGCGGGTCGATCAGCGCGTCGGCCCAGGCGGCATTGGGCTGGATCACCGCTGTATCGCCGAAGCGGTCGATGATGACGCCGGGCAGCCCGTCGGCCTCGGCATGGATCAGGCGGTAAAAGGGCGCATCATAGAGCCGGTCGCGATGCGACAACGCGCGGGTGAGCCGCGCGGTCAGCCAGGCGGTGTCGATCACCGCCTCGGGATCGGGGTCGAGCATCCGCGCGGCGATCTTCGAGGCGGGCGTGACCCCGACCAGCCCCAGGGGCTTGCGGTCATGGTCCTCGAGCAGGGCGATACTGCCCGGCGGCAGGCCCTTGGCACGACGGTCGAGCACAAGCTCATTGGCGAAAACCCAGGGAAAGCCGCGCCGGATGGCACGGGCATTGGCCTTGGGTTTCAGGCGGATCACGGGATAAGAGGGCGCTGTCATGGCGCCCTCTTATCCAGTCCTGATCGCGGGGGGAAGTCAGCGCACGTAGTTCATCGCCTGAATGACGCCGAGGCTGGCATTTTGGTGCCCGGCCGCGACCGTCAGCTCTGCCAGGAAGGTCTGGCGCAGATGCTCGGTGATGCGGACCTTCTGGGTCTCGCCACGGGCGTCCGCGGCGATGGCACTGGACCCGCCATAAGCTTTAAGGTCGGCCTTCACGGTCTTGATCGGACGCAACAATTCGCCGGTCACCGAATGGTAGATCGCGACATCGAAGACGATGTTGTGAATGCCGCCGGTGGTATAGCGGGCCTTTTCGGTCAGCGCGTGGAAGCGGCGCACCACCACCTTGACGTTGACCGGCACGCCCTCGGTCAGATCCGCCGCGCTTTCCATCAGGCTGGCCTCGAAGATCGCCTTGACCTGCGCGTAACGGTCGCCGCGCGGATCGCCGCGCCAGACGATATCGCCGCGCGGAATGTAGCCGTTGACCTCCGACACCTTGAGGCTGTCGGGCACGCTGACCTCGAAGCCGACCAGCGTCACCGGTGCCAGGGTCTGCGGTTGGGCCGATTGCGGTTCGTACTGCGCTGGCGGCAGGTTCTCGCCGATCGCGTTGCGCGATGCGGTCTCCATGCCGCCACAGGCGGTCAGACCGAGCAGGGCCGCGAAGGCCAGGATGCGCTTTGCCGTTACCATATCGTTCTCCAATCCATCCGTCGCGTCTGCGGCGCCTCTGGCCGCCACGGAACGGCAACCCTTGTCGTCGCGGTGGTTTTGCGACTTCCTTGTGACTGTGGTTCTGCGACACGAATCAGGCCGGATTGCGGCGCGTTAACGTTAATATTCGTGCACGCCTTGTGCTGCCCACGCCCGCCCACGCCCCGCGCGCATCTGCGAGATGCCGCCGGACCGCCATCGAGACCTGCCCGACCGACAACGGAATTGCCTTTACCGTTAGCGCTAACTGCGTTACTCATCCGAAGAAAGAATGCGTCCCTCTCGGGGAAGAAGAAAGAATGCGTCCCTCTCGGGGAAGGAGATCCCGCCCATGACCCTCAATGCCACCATCGCCAAAGTGACCGACCGGATCGAAGAACGCTCGGAGACGCGCCGCGCCACCTATCTCGACCGGATGCGCCGCGCCGCCGAGGAAGGCCCGCGCCGGGCGCACCTGTCCTGCGGCAACCAGGCCCATGCCTATGCCGCGATGGGCGGCGACAAGGACACGCTGGCGGTTGGCCGTGCGCCCAATATCGGGATCGTGACGGCCTATAACGACATGCTGTCGGCGCATCAGCCGTTCGAACGCTACCCCGACGTGATCCGCGCCGCGGCGCGCGATGTCGGTGCCACGGCTCAGGTCGCGGGCGGCGTTCCGGCCATGTGCGACGGGGTCACGCAGGGCCAGGTCGGTATGGAGCTGTCGCTGTTCTCGCGCGATGTGATCGCGCTGGCGGCGGGGGTCGCCCTGTCGCACAACACCTTCGACGCGGCGCTTTACCTTGGCGTCTGCGACAAGATCGTGCCGGGGCTGATCATCGGCGCGGCCACCTTCGGCTATATCCCCGGCATCTTCCTGCCCGCCGGGCCGATGACCTCGGGTCTGCCCAATGACGAAAAGGCGCGCGTGCGCCAGCAATTCGCCGCCGGCGAGATCGGTCGTGACAAGCTGATGGAGGCCGAGATGGCGTCCTATCACGGGCCGGGCACCTGCACCTTCTACGGCACCGCCAATACCAACCAGATGCTGATGGAGTTCATGGGCCTGCACCTGCCGGGCGCGTCCTTCGTCAACCCCAACACGCCGCTGCGCGAGGCGCTGACCGTGGCGGGCACCGAACGCGCCGCCGAGATCACGGCGCTCGGCAACGATTACCGCCCGGTCTGCGACATCCTCGACGCCAAGGCCTTCGTCAACGGCATGGTGGGGCTGATGGCCACGGGCGGGTCCACCAACCTGGTGCTGCACCTGCCCGCCATGGCGCGCGCCGCGGGGATCGAACTGACCCTCGAGGACTTCAACGAAATCTCGAACGCGGTGCCGCTGATGGCGAAGGTCTATCCCAACGGCCTGGCGGATGTGAACCACTTCCACGCCGCGGGCGGGCTGTCCTTCATGATCGGCGACCTGCTGAAATCGGGCCTGCTGCACGCGGACGTGAAAACCGTCGCGGGCGACGGGCTGTCGCTCTACACCCAGGAACCGCAGCTCAAGAACAACCGCGTGGTCTATGCGGCCGGCGCGGGCGTCAGCCAGAACGACAAGATCCTGCGCCCGGCGGAGGATCCGTTCCAGAAGACCGGCGGCCTGCAGCAGCTTCACGGCAATCTCGGGCGCGGCATGATGAAGACATCGGCGGTCGCCCCCGAGCGCCACGTGATCGAGGCCCGGGCCCGCGTCTTTCAGGACCAGCATTCCGTCAAGGCCGCCTTCAAGGCCGGTGAATTTACCGAAGACACGGTGGTGGTGGTGCGCTTCCAGGGCCCCTCGGCCAACGGCATGCCGGAATTGCACTCGCTGACCCCGATCCTCGCGGTGCTGCAGGATCGCGGCCTCAAGGTGGCGCTGGTCACCGACGGGCGGATGTCGGGGGCCTCGGGCAAGGTGCCGTCCTGCATCCACCTGTCCCCCGAGGCGGCAAAGGGCGGCCCGCTCGCGCGTGTGCGCGACGGCGACACGATCCGGGTCGATGCCACCCGGGGCGAGATCACCTGCCTTGCGGCGGATTTCGACAGTCGCGACCCCGCCCGGGCCGACCTCAGCGACAACGGCCACGGCGTCGGGCGCGAGTTGTTCGAAGCCTTCCGCCAGAATGTCGGGCTCGCCTCCGACGGTGCGGCGGTTGTGGTCTGACCACCCCCGCCCCTTTCCATTTCACAAATACGCGCCTTTGCGTCTCCAACATGCGGAACAGCCGATGATCACACCCCAAGATGCCAGCCGCGCCTCTGAACGCCTCTGCAAGCTGGCCCCCGTCATTCCGGTCCTCGTGATCGACGACCTCGCCCATGCCCGTCCCCTCGCCGAGGCGCTGGTGGCAGGCGGCCTGCCCGTGCTCGAGGTGACGCTGCGCACGCCCATAGCCCTCGAGGCGATCGCCGAAATGGCACAGGTCGAGGGCGGCGTGGTCGGGGCCGGAACGCTGCTGACACCACAGGATGTCGAAAAGGCCGTGGCGGCGGGGGCGAAGTTCGGCGTCTCTCCGGGGGCGACCGATACGATTCTTGCCGCCTGCGAAGCCGCCGACCTGCCGCTGCTTCCCGGCGTCGCCACCGCGACCGAGGTCATGCACCTGCTTGAGCGCGGGTATACGGTGCAGAAGTTCTTTCCCGCCGAGGCCAATGGCGGCGCGAAAGCCCTCAAGGCCATCGGTGCGCCGCTGCCGCAGGTGCGCTTCTGCCCCACCGGCGGCGTGTCACTGAAAAATGCGCCGGACTATCTGGGGCTGTCGAACACGCTCTGCGTCGGCGGGTCCTGGGTCGCGCCCAGCGACCTGATGCAGGCCGGCGACTGGGACGGCATTACCGCCCTGGCGCGCGAGGCCGCCGCTCTGCCGCGCTGACCCCGAGGTCCCGGGTCAGGCCCGGGACAGACACCCGCGCCGTCCGACGCGACCGCCCCGGACCCCGATCCGGGGCCTCGTGGGCGCTGTGCCGTCGTGCCGCCCTGCCCGTCAGTGCCTGGCCCGCCAGCCGCCGCGACGCCGCGGCGCGCCCAGCGTTGCCAGCCCCTCTTCCAGCACCCGGGTCATGGGATGGCCGGACTGGCCGTATCGCGCCAGCATCGCCCGGATCGCGACCGCGTTGTCGGTCTCGACCGGCAGGCCCAGCACCCAATCCAGGAAGATGGTGCGGCAATCCTCGATGCCGATCCCGTCGATCCGGTAGGCTTCGCGGATCAACCCCCTGGGGTCGTGGTCGATGGCGGTCATGTCGTCGATCCCGTCTGCAAGACCGCGTCGACGATGCGGCCCGCGGTTTCGGTGCGCTGCGTCAATTGTGCGACCAGCGCATCGGTCGTGTCGAATTCGGTCAGCCGCAGCAGAAAATCCACCGCCCCGCCACCGGCCTCTTCGGGATCGAATGCGCCCTCGCTGACGAGCCGCGCGCCGATCTGCAGCGCCCAGAGACAGCGATAGGTCGCCACGAGGGTCTCGGCGTCGGCGTCCGGCAAGAGACCTGCCTCTGCCAGCGCGCGCAGCCCCTCGGGCACGCCGCGCGGCGTCTTTGCGGACAACAGCGCGCCGACCTGCGCGATGAGCTCGATCTCCTGCAGGCGACCGCGCCCGATCTTGGGATCCCAGACTGCGCCTGCCCCCTTGGCGGCGGCGATCCGCGCGCGCATGTCGGCCACCTCGACCAGCGCCTTGCCCCGGTCGATCGGCTTCGACAGCAGCTCGGCGCGGAACGCCTCGACCGTCGCCCCGAGCGCGGCCTCGCCCGCCACGAACCGCGCGCGCGTCAGCGCCATGTGTTCCCAAAGCCAGGCCTGGGTTTCCTGATATTCGCGAAACGCGGGAAAGGCGGTGGCCACCGGGCCCTGGTTGCCCGAGGGCCGCAGCCGCATATCCATCTCGTAGACCCGGCCCTCGGCCATGGGCGCGGTGATCGCCGCCACCAGCGCCTGCGTGAGCCGCGCATAGTAAGCCCTTGTTGCCAATGGCTTCTTGCCATCTGATTCCGCCACGCCATCGGCATCGTAGATCACGATCACGTCGAGATCCGAGCGCGCGTGAAGCTGGCGCGCGCCCAGCGACCCCATGCCGAGCACAACCGCCCCCTTGCCCGGCGGCGCGCCGTAGCGGCGGGAAAATTCCGCCACCACCACGGGCCAGAGCGCCGCCAGCGACGCCTCCGCCACGTCGGCATATTGGCGGGCGGCCTCACGCGGGGTGGAAAGCCCGCGCAACAGGTGCACACCGGCCCGGAAGTGCCATTCCTTGCCCCAGCGCCGGGCAGCGTCGAGACGGCGTTCGTAATCGTCTTCCCGCGCCAGCAATTCGGCCAAGGCCGCGCGCAGGGCATCAAGCCCCGGCCAATCGGCGAAGAAATCGCCGCCGATGACCGCATCGAACACTTGCGCATTGCGTGAAAGATACCGCGCAAGGTCCGGAGATGTCGCGACAATATCCACAAGAAGGTCGATAAGCTGCGGGTTCGCCTCAAACAGCGAGAACAGCTGCACACCCGCGGGCAACCCTTCCAGAAAGCCGTCGAAGGCGACCAGCGCCTCTTGCGGACGCGCGGCCTTTTGCAGCCGCTTCAGGATGTCCGGCTTCAGCCGGTCGAAGATCGTCTCGGCGCGGGCCGAGCGCATGGCGGCATAGGACGGCCACCGGGCAAGGATGTCCTTGCCGAAATCGATCTCCTGGGCGTCGTGATCTTCGGTGGTGTCGGGCTTGAAGAAGCCTTCGGTGGCCCCGTGCGTTTCTTCGAGTCGTCTCTTGATTTCGCCCTTCAAGTCCTTGGAATCCTTTCCCATAAGGCACGCCAGCCGGTCGAATCCTTCGTCGGAATTCGGCAACAGATGGGTCTGGGAATCGTGGATCATCTGGACCCGGTGCTCGACCTCGCGATGGGCCCGGTAGTGATCCGACAAGGTGTCCGCCAACGTCTTGGGAATCCAGTCCTTTTCCGCCAGGCGATGCAGACTTTCGACGGTGCCGCGCAGGCGCAGGTCCGGGTCGCGACCGCCGGCGATGATCTGCTGGGTCTGGGTGAAGAACTCGATCTCGCGGATGCCGCCGCGCCCGAGCTTCATGTTGTGGCCGGGCAGCGTGATCGGGCCGCCCAGCCCCTTGTGCTTGCGGATGCGCAACCGCATGTCGTGGGCGTCCTGGATCGCGGCGAAATCGAGGTGGCGGCGCCAGACAAAGGGGGTCAGCGTGGTCAGGAAGCGCGCGCCCGCCTCCACATCCCCCGCCGCGGCGCGGGCCTTGATATAGGCGGCGCGTTCCCAGGTGCGGCCGAGGCTTTCGTAATAGCGCTCGGCGGCCTCCATCGCCAGGCAGACCGGGGTGACCGCCGGGTCGGGCCGCAGGCGCAGGTCAGTGCGGAAGACATAGCCTTCGCCGGTCGGATCGGACAGCATCTGCGACATCTTGCGGGTGGCGCGCACAAAGCTCGACCGGGCGTCGTGATAGTCCGCCGGATCGAACCGGGTCTCGTCAAACAGGCAGATCAGGTCGATATCGGAGGAATAGTTCAGCTCGCCCGCGCCCATCTTGCCCATGGCCAGCGCGACCATGCCACCGGCCCGGGGAATGTCATCCTCGGTGGCGCCGGGCAGTTTTCCACGGCGGATCTCGGCCCCGACGGTGGCCTCGAGCGCCAGTTGCACCGACAGGTCGGCAAAGGTGGTCAGCGCGCCGGTGACGGCTTCGAGCGGCCAGACACCGCCCAGGTCGGCCAGTGCAATCAACAGCGCCACCCGGCGCTTGGCCTGCCGCAGATCATCGGCGCGGGTGTCGGGCGGGGCCGTGCGCAGGGCCGCGAACAGCGTCGGCAGGGCGGCATCGACGTCGTCGAGCGCGCCTTCGAGCCAGTCGTGCTCTTTCTCGATCAGGGCGCGCAGATAGGGGCTGGAGCCTGCGGTGCCCGACAGAAGATCGGCAATCGGGCCAGAGGCCCAGGCGGCGGCGGTCAAGGCGTCCCGGCCCTGGTCGGGGCTGAAGGGACGCGGGCAGCGGGTCATGCGAGAAGCGAAATCCATACGCCGACTTGGCCATGCGCCGCGCAAAAGCGCAACGGCTACGTCAGCTTGCACAGGCAAAAGCGGTGGCGTTTCATGCGTCGGGACAATGGAGGGTGTTCATGAGCAAGAGCATGATGCGGGTGCGACGGGCACTGGACGCGGGCGGGGTCGCGCCGGATATCCGCGAGGTGGGTCAGGCCCGAAGTGCCGCGGACGCGGCGGCGTCGATCGGCTGCGACGTCGACCAGATCGTGAAATCCATCATCTTCCGCGCCGAGCGGACCGGCCGGGCGGTGATGTTTCTCACGGCGGGCGGCCACCGGGTCAACGATGCCAAGGCCAGCGCCCTGGCGGGCACCGCCCTGGGCAAGGCCGATGCGGCGCTGATCCGGGCGCAGACCGGCTTTGCCATCGGCGGGGTCGCCCCGATCGGACATCTTGCGCCGATCGCGACCTGGATCGACCCGCATCTGCTGACATTCGACGTGGTCTGGGCCGCCGCGGGCACGCCGCGGCATGTGGTCTGCCTGACGGGTACGGATCTGCTGCGGCTGACCGGTGCCATTTGGGCGGATTTTACCGATTGAGCGGAAAAATGTAAAAAGTATTCACATCGCGTCTTGAAACCGGGTCGCGGAATGCCGATCTGTTGTAATGTGAAAGGCATTTACATCGCAATCCCGCGATGAAGCCGAGATGGAGACCGACATGAGCATTGCCGCCGAACCCCACACGCTTCCCGCCAATGCGGGTTGGCTGAGCCGATCCGAGGCGTGGCTCGACCAGAAGGGCAAGTTTGCCTGGATGATCGCCATGATCCTGGGCTTCGTGTTCTTCTGGCCCGTGGGCCTTGCCCTTCTCGCCTACATGATCTGGAGCAAACGCATGTTTTCCTGTTCTTCCCGCCGCACCTCGACCACGCGCCACGCCTTTTCGGCGATGAAGCCTTCTGGCAACATGGCGTTCGACGCCTACAAGTCCGAAACGCTGCGCCGCCTGGAGCAGGAGCAGGCCGAATTCGAAAGCTTCCTCAAGCGGCTGCGTGATGCCCGCGACAAGGCCGAGTTCGACCAGTTCATGGATGACCGCAAGACCCGCGCCGATGGCGACACACCGCCCGAAAGCGCCTGAACAATTGCAGTGGGCCCCGCATTCCGGGGCCCGTTGACCCCGACACCGCACCGTTTGACGCCGTGCCAGCCGCGCAAGGAGCCCCCATGACGACCGTCCATTATCATCGGCCCGATCCCGGCCATCTGCCCGACCCGGTACGCCAGCCGGAGTTCTATGACAGCGTGACGCTGAAGCGGTTCGTGGCGTGGATCATCGACACCGTTTTCGTGGCCATCATCATGGTGCCCATCATGGTCATGACCCTTGGCATCGCGCTGTTCTTCCTGCCGGTGATCTGGTTTGCCGTCAGCTTCACCTATCGCTGGGTGACGCTGGCCACCGGATCGGCCACCTGGGGCATGCGGGCGATGTCGATCGAGTTGCGCGACGCCTATGCCAACCGGCTCGATCCGGCCACGGCCTTCCTGCATACGCTGGGCTATGCGCTGTCGGTGGCGACGGCCATCGTGCAGCTGGGCTCGATCCTGCTGATGCTGTCGACCGAGCGTAAGCAGAGCCTGACCGACCTGGTCCTGGGCACGGTGATGATCAACTGCCGCGCCTAAGCCGGGTGCCGCCCCGGGCCGGTCCGTGGCCGGTCTGCTGCGACCCCGGGCCGGGCCGGGGCAGTCCCGGACCGGCGGGCACATGCACCGAAAGCCCGCGCTTTTGAGGTCTTGGCGACCCGGAATTTCATTGTTACCGTCGCCATTGTCTCAGCAACGTCCCGGACCCACCGATCCATGCGCCATTCGCTGCCCCTGGCACCGCAGTTCTATGTTACCGCGCCGCAGCCCTGTCCGTATCTGGACGGTCGGATGGAGCGGAAGCTGTTTACCGCGTTGCAGGGACCGCAGGCCGAACGGCTGAACGATTCGCTGTCCAAGCAGGGCTTCCGGCGGTCGCAGAACGTGCTCTACCGGCCATCCTGTTCGGACTGTTCGGCCTGCCTGTCGGCGCGCATCGACGTGTCGAAGTTTCAGCCGTCGAAAAGCCAGCGCCGCACGCTCAACCGCAACGACCATCTGTTGCGCCGCGCCACCAGCCCCTGGGCGACCGAAGAGCAATACAGCCTGTTCCGGCGCTATCTGGATGCGCGGCACGCCGATGGCGGCATGGCCGACATGGACATCTTCGAATTTGCCGCGATGGTCGAGGAAACCCCGATCCGCAGCCGCGTGGTCGAATACATGGACCGCGAGAGCGAGCAGCTGACCGCCGTTTGCCTGACCGACGTGCTCGATGACGGGCTGTCGATGGTCTATTCCTTCTACGAGCCCGACCTGCCGAGGCAATCGCTGGGGGCCTACATGATCGTCGATCATGTCGACCTCGCGCGCGAGGCCAACCTGCCCTATGTCTATCTTGGCTACTGGGTGCCGGGCAGCCAGAAGATGGGGTACAAGCGCAATTTTGCCGGGCTCGAGGTGTTTCGCCATGGTGCGTGGGAGTTGCTGACCGGGCAAGAGGATTTCAGCGACGAGCTGGAGCCGCACGGCACCGACCCCATCGCCGAGCAGGTCGCCAATATCTCGTTGCCGGACACCACGACGCGCTAGGCGCGATTTGCAGGACCGGGGCCATCAAGGCCGGTGGCCATGTGCGGGCACATCCCCCCTGACGGAAGCGCGAAGGCATGGCGTCCGGCCACCGGGCGGGCGCGCCTGCCCCGGATTACCGGGATGCCCGATGCAAAACCGCCGACCCACGCAGGTGGATCGGCGGTTTTTCTTTTCTGCGGTTGCGCCGGCTCAGTTCGGGATCAGGTCGGGCACGATGGTCACGATGCCCGGGAAGAACCACAGGATCGCGAGGCCGAGGACCTGGATCAGCACGAAGGGCGCGACGCCGCGATAGATGTGGCCGGTGGTGACCTCTTTCGGGGCGACGCCGCGCAGGTAGAACAGCGCAAAGCCGAAGGGCGGTGTCAGGAACGAGGTTTGCAGGTTCACCGCGATCATGATGGTCACCCATTTCGGATCGAAAGACCCGCCATAGATCACCGGTCCGACGATGGGCACGACGATGTAGATGATCTCGAGGAAGTCGAGAACGAAGCCCAGCACGAACAGCACCAGCATCACGATCAGGAAGACCTTGAACTCGTTGTCGAAGCTTTGCAGGAATTGCTGGATGTAGTGTTCACCCCCGAAGGAGATCACCACGAGGTTGAGAAGCTGCGAGGCGATCAGGATGGTGAAGACCATCGAGGTCACCTTGGCGGTCTCGCGCACCGCAGGCGTCAGCACGCCGCCCGCGAACAGCACCCAGCAGGCATAGAGCAGGCCGAAGAACGCAAACAGATACGCGCCGTAGGCCAGAAAGAATCCGAACCAGGATTCCGCGGAGACCGACTCGATGTTGATGCGCAGGTCGAAGTTGATGCCGATCAGGATCATCGCGATCACCGCCAGCGTCGACCAGGTGATGATCCACGGATCCTTGCCCTGCTCGCTCAGCTTTCGGTAGGCCGCGAGCATGATCGCGCCGGCCGCGCCGAGGGCTGCAGCGGGCGTCGGGTTGGTGATGCCGCCGAGGATCGAGCCCAGCACCGCGATGATCAGCACCAGCGGCGGGAAGACCACGCGGATCAGTTCGTTCCGGCCCATGCGGGCGGCGGCGTGTTTCACCCCCCAGAGCGCCACCAGCGACGGCGGCACGATCCAGGCCAGGGTCGCCAGCACCGAGGTGGTGGGCCCGAGGATCACGATATCGACCAGCAGCAGCGCCAGCGTCCCGAGCGCGCCCGCGATCAGCGGCAAGGGTTCGTCGATGGGCGCGACACCGCGACCCACGGACAGCATCAGGCCGAAGAACAGCGCGATCAGGGCGATGCCGGTGCCGATCGGGGCGGCGTCGGCGATCTGCGCGGCGCGGGCGGCCTCGATCTGTTCGGCCGTGCGCCGTTCGCTCGAGACGCCGGTGCCGGATTCGGCGATGGCGGCCTGTTCGGCGACGGCCCGGTCCCAGGCTTTCTGGCCGTGCAGGTCGATCATCGAGGCCTGGCAGGCCGGACCGACATTGGTGCGCAGCGACGCGGTTTCGCCCGAGGTGGTGAAGCTGTCGACCTGCGTCGATTGCGACCCGACGAGGTTGACGTTTGACAGAAGGATAGTGCCGACGATCAGGGCCACGGGCACCATCAGGAACCATGTCAGCTTTTCGCCGCGGGTGATGACCTCGCCCGTGGCTTCGCCCATCGCGACCGCGGGGGCCTTTGACGGGTTCAGCAGCGCGTAGCCGAAGGCATAGGCCGCATAGAGGAAGGCCAGCAGGATGCCGGGCAGCAGCGCCGCCTGGAACAGCGTGCCGACCGACACCACCGCCGGTTCGCCGAGATAGGTCAGCGCATCGGTGCAGCCCGCAAGCTGGGCGCGGTTTTCCTGCGCGGCGGAATAGAGGTCCCCGGCCAGCGTGCCCAGAAGCACGATCACGATGGACGGCGGGATGATCTGGCCCAGCGTGCCGCTGGCGGCGATGACGCCGGTGGCCAGTTCGGGCGAGTAGTTGTTGCGCAGCATCGTGGGCAGGGCCAGAAGGCCCATGGTGACCACGGTCGCGCCGACGATCCCGGTCGAGGCGGCAAGGAACGCCCCCACCACCACGATGGACACAGCCAGACCGCCGGGCAGCGGGCCGAAGACCCGCGCCATGGTGGTCAAGAGGTCGTTGGCGATCTTCGAACGTTCGAGCACGATGCCCATCAGCACGAACATCAGCACCGCCAGCAGCGTCTCGATGGACTGGCCCGCAAGCACGCGTTCGTTGATGCGGTTGACGATGAAGGACACGTTGCGGTCAAGCGCGGTCTGCCAGCCATTCTCGAACACGCCGGTGGCGATGCGCGGCAGGTCCGGATGGGTGAAGACCGAGATGGCCTTGGCATTGGCGCCCTCGGCCACGGTTGCCGCGAACTCTGCCGAGCTGGTGTCGAGCGCCTGGTGGATGAGCAGCCCCGCGCTGTCGAGCGCCGCGATGATCCCGAAGGAAATGACCCCGGCGCCGCCGATGGCGAAGGCCACCGGGAAGCCCGACAGGATGGCCGAGAAAAGCGTGATGAAGACGATGATCAGGCCGATTTCGACCCCGTCCAGTCCGAAAAGCATGTTCTGTCCCCTGCCCTTAGATATCGACGCGGTGCGCGTGCACTTCGACCGGATCTTCCAGCACGTCGATGTCGAGATATTTGTCCTCGCTTTCAGGCCCTTCCTTCCACTCGAGATAGGAGCGGTAGAAGAACGCGATGGCTTGCAGGAAGATCAGGCCCGCGATCGCCAGGAGGAGGATCTTGAATAGGAAATAGGCGGTGAAGCCGTTCGGGCTGAAGCCGATCGTCTCGACGTTCCAGCGCATCGCACGGGCCTTCATCACCAGCCGTTCCAGCGTGTCGGACGCCGACGGCTTGGGCACGATGAGGTGCCGCCACATGAAGAACCAGGCATACATCCAGATCAGCACCGCCATCGGCATCATGAAAAACAGGCTGCCCAGCATGTCGATCACGCGCTTGGCGCGGAAACTGACCGAGGCATAGACCAGGTCGACGCGCACATGGCCCTTCTGAACGAAGGTGTAGGTCAGGCAGAGCGCCACGACCAAAGCGTTGTAAAGTTTGAGTTCTTCGGCCCACCAAGAGATGTCGAAGGTCAGCGGAATGCCCAGACCGAACGAGATGTCGGGCCGGGTGAAGATGCGCTGCATGAAGACGATCACCACCTGCTGGATGACCATCAGAAGCCCCGCCCAGGCGAAGACGCGGCCAAGCACATTGGCCAGCCCCTCGAGCCCGATGACGGTGGCCCACATGACCTTGTTGTTCCAGAGCCCGACCGCCGTCAGCACGAGAAAGGCGGTGAAGACCACAAAGAAGAAATCCGACGATCCGCCGTAGAAGACGAAGCGCATGACCGATTCCTTGTCGGACCAGTCAAGCCAGAGCCCGGGATGGGTGATCGCATAGCCGAGGTTGTAGAAGGCCATCGCGATATTTCCGAGCACCCAGACGATGCCGGAGCCAAGTGCTGCAAACGCATCGCCAAGGCCGATTGCTGCGTCCTGTTCCATATGTCCCCCCTCCCCGGTCTCGCGTGCCGGAGCTATCCCTGTTCCATCATCGCGAAAGGGCCCCGGCAAGTGCGGGGCCCTCGGTGTCGTTCAGACCTGGGGCTCAGCCCTCGCCCAGCACGCGCACGCGCTGTTCGACGTAGTAGCCGTCGGACTTGTTGATCCATGCTGCCGAAGACGCAAGGCTCTTGTCAAAGGACTCGCGGATCTTGGCGAACAGCTCATCGCCCATGTTCTCGTCCATCACCTCTTTCGAGGCCACGCCGAACGCATCCCACACGTCGTCGGGGAATTGCAGGGTCTGGACGCCCTGGCTTTGCAGACGCGCAAGGGCGGCACCGTTATTGGCCAGCGTTTCCGCCAGCTGATAGTGCGTCACCGCCTGCGAAGCGATGTTGAGAATGTTCTGGTGCTTTTCGGACAGATCGTTCCAGACATCGAGGTTGACCGAAGAGGCCAGCGCCGAGCCCGGCTCGTGGAAGCCCGCGGTGTAGTAGATCTTGGCCACTTCCTGGAAGCCCGCGCGCTCGTCCGCCATCGGGCCGACCCACTCGAGACCGTCCAGCGCGCCCGAGGACAGCGCCTGGTAGAGTTCGCCGCCGGGGATGTTCTGGACCGATGCGCCCAGCTTGCCCAGGACCTGACCGCCAAGGCCCGGCATGCGGAACTTGAGGCCGTTGAAGTCTTCGGCGGACTTGATCTCGTTGCGGAACCAGCCACCGGACTGCGACCCGGAGTTGCCCGAGATCAGGCCCTTGAGGTTGAAGATCGACCCCAGCTCGTCGTGCAGCTCCTGGCCGCCGCCGTGGTGATACCAGTTGGCCACTTCCTGCGCGGTGCCACCGAACGGCACGGCGGTGAAGAAGGCGTAGGCCGGGTGCTGGCCGACGAAGTAGTAGTCAGCCGAGTGGTACATGTCGGCCTGGCCGGACGAGACCGCGTCGAACACCTCAAGCGCGCCCACAAGCTCGCCCGGGGCCTTCTTGTCGATGGTCAGCTCGCCGTCGGACAGCTTGTTGACGTAATCCACGAGGTAGCTGGCCGCATCGTCCAGCACCGCAAAACCGCGGGGCCAGGATGTGACCATGGTGAGGGTCCGCTGGCCCTGCGCGTATGCCGGTGCGGCAAGCGTCGAAGCCGCGGCAGCCGAGCCGCCCAGTGCGGACGTTCTCAGAAATGAACGACGATCCATGTGGTTCCTCCCATTGAATGGCCCGGGAGTTGTCGGCGGCACTGCCCGCAGGCAGCGCTGATGTCCGATCGACCCCTCCCCGGCGGATCGTTAAGTGCCGCGACCCTAGCGGCAGGTTTCCGCTTGCGGAATACCCATTGCTACGGAGAAAGCCCGAAATTCGCAAAAAATATTGCAGGATGTTGGTGAATTGTACCGGGGCACAGTGTCCGTCACGGCCGGAACCAGGGCCCGGCCCGACCCGGCGCCAGCCCGCGCTCGAGAGTTGATGCATTGGGTCAATGCCGCCGCGCAAGGCGTTGAAACGCCCTGTCATTTACGGGCGCTGGTTGCCTGGTGTGTGGGGGTTGGTTGATTTGGGGTTTTGGTTGCGGGAGTAGGATTTGAACCTACGACCTTCAGGTTATGAGCCTGACGAGCTACCGGACTGCTCCATCCCGCGACATTTGTTCGGGCTACCGCTTGCGCTGCTTGAGCCCTGGTTGTTCGGGCTACTGCTTGCGCTGCTTGAGCCCTGGTTGTTTGGGCTACTGCTTGCGCTGCTTGAGCCCTGGTTGTGTGGGCGGTGCGTTGGTTTGCGGTTGCCCTGATATCGCGACGTTTGTGTGTCGCGGGTCCTGAGATCGTTTCGAGAGATACGGGTTTGTCTGCGCTACCGCGTTGCTGCTTGAGCGCGGGTATTTTTCTGGGTTTTGCTAGGTTTGGCGGCGACCTACTCTCCCACGTCTTGAGACGCAGTACCATTGGCGCGACGGCACTTAACGGCCGGGTTCGGAATGGAGCCGGGTGTTTTGCTCGTGCTATGACCACCAAACCGAGTAAAACCCAGATCCGCGCCCTTTGGGCGCGGAGTGCGAGGCAGCGTATTTGCTAGCAAATGCGCGTTCGCACACCCTTGCCATTCCGGGTGCGGGTATCGGCCTTCTGATGAAGGCCTGCAATCAACGTTTTCGC